>JAQWFW010000004.1 GCA_029238515.1 Flavobacteriaceae bacterium | reverse complement strand
AAAGCGGCAAGCGAAAAAGGATGGTTAGACCACGACCAAACGGTACTAGAAACCACCATGGCGTTTAAACGTGCTGGCGCAGACCTTATTGCGAGTTATTTTGCAAAAGAGGTGGTGAAGCTACTGGGGTAACCTATTGATAAACTCCCAAATTTTTATTAGTTTTATATACTGAATTAGACCCCCATCTGTTCTACAACCCATGAAAAACCTATGGTTAAATGAAAAAGCCAACTACACAGTTAAACACATTGCGCATTAACGGTAATTTTTATACGCATTTAGTAAGTATTTTTAAAATTGTTACCTACATTAGTGAACGGAATTTAACTAATCTGATTGACTGAACAATTGGGAAAGAGTTACAATATGGTCAATGCTTATGCTCAAAACCGACAACAACCGAGACTGGAAACGTTGATGGAGATTGCGAACATTTTAGACGTAGACGTAAAAGAATTGATAATATCAAATAAAGATTGAAAAAAATGATAGAGAATACAGTTTTAAAAGAAGGATATATAATCGACATTACTGTTTTTAAAACAAAAGAAAAAAAAGAGGTGAAGAATACATTGTAATTGAATGTAAAAAAGAAACTCGTGAAGATGGTATTGACCAACTAAAGGATTATTTAAAGTTTTGTGATGCGGAATTAGGAGTTTGGTTTAATGGCAACTCGACTCATTATGTTAGAAAATATATAAAAAACGGTAAAATTCATTTTGATGATGAGCTAATAAACATACCAAATTTTGGACAAAGAGTCGAAGATATTGGATTATTTAAAAAGAAAGATTTAATTCCTACTCATAACTTAAAACCAAAATTTATCTCAATCAGAAACTATTTAGCTGGAAATGCAGTTGGAACTACAAGAGATGAAGAATTAGCACGCCAAATAATTAATGTAATTCTATGTAAACTTTATGATGAAAAATTCACCAAAAATAATGACATAGTTCAGTTCAGAGCAGGAGTTGTTGAGAAAGCAAGTGAAGTTGCGAAAAGAATAAAAGATAGGTTTAACGAAGCTAAAACTATTTACAAAGATATTTTAGATGATAAGGATACAATCGAATTAGACGACAAATCACTAAAATATGTAGTTGGAGAATTACAAAACTTTTCTTTAATGACAGCTCAAAGAGATGTTGTTGGTGATGCTTTTGAAATTTTCATTCACAGAGCGTTGAAAGGTGGTCAAGGACAATATTTTACACCAAAAAATGTAGTCAAGGTTGCAATTGAAATTTTAGATCAAGATGTTGAGGACAAAATTATAGATCCTGCTTGTGGGTCTGGTGGTTTTTTAATTGAAGGATTAAAGTATCTTCATAATAAAATTGAGAAAAAAGGAGAAGAATTTAATTGGCCACAAACAGAAATTGAAGCTGAAAAAATTGCAAAATCTAATATCAACTTTAGAGGTATTGAAAAAGACACTTTTTTAAGTAAAGTAGTAAAAGCCTATATGGTAATTATGGGTGATGGTAAAAGTGGGATATTTTGCGAAGACAGTTTAAATATACCTAAAAATTGGAAACCGAAAACGCAATCCAATATCCAACTAGGCACATTTGACATTTTGCTAGCTAATCCACCTTTTGGCGCAAAAATACCTGTAAAAGGAGAATCTAAACTTTCTCAATATCCATTAGGCCATAAATGGAAGTTAAATCGCAAAACAAAAAAAGGACTAAAGGAAAAGTTAAGGACAAAGAAGCACCACAAGTATTATTTATTGACAGATGTTTAGATTTAGTGAGAGAAGGTGGTAAACTAGCATTAGTTCTACCAGATGGCATATTAAGTAATCCGTCTGATGGTTATATAGTTCAACATATCATGAGCAAAGCTGAAATTCTAGGTATGATTGATTTACCTATGAATACATTTTTACCTTATACACCAACTAAATGTCATTTAATATTTTTTAAGAGAACTGATTCACCACGTAAAGATTATGAACTATTTATGAGTTATGCCAAAACTTGTGGACACGATAAAAGAGGCAGGGAAATTAACGAAGATGAAATACAATTAATACCAGAATATCTTAAAAATTTAGATAAAAAATCTGTTCATAATCATCTAGGTTGGAAAATGCGTTTGAGCGATATCAAAAACAATATCTTGCTACCAAAATATTATAATCCTGATTTACAAAATGAACTGAAAGATTATGAAAATACTGGAAATTTAAAGTCAAGACTCTAAAAGAATTAGAGGATGATGGTATAATAAAAATTAATAGAGGAAATGAAGTTGGTAGTGAAAATTATGGCACAGGAACTATTCCTTTCGTAAGAACATCAGAAGTTTCAAATTGGGAAATAACTGCTGATTGTACACATTGTTTATCCGAAGAAGTCTATTTAAAATATAAGGAAAAGCAAAATATTGAACGAGAAGACATTCTAATAGTTAACGATGGAACATATTTAATGGGTAGAACAGCAATGGTAACTAATGCTGACATAAAAATTGTTATTCAAAGTCATTTACGCAGAATTAAAGTATTAAGAAAAGATAAAATCTCACCATTTTTATTGCTAGCATTACTCGGTTTAGAAATTGTTCAAAAGCAAATGGAATCAAAAGCCTTTAGACAAGGGACGATCTCAACACTTGGTAGTAGGATATCTGAAGTGAAAATCCCAATTCCAATTGATGAAAAAATAAAAAGTGAGATTATTCAAAATGTAAGTGAAATAATTACACATAAAGAAAATGCAAAATTATATGCACAAGATTATCAGTTAATGGACAAAACTGAAAATTTAATGGGAATTAAAAATAAAGCGAAAATTGGAAATTTATAATAATATATATTCCAACGCATCAATCCATACACATTTGCAATTACTCGAAGTTTAAAATTTATTTTTTAGTGTTCGTGAACTTACGTTTCGCTACAGCCAAACCTTAAAGCCATAAAAAAGTCCCTTAAACTTATGTTATTTTTTAATTATCTTTATACCAAATTACAAACAACATGAACATACTAAAGCGTACGCTAAAATGGGGTTTACTGACCATTATTGGTCTTATAGCCATCCTTTATATTACGGATACAGACTACCTGCTTAAAGCCGTTAGGACCATTTATGCAAAGGGCTATACCACCGCGTTTTTAGAAGATTATAAAGAATTTGACAATGCTGAAATTTTGAATGGTACCCCTCAGCCCTGGCCCATTCATAAAGACTATAACAGCGTTACTGAAACAGAGCGCCTTCAAAAATACAATGATGCTTATGGCACCATCGCTTATGTCATCATTAAAAATGACAGCATTTGGTTTGAAAATTATTATGATGGTTTTGATAAGGACGCCAAAACCAACTCTTTTTCAATGGCCAAAAGCTATGTGTCTGGGCTTATGGGCAAGGCCATCGAAGAGGGGTATATAAAAAGTTTGGATCAGCCCGTAAGTGATTTTTTTTCAGAATTTAGCGAAGGTCTTGCGGCCAAAATGACCGTTGGCGATTTGTCCTCTATGGCTTCGGGCACCAATTGGGATGAAAAATATTACTCGCCTCTGTCCATCACCACTCGTGCCTATTTTGATGATGATTTGAAAAAAGTTATTCTTGGGCTTAAAGTTGTTGAAGAACCTGGTCAGGTCTATAAATACGCCAGTGGCGACACACAACTCTTGGCGATGGTCATTGAAAAAGCAACAGGCAAAAAACTATACGATTACCTTACAGGAAGTTTTTGGAAACCTTTGGGCAGCGAAAACCCAGCCCTGTGGCAAGTCGATAGTGAAGCACACGACTTGGTAAAGGCCTACTGCTGTATTGCCAGCAATGCCAAAGATTTTGCCCGCTTTGGTAAACTCTACAAAGACCATGGAAAATGGAACGGTAAACAACTGTTGGACTCTGCTTTCGTTGCAAAATCAATTACCCCACGCTTTGTCGAAAGTCCACAATATGGTTATGGCTTTTGGATGCAAAAACGCGATGGAAAATCCTTTTTTATGATGAGAGGGCATCTTGGTCAGTATGTCATTGTAGAACCAGAAGATAATATCATTATTGTACGTCTTGGCCATCAAAAATCGCCTGATGCAGCAAGCCAAATTTTTTCGGATGACGTCTCAATTTACATCGAAGAAGCCTATAAAATGTTAAACAATGCTCTCCAAACTCAACCTTGAACATATTGTATTTTTAGATATTGAAACTGTTCCAGAAGTTCAAAATTTTACAGATTTAAGCGCTGATAAGCAAGAACTTTGGACGCAAAAATCACAGTACCAGCGTAAAGATGAATTTACAGCTGAAGAATTTTATCCTCGTGCGGGGATTTGGGCCGAATTTGGCAAAATCATCTGTATTTCTGTAGGTTATTTTGCGTCGAGCGAAGATGCTAGAGCATTTAGAATTACCACATTTTCTGGGGATGAAATCTCTATTTTAAAGCAATTTAACACATTGCTCGAAACGCATTTCAATCACTCAAAACACTTGCTTTGTGCGCACAATGGCAAAGAATTTGACTTCCCATACATTGCACGCAGAATGCTGATTCACAATATAAAACTCCCTTCAAAGCTCAATCTTTTTGGAAAAAAACCATGGGAGGTTCCACATCTGGACACCCTTGAATTGTGGAAATTTGGTGATTATAAACACTACACATCCCTTAAATTAATGACCAATGTGTTGGGCATCCCCTCGCCCAAAGACGATATTGATGGCAGCGAAATTTATCGTGTGTTTTATGAAGATAATGATATCGAAGGCATTATAACGTATTGCGAGAAAGACACCTTGGCTGTGGCTCAAATTTTACTTCGCCTTCGTGGTGCACCATTACTTGAAAAAAACGAAATTGCTTATATTTAAGCAATGAAAATCAACCCTTTACTTAGCGTAAAAAATTTATCCATTTCTTTCAAAAAAGAGGATACATACAGACGGGTTCTGCATAGCATTAATTTTGATGTTCAAAAAAACGAAATATTAGGCGTTGTTGGAGAGTCTGGAAGCGGAAAGTCCATCACAGCACTGGCAGTGATGCAACTGCTGAAAAATGCAAAAGTAGAAGGCGATATTGTATTTAATCAACTAAATCTAAACTACACTACAGAAATTGAAAGCATCAGGGGTAAAAAAATCAGCATGATTTTTCAGGAACCCATGAGCGCGTTGAATCCTTCAATGAAATGCGGCAGACAAGTCAGCGAAATCCTGTTGCAACACGAAAATATAAGCGAAACAGAGGCCAACAATGAAGTGATCAATTTGTTTGAGCGAGTAAAAATTCCTATGCCAAAACAGGCCTTCGAAAAATACCCTCACGAGCTTTCTGGCGGACAACAACAACGCGTTATGATTGCTATGGCCATTGCCTGTAAACCCGATTTACTCATCGCGGACGAGCCCACTACGGCTTTGGATGTTACCGTACAAAATGATATCATTTCTTTGATCCAAGAACTACAAAAAGAAACGCAAATGAGTGTCCTATTCATAAGTCATGACTTGGCGTTAGTTTCTGAAATTGCACACAAAACGCTAGTAATGTATAAAGGGGAGGTTGTGGAATATGGTCCAACAGACCGCATTTTTAAACATCCAAAAAATGAATACACAAAAGCCCTTATTGCTGCGCGACCATCTTTGGAAATTCGCTTGAAAAAACTACCGACTGTTGATGCTATTTTAGGAAAATCAAATTTTTCGAAGAAAATATCAAAAAAAGAACGTGCTAAAAAACACAAGCAATTGTACAACGGCTCGCCACTTTTAGAAGTTGTCAATCTAGAAAAGATGTATTACAGCAACATAGGTATCTTGAAAAAACAAACTGGTTTCAAGGCCGTTGGTAATGTGAGTTTTAAACTTTATGAAGGGGAAACTTTAGGGCTTGTTGGCGAATCTGGATGTGGTAAATCAACCCTAGGAAAAGCAATTTTACAACTCGACAAAGCAACTGCAGGATCTGTTTTTTATAGAGGCCATGACTTGCAAAAAATGTCCAAAAGAGAAATTAGAAAACTGCGTAAAGAAATTCAAATCATCTTTCAAGATCCATTTGCATCACTCAATCCAAGGTTAACCGTTGGAGCGGCTATTATGGAGCCCATGACAGTGCATAAACTTTACAAAAACAAATCGGAACGGAAACTAAAAGCACTTGAACTTCTTGAAAAAGTAGGTTTAGAAGCCGCTTGTTTTGATCGTTATCCTCATGAATTCTCTGGCGGGCAGCGTCAGCGTATTGGAATTGCGCGAACTATTGCGGTGGAGCCAAAATTGATTCTATGTGACGAATCTGTTTCGGCATTAGATATTTCGGTTCAAGCACAAGTATTGAATTTACTCAATGCATTGAAAGAGGATTATGGATTTACATACATCTTTATATCCCATGATTTGGCGGTCGTAAAATACATGGCCGATCAGCTTTTAATTATGAATCAAGGAAAAATTGTAGAAAGTGGTGAAGCTGATGATATTTATAAAGCACCAAAAAATGCGTATACAAAGCGTTTGATTGATGCGATCCCTAAAGGATTATAGTTTCATTTCTGGAACATCACCCTCAAAAACAACATGACCTTCGGTTGCTTCTAAAATTGTATCAACAGAAACGCCTGGTGCACGTTCAAGCAATTTAAACCCTTCGTTGGTAACTTCCAAAACGGCCAAATTTGTGACTATTTTTTTCACACAATTGACTCCAGTGAGGGGTAAACTACAGCGCTTCAAAAGTTTAGAATCTCCTTTTTTGTTGGTATGCATCATGGCCACAATAATATTGTCTGCACTAGCCACCAAATCCATTGCGCCACCCATGCCTTTGACCAATCGACCTGGTATTTTCCAATTGGCAATGTCTCCATTTTCAGCAACTTCCATAGCGCCCAAAATAGTTAAATCGACATGCTGACCTCTTATCATAGAAAAACTCATCGCTGAGTCAAAATAACTTGCACCGTCCAAAGCGGTTATGGTTTGTTTCCCTGCATTGATCAAATCTGCATCTTCTTCACCTTCAAAGGGGAAAGGGCCCATTCCTAAAATTCCGTTTTCACTCTGAAATTCAACTTCTATGTCCTCGCGAACAAAGTTTGCAACAAGTGTTGGAATCCCTATGCCTAAATTTACATAGTATCCGTTTTTGACTTCTTTTGCGATACGTTTTGCAATTCCATTTTTATCTAACATAGCGTTTTGTTTTTAGTTTTTTGGGGTAATGGTTCGTTGTTCAATACGCTTTTCATAATCTTTCCCTTGAAAAATACGCTGTACAAAAATTCCTGGGATATGAATTTGATTGGGGTCTAAAGCACCAACGGGTACCAACTCCTCCACTTCTGCTACAGTGATTTTGGCAGCGCCACACATGTTAGGGTTGAAGTTTCTAGCTGTTCCTTTAAAAATTAAGTTTCCTGCTGCATCCCCTTTCCATGCTTTTACAAACGAAAAATCGGCCTTAAAAGCGTGTTCTAAAACATACATTTTTCCATCGAACTCACGCGTTTCTTTCCCTTCTGCAACTTCTGTTCCATAGCCCGCAGGGGTATAAATTGCTGGAAAACCTGCTTGAGCTGCTCTACAACGTTCGGCCAAAGTCCCCTGAGGAATAAGCTCTACATCCAACTCGCCAGAAAGCATTTGACGTTCAAATTCGTCATTCTCTCCAACATAGGAAGAGATCATTTTTTTGATTTGATGTTTTTGTAATAAAAGTCCTAACCCAAAATCATCTACTCCTGCATTGTTCGAAATACAAGTCAAGTTTTTCACATTCAAAGCGACCAATTCTGAAATAGCATTTTCGGGAATACCACACAAGCCAAAGCCTCCTAAAAGCATCGTCATTCCGCTTTTTACGCCCTGCAAAGCGTCTTGTACATTGTCTACTTTTTTGTTAATCATAAGCGTGTGTATTTTGATTAAATCTTATCTAAAAGTCAATATCTGGTGTAATTGTTTCTTGTAGAGCTGAATCTTCAAACTCTGATTCTGGTACATCACACTCTGTTTTTATGGAAATACTTTCTGGCTTTTCAAATTCTTCTTTCGAGATTTCAAGTTCTTCTATAGCATAACACCCTTTCATGTAATTGGCCCAAATAGGCAAAGCCATTGAGGCTCCTTGGCCATAAGTAATGGTCTTGAAATGAGTGGCTCGATCTTCGCCACCAACCCAAACGCCTGTTACTAAATTTGGAACCATCCCCATAAACCACCCATCACTATGATTCTGTGTTGTTCCCGTCTTTCCAGCAATCGGGTTGTCGAATTCATAAGGATACCCAGTTATGATTTCTTTATATACCGCTTGATTCTTGGCAAAGCTATGACGTAAACGCTGCCCAGAACCAAATTGGGTTACGCCTTCCATTAAATTGATAACCACATAGGCAATTTCTTCGCTTAAAACATCTTTTGTTTCTGGGGAAAATTGATAAAGTAATGTCCCATTTTTGTCTTCGATGTGAGTGACCATGACTGGGGTTGTGTATACGCCCTTATTGGCAAATGTAGAGTAAGCGGCTACCATTTCATAAACGCTTAAATCTGGTGTCCCAAGAGCAATGGATGGAACAGCAGGCATGTTCTGTTCTACGCCTAAACTCTTGGCTAAATCAATGACGGGCTGAGGGCCTATTTCATTCATCAATCGAGCGGTAATGGTATTTCTAGAATTTGCCAAAGCGGATTTCAATGTTTCAAACCCAGAATAATTTTTACTTGAGTTCTTTGGAGCCCATGGTTTTACATTTCCAAATTTGTATGCTGGAATTGTAATTTGTGCTTTGGGTAGGGTGTCGCATGGCGACAAATGAAGTTGGTCTATGGCTGCAGCATAAACAAATGGCTTAAACGTCGAGCCTACTTGACGTTTCCCTTGTTTTACCATATCGTATTGAAAATGTTTGTAATTGAATCCTCCTACCCACGCTTTTACAAAACCCGTTTGTGGCGCCATAGACATCATTCCAGCTCTTAAAAAAGATTTGTAATAACGCATAGAATCCATTGGCGTCAATACGGTGTCAATTTCATTGTTGGGGGCCGTCCAAGAAAAAATTTTCATTGGCGTTGGTTTCTTAAACGATGCAATTATTTCGTCTACAGGTTTTTTAAGATCGTACCGCATTTTACGCCATCGTTCAGAGCGCTTCATGCCAAGATTAAGCAGCTTGTTTATCTCTTCTTTTTTTAGATCTAAAAATGGTGCTGTTGGGTTTCGTCGACGGGTGTTTTGTACAAAAAATTCGCCCTGGAGTGCCTTCATGTGGTCGGTCACAGCGTCCTCAGCAATTGACTGCATTCGCGAATCAATTGTAGTGTAAATTTTCAGTCCGTCTTTGTAAATATTATACTTCTCGCCATTGGGCTTTTGGTTTTCTTTTTTATTGACCCACTCTTTCAAAAACGTTTTTAAATAAGCCCTAAAATAAGTAGCAATTCCCTCACGATGCGACTCTGGCGTATAATTCAAATCCAAGGGTGTTTGCTGGAGTGAATCTTTTATACGTTTGTTGATATAGCCATATTTTTCCATTTGTGAAAGCACTACATTACGGCGATTTTTCGTCCCTACAGGGTTTCGTTTTGGTCGAGGATTGTACAAAGATGAATTTTTAAACATCCCGACCAACATCGCGGATTCTTTGATGTTGAGCTCTGAAGGTTCTTTGCCAAAATAAATGCGTGCTGCGCTACGAATCCCATCAGCATTGTTGCCAAAATCATAGATGTTGAAATATTGTGCTATTATTTCTTCTTTGGTGTATTGCTTTTCGAGACGGGTAGCAATAACCCATTCTTTTATTTTTTGAGTAATTCGTCCAAAAGTATTTCTTGAACCTTCGCCATGAAAAAGTTGTTTGGCTAATTGTTGAGAGATGGTACTTGCTCCTCCTCCTTTTCCGAGTTTGATTAGTGCTCTTAATGTCCCACGCGCATCTATTCCAGCGTGGTCAAAATAACGAATATCCTCGGTAGCAATGAGAGCATCGACTAAATGTTTTGGAAGTTCGTCAAACCCTACAGGAGTTCGGTTGTCTTCATAATAAAATTTCCCAAGAGTCACACCATCGGAAGAAATGATTTCTGTTGCTAAATTTGTTCTTGGATTTTCAAGAGCTGTATGATCAGGCATAAAGCCAAAGACACCAAAAGAGGCTAAAAGAAAAACTAAGGGGACAATGCAGATTCCACTTAAAAATAAGATCCAAAACCAACGCTTTGGCGTTGATAAATCAGTCTTTTGTGTTGTTTTTTTCTTTGTCATGATTTATAATACTATTCCAAATTCTCGATACAAAAGCCAACGTCCAAGACACCGGCTAAAGAAGTAATCCCTGACACTTGATCAAGTGCGCGCATAGCGTGGCTGATGCTGATTTTATAATCTCCTTTTTCAGCAAATGCAAAAGGGCTTTCGTGTCCTTTGTACCAAAGCTTATGCTCTTTTATGGACATTAGTCCTTCGCCCATCATAGAGCCATCTGGTCTAGCCATTTGGTATTCCAGGGTGTCTTTTTCGACTTTCCCATTGGGATACTTTAAGTCGACTATAAGATACAAATTGCTGTATTCGTATAGTTCAGATGTTCTGAGTTTAATATACAAATTTTGTTTTTGAAGGGTATCATTTATAGTGAAATCATAAGAAACAATTTCATGTTTACTCCAACCGTCATCAATTGAAGTGTAGCGTTCAAAGACATTATTTTGGCGACAAGAAGTCGTCAAAAAAACAACTAAAATGCTAAACGTTGCCCTAATTTGCATTGTTTTGAGGTTTCGGTCTCTTGCTTCTTTGGTTTTTTTCATTTTGGGGCTTTCGTTTATTGTTGCGTCTTCTCTTTTTTTGCTTTTGATTTCCTTTTGGGCGATCAAATCGAGTTAAACTATCTTGTCCAACAACGTTTTCAAAATCAATTTTAGTGTCCGTTGTTGCAGAAAGTTCAGCTGCATATTCTTCAAGACTTAATACTTTTTCTCCAGATTTGTTGGTGGTAATAATTGAGTTGGCTTGTTCTGTAGTTAATTTAAACCAATTCATCCACTCACCTTCATAGGTATACCACATAATCCCTTTAAAAATATCTGTTTTTTGACATACAGCAGTACCTTTTTCTGTTTTGAGTTTAATACTTGTTTTTGGGAAGGATTTTAACGCATCCAAATAGGCGTCTAACTCATAATTTAAACAGCATTTCAATTTTCCACACTGTCCTGCCAATTTCAATGGATTTAAAGAGAGTTGCTGGTAGCGTGCCGCAGAGGTGCTCACCGATCTGAAATCTGTAAGCCAAGTCGAGCAGCACAACTCTCGGCCACAAGAACCGATACCTCCAAGACGTGCAGCTTCTTGTCGAAGTCCAACTTGTCTCATTTCGATACGAATTCTGAATTCCCGAGCATAAACTTTAATGAGCTCTCTAAAATCCACGCGGGCATCTGCCGTGTAATAAAACGTGGCTTTACTTCCATCGCCTTGAAACTCAATATCTGATATTTTCATGTCGAGCCGCAAATCTATAGCAAACTGTCTGGCTTTCACTTGCATTGCTTCTTCCTTGTCTCTACACTCAATCCAAAGGTCAATATCTTTCTGTGTTGCTTTTCGGTAAATTTTAAGACTATGCTCTGGTGTTTCAGATATTTTTTTGCGTTTCATCTGAACTTTGACCAACTCACCAGTAAGGGTTACCATGCCTACATCGTGTCCAGACTCGGTTTGTGTAGCAACAACATCGCCAATACTTAAAGTAAGGTTTTCTGTGTTTTCGTAATAGTGTTTACGCCCATTTTTAAAACGCACTTCCACCCACTTAAACGGTTGAGCATCGTTGGGTAGACTCATATTAGATAACCAATCAAAAACGGTGAGCTTGTTGCAAGAATCGGTACCACAAGTTCCATTGTTTTTGCATCCTTTTGGTTGACCATTTTTGCTTGTTGTACAACTTGCACACCCCATACGTTATCTGTTATATATTGTATTTGCTCATCATTTTGGATGAGCATCTGTTTTTAATTCAATTGATAGGTAAATATAAGCTTATTTAAGAACTTAAAAAAGATAGATTTCTTACACCACTGAATCCGTTGAGGTTTTGGACTTCTTCAAGGTTTCAAAAATGTTTCTAAGATCTTTTTTGTAGGGTAAATGATCTGCCCGGCCTTTTTTGAAAATATCATTGCTGTTGCCTTGTCCTTTACGCAGTGCTTTTTGCTCTTCATAGGGTAATCGATTGATTTCCATGCAAGCTGTAGAACAACAGTTCTCCATGCTTTCTTTACATGAATCGCATTGTATGAATAATAAGTGACAGGCCTCATTGGCGCAATTGACATGAATATCTGCTGGTGCGCCACATTGGTGACACTGTGCAATGATTTCGTCTGATATTTTCTCGGCGCGGCGCTGATCGAACACAAAATTTTTACCCAAAAATTTGTTTTCCAATCCAAGAGCATTCACTTGTCGTGCATAATTGATGATGCCACCTTCAAGTTGATAAACATTTTTGAACCCTTTGTGCTTATAATAGGCACTAGCTTTTTCGCAGCGAATACCGCCGGTACAGTACATTACAAGTTTTTTGTCTTCCTTGTGTTCCTTGAGTTGGTCTTCGATCAAATCCAAAGAATCTCTAAATGTGTCGACGTCGGGTGTAACAGCATTTTTGAAATGACCAATTTCGCTTTCATAATGGTTACGCATATCGACTAAAACAGCGTTTTCGTCCTCAATAAGTTCGTTGAATTTCAGAGCATTGACATTTGTTCCTATATCAGTAACATCAAAAGTAGCATCATTTAGTCCGTCGGCCACGATCTTATCTCTAACTTTTACTTTTAATTTAAGAAAAGAGAACATATCTTGTTCGATAGCAATATTTAGGCGGACATTTTCTAGAAAAGAAATCGTATCTAAATGTGTTTTAAAAACCCCAAAATTATCTGCAGGTACAGACAATTGCGCATTAATGCCTTCATGTGCGACATAAATACGCCCAAGAACATCAATGTCGTTCCAAAATAAAAATAAATGATTCCGTAGAAGCTCAGGATTGCCAATTTTGGCATACTTGTAGAAAGAGATAGTGAGGCGATCTTTACCTGCCTTTTTTATAAGTTCTGCTCTTTCATTATTGCTTAAGTTGTTGTACAGTTGCATGCTATACTAATGTTTAAGTTAATGAATATATCTGCTACAAATGTACTACTTTTTAAAATTGTGAAGAGCTAAACGCTATATTTGGCTAAAGTTTGTCAAAAAAAATGAAGCAACATGCGTTAAAGTTATATAAAAAGCGTTTTTGAATACATTAAATTTTAGAAAGAAATAGTATTTTAGCATGACTAAAGCAACCCTCTAAAAATTATAACATGAGCAACGAAAAAGAAGCAAAACTCAAAGCATTAAAACTAACCTTAGATAAACTCGATAAAGCTTACGGTAAAGGAACTGTAATGAAAATGGGGGACGCTCCTGTAGTCGATGTAGATGTCATCTCATCAGGGTCACTAGGACTAGATATTGCCTTAGGCGTTGGAGGTTATCCTAAAGGGCGTGTTGTGGAAATTTATGGCCCAGAATCCTCAGGAAAAACAACCCTTACACTACACGCTATAGCAGAAGCTCAAAAAGCAGGAGGTATTGCTGCATTTATTGATGCAGAACATGCTTTTGATCGTTTTTATGCTCAAAATTTAGGTGTAGATATTGATAACCTCATCATTTCTCAGCCAGACAATGGAGAACAAGCTTTAGAAATTGCCGACAACCTCGTTCGTTCTGGAGCAATTGACATGATTGTTATTGACTCCGTAGCAGCATTGACCCCAAAAAGCGAAATTGAGGGGGAAATGGGCGATTCAAAAATGGGACTTCATGCGCGTCTCATGTCGCAAGCATTAAGAAAACTTACTGGGTCCATAAGCAAAACAAACTGTACCATGATTTTCATCAATCAATTGCGAGAAAAAATTGGTGTAATGTTTGGAAATCCCGAAACTACTACAGGCGGAAATGCCCTTAAATTTTATGCCTCTGTGCGCTTGGACATCAGGCGTTCAACACAAATAAAAGACACGGACGGAACAGTTCGTGGAAATAAGACCCGCGTAAAAGTTGTTAAAAACAAAGTAGCACCCCCATTCAAACTTGTCGAATTTGATATTATGTACGGAGAAGGTGTTTCTAAGGTTGGAGAAATTCTTGACCTTGCTGTAGATTTCGAAATTATAAAGAAAAGCGGATCATGGTTTAGTTATGACGAAACAAAGCTTGGGCAAGGTCGCGATGCTGTCAAGCAAATGATCAAAGACAATCCAGATCTTATGGATGAACTTGAAGAAAAAATTAAAGCAGCCATTAAAGGTGGTGTAGAATAAATTATTAAATTAATTAAATCCCTTTTTTAAGGACTTGAGCAGTAGGTCATAAACTTCACTGCTCATTTTTTTTGTAGCATTTTTTTCATAATCCTGAGGGTATAAAAAAGGATGCCCAAGGGCTCTCATCTTTCCTGGACTTCCACTAAAAAAAGTGTAGGAAAGCCGCTTTTTATTGTCAAAAAAAGTAATGGGTACCAAAGGAAGCTTATGCTCTATTGCCAATCGAAATGCGCCCATTTTAAAGCGGTCCAAAACAACAGACTCTGGAGGTACACCGCCTTCTGGAAAAATACAAATGCTTAGCCCGCTTTCGATACGTTGTTGCGCCCTTCTAAAAACAGCTTGCCGACTCATCGCATTGCCTCGGTCTACCAAAATACATGTTCGCTTATAAAAATAGCCAAACAGTGGGATACGTGCCAATTCTTTTTTTCCAACAAAAACAAAAGGATGATCTTTAATGATGACCAACATCAGCATGATATCGGTCATAGAGGTGTGATTAGCAACAAAAATATAGCTCTGCCCTTTTTCTAATTTTTGTGTCCATTTTATACGCCAATAAAACCCCATACCTATTAGAATACATTTGGACCACACACGAGCAAGTCTGAAAAAAAAACGATACCAAGAGGATTTTAAAATAGAAACAAACAATAAAGGAAATAAAACAACAATGGCTAACCCTACTAAAACATAGAACCAAACTCTATAAATTATCCAAAGTGGGTATTGTATGAACTTCATTGTCACCAAAACTACTAAAAAAATTGAGCGATTTGGTCAAAAAAAGTACCTTTGTAGGAAAATTAAAGCAACAACCGCCACATGGCCAGAATTTTAACAGGAGTACAAAGTACAGGCACACCACATTTAGGAAATATTTTGGGAGCAATCCTCCCCGCAATTCAAATGAGCAATGAAAGCGCTAATGATTCTTTTTTGTTTATTGCCGATTTACATTCATTGACACAAATCAAAAATGCAGAAATTCTGCGCCAGAATACATTGTCCACTGCTGCTGCTTGGCTTGGCTTTGGCTTAGACATCGAAAAAACCGTATTTTACAAGCAAAGTGATGTTCCTCAAGCCACAGAACTAGCGTGGTATTTGAGCTGTTTCTTTCCGTTTTCTCGATTAGAATTGGCCCATAGCTTCAAAGATAAAGCAAGCCGATTAGAAGACGTCAATGGCGGATTGTTCAGCTATCCCATGCTGATGGCTGCAGATATTTTGTTGTATGATGCGCACATAATCCCTGTCGGAAAAGACCAACTACAACATATTGAAATGACTCGAGACGTTGCGTCGCGTTTTCATGCAAAAATGGGAGAAACTTTCGTTATGCCCAAGGCAAAAATTCAGGAACAAACAAAATTAGTCCCTGGTATTGATGGACAAAAAATGAGCAAAAGCAAAAACAACGTTATTGATATTTTTCAAAACGATAAGGCTTTGCGCAAACAAATTATGTCTATCAAAACCGATAGTACTCCTCTAGAAGAACCTAAAGACTGGACATCGTGCAATTGTTTCGCTATTTATGAACTTCTTGCGTCAGAAAAAGAAGTGCAAACCATGAAAAAAAACTACGAAAATGGAGGTTATGGCTATGGTCATGCCAAACAAGCGCTGTTCGAACTCATATGTTCAAAATTTAATCAAGAACGTGAACGCTACAACCATTATATGGCAAATCCCGAGGATGTTGAAAAAGTATTGGCAATCGGAGCAAAAAAAGCAAGCCGAGTAGCCCATGAAGTTTTGGGTCGCGTACGTGAAAGATTAGGGTACTAAATCAATTCAAATTCTTTTCCAGGTAAAGGGCGTACAGCACCTTTCAATTCTAAATTTAAAAGCAAATATGCCGCCTTGGAGGTTGGCATTTCGCAGTTCAATGCAATTAAATCTAAAAATGTTTTCCCTTCTTTTTTTAAATAATTATAAACGGCTTGTTCATCCGGCTCTAGATTTACAAATAGTTTTTTTTGAATAGGTTTTACTTTAGTATCTAAATCCCAATTTAGGATATAAGGAACATCTGCTGGAGTGGACAGTAAGTGTGCATTTTTTGTTTTGATTAAATTATGACATCCCTCACTCTGAGCGTCGGTATTGCGCCCCGGCACAGCAAATACTTCGCGGTTGTACCCAAAGGCCAATCGAGCGGTTACTAGACTTCCTCCTTTTGCTCCAGATTCTATGACAATTGTTGCCACACTTAGTCCAGCAATCAACCGGTTGCGGCGCAAAAAATTGGAAGGATCAAATTTTGAAGTACTCCAAAAATCAGTCACAAACCCACCATTGGCTTCTATCAAACTACGGTATTTTTTATGGGAAGATGGGTATGTATTTTGGAGCCCTTGCGCCATACAGCCCACCGTTTGTAAATTATGATTTAGTGCTGATTTGTGGGCTGTTATATCGGCACCATAAGCAAACCCCGAAACAATAATAGGATCGAAAACAGAAAGCTCGTCTACCAATTTTTCGCATTGCTGTTTGCCATAATTTGTTAATTTACGTGTGCCTACAATACTGATGATTGGAGAATTTTCCCAACGAATATTCCCTTTTTGGAACAAGACAATCGGGCCATCTATGCAGTGCTTTAGACGAAAAGGATAATCATCATCGTCGAGATAATACGCTTGAATATTGTGTTTTTGAATAAACCCTAATTCTTGTTCTGCTGCTTTTAACGTTTTTGAATGCTGCAATGCGTTGACCACCACACTGCCTATCCCGTCAATGGATTGAAGGGCTTTGCTGGAAGCTTTAAAAACAGCTTCAGGACTTCCACAATGCTGAATGAGTTTTTTGGCGGTAATGTCGCCAATATTAGGAACGGCTTGCAAGGCCAAAGCGTACTGCAATTGTGTAGATTTCATTTGGGGGAATTTGTTTGTAAATATAAAAAATCTAAAGCACAAAATTCTTATTTGGTCCTTTATGGAAATTCAAAAAAAAATTATACATTTGAATTCATGCAAATAAGCAAATACATAAGTGATCTTCTCTTCCGCTACGAATGTATTGTAGTTCCTAACCTTGGGGCATTCTTGACACATAAAGTTTCGGCAGAAATTCATCAACATAACAATACATTTTATCCGCCAAAAAAACGCTTATCATTTAATGCACAATTACAATCCAATGATGGTGTTTTGGCCAACCATATCGTAGTATCTGAACGCATTTCGTACGAAAATGCCTTAGCAAAAATTGACAAACAAGTCACTGCGCTTAAAGCACAATTAGAAAAAAACGAAACACTTTTGTTGGAACACATTGGAACGTTGCAACAAATAAAAACAGGACAACTTGTTTTTGAACCTATATACCACTTAAACTATTTGACAGAGTCTTTTGGTTTATCTCAATTTGTTTCGCCTGTAGTATCGAGAACGACATCCCTGAAAATAGCCGAAGCTCTAGAGCAAAAAGCTCCAGTTATTTTATCTTCTAGAAAACGAAAAACACAATCTGTTTTTAAGTATGCTGCTGTAGCTATTGTCATGCTAGGATTGGGTGGGGTTTTGGGCTCGAATACTTATCTCCAACAGATTGAACAGCAAAATATTCTGGCACAAGAACAGGCTAATATGGCTTTGGACAATAAAATACAAGAAGCCACTTTTGTGATGAGTAATCCACTACCCGCAGTGACCTTAGAAGTCACAAATACTTCTGGAAATTTTCATATTGTTGCTGGTGCGTTTAGAGTTGAAGACAATTCAGATCGAAAACTTCGCCAACTCAAACGTCTTGGTTTTAATGCTCGAAAAATTGGCCAAAACCGTTTTGGATTACATCAAGTCGTGTACGATAGCTACCAAACAAGACTTGAAGCAGAACGCGCACTTTACAAAATCAAACGCACGCAAGATGCTGCAGCTTGGTTACTCGTTAAGGCGTTACCTTAACAACCCTTCTTTTTTTGTTTTAAACTTTTTAAAGCGCTGAAGAATAGTGTCCTGTAAATTGTAGATTACTTTTTTGTGTAATTAAATTTAGATATTTTACATTTTTTTTAGATATTACAGTTGATTTTTCATTAAAAAGTTTTGGAATTCTATTATTAGGAATTTCGATTTCAATCATTGTGTTTCTAAATAATAATAATAATGAAAAAAAAATGCGAAAGATTGTAGAAGGGATAATTGTATTCACTATTACAATTATTATTTTTTTAGACTTAATTTATGATGATTTAATCAATAAATGGGTGTTGTCTTTAAGCTACTTGCTCTTAGCAATCATGATTCTCTTTCATAGGTTCAATCACCAAAAAAAATAAAAACTAATAATTGTACCTTTGCTTTATAGATTTGAATCTTATGAACGCAAAACACCCTTCCGACTCCAAAACAATTGTTACCGATTTGGTTTTACCTAGCGAAACTAATGCCATAAATACCCTTTTTGGGGGAGAGCTTTTAGCGCGCATGGATCGTGCAGCGAGCATCACCGCTCAGCGCCATTCCGAACAAATTGTAGTGACGGCCTCTGTAAACCATGTTGCCTTTAATCATGCTATTCCATTAGGAAGTATTGTTACTATTGAAGCTAAAGTTTCTCGCGCTTTCAATAGTTCTATGGAAGTGTATTTGGATGTATGGTATACCGACAATAATTTTAATGCGCCAAAAAAAGCCAATGAAGCCATTTTCACATTTGTAGCTGTAGATGAAAACAGAAAACCAGTGCATATCCCAGAACTCATTCCAGAAAGTGAGCAAGAACAACAACGCTTTGATGGAGCGCTAAGACGCCGTCAATTGAGTTTGGTTCTGGCCGGAAAAATTAAAGCCAAAGACGCCACTGAACTCAAGGCCCTTTTTGAAAATAAATAACATTTAAAGTTTATAAATCCAGTGCGAGGGATTTTGAATCGAACTGTCCTTGTAAATACCAAAACTCAGAATCGATTCGCCAGAAGTCTTGTTGGTAATGACCTCCCCAATCACTTGTTTGGTACTTACTTTTTCGCCTTTATTCACATAAAATTTAGACAAGTTTTTGTAGACTGTAATGTAATTTCCATGACGAATCATGATGGCATTATTGCCGTTTTTTGGCGTCATAATCCCTTGAACTGTGCCTTCAAAAATAGCGCGAACTTGCTCGCCCTTGTTGGTGGCAATACGCACACCGTTACTCTTAATTTTGATCGTCGGATCAATCGGTGATGGGTTGGTCCCAAAGCGCATTTTGACCACGCCACTAGCCACTGGCCAAGGTAATTTTCCCTTGTTGGTAGTGAAATTAGCGGCTAATATTTTCTGTTCAGGAGTTAATGAAAACGTGGCTAATTTGGTGGATTTCCCTGCCTTTTTATTGGACGCAGCAATCGCTTCTCGAATCAGCTTTCGGATCTCTCGATCCAACTTTTCAGACTCTTTTTGTTTTGACTTGATTTGCGCTGTAAATTTCGAAAGGTTTTTTTGAATAGAACTAATTAACACTTGCTGAGCTTTAAGCTCTTTATCCAAGCTAGCTTTGGCTGCTTTGTTTTCGGCTACCAATTTTTGTTTTTCCCTTTTTTGACGCAATAAATCTTGATTTAAACGCTTTAAATTTTCGGTTTCTTGCTTTATAATTATAGCTTGTTGTTTTTGATAATCTGCATATTGTTTAATGTATTGTAAACGTCTATAGGCCTGCTGGAAATTTGAAGAGGACAACAAAAACATGAGCTTATTTTCAGCGGCTCTATTTTTGTACGATTTAACAATCATGTTGCCGTAATCGTCCTTCAAGATTTTCAATTTATCGCGACGCTTAGAAATTTCATTTTGATTGCTGTTGATTTCTCTAGTAAGTAAATTCGCTTGTTGGTTCGTGATACGCATCAAATTTTTACGGACACTAATTTTATAATTTAAATCTTCGACCACACTTACAACAGATTTTTTTTCTTTCTTCCCGGCAAACAACAAATTTGTAATTTGTCTAATTTCTTGTTGCAATTCGCGACGACGTTCTTCCAATTCCAATTGTCTTTTGCTTTGCGCATATCCGTCCAAGTGGCTGAATACCAATAAAATGAAAAAGATAAGTGATAAATATTTTGGTCTGTTTTGCATTAGAATTCAATCGCTTTAAATCCCGAAGGAATAGAAAATGGAAACCGTATAGGTTGATTCAAATTTAGAGATTTTAAATTCAATTTCAAGCTTGTCTCGCGTTGATTTTCAATAGCTTTAATGGTTATTTTTTGTGGTAAAATCTGCTGTTCTAATTCTTGAAACGAAAGGTAATGAACTTTTAGTGTTCTGTTATTTGCTGGTTGAGATAATTCTTGAGCATCCATTTTGAAATAACTTGGATTGATCAAATATAAAACATCGAACAATGTATGTTGCTGCTTGGGAGATAAGGCATAAGATGTATTGTGTAATTTCTTTTCCAAGGTGTTTGCTCTATAATCAAACATCGCATCTCCAAGTAGCAGATTTTGAAGGTTATAAAAACTCAATTCAACGCCTAAAAAATCTTTAATCAAAGTAAAATCACCATCGAAATAGGTACGGTCAAGCTTGTTATACATCTGTACTTTTTCGGGTGTAACTTTCAATCGAACCATGTTCAAAAAAGCGTTTATCCAAATGACTTTGTCTCGCTCCATACGTAACGTCACAGTGTGCGTCTGGGATTTATCATCTTCTATCAATTCGATTTTTAATCGTGATTGCAGAGTCAAAAAATCGGCTTTTTGTTTGTTGTGCGCTTTTATGATTTGTTTTGCCTTAAGTTTAGGGTTGAGCGCAGATTCTGAGGTCAATGTTTGAGTACTTTTACACCCAAAAATAAAACACACGATAAGACAGACTAAAAAATTTCTCATTGTTCCAATTCAATTGCTTTGGCATTATTGCTAAACGCTTCAGCTTTTTTAATATTGTTTTTTTGTTTATAAAGATCGGCCATTAAGCGGTAATATTGAGCTGTAAGTTTATCTTCTTCAAAAATATAATCTACCCCTATTTCGAGGGTTTCTAAAGCTTCGTCTATTTGTCCTAAAGCGAGTTGAGCCTGACTGCAAATTAAATACAGTTCAATTTGTGTGGGGAATAATTCTAATTGCATCAAAGTGAATGAGACGACTCTTTCATATTGTTTGGTTGATAAACAAAGCTTTGCAAACGCTTTGATGGCTTGTAAATTTTCTGGGGTTTCACTTAGCACTTTTTTATAAAATTCCAGGGCCTTGTTTATTTGATTTTGTTGTTCATAATAATGCGCCCATTCTAAGTTTGAACGTGAAGAAATGTCTAACGACGGTGCTGGTTGAATTTCTAACAATACGTCTTTGTATTCGGGGTTTTGCTGTACAAAACGCATAAAATCACTCAATACTTTAACCTTAAGATGTGGTGCTAACACATTGCTGGCTGTCACTATTTTCATAGAGGCAATAGCTTTATCGTACGCTTTGGCATCCAGATAAAATTTGTATAACGCCACATGTGCAATATGCGATTTTGGATGTGTTTTTAAAAATAATTTTGCTGCTGAAAATGCTTCATCTTTTAGATTGTATTGACTTAATGTGTAAATAAGAGTCAAGAAGTTTTGTGCATTTTTAGGAGATTCTTTAAGGCGGTTTTTTAAAAAAGTAATATGGTCTTTTTGGTTTGATGTTTGTTTGTAAATCTCTATACGTATTTGGTCACGATTGGTGCTATAACCAAGGCGTTGGTCCAGTTTATCTATCTGTGATAAGGCCTCGTCGAAACGACCAGCGCTTGCATATAAATTGACCAAATCTTGCTCATAATCTTGATCTTTATATAGTAAAGGTTTCACCGCTTGAATAGCTTTTTCATAGTTATTTTGAGCAACATAAAGGTGATACAATTTTTCTTTGTACCAGAAATTCTCCGCATCCAAATTAATCGCTTTTTGGAGATTACTTTCGGCACGACCATAGGTCTTTGTTTTAAAATAAAGATCGCCTAACTCATAAAAAATAACCGCTCGCTGAGGAAATAAGTCGCGACACTTCACTAGAGCATCTATCGCTTTGCTGTAGTTTTCAATACCTTTTTGCATTAATGCATCGTAAAAATAATGCTGAAATTGATCTTCTGGAGTGAGTTGTGCAGTGGGTGCAAGACTGTCGTTTTGAATTTGAGCAACGCTATTTGGGCAATAAAACAAAAATGAAAAAAAAATGAATATGTAGGATTTTCGAATCATTGGCGTCCTGTACTTCCAAAACCTCCTGTTCCACGGCTTGTTTCTGAGAGAGTCTGAACTTCTTCCCAATCGGCACGTTCATGCTTGGCAATTACCATTTGTGCTACTCGTTCTCCATTTTTTATAGTAAATGCTGTTTGAGATAGATTCGCTAGAATTACTCCTATTTCCCCTCTATAATCCGCATCAATAGTGCCAGGACTATTAAGGACTGTTAGGCCATGTTTGGCTGCCAATCCACTGCGTGGGCGTACTTGCGCTTCATACCCAACGGGGAGCTCCATGAAAAGACCTGTGGTGACAATTGTGCGCTCCATTGGCTTGAGTACAATGTCCTGTTCAATATGTGCACGTAAGTCCATACCTGCAGAGGCAATGGTCTCGTAATATGGTAAAGCGTGTGCTGATTTGTTGATGATTTTGATCTTCATTATTAAGATTTAATAAGTTGTTTTAATGCTGTTTTTTCTTTATACCAAATGATTCCCATCAAGATTATGATTAGACCAACCCCAATGGCATAATCTTCACGAAACTTGTAAAATGAAAGTGCTGAAAATGCGATTGACAGGATCAAATAAAGCCCCATTTTTTTTAAATTATAAGGAATTGCATAATGTTTTTGGCCTAAAATGTAAGATATAGCTGCCATTGTTGCATAAGCAAAAAGCGTGGCTGTGGCCGAAGCTATGTAGCCAAATTTAGGAATGAAAATAATATTTATGACCAAAGTGATAATAGCGCCTAGTATGGAAATATATGCGCCAAATTTTGTACGATCTGTGATTTTGTACCATACCGAAAGATTGTGGTAAATACCCAAAAACAAATAGGCCAACAACAAAATTGGAACCACAGTCATGGCTTCCCAATAGGCCTCATTTGGAATTAAAATCAATTTTAAAACATCGACAAAAACCACAACGGACAATAAAATTAGAGCTCCAAAAATGATAAAAAATTCAAGAATTTTGGCATAGTTTGCTTTGGCATCTTTGTCTTTGGCATTACTAAAAAAGAAGGGTTCGATCCCCAAACGATAGGCCGTAGCAAAAAGCATCATAAACAAAGCGAGTTTGTAACATGCTGAATATGTTCCAATAGCATCTTTAGCTAAATTTTCTGGAAGGAGTCGCTCCAATAAAATTCGATCAAAAGTTTCGTTTACAGAAAATGCAATCCCTGCAACCAATACTGGAAAAGCGTACCGCAACATCTGTTTCCATAGTTTAGCATCAAAACGATAGTTTAATTTAAAATAAAATGGAATAAGCAATAAAAGTGTGACTGCACTTGCTACAAGATTTGCAATAAAAATATAATGTACTTCGTAGTTGGGCTGGTAGAGGTCTCCAAAAAATGTTGAGGATTCGGCCCATGATTTTAAATATAAAAGTAAAACAATATTCAGACCTAAATTCAAAACAACATTGAGGAGTTTGAATACGGTATATTTTATAGGTTTGCCTAAAGCTCTTAAGTAAGCAAATGGAATAATAACTAGCGCATCAAAGAACAAAATCCACAGTACCAAAACAATATAATCTGTATCAATATGAGTGAGATTTGATAGATCTTGCCTAAAAATATACCCAAAAACGAGAACCAACGTTGATGTCAACAACAACGAAATCGCCGATGTGCTCATTACAGATTCTTTTTTTTGTTCGCTGTTTAGAAAACGGAAAAAAGCAGTTTCCATTCCATAGGCCAAAAGCACATTAAACAAAACAAAATAAGCGAAGATTAAGGAGACATCTCCATAATCGGCTACATTTTCGAGCACCGACTTATCTGTGTGCAAACGCACCAATAAAAAGCTAAGCATTTTGGGGACTACCGTTGCTAGTCCATATATAAATGTTTGTTTGTAAAGCGTTTTAAGAATGCTCAAAGTATTGCTTTTATGGGCTTAAAAATACACTTTTTAGACCAGATACAATAATATTTAATGTGGTGGAGATGGCGGAGTCGTAGGGTAAGGAATGGATGGTCGCTGAGTTAAATCTGTAATTTTATAATAGTAGCGTTTGTTTTCGAGGATATAACTCAAAAGACAAGTGTTGGGTTCCAATTCAAATGCTGAATGGTCTTCTTTGGGGAGCAACTGGTTGTTGGCTTCCGCTAAAGGTTCGTTGCTCAAAATTACATCTTGGCGCTGGTTTTGTGGTGTCGAAAAGTGTCCGACAATCATACTGTTTTTATACACTGTTTGTACACGCTGTCCTCGAAAATGTATGCTGTCAGGGATTATGCTGTTTAGATCTTTTACAGGTAAAAACACATCTATGCCACTTCCTCCGCCTTGAACACCAGCAACCCAAGTTTGAAAGTAAGGAGAATCTATTTGAAGAGGAATTTCGGATTGAAAATTTATTGAGCGCGTACTTTTACATCCTAATACTAGAGTAATAAAAAGTAATAAAATTATATATGTGTTTTTAAAATTCATTAAACTCATTACATCAAATTTCATTCCATAAAAAAAGCCCCACACATGCGAGGCCTTAAAATTATTTTTAAAATTTTTCTTAATTATTCAATGCTTCAGCACCACCAACAATTTCTAAAATTTCGTTGGTAATGGCGGCTTGTCGTGCTTTGTTATAAGTCAATTTCAATTGATCTCTAAGCTCTGTAGCATTGTCGGTTGCTTTGTGCATGGCGGTCATACGCGCACCATGTTCACTGGCAAAACTATCGCGAATCGCTTTAAACAGTTGTGTTTTTAAAGATTTTGGAATTAATATTTCTACAATCTCCACTTTGGAAGGTTCAAAAATATAGTCTTGGTTGGCATTAGCCCCCTCAGCACTTGGAACAATTGGTAAAAATTGCTCTGTGGTTACAATTTGCGTCGCTGCATTTTTGAACTTGTTGTAGACCAATTCAATTTTATCAACGCTTCCGTCCTCAAATTTTTGCATCAATAACGCTGCAATTTGTGCGACATTGTCAAAAGTCAGATCATCAAAAACAGTACTTTCATTTGCTAAAATTTCATACTCTTTTGAAAGGGCATCGTTTGCTTTTTTACCAATTGCGACAACCGAAACCTTTTTCTCTGCATAGCTGTTAGCCAAATAATTAGCTTGTTTTATGATGTTAGAATTAAAAGCACCACATAATCCTCTATTAGAGGTTATGGCAACAATAAGAACATTTTTGACTTCACGCTGATCTGCAAATTTACTTCCACTATCGGCATCTAAAGTTGCACTTAAATTTTGAAGTAGTTCGGTCAATTTATCGGCATAAGGACGCATCGCTGTAATGGCATCTTGTGCTTTTTTGAGCTTGGCCGCAGACACCATTTTCATGGCGCTGGTAATCTGCATCGTAGACGATACGGACGAAATTCTGTTTCTTATTTCCTTTAAATTTGCCATGCTTTAAATTAGTTCTTTAATTTAAAATTAATTGTATTTGGCTGATAAATCTTTTGCAACTTTCGTTAAGGTATCGGTTACCTCATCGGTAAGTTTACCAGATTTAAGTGTTGTCAAAGCATCACTATGTTTTGCTTTTAAGAATTCTATAAATTCAGTTTCAAATTCTTTGACTTTATTTACAGGCACATCACGC
>JAQWFW010000018.1 GCA_029238515.1 Flavobacteriaceae bacterium | reverse complement strand
ACTTCACGGGGGTTAACTTTACCCGTGGCAACCTTAGAAACCAAACGCTCCAAATCACCAATTCCTTTGATGCTCGATTGCAATGCCGACAATGCAGATTCACTTTGATAAAAATAGTCAACCACATCGTGACGGGCTTTAATTTTTTCTACGGATTTTAGTGGGAGTGCCAACCAACGCTTGAGTAATCGGCCACCCATTGGCGACAAGGTTTTGTCAATGATTTGAATGAGTGTGACTGCATTGTGATTGGTTGAATGGTAGAGCTCTAAATTGCGAATGGTGAATTTATCCATCCAAACAAAATCGTCTTCCAAAATACGTTCTATAGAAGTAATATGCTGTAGTTTGTGGTGCTGAGTTTCGCCTAAATAATGTAGAATAGACCCAGAGGCAACTATTCCATTGGACAGTGCATCAACCCCAAATCCTTTCAGAGTTTTGGTCTGAAAATGTTTGCACAAAGATTCATTTGCATAATCGTCTTGAAACACCCAGTCTTCTAAATAAAATACATTAAAATCATCCCCAAAAGTTTTTGAAAATTGGGTTCTTTTTTGCTTTTCAATGAGGACTTCGCTGGGGTTGAAATTCTGAAGTAGTTTAGCAACATACGCCTCACTGCCCTGTGCAGTTAAAAACTCACCAGTAGAGACATCCAAAAATGAAACCCCTATCAAATTTCCAAAATAAACAGCAGCTAAAAAGTTGTTGGTTTTAGAATTTAACACCTCATCATTCAAAGACACGCCAGGTGTAATGAGCTCTGTGACCCCACGCTTGACAATTGTTTTAGTTTTCTTTGGATCTTCCAACTGATCGCAAATAGCAACACGAGCTCCTGCTTTTACCAATTTTGGCAAATAGGTGTTCAGAGAATGATGAGGGAATCCCGCAAGCTCTGTTTCACTTTGACTTCCAGCACCACGTTTGGTGAGGATAATGTCCAATATTTTGGCCGCTTTTACGGCATCACTCCCAAAAGTTTCATAAAAATCTCCTACGCGAAACAGCAATAGTGCATCGGGGTACTTTGCCTTAATGGCATTGTACTGTTTCATAAGTGGAGTTTCCTTTTTTACTTTTTTGGCCAATGAATTTTTATTTTAAAAACGTACTTTTGTCGGTACATAAAGATGCTAATGTAACCAATTTTAGTCTTTTTTAAAACCTTACAACAGAGAATTACGCTCATGCGAAAATTGAAAAATAGCGAATTGAATCGATTAAGTGTTGAAGCTTTCAAAAGCATAGAAAAAACACCACTTATTGTTGTTCTAGACAATGTGCGTAGTCTGAATAATATTGGAAGTGTTTTTCGAAGTGCCGATGCCTTTCGTATAGCACATATTTACCTTTGCGGAATTACGGCTACTCCACCGCACAAAGACATTCAAAAAACAGCTCTGGGAAGTACCGATGCCGTCGATTGGTCCTATGCTGAGCACACCTTAGACGTGGTGAAAAATCTTCAAGAACAAAACATAAAAGTTATGGCCATTGAACAAGCCGAAAACGCAATCATGCTGCAAGATTTTACCCCTCAAAACAAAACAATTCATGCGGTAGTTTTTGGTCATGAGGTAAAAGGAGTAGCACAAGAAGTCATAAATCGGTGCGACGGTGTGATTGAAATACCTCAATTTGGCACCAAACATTCTTTAAATATTTCCGTAAGTTGTGGTGTAGTGCTTTGGGATTTGTTTTCAAAAATGAATTAACCCTGAATTTGCTCCAGTAGCCATAAGTAATCGTGACGATTTTCTATAAAGTCGCGTTCTGAGATGTCAATAATTTTGACCTTAGATTGAGGGTTATTTTTCATAAAATCTAAATACCCCAAATGTATTTTGTCTAGGTAATCAGAGGCCAAATTCTTCTCATACTCACGCCCTCGCTTTTTGATATTTTGCTGCAGTTTGTTGGTGTTTTGATGCAAATACACATACAAATCTGGCCGCTTGATGTCCTTATAAACTTGATAAAATAATTTTCTGTACAATAAAAACTCATCTTCCACTAAAGTGATTTTTGAGAAAATTAGTGATTTGAATACATCATAATCGGCAATGATAAAATCCTTAAACAAATCTAATTGAGCTAAATCGTCGGAAATTTGCTGGTATCGATCGGCCAAAAAAGACATTTCCAAAGTAAATGCATAACGCTCGGCATCTTCATAAAACTTTGGCAAAAAAGGATTATCAGCAAAACGTTCAAAAATAGACTTTGCATTGAAATCTTGTGCCATCATATGGGTCAAACTTGTTTTCCCAGCACCAATATTTCCTTCAATAGCTATAAAATTATAGGTCGAAAAATCAAACGCTTGAAGAGGGTTTTTTAACGTGAACTCAACTTTTGAAATTGGGCCTTCGTCCGGACACCGTTCTAGTAATTTGGATGTGGTGCTTTTCAGTTTTGGGTGCACAAAATCAGGGGCAAGTTCAACCATGGGGTGCAACACAAAAAGACGTTGCTCTAATCGTGGATGTGGCACACTAAGAAGCTCATTCTCAATAATTTGATCTCCAAAAAATAAAATATCCAAATCTATTGTTCGAGCATGATACTGTCCATCGTCATGGCGCTTTCTGCCCAAACGTTCTTCAATTTGAAGAAGTTTTGAAAGCACCAATTCTGCAGTCAAACAAGTCCGTACTTCAAGGCAAGCATTCAAAAAGGTATCGCCTTCAAAGCCCATGGCCGGACTTTCATAACAGTGTGAAAACTTCAATATACTACCCACTTCATAATGTATAGCGTCTACCGCTGATTGAAGGTGTGAAAGTCGATCTCCAACATTGCTGCCAAGTCCAATAAATATGTGCCTTTGTTCATTCATAAGAAAAAGCAATTTAAGTAAAAGAAAAATTAATATTATATCTTTACTAAAGTATTTATTGACAAGGAATGACATTGAAAGACAAAGCTTTAGCGCGACGACTTTATTTAATTTTAGGAATATTATTCATCACGTCTTTGGTGGTGTCGAACCTGATTTTTAAAAAATTCTTTTATTATTATCCATTTGATATTTCCATTTTGGGGGTAGACTTGTTCGAGATTTCTGTAGGAATCCTTCCTTATCCGATCACTTTTTTGATTACCGATCTGATTAGTGAGATTTACGGTAAGAAAAAGGCCAACGAAGTGGTAGTTGGTGGAATTTTTGCATCATTTTTTGCTATGGGTATTATTTATGTAGCCAATGCCGCACCAGCTACCGACTGGTCACCTGTTTCTGATGAATTGTTTTCTACTGTTTTTGGGAGTACTGCGATTGCTGTTTTGGCCAGTATGATGGCCTATTTACTAGCTCAATTTGTAGATATCCAAATTTATCACTTTTGGAAACGTCTAACCAAAGGAAAACACCTTTGGTTACGCAACAATTGTTCTACCTTTTTGTCGCAATTTATCGATACGGCCACAGTACTATTACTGTTGTGTTCTTTTGGTGAGATCGATTGGCGTTTGTTTGGTGGATTGCTGCTTGCAGGATTTTTATTTAAAGTCCTGATTGCTGCGCTCGACACCCCATTTTTGTATTTAGGTGTTTATTGGTTTAGAAAGCGCTTTGAGTTAGGCGTAAATCAAGAAATTGAATTGGATTAATGGTACACATCTAAGCCAATTACAAGACCTTCGTTGCTGCGGATGTTGAATACTGTTTCGTCTTCAAAAATTAGATATTGGCCTTTTATCCCTACAAGAACACCTTCATATTCAGGAATTTTAGTAAGGTTCAAACTTTTTGGTTTTTCAGGATATTGTTCAACGGGAAACAACAAATTCAACGGTTGGTTATTCGCCAAAAAATAGGGCTTTACTTCTTCTGGCAAATACGGTTCAAGTTGATGACGCCAAGCCAATAAATCCTCATGGGATGAATTTCCTTTCAACATCTCGCGCCAGTTGGTTTTGTCGCTTATATGTTTTTTAAGTGCAACCTCAGCAATTCCTGCTAAATAACGATTAGGGACTTCCAAAATTTCTAAAGCCATTTGAGCCCCTTGATCAATCCAACGCGTTGGCACCTGTGTTTTTCGAGTAACTCCCACTTTTACATTACTCGAGTTGGCCAAATACACTATATGAGGCTGTAGTTGTACCTTTTTTTCAAATTCCAAATCACGTTCCTCTATTCCTAAATGAGCTTTACTTTTTTCTGGATGCATAATCCAATCGGCGGTTTGTGGTAATTCAAAAAAACAAGATTTACAAAACCCTTGCCTGAATGTGACCTCTGCGCTACCACAACTTAAACACTGATAGCCAATAAATTTTAATTTCAGCTTTTTCTGCATCAATTGATTGGGCTGAACAAGGGCATCACTAAGAGTTAAATAATAATTTATGGGTGTAGATAGTTCGGATTGCATTTTTGTGAGTACTCCTTGGAAAAGCATAAAGAAATTTTGTTACATTTAACCTTGTAAATATAGATAATTTTTATGCCAATCCCATTAGTCAATTCTGTTGCTTCATGGTTTTTAAAGAAACGATTTCATCAAATCGATTTGTTTCTCAAATACCCCTATGAAGTTCAAAACGAGCTTCTCATCAACCTCTTAGAATTATCTAAAAATACTGTGATTGGCCAAAAATATGACTTTAAATCTATCAATTCCTATCGTGAATTTGCACGTCGCGTACCGGTTTCGACTTATGAAAGTTACCATGATTTGATTGAACGTACCCGAAAAGGAGAGCAGAATGTTTTTTGGTCAAAACCTATTAAATGGTTTGCGAAATCTAGTGGTACTACAAATGCAAAAAGTAAATTCATCCCTGTCAGTAACGCTTCATTAGAAGACTGCCATTATGCTGCGGGAAAAGATTTATTGTGTATGTACTTAAACAATAATCCAAATTCTGAACTGTTCAATGGAAAAAATTTACGCCTTGGAGGGAGTAAAGAATTGTACGAAGAGAATGGTACTATTTTTGGAGATCTTTCAGCAATTTTGATTGATAATATGCCTTTTTGGGCAGAATTCAGTAGTACGCCAAGCAACAAAGTATCTTTAATGAGTGATTGGGAGAAGAAAATGCAAGCCATTGTGGACGAATCAATAAAAGAAAATGTGACAAGTTTGGCGGGTGTTCCTTCATGGATGTTGGTATTGTTAAACAATGTTCTTGAAACAACAGGATACTCCAATTTATTGGAAATATGGCCCAACTTGGAGGTTTATTTCCATGGTGGTGTTAGCTTTATGCCTTACGAGGAACAATACAAAAAAATTATTCCATCATCATCCTTTAAATATTATGAAACTTATAATGCTTCGGAAGGATTTTTTGCTATTCAAGATCAAAACCACTCTGATGAATTGTTATTGATGTTGGATTATGGTATTTTTTATGAATTCATCCCGATGGATACTTATGGTACTGCAAAAGAAAAAGTAATTCCATTGTTCGAAGTAGAAAAAGGAAAAAACTATGCGATGATTATTACTACAAATGCTGGGCTATGGCGTTATCAAATTGGGGATACCGTTCGCTTTACGTGTATCGACCCCTACCGCATAAAGGTTACAGGACGTACAAAACATTTTATCAATGTATTTGGGGAAGAATTAATCATTGAAAACACAGATCAAGCCCTAAAAAGTGTATCACAAAAAATAGGTTGTGAAATTAGCGATTATACCGTTGCCCCCATTTTTATGGAAGGTAAAAATAAAGGGGCGCATGAATGGCTTATAGAATTCAAAACAACGCCAAAAGACCTCCATTATTTTACAGAACTTTTGGACAATGCACTTAAAGCATTAAACTCTGATTATGAAGCCAAACGCTACAACAACATGACGCTGAATTTACCAAAAATCAATGTTGCCAGACAGGGCCTTTTTCACGACTGGCTAAAAACTAAAAATAAATTGGGTGGGCAACACAAAATACCTCGACTTTCCAATTTCAGAACTTTCTTGGAAGAGTTGTTGAAGCTTTCTTAAAATAATGGCACATATATTGTGTTGGTGTGGTTACAATAACTTTTATTAAATTTAATCTACTTTTTAACCCAAAATACTCTTGTTATGATCTCAAAAATTTTTGTTTTATCAATTCTTGTTTTAAATTCTTGCGGCAGTCAAAAACATAATAACCCTCTAAAAACTAGTGCTTGGGAAGTGATTTCTATTCAAGGAAAAAGCGATTTTTTAAAAACCCTTACCATGTTGTTTTCCGAAAAAAATCATCGGGTAGACGGAAGTTCGGGATGCAACAATTACAGTGGTGAATTCACTATAAATGGCAAAAACATTTCATTTAGTAGAATTAAATCGACTATGATGGCTTGTTTTGATGACGATACAGAGCATCGCTTTTTATCGGCTATTGGCAATGTTACATCCTACCGTTTTGAAGATGACAAACTTCAACTCCTAGACAAACGCAAAAATGTTGTTATGGTTCTTCAAGATTCTAAAACACATGAAAGGACTAAAAAAGTGGAAGAAAAATGGCAGGAAATCTATTGCTTTAGAGTCAAAGCCGTGAAAGATTAAGAGACCGCTTTGAGTTGTTTCAATCGTGTTCGGCTCAGGTGCTTTTGAACGTATGCTTTGTCCACCACAAGTTGAGTTTCATTACTTCCTGGAAGGTTAAACATTGCATCCGTCAAAACTTCTTCACAAAGCGAGCGCAAACCACGAGCACCAAGTTTGTATTCCACTGCTTTTTGGACGATAAAATCCAATGCTTCGTCTTTAAAACTTAGTGCAATATTGTCCATATCAAACAACTTAATGTATTGCTTAGTAAGCGCATTTTTAGGTTCAGTAAGAATTGCTCTGAGCGTGGCTTCATCCAAAGGGTTCATATGAGTAAGTACTGGTAATCGCCCAATGATTTCAGGAATTAAACCAAAATCTTTAAGGTCTTTTGGTGTAATGTATTGCAAAAGGTTTTGTGTGTCAATTTTTTCGCCCTCTTGTACAGATTTATAGCCAATCGCTGCCATATTGAGACGCTTAGAAATATGACGCTCAATACCGTCAAACGCACCACCTGCAATGAATAAAATATTTTCCGTATTGACTTCAACAAATTTTTGATCTGGATGTTTTCTTCCTCCTTTTGGTGGGACATTGACCACTGTTCCTTCTAGGAGTTTCAAAAGCGCTTGTTGCACTCCCTCACCAGACACATCTCTTGTGATGGATGGATTATCACTTTTTCGAGCAATTTTATCAATTTCGTCGATAAAAACAATACCACGTTCTGCTTTTTCTTGGTTGTAATCAGCTGCTTGTAAGAGTCGCGTGAGCATACTTTCAACATCCTCTCCGACGTAGCCCGCTTCGGTCATGACTGTTGCGTCTACAATAGCCAAAGGGACATTTAGCATTTTGGCAATAGTTTTGGCCATTAGGGTTTTTCCTGTCCCAGTTTGACCTACCATGATGATGTTACTTTTTTGGATTTCGATGTCGTCTTCAGAACTAGGTTGTAGTAAACGTTTGTAATGATTGTAAACAGCTACAGCCATTACCTTTTTGGTTTGATCTTGACCAATGACATAACCATCCAAAAATGCTTTAATCTCTTGAGGTTTTTTAAGCATAAGATCAGATGTCAAGGCCTTATCTTGATGCTTGGATTCTTCAGCAACAATTCCGTGAGCTTGTTCTATACATCGATCACAAATATGTGCATCGAGACCAGCAATGAGCAGATTTGTATCTGCTTTTTGCTTCCCACAAAATGAACATTCTAATTCTTCTTGAGCCATAAAGTCGTGGCGTTTTGGGTTTTACTAATTATGCTTTTCTTGATAAAATTTCATCTATCATTCCATATTGTAGAGCTTTATCGGCTTTCATCCAATAATCGCGATCACTATCGGCATAGACTTTGTCATAGTCTTGTCCAGAATGCTTAGAAATAATATTGTAAAGTTCTTCTTTTAAGGTTAAAATTTCACGTGCAGTAATTTCAATGTCACTTGCTTGACCTTGAGCACCTCCCAAAGGTTGATGAATCATGACACGTGAATGGGTCAATCCGCTGCGTTTCCCTTTTTCTCCTGCACACAACAAAACAGCCCCCATAGAAGCTGCCATTCCAGTACAAATTGTAGCTACATCAGGCTTGATGAGTTGCATAGTGTCATAAATCCCCAATCCAGCATAGACACTACCGCCTGGCGAATTGATGTAAATCTGAATGTCTTTTGAGGCATCTGTACTTTCCAAAAACAACAGTTGAGCTTGAATAATATTTGCTACTTGATCGTTGATGGCTGTGCCTAGGAAAATAATGCGATCCATCATAAGACGTGAAAACACATCAAAAATAGCGATATTCATTTGACGTTCTTCTATAATATTTGGGGTAAGTCCCATAGGAGTCATGCTGCTCACAATTTTATCATAATAGGTGCTGCTGATGCCCTGATCTTTGGTCGCAAATTTTTTAAATTCCTTTCCGTAATCCATAGTTGTATCTGTTTTGAGAATGTAAATATACTATTATTTTCGAAGGATAGTTTGTTTTTTAAGTACAAAAAAACACTTCCGTAGAAGTGTTTTATATCTAATTTAGGTTTGAAAATTACTTCCCATAAACTTCTTTTACAAAAGCATCATAATTCAATTCTTTTGATTTTAGTTTCGCATTTTCTTTGTAAAATGTGAGCAATTTTTGACTAGTTAATTGCTCAGACATTCGCTTTACCTCATCTTGATTGGACAGTACGCGTGCCACAATATCTTCTACTTCTTTATCGGAGGGGTTCAGTTGTCCAAATTGAGCCATTTGCCCTTTAATCATCTCAGCCGCATAAGCTTTCAATTCCTCAAAATTTACTTGAAGATTGTTGTCTACTATAAGCTTGCTTTCGATGAGTTGATAGCGCATACTTTTTTCAGATTTTTCGTACTCTTCTTTAGCTTGAGCTTCATCCATAGGTTCTTCGCCAACAGTCTGTAACCACTTTTGTAGAAACTCAGCAGGTAAATCAAATTTTGTATGATCGACCAAGTACTCGGTGACGTCATTTAATAACTTCTGATCAGATTGCTGCACAAATTGTTTTTCAGCATCTGCTTTAATTTTCTCTTTGAGCTCTGTCACAGTTTTTACAACGTCTTTACCAAAAAGCTTATCAAATAATTCTTGATCCAAATCTGCAAGCCCTCGTTCATTGACTTCATTAATTGTAAATGTTAGTTGTACATCTAAACCATGAGCAGCATCGTGATCAACTTTTAAATAAGTCATCAAATCATGAGTGTCCTTAAAAAGTCCTTTTGTTTTTACTGTGATGATATCTCCTACTTTGGCACCAATAAATTTCTTAAGATTGGCCTTACCCTTAAGCTTATCCAATGTGATGGTGGTGGTCGATTCTATCCCAGCTTCATCATTAAAAAACACACCTGTAACCTCATCGCCTTCAGTGACTTCAGTTTTAGAAATCAACTGACCATATTGTTTCTGTATATTTTTGATTTGATCATCAACCATTTTATTGTCGGCAACAATAGTGTACTGCGTAATGGCTTTACGCCCTTTTAGTTTGATGTCAAACTCTGGGCTCAATCCAATTTCGAATTCAAAAGAAAAGGCATCAGCATCCCAATCAATATTGTCTTGTGCTTTTGGTAGTGGATTTCCTAACACATCAAGCTTTTCGTCATTGAGGTATTTCCCTAAAGATTCTTGAAGCAATTTATTTACCTCATCGACCAATACGGCTTTGCCATATTGTTTTTTTACCAAGCCCATTGGGACTTGCCCTTTTCTAAATCCTGGAATGTTTGCAGATTTTCTGTAGTCCGTAAGAATTTTCTCTACTTTTTCAGCATAATCTGTTTTTTCAATATCGATTTTTACTACCGCATTTAAGGCATCTTTGTTTTCTCTTGTAATATTCATTGTAATGAATTAAAAATTGGGTGGCAAAAGTACAACAATTTTAGTGGAGTACAAATATTTTAATGGATTGAAAATCAGCTTAAAAAGTTGGCTACTGCTGCAAAAAATGCTTCAGGGTTTTCTGCATGAAGCCAATGCCCTGCATTGGTAATAGTTTGAACTGAAGCATTTGGGAATTGCGTTGAAATTTGCTGCTCATCGTTAGGGCCAATATATTCAGATCGATCTCCGCGGATAAAAAGTGTAGGGGCCTCTACTTTCAAATGTACTGGAAGTGCTTCTCCAACTTCTGAAACATTATTCTTTAACGCTTCCAAATTGACGCGCAAGGCCAATTGACCTGGTGTACTCCAGTATAAATTTTTTAATAAAAATTGTCTTATCCCAAGTTCAGCTATATGATCAGATAATTTCTCGTCGGCTTGTTTTCTCGTTTTTATGTGTGAAAAATTTAGTGAAGAAAGCCCCTCTAAAATAGCATCGTGATGTACTGGATAAAAGCGTGGCGCAATATCAGCCACAATAAGTTGATGAACTAAATTTGGATAAAGTGCCGCAAAAAGCATCGCTGTTTTTCCGCCCATAGAATGACCCAATAATACACTTTTTTCAATTGCATGTTCACTGCAATATTCATGCAAATCATTTGCCAAAAGTTCATAGTCAAATTCATTGCTATGAAAACTTCGTCCATGATTTCTTTGATCAACTAGATGAATTTGATAACCCAGTCCTGAAAAGCGTAAGCCCAGAGTTTTCCAATTGTCACCCATACCCAAAAATCCATGTAAGATGATAAAAGGCATCCCTTCTCCAAATATTTTGGCATGTAACTTCATTACTTCAATCGTGCTAAATACATGTTGATGACATTTTCTATGCCTAAGTAAAGACTCTCAGATATTAACGCATGTCCTATTGATACTTCCAATAAATTTGGAACATTCTGTTTAAAGAATTTGATATTGTCTAGTGATAAATCATGGCCTGCATTTATACCCATAGCTAGGTCATCTGCAAGAATTGCACAATCGGCATAAGGTTTTACTGCATCAAAATTTTCAAGCCTATATTGTTGAGCAAAATTTTCGGTGTAGAGTTCTATTCTATCTGTTCCAGTTGCTTTTGCTGCCTCAACTTGACGCACATCTGGATCTAAAAAAATTGAAGTTCGAATCCCATTATTTTTAAATTCCTTAATGATTTCTGAGAGAAATGAATGGTGCTTGATACAATCCCAACCCGCATTACTGGTGATCGCATCTGTTGCATCTGGAACAAGCGTCACTTGAGTAGGTTTTATGGATGTCACTAATTCGACAAACTTCGAGATTGGATTTCCTTCTATATTGTACTCCGTATAAACTTCGGATTTCAAGTCATAAGCATCTTGATAGCGAATATGGCGCTCGTCTGGTCGCGGATGAATTGTAATCCCTTGAGCACCAAACTCTTGTGCGTCTTTGGCAAATTGAACCACATTGGGCACATCGCCACCTCTTGCGTTTCTCAATGTTGCTATTTTATTTATGTTTACACTTAACTTTGTCATAACAAGATTTATTTCATTGCAAAAATACAAAGTCCATCGCTTAAAGTATATTATTTTTGATTAATTTGCATCTACGTACAAAACAAATTATGCCACTAGATCAATACATTATAAACGACCTTAGACCTTTTGATGTAGACACTGAGATAAAAGAACTTCAAGAAGTGTTTAATCAGCTGACCTATTCGCATATCCCTATCGAAAAGGAAGGCCAGTACATTGGGTGCTTGTCTGAAACGGATGTATATTGCTTCGATGGGGGTGAAAAGATAAAAGATGTTCTTTACGCTATTGAACGTTTTTTTGTGCGCCAATCTTCAATATGGTTAGATGTTTTAGATACATTTGCCGTCAACGATTCGAACCTTATGCCCGTGTTGGATGAACACAACAATTATTTGGGGTATTATCTATTAATTGATGTTATTTCGCTCTTTAGAAACACCCCTTTCTTCTCGGAAGCTGGAGGAATTATTGTCATAGAAAAAGCTTACAATGATTATTCATTTAGTGAAGTCTGTCAAATTGTAGAGTCTAATAATGTAAAAGTATTAGGGGTTTTCGTTTCGAGAATTAAAAATGATATGGCTCAAATCACCATAAAAATTGAAAACTCTGGTCTGAGTGCTATATTTGAAACCTTTAGAAGATATGGCTACACCATAATTTCTGGCCATGAAGACGATAGTTTTCTCAAAACACTTAAAGATCGATCAGCATACCTAGATCGTTATTTAAATTTGTAATTTTGCAACTATGAAAATAGCAATCTACGGACCAGAATTTAATGAACGATCGCACTCGGCGATTGTTCAGCTTTCCGATTATTTGAACAAAAAATCATGTGCTGTTTTTGTTGAAGATAATTTCTATGATTCGATTCTTAAACAATCTACAATAGAAATCGACAGCTATGGCTTTGAGACATTCAAAACCTTAAACTCTACTTTCGATCTACTCATAAGTGTTGGTGGCGATGGCACTATACTTAGAGCAATCACTCACGTCAAGGATTTAGGCATTCCTATTGTAGGAATCAATACAGGGCGACTTGGCTTTTTGGCCACCATTAAAAGAGACAATATTGTAGATGCTTTGGATCAAATTTTTGAAGGAAAATACCGTATTTCCAAACGCTCCGTATTGTCTGTAAATACCGATCGTGAAGAAACCAATTTTGATTTAGATTTTGCTTTGAATGAAATTACTGTCAGCCGAAAAAATACCACATCCATGATCAGTATTGAAACTTGGTTAGATGATGAATACTTGACATCCTACTGGGCAGACGGACTTATTATTTCGACGCCTACAGGATCTACAGGATATTCTTTAAGTTGTGGCGGACCAGTCATTATGCCAGAATCCGACAGCTTGGTTCTTACCCCGATTGCTCCCCACAACCTAAATGCACGTCCACTCGTTATTTCTGCTCAACGCGAAATTAGACTGAAAGTTAGCGGTCGTGAAAACGAATACTTGGTGTCTTTAGATTCTAGGATTAATTCTTTAAAGAGCACTATTGGAATTACCATCAAGAAAGCACCTTATGCCATAAGAATGATTGAACTTGAAGACGGAACTTTCATTGAAACGCTTCGCAAAAAACTACTTTGGGGTGCCGACCAAAGAAACTAAACAATATTCTCGTATTTTTTTAGTTTAACCTAATCAGAACGTAGCAGTTTTGAAGCGATTTCAATTTTGTTATATTTGCACTCATTTGACAATCCATGAGAACAGTTTATTTCACACTAATTTTTATACTAAGTATCCCTTTGGGCAATGCTCAGATTTATGAAGTTGGTGTTTTTGGAGGCGGATCAAACGTCATTGGCGATGTAGGTTCAACGACATTTGTAGCCCCAAAAAAAGTTGCTTTTGGCGGAATTGTACGATGGAACAGAAGCCCAAGACATTCATACAGGGCAAGTGTAGTTTATACGACGCTATTTGGTAACGATTATGGCTCGAGCGATCCTAAACGAAAAGCTCGTGGCTACAATTTCAATGCCCAATCATTAGAAATTTCTGCAGGAATGGAGTTTACATTTTTAGATTTTGACTTGCACAGGAGAAGTTTCAATTTTAGCCCTTATATTTACACCGGCGTGAGTATGCTCAACCATCCTAATTTTTATTACAACGGGAACAGGCTCATTTCGGAAAAAACAAGAAGCAATGCGTACGGTATTCCTATTGCTCTTGGACTCAAAGCCACGCTTACAGAGCATTTGATTTTTGGAATAGAAATTGGAGCACGTTATACTTTTTCTGATGAATTGGACGGCAACGTTCCAGATACGAAAGAACTAAAAAGATTTCGCTTTGGAAACCTTAACAATACAGATTGGTATGTGTTTAGTGGATTTACACTAACTTACACTTTTGGTATAAACCCCTGCTTTTGTGATTATTAGATGAATCAAAATATTGACATACAAAACCGCCCCTTGCCGAAGCATATTGCCATCATAATGGACGGCAACGGCCGTTGGGCAAAATCCAGAGGTAAAATCCGTGCTTTCGGACACGAAAATGGAACAAAAGCAGTACGAACAACCGTAGAAAATTGTGCAAAATTGGGCATCGAACACCTTACACTTTATGCCTTCTCCACCGAAAACTGGAAACGCCCAAAACTAGAAGTAAAGACCCTTATGCGGCTGTTGATTTCTTCACTTAAAAAAGAAATGAACACACTTCAAAAAAACAATATTAGATTAAATGCAATTGGAAACATTGACACCCTTCCTAAAAAAGTTCACAACGAACTAATGCATGTAATTGAGGCCACAAAATCAAATTCTAGAATGACATTAAACCTTGCATTAAGCTATGGTTCTAGAGATGAATTAACTCATGTGGTAAGAAAAATTGGAGAAAAAATTAAAAATAATATAATTTCTACTGAAAAAATTGATGAATCGGTAATAAATCAGCATCTTTACACCCGAAATTTACCAGACGTTGATTTACTCATAAGAACCAGTGGTGAACAACGTCTAAGTAATTTCCTTTTGTGGCAAATTGCTTACGCCGAACTATATTTCACGGATATATTTTGGCCAGACTTTTGTGAAGAAGATCTGCACAAAGCCATTGCCAGTTACCAAAAAAGAGAACGAAGATTTGGAAAAACAAGTGAACAGCTTAACTAAACGCACCTACAGATTACTTAATACAATTGCTTGCATAATGATTTTCATGAGCAATACTGCTCATGGACAGGCATTGGATATGTCTAAAAGAAAGGATTATACCATCGCCGACATTAGTGTCAAAGGAGAGACAGTGTATGGCGCGGAAACCATTGTAACCTACTCTGGGCTCATCAAAGGAGAAACCGTCACCATACCAGGAGGAACAAAAATTAGCGACGGCATCAAGAAGTTATGGGATTCAAATCTGTTTTCAAACATTGATGTATACATCTCAAAAATTGAAGGCAATCAGGTTTACCTAGAAATTCAATTGGATGACTTGCCTGAACTCAAAGAGGTGAAAATATCTGGAATTAAAAAAGGAAAGATCGATGAAATCATTGCTGAAAACAAGCTTACGCCTGGGACCAAAGTCACCGAAAATTTAATCACTACAACAAAATACTACTTAGAAAACAAATACCGAAAAGAAGGATTTCTGAATGCAAAAACATTAATCAGTACTACCAAGGTTATTGATTCTGTAGAAAAATCGCGTGTCAATATGCAAATACGCATCGACAAAGGTGAAAAGGTTAAAATCAAAAAAATTATATTTTCTGGCAACGAAAAAATAAGCAGTAAACGTCTGCGTAAAGCCATGAAGAATACCAAACAAAAAAACCTTGTTAACTTTCTTAAGCGCTCAAAATACATCCAAGCCGATTACAAAGAAGATCTTACAAGTGTTGTAGATAAACTCAAAGAAAAAGGGTTTCGAGATGCACGTATTATTTCCGATTCATTAATCATTAATAACGATAAAACAGTTACCCTAAATATCAACATTGAAGAAGGCGAAAAATACACCTACGGGAATATCAACTTTTTGGGGAATACCATCTATTCTGATGAACAGTTAAACCAAGTTTTAAAAATCAAAAAAGGAGACACTTACAATGGAGTAGAGCTCGAAAAACGAATTGCAGACAGCAGCGATCCAGATGCTTTTGACCTCACAAACTTATACCAAAACAATGGGTATTTGTTCTCGACCATCACACCTGTCGAAGTTAGTGCTGATGGAAATGTGATTGACATGGAAATTAGGGTTATAGAAGGCAAACCTGCTTATTTCAAAAATGTTTCAGTCAAAGGGAACAACAAAACTAACGACCACGTTGTATACCGTGAATTGCGTACACGCCCTGGTCAATTGTACAGCAAAAGTAACGTGGTAAGAACCTTACGTGAACTTGGTCAATTGGGCTTTTTTGATGCGCAAGAGATTTCTCCAGATTTAAAAAATGTAAACCCTAACGACGGAACACTCGACGTAGAATATAGTGTGGTTGAAAAAGGATCAAGTCAAATTGAACTTCAAGGTGGCTATGGTGGTGGCGGATTTATTGGTACACTTGGTTTGTCGTTCAATAATTTTGCTGTAAAAGATCTCTTTAATAAAGAAGCATATACCCCTGTCCCCATGGGTGATGGTCAAAGTCTTTCGTTAAGATTACAGGCAAGCCGCTTTTTTGAAACTTATAGTTTTTCGTTTTCCGAGCCGTGGTTAGGAGGTAAAAAACCTGTTCAATTTTCTACCTCAATTTCGCAAACCAAGCAATACCTTTTCGATAGAGCTACAAGATCAGCAGATAAGGATAGAAGTTTTAATATTACAGGACTGAGTCTTGGAATTGCCAAAAAACTTACTGTTCCAGATGACTATTTTGTTCTTTCTCAAAATTTAAGCTACCAATATTATGACCTCAACAACTACAATACGGGGCTATTTACATTTGGTGACGGAAGCGCAAATAACCTTGCATATACTATTGGTTTGAGCAGAAATAACACCTTTAACGACCCTATCTATCCAGAAGGTGGTTCAAATTTTAGTTTATCGGCAAAAGCCACATTTCCCTACTCTGCTGTAAATGGAGTGGATTATACCGCTCTGAAAAATGAGCGCCAAGAAAAAATAGACCGCATCCGTGAATTAAGTACTTCCACGGATGACAATGATATTGTAGAACGAACTGCTGCAAGCGATCGTATTAGTGAAATTGATCAAGAACGTTTCAAGTGGTTAGAATTTTATAAAATTAAATTTACAGGAGATTGGTTCACCAGAATTAAAGGCAAATTGGTGCTGAGGCCAAGATTTGAATTTGGCTTTTTAGGGGCATATAACAATGACCGGGGAGTTATTCCTTTTGAACGCTTCTTTTTGGGTGGAGATGGTATGGTTACCTATAGATTGGATGGCCGTGAGGCAATTGCCCTTCGTGGTTATCCAAATCAAACTTTATCAAGCCAAGACGGAGGGAGTATTTATAACAAATTCTCTTTAGAGCTGAGACACCCTATAACATTAAAAGGACAAACAAAGATTTTCGCATTAGCATTTTTGGAAGGCGGATCTTCATACAATGATTTTAAAGACTTTAACCCATTCAACATCAAACGTTCTGCAGGACTAGGTATTCGCTTATTTATGCCTGCATTTGGACTTTTGGGTATCGATTTTGGACATGGATTTGATCCTATTCCAGGCGAGACACAAAAAAATGGATGGGAAACTCATTTCATTCTTGGACAACAATTTTAATTATTGGCATGATAATTTCATTGAATGTTCTTGAATTAAAATAAATTAAAATTAATTTCGTTAATTTGGAAACCTTAAGTCTAAATTCCGAAATCAAAACGATATGACGTATTTAAAAAAAAATATCCTCTCCTTGAGAGCTCTAAAAACCATTACTGTAGTACTTTTGCTGGCTTTAACCAGTATGTACGCACACGCTCAACGTAGTGTTCGTATTGGTTATATTGATACAGAATATATTTTAGAAAATATTACCGAGTACCAAACTGCTCAAAGCCAATTGGAAGCCAAAGTTCAACAATGGAAAACAGAAGTAGAACAACGCCTTGCAGTTTTAGAAACTCAAAAAACACAACTTAATAACGAACGTGTTTTACTAACCAATGAGCTTATCGAAGAACGAGAAGAAGATCTTCAAATTATCGAAAATGAAATTTTAGATTATCAACAAAAACGATTTGGCCCAAATGGTGATTTGATGATTCAAAAAAAACAACTTATTCAACCCATTCAAGATCAAATATTTGCAGCAGTTCAAGAAATTGCTACAACCAAAAAATTTGACTTTATTTTTGACAAATCTGCAGATGTTGTCATGTTGTACTCCGCAGACCGATACGACATAAGCGAACAAGTTCTGCGGACTATAAACAGAAGTGCAAAACGCGAGCAAGTAAAAAATAAAAAAGAACGCAAAGCTGCTGAAGAAGAAGAAAATATTGTTGAAGTAGATACAGACAAAGACGAGCGTCAGAAATTGATTGACGAGCGCAATGCAAAACGCAAAGAAGCATTAGCTAAAAGAAAAGAAGAACTAGAAGCAAAACGCGCAGCTCGAAAAAAAGAAATTGAAGAAAAAAAACAGAGAGCAAAAGAAGCTAGAGAAAAAGCCCGTGCTGAAAAGTTAAACAAGATTCAAACAAAAGAGGACAAAAATCCTGAGGGCGAAACTAACGAAACTGAAGGAAAGAAAAACCTTAAAAGTGATAACAAAAAAGATGAAGTCACAAACGATAGAGAAGCACGAAAAAAAGCTTTGGAAGAAAAGAAAAAACGTATTTTAGCGGAGCGAAAAGCAAAACTAGAAGCACAAAAACGCAGACGCGATAGTATCAAAAACAATAGAAAGTAAATTTTAATATAACTAGAAAAATGAAACATTTAAAAAACCTACTCTTAACAGCAACACTTATCATAGCATTTAGCTTTAACGCTCAAGCACAATCCAAAGTTGCACACATCAATACACAGGAATTAGTTGAATCTATGCCTGACATGAAAAGTGCAAAATCTGAATTAGAAAAATTGGCTAAAACCTACGAAACAGATATTCAAGCCATGGCTACTGAGTTGCAAAATAAGATTACGCAATACGATGCAGAATCTTCCACAAAAACTGATGAAGAAAATGGAAAACGTCTTCAAGAAGTACAGAGTATGGAACAAAGTATACGCCAGTACCAAGCTCAAGCACAGCAGGATTTGCAGAAAAAAGAATTGGACCTTTTGAGACCTATCACTGAAAAAGCCAAAAATGCAATTCTGAAAGTTGGAAACGCACAAGGTTTTGATTACATTCTTGATTCTTCTCAAGGTCAAGGAGTCATCATGGCCAATGGGAAAGATCTTCTTGCAGATGTAAAAGCAGAGCTAGGGTTCTAAGACTTTATAAAATACTTTTTGAAAAGCTGCTCCAATGTGAGCAGCTTTTTTATTTTTGTACATATGAGCACAAAACCCATAGGTATTTTTGATTCTGGAGCTGGAGGGCTTTCTATTTGGAAAGAAATTAACGCACTTTTACCCTCAGAATCTACGCTATATATTTCAGATGCAAAATATGCGCCTTATGGCACAAAAGGGAAAGAAGCAATTCTAAAACGCTCCATAATAAATACGGAGTTATTGCTTGGCATGGGAGCGAAAATCGTTGTCGTCGCTTGTAATACAGCAACCACTAATGCTATTGCTTACTTACGCAAAAATTATCAAGTCCCATTTATAGGGATTGAACCTGCTATAAAACCAGCAGCATTTAATACAAAAACAAATGCCATTGGGATTTTAGCCACAAAAGGAACCCTAAGTAGTGCATTGTTTCATGAAACTTCGCAACGTTATACCAAAGATCTTAAAGTAGTAGAACAAGAAGGTATCGGTATTGTAGAACTTATAGAAGCAGGAGCTCTAAATTCGATGGAGATGAAACAATTGCTCCAAAAATACATAACCCCAATGCTTGATGCCAATATCGATTGTTTGGTACTGGGGTGTACACACTATCATTTTTTAAATCCTATACTCAAGAAAATTTTACCCGAAGAAATTACAATTATAGAGTCTGGCCTAGCAATCGCAAGACAAACAGCATCTGTACTTCAAAAGAATAATCTTTTAAACACAAAAACATCTTCTGCTGAGCATTCTTTTTTTACTAATGGATCGCGAGAAGTTATGGCCAATTTGATGCGTTGGAAAAAAACAAGTATCCAAAAATTAGACTAATTTCTAATTTACACTAGGGCAATTACAATCATACTTCTCTTTTCGACATCCGAAATTGAATCCTAAGGTGAGTTGATGATATCCGCCATTGCCCAAAACAATTGAATTGGCTTGATAAGAATAAGTATAAGCAAACATGAAATTATTGTATTCTATCCCAAGAAGTGGTGTAAAATATTGAAGTTTTTGGCTACTTATAGTATTTCCGTCAATGAATTCTGCGCCATCAAAACTTCTTCTGTATGAAACTCCAGCATAAATAGAACCAAAGTCAAAATCACGGTATGCTTTAAAATTTGCGTCAATAAATGATTCTTTCGTGGCGTCTTTATAAGCATATAAAATTGAAGGTTCAAAACTCCAGTCGCTACCAAATTTTGAGAATACATTACCAGCAGAAAAAAGATACGTTGTTAAATTATCATAACTAACACCTTGCTCATTGATGTTCACACCTTCATTTTTAAGCAAATTTTTAATGGTTGCGTGGGCATAGAAATTAATCAAATGATACGAGAATCCAAAGTCAACATTGAAGTCAGTTGCACTTTGTTCTATTCCTGCAATGATAGGGTCGAACTCGACGAAAGCAGTCTCATCCAACTTGTACTGCATCATTCCAGCACTTAATCCAAAAGACAGCATATTTAAATCGATCGTATTTCTAGAGAACATCAAATGGTGTGCATAAGTCAAATAAGCTCCTGTTTGAGAGTGATACCCATTTTTGTCATTAAAGGCAATAGCCCCAATTCCAGATTGTGAATCTCCAATTCGCCCATTGATACTCAAGGTTTGTAAACTTGGTGCATTTTCCTGACCAAACCATTGTTGTCTTCCAGTCAAACGTATTTTATTACAATTGGCTACCCCAGCCATTGATGGGTGTATCAAATAGTAATTATCGGTCAAATAATCTGAATATATCGGTATTCCTTCTTGGGCTTGAAGTCCATGAATAGAGAAACATAGGACGAGCAAAAAGGTGATTTTTTTGGTTAATTTCATTTAGTTCTATCTTTTCAAAGTAAAATGCGCTTTAAACTGATTTAAGGCTTTAGAAGATTGAGAATAGTATTCTACCAAAAACCAATAATCGCTGGTTGGCATTGGCTGACCATTAAAAGTACCATTCCAACCCTCACCCGAAGGCCTTATTTCTTTAAGCAATTTACCATATCTGTCAAATATATAAATTTTTGCGTTAGCTTGATGCCTTAAGCTGCTAATATTCCATGTGTAGTGGTATCCATCTCCATTTGGAGTGAAATATTTTGGGTAATCAATAATGTTAATTTTCAGTGTTTCAATTGCACAACCAAATCGATCACGAACACTAATGGTATGCATTCCGTAATGTACATTAGATAAAATATGATCCTTTTGCCAGGGACCTTCGTCAAGAGCATATTCATAGTCTCCTCTTCCTTTGACATCTACTTGCACTTCATTTGGGCTTGTAAAGGCAGGGTGTAAAATTTTTGTGGTGATAGACTCTGGCGGGAATGATTCAATTACAATTGTACTTGCAGAAATCCTACATAAGGTTGTTTTATTGGTAGCAACAACGGTATAATTTCCTGCTTTTACAGGATTAAACTTTGGACTTGTCTCCCCTAGAAGAATGACTGCATTGGGGTCGTTTTGAACCTCGGTTTCTGTTCCCGCATACCATTGAAAACTATAATCTTTAGTGCCTAAAGTTGTATCAATTGGCGGAATGGTCAAAGCTGTGTTCCCTTTCGGATGTACGAGTTGATTTGCTGCATCAAAACATATTAAATAACGGTCATCAATATCAATCTCTGGAACTTGATTAACAATGATTTCCAAAGGAAGAACCTGAAAACAGTCGTTGGCTTTGGGTTTCACAAGCACATAAACTGTTTGATTGAATTTCTTAGTATTGATGAAATTGGTGGGCGTTTTTATATTATTTGTATTTCCTTGATCAGCATCATTTTTGGATTCGTAATATGTAAACTCATACTTTGTTGCATCCAATTTATTTAAGATTTCTGATTCTCTAATGGTCAAATCAAAAGCATCAAAACCATCATTGTCAACTTCACATTCTTCTATAGCCGTAGGTGAAGTGTTGAAGTTATCATATAAAATAATTTCCAAATCCAATTCGACTAATTTAGTACACTTATTTTGACCTTCCGCCAAAATATAAACAGTTTTGTATTGTTGGCTTGAAGTATATTGAGTTGGATTTACAATTGGGGTGTTGTTATTCACATCAACCATAGTGTCGAAATAATTCAATTGTATGGTAGTGTCCCCAATCGTAATTTATGCTTCTCTTTGTGTCAAATCAAATATGGAATTGAAACTAGTTCCACATTCTTTAATAGGGTCAGGTTTGCTTACATGAGGGTTTGAGTTCACCTGCAAATCAAAACTAATATCGGTACGTACACATTCTCCTTGATCTAGTTGTTGATTATTATTCGGGTCATAATGTACTCGAACAAATACAGTTTGTGGATTTGAAATATTGGTATAAGTTTGTGGATTTGATATGGGGACATTGTTTATAGCATCTTGCTCATTTAAATGGTAAGTAATGTGGAGTTTTTCTGTTTGATTGCCTTGAACTGCCGATGATATAGTTCCCAAATCGAAACTAGCTGTATTGGTATCACTACATAAAACATAATTGGGAATCGTTTGTTTTTGTGGCAATGGACTTACTTTCAATGTGATGTGGTGACCGAGTCCAAGACAAGCATTTAAATCATCACTATCTACACGGACATAAATGTTTTGAGTTCCTGGAGCATTTATATTTCTGTGGTTTGCGATGTCTGGAATAGGGTTCAGCTCTGCAAGTGCATCGGCCTCTGTTTCATAGTAAGTAACCGTTAAATTTTGCCCTTGTGGAAGTTGTGCCATCACTTGTGCCGTCGCATCACTAAAATCAAATGCCGCTACGCCGTTGGTGTCATCATTATCTACTAGTTTATCATCGCATACTTCATAATTCAAATGAAATGTATTGCTTAATTGTGTTGCGCCAACAAGCAATTTTACTTTTGCGGTTCGGTGACATCCTTTATTGGTTTCTATTCGAGCATAGACCACATCATTGGTTACTGTCTGGTTTGTATATGCTGTAACATTGGCTATTGGACTTACATCAGCTTCAGCATCCGTTAATGTCTCGTAAAATGTAAAAACTTCTTGTGTATGGTTTTGGGAAATCAAAATATTAGCTTGAGTTAAATTAAATGAAATAAACCCATCTGTATCTGTGTCACATTGTTTTAAGGTTACTTCTGAAATTACTACAGGCAATGGATTCACCTTAAGTACAAGTGATGTCGTATCATAACAATTGGCATTGTTGCTATTCTCTATTCGTGCATAAACCGTTTGAGGATCAGACGTGTTTTGAAGTGTCGTGTTGAGCTCTGTCCCTGCTGTGCCTGCATCGGCCTCCGCCTGTGTATTGTAATAGGTAATCTTAAAATCCGACGAAGGTTGTGTCCCCAAAAGTTCTGGATTTTTAGTGGTCAAATCAAAGGTAGTAATGCCATTGGTGTCATCACCGTCAGAAGTGTCATCGCACAACTCATAATCACTTAGCGTGTTGGCTACCGCTTGTCTTTGTACCTCAATGTCAAAGCTTGTGACTCTATAACAACTTTGGGTTGTATCCGCAATACGCAACCATATGGTCTCGTGTTGCTGTGTGTTGGAATAAGGGATTGCTAAGGGAGACAAATTCCCTTCAGCTTCTGTTTGACTTTTATGATACGTGATGATGAAATCAGCCGCAGCCTGACTGCCTAAAACCAACGCCTCATTTGCGGTAAAATCAAAGGGTACAATCAAATCATCGTCCGTATCACACATTAAAATATCTTCTGGAGATTGATCAATGATTGGGGGAATAGCAAATTCGACAACCACCTCGTCTGTGGCTGTACACCCACCAGTTCCTGAACTCGCTGTAAATTTATAGGTGCCATCCATAGTCACATCTAAAGTTGAATAGTAAGCTCCAGGAATAATAACCCCATTTTTATACCATGTGAATGTAAGCCCTGTATTATTCAGTTGTGCGTCTAAAGTTATGGGCGTTCCAACACATCCTGGATTTCCATTGGCTATGGTTTGGTCTGGCCCTAAATCTCCACCAATATTAAAACTTCCTGCTTCTAAAAATATAGCTGAATCATATGCACTATCTCCTTGATCGGCAACGACGAGTTTGATTTCATAAGTCGTTCCCATCGTCACTGCAGATTTTGCGGTCAATACTTTTGTATGGCCCCCATAATTTGTTGTGTTAGGATTATAACCATCAAAAAATGCTATGTTGTTATCGCAATTATCAGGGGGGGTGTTATTTATAAGTAAGGAGTTGTTAATATTTGTAACACTAACGGGGGTGCCATCAGGCAAAATAGCTAGGTTTGTATAATTTGGTGTACCCACTTCTCGTAGCAAAAACGCAAAACTATCGGCATATTGGCATTCCGTTGCACCATCATATTCCTCAGAAGCCATAATGTAGCGAAAGCTAATTTCATTGACTTGTGGTATAAATTGAAATTTAAAATAAGTCGCATCAAAAGTATTTCCTACACCTAATGCATTTTCTAAATCTGTATCGCCTAGAATTTGATTACTATGGCTTATTAAGTTACCATTACTTAAATTCCCTGCTGGATAAGCAGCTCCTGTAGTGAGTACAATCCCCTGATCAAAAGGAAATGAACTTCCAGCTGGCTTCTTAAAATAGCCGTAACTTTTTGTTGTTAAATTTGAGGGGGTGCCTTTTACTTGATCTGTAAAATCACTTACTTGACTGCAAGCACTTGCGATTAGAATATCTTTGACTAGCTGTTCCGGAGCATAAGAAGACTCCGCATCAGCGCTGCTGTTTACGTCAATAATCTGCCCATAACTTAAAAAAGGAAATAGCCACAACACTGTAAGAAAACGTAGGTGTTTCATAATTTGGGATTATGAATTATATGTCAAATGTAACAATAAAACGGTAAAATTTATTACCGTTTCAAGCTAAAGTGTGCTTTGAGTTGTTTGGGTTGTCCTGTCTTGAGGTCGTTGTACTCCAGGGTAAACCAATAGTCGCTTGTTGGCATGGGTTGCCCATTATACGTCCCATCCCAACCATCTCCTGCTGG
>JAQWFW010000013.1 GCA_029238515.1 Flavobacteriaceae bacterium | reverse complement strand
AGATTACACTTTTACCCCTGATGTACAATGTGCAACTCCGACTACACTTCAAGTCGTAGTAAACCCTATCATCACAACAACATTTGACCCAATTAACCCTATTTGCGAGGGCGATTCAAATCCATTACTCCCAGCAGATGTTAATGGCGTAACAGGAACTTGGAGTCCTGCGTTTGATCCAACAACAACTACAGATTACACTTTTACCCCTGATGTACAATGTGCAACTCCGACTACACTTCAAGTCGTAGTAAACCCTATCATCACAACAACATTTGACCCAATTAACCCTATTTGCGAGGGCGATTCAAGTCCATTACTCCCGACAGATATTAATGGCGTAACGGGAACTTGGAGTCCTGCATTTGATCCAACAACAACTACAGATTACACTTTTGCCCCTAATGCTGGGCAATGTGCCTCAACTCCTGCGCCTGTTCAAGTCGTGGTGAATCCGATAATTAAAGCAACTTTTGACCCTGTTGCAGATATATGTATTGGTGATCCTGTATCGCCATTACCTTCATCAAACAACGGTATAACAGGAACTTGGAATCCTCCAACCATTGACAATACAACAACAACGCAATATACTTTTACCCCGAGTAGTGGCACATGTGTAGTTCCTACAACGATTGAAATTACGGTTTTACAACAAACAACACCAACGTTTCAAATTGATGATATATGTATTGGTGAAACTACTGCATCACTTCCTGCAGTTTCTAAAGAAAATATTTCGGGAAGTTGGTCTCCATCAACGGTAAATAATTTGGTAACGACAATATATACGTTTACTCCAGACCCTGGACAATGTGCAAATACAACTACTGAAACTATTAATGTCAATCCAATAAATACTCTTTCAATAGCTACAGAAAACACCTCTGAACCTTTTGCCTCAAATCAAATGATTGAAGTGACTGTTACAGGAGGTAGTGGTAATTATGAATACCAATTGGATGGAGGTAGTTGGCAAAGTAATTCCGTTTTTCAAAACGTAGTTGGGTGTCAAGAACATATTGTAAAAGTAAGAGATGCCGATGGCTGTAGTAATGAACCTGAATCCAAAGTAACAGTACTATCTTATCCTAAATTTTTCACACCAAATGGTGATGGATACAACGATTTTTGGACTATAAAATGTCTGAAAAATCAAACTGGACTCATCTCTATTTTTGATCGCTTTGGAAAACTCCTCAAACAATTTAAAACCTCGGGTTCTGGATGGAATGGCACTTATAACAACACATTGCTGCCTACAAACGATTACTGGTTTTTAGTGACTTATTTTGATGAAAACGGTATAGAAAAACAATTTAGATCTCATTTTACTTTAAAGCGATAATTACATTTCTTAGAAACGGTAGCCAACATTTACGCCAAATTTAGCCATCATTGTTTCATCAGAATTTTCCAAAAGATTACGGCCAGCTCCTATAAAATATTCAAAGACAAATCCAGATCGATTGATGAGTTTTTGACCAACAGCAAACCCAATGGCGATATCAAAATAATCGTCCCTTTGTTCTTCAAGAAAATAATCTAAATCTCTTCCAGAATAAAACGAGGTAAATGCCTTAACAAAAAAACCTTTGGCTCCATATTCTTGACTGGTATTGAAATAAAAACGAAAGTATGGGGAGAAAGAAAATTTTTCAAAATAATTTTCATCGTCCATATTTATGAGTAAAGTAGCACCAAATCCTTGATTGACATCTTTGATATATTCGTAATTCAATTCTATAGCAGGAATAGATAAAAGCTTAATAGCATCTAATTTTAATTCATGTCGACGCTCAGAAATATCTTTTGGTAATTGAGTTTCAGTTTGGGCAATTGAGAATTGAATTGAGCTTAAAACAAGAAGGAATAACAGTAGTTTTTTCATAGTAGGTAGATTTAAATTACAGCTCACATATAACAAAAACTATACCAAACAAAAAGCTAAAAATAGGCCTTGAGTTGAACGGTTCCCGTATGAATTGTACGGCTGTTTTCACTTTTTCTCCCAAAATAATTGAGGTTTAAATCTAAATATTTTGTCAGTTTTTTTTGAGCAATCAATGACCAAGTAAAGTTTGTGCCCGGCTGAAGTCCTTCCATCATTTGATAAGCAACTGGAGTATTTGCATCGCCTTGAAAAATATTTGAAAAATAGTTGAACTCGGCTGACACAGATGCCTTTTGATTTTTAGTCATCATTGCAGAAACACCCAATTTATGTTGTTTTAATTGTTCTTTAGCACGAATCAAATTGTCCAAATTTTGGAATTGATAAAAAACATCAAAACGTTTGTTATCGTCCAATAAATATGAAATTTTAGGGTACAATGAAAACTCATCCAAATCAAAATTTTTGGAAGAATAGTTTTCGCTTTCAGACTTATTATTATCAAAATTAGCTTGAAGATTCAAAAGCCATTGTTGTTGAATCTTATGGGTAAAATTTAATTGATGAGCATATCCTTTTTGGGCAATAGTTCCAAAAGAAAGAACATTCTGTAGCTCAGAACCAGAGAAAATATAGGATACTGTATAATATTGCTTCCCTCTATTAAAAAACAATTGATTGCGAAAATTGGACTGCAATGCCAATTGGTCTTCAAAATTGGATTGAAATGGATTCAAACTTATATTTTGACCTACATTGCGTTGCTTTCGGTCTATCAAAAAAGTAGTTTGATTATAAAAATGAGACCAAAAACTTTTGGTTTTATCAGAAGACCCACGCCATTGAATAGGATCAAAAGTAAGGGTTTGACTCAGACGATTTTGATGTGTTCGTATATAAACTTGGTTGGGCAAAAGTACGCGAATATAAGCTGCTTGATCTTGAAACTGAGCGACTTCAAATTCTTCAAGTTCCTGAATACCGTTATTATTATAATCGAACCAAACAAAACTACCTTGTCCTGGTTCAACAGCAACATAGGTAAATTCCTGCTGAGGAAGTCGTCCAGAACTGGTTTCATAAACCGTTTGCCACTGCACCAAATTTTGGGCAAACTTTTGACCAAAAAACAATCGCGAATTAAGTGTTTTTTGTTGCGCTTTCTGCTCATCTTCAGGTCTAAACACGCGATAATTGGCATACACACTTAAATTGGAATTTTGATTCTTAACGACTTGTGTATTCAAATAATAGGTGTCCGAGGTATTGATACGTTTGAGTTGGTTGCTCTGCACACTGTCATTGAGTCTCTTGATGTATCCTACTTTTAAAAAAACGTTTGTAGAATCGCCTATTCCCACAAATGCTTCGTATGCACTAAACTTTTGACTTTGAAGATCCAATTCATTTGTGGGGTGTTGCGTAATTTCGTTTTGCTCAGTGGAAAATTTTATACCAGGCCAAAACGATCCTACATCATATTTGAGTTGAGAAAGTGAACGAAAAAATGTAGATTTTGAACGAGTCCCATCAGTATTCAAAATACTCGAATAAGTTCTAAATTCAAGATTTTTGAGGCCTAGTTTTGAATTTAAAATATGACGGTTTCCATTAAACTCCTCTGAAAAATTGAGGTGCTGAAATTGATAGTCTATTTGATTTAAATTGGCATCACTAAAAGTTGTCCCAGCAGTTATCAATGATTGATCCCCAAAATTCGCTACAATTTGATTCCCTGTAGGTTGTTCTAAATTCCAATCACGATTAAATTCTGGGTTGTATAAAACCTCCAAATTTCTAAAATTCTTTTGGATATAGTCAAGCTCAGAAGCAACACGCATTTGCCACCCTTTTTGAGTCTTGAATACATGTTGATTTAAAGCATATCGAGCAGCAAGACCATCGTTATCATCATCCGAAATTGAAGAAAATAAATTCAAATCATTTTTACTTGTTGCCAATTCAAAATCTATCATTGTTTTCTCACTTGGAACATATGAGCCATTCAAAACTGCTAGTTGCAATTGCACTGGCGCTACCAATTGAACAATAGGCGCATAACTACCTTGTTTTTGCCCTGAAATTGGTGGTACATAGGCATAAATATTCGAAATTGTACTTGAATTTGACAATTCATAATCTCCTTGTTGTTCACCTACAAACAAAAAATTGACTTGAAATAAATTATCTTCAGAATTATTCGAAAACACATAAACTTCCTCGCCCCCAACGACTTCCTTTTTGTATAAAATTCTATTTTCACTAAACTCTGCTGGAGTTTCAGAAGGAGCAATCATAAGGGAAGAGTCATCACCTGCATTGGCCAATACTTCTGCCTGATTTGAATTTAGATTTTGCTGAAGTGGTTGATTTTTTAAATCATTTTCGTTGTAAAATGACACTCCTAATTTTAAATGTTCAGAATTATATTTGGCACCCGCATAGCCAACAAATCTTGTATAGTTACGCTCACTATATTGGTAATCAACAGTAATACGCATTTCCGAAGTGATGGGATAAGTTGGGTTAAAAATAATTTCTCCTGCATTATAATCAATTATGTAATCTTTTGTCGCACCACGCTCAAGAGCTACACCATTTACATAAACTGTTTCACTTCCAGAAACAACCAAAACAAACAATTCGTTATTTGGCCCTTTAAGCTTGTACGGCCCTTGGTTACCTTCTTGTGCAACAAACTGACTCGTCACAAACTGCCCGCGTACCAATGCCCCAGAGGCAAAAGCTGTTGTTGTCGCATTTTGGTGTTTAAATGTTGAATTTACAGATAACCCCTGGACACGTTTTGAAAATGCCCCAAAATATGAGTTGTTATCTACCAAATCGATGTCCCCAGCCCGTAAAGCCCACTGATCTGTAAAAGCTTCTATAAAAACTTGATCGAACTCATCTAAACGCTGAGAATACCCACTTTGCTGAAGAGGTATATTGGCATCCTGAATAGACGCTCTAAGGGTAATTTTATCACTTATTTTACCACTAATTTGCAAGTCTAATTCGCTGTTCAATACAGAATTTTGATTGTTGCCAATAGTAACACCTCGAGCAATGCTACCAGAGGTCGTCAGCCCATCAAATGGAATGATATCTTGGTTATTGTTGGGTTCAGACAATTGATACAATTGACGCAATGTACCTGAGGAATTTACAATCACAGATTCATCTATCTGTTTGTAGGTCTTTGTTAAAAAATCAGGGTAATTTAAATAAGATACCTCTACGGAATCTGTAACAATAGAAGCATCTTCAAATCTTAAAACAGCTTTTTTGAAATCTATCGAGTATAGCGTCGAATCAAGTACTTTACCGTTGGCATCCAAAACCTTAAAATAAGACGGATTGATACTCACACTATCCAAAACAATAGAATTATCGGTTTGTATTTTTTTTGTTTGAAACAAGCCTTTTGTTCCTTGTGCCATGACATAAGAACATGAAAATAAAAGTACAGAAATGTAGAACCTGTGCATGCTTAGCATAAACTAAAAAAAGATAAAAATATTTTGTTGATAGTTTTCTATAAAACTCTAAAAATTATTTAGTGTAAAAGTAAGGCTTTAATTACTTTAGCTAAAATATCAATCCATTCTATGAAAATAGTCTCCTACAACGTCAATGGAATCCGAGCAGCACTAAAAAAAGGTTTTTTGGAATGGCTCGTCGCAACCGATCCAGATGTGGTTTGTTTACAAGAAATAAAAGCACAAGAAGATCAGCTGGACTTGAGTCTTTTTGAGTCAGCAGGATACGCTTATAACTACTGGTTTAGTGCTCAAAAAAAAGGATACAGTGGAGTTGCGATTTTGTCTAAAACAAAACCAGAAAATGTAGTTTTTGGCACTGGAATTGAATCTATGGATTTTGAGGGGCGAAACATCCGCGCAGACTTTTCAGGCGTTTCTATAATGAGCATGTATTTGCCATCAGGTACCAATATTCAGCGTTTGGAACACAAATTTGAATACATGGATCTGCTAAAAATCTATATTGATAAATTAAAAAAAGAGATTCCCAATCTTGTGATTTGTGGCGATTACAATATTTGTCACGAAGCTATAGATATTCACGATCCAGTACGTAACAAAAATGTCTCAGGGTTTTTGCCTGAGGAACGTGCTTGGATGACTGATTTTTTAAACAGCGGTTTTGTTGATGCTTTTCGCGAATTGAACAAAGCTCCTCACCAATATAGCTGGTGGAGTTACAGAGCCAATGCTAGAGCAAACAACAAAGGTTGGCGTTTAGATTATACTTTAGTTGCAAATCCTTTAAAAGAAAAAATAAAAAGAGCCGTTATACTATCGGAGGCAGTCCATAGCGATCACTGCCCTGTATTATTAGAATTAAATCACTAAAAATAAAAATTATGCTTAAACGTTTCATTTTTTTATCTGTAATTACACTAACGACATCCTCATGTGTGTCCTCTAAACTTTATAAAGAACTTGAAAGTAAATACAGTAATCTTAAATCTGATTATGATGAATTATCTGGAAATAACGATCAAGAAATGCTTCAGAAAAAAGAACTAGAACAACAATTGGTGACCTTACAAGCATCATATGACGAAGTTCAATCGGAGCGTGATCGGTTGACGCAAGAGGTTGCTGCACTTCAAAAAAAATACGACAATTTGGACGCGGCCTATACAGCACTTGAACAAAACAGTTCAAAATCGATTGAAGAAAATGCCCAAAAAAACAGAGAGCTTTTGGCACAACTCGAAGCTAAGGAACAAGCACTTGCTGCAGAGAATGAACGCTTGATGCGTCTCGAAGCAGACATGCAAGAACGTGCCCAACGTATCGCAGAGCTTGAAGCTTTGATTTCTGCAAAAGACCAAGCCATGACAAATTTAAAAAACGCAATTTCTAATGCTTTAACAGCATTTGAAGGAAAAGGGTTAACCATAGAACAACGCGATGGAAAGGTGTATGTTTCTATGGAAAATAAACTGCTTTTTAAGTCGGGATCCTGGGCTGTAGGAATTGAAGGAAAAAAAGCTATCATGCAACTCGGAAATGTGCTTGGGGAAAATCCAGAAATCGCCGTTCTGATTGAAGGACATACCGATAATGTTCCTTTTTCTTCAGGAGGGCAAGTGGCAAACAACTGGGATTTATCTACCAAAAGAGCTACTGCTATTATTGCGATTTTAAGTGAAAACAAAAACATCAATCTAGAAAATTTAACAGCTGCTGGTCGTGGTGAATTTGCACCAATTGCTACCAACAAAACAAAAGAAGGGAAAGCAAAAAATAGACGAATTGAAGTGGTTTTGACCCCAAAACTTGATGAAATTTCAAAACTTTTGAATAACAACTAATGGAGTACACCAATTTACCAAATACCAACATCAAAGTAAGTAAAATTTGCCTTGGCACAATGACATGGGGCAACCAAAACACTGAAGATGAGGGTTTTGCACAAATGGATTATGCACTTGATCGTGGTATAAATTTTTTAGATACAGCAGAGCTTTATCCCGTTCCTGCCTCCAAAGAAACACAAGGGCGTACAAGTGAAATTATTGGTAATTGGCTAAAAGCACGAAACAATAGAGATCAAGTCGTCATTGCGAGCAAAGTTGCTGGCCCAGGAGATTATACAGCACATATTCGAACAACAGGTTTTAGTGGTACATCAATTCAGGAGGCTATTGAACTAGAGCTCAAAAGATTACAAACAGATTACATCGATTTGTATCAATTGCATTGGCCAGAAAGACAAACCAATACTTTTGGGGTTAGAGATTTCAAACCCAGTCCAAATGATCCTTGGTCAGATAATTTTAATGAAGTTCTTCACGAATTAAATAAATTGGTAGCCGCTGGAAAAATTATGGCATATGGGCTGTCCAACGAAAAAGGTTGGGGCAGTATGCGCTACATCGAAGAAGTCCGGAAAGATAATTTACCAAAAATCAGCACCATTCAAAATGCATATTCATTACTCAATAGAGTTTTTGAAGGGGATTTGGCAGAAATTTCACTCCGTGAAAACATGGGGTTGCTAGCGTATTCGCCACTAGCTTTTGGTGTTCTCTCTGGAAAATACATTACTGGTACTGCTAGTGAAAATGCTCGATTAAAGCTATTTCCTCGATTTGCGCGTTACAGCAGTGCACAATCTACTGAAGCAACAAAAGCGTATTTGGCTTTAGCTGAAGATTTAGGGATATCGCTCACAACACTTTCTTTGGCATTTGTGAATCAGCGCCCTTTTGTAACAAGCAATATTATTGGAGCAACAACATTGGTGCAACTAGAAGAAAACATCAATAGTATAGAAACAAAATTGTGTGAAGATACATTAGCAAGAATCAATGAAATTCATGCAAAAATACCAAATCCAGCACCATAAAGTAGTTTGAAGTTATGCTTTGTTAGCCAATTGTCCGCAAGCAGCATCAATATCTTTTCCTCTTGATCGTCGAACAGTAACCGTTATATTTTTGGCCTCTAGCATAGAAACATATTTTTCTATAGCAGAAGTTTTGGCTTGCTGAAAAATCCCATCATCTATGGGGTTGTATTCTATAAGATTCACTTTGCTTGGAGCAAATTTACAGAAATCAATCAACGCCAAAATGTCTTTTGTAGTGTCGTTGATGCCTTCCCAAACTACATATTCGTACGTAATTCTGCGTTTCGTTTTGGTATACCAAAATTGAAGGGCTTCTCGCAAATCTTTCAAAGGAAATGTTTCATTGAATGGCATAATTTGAGTGCGCACCTCGTCGATTGCTGAGTGTAAGGAAACAGCTAGATTGAATTTAACCTCATCCTCAGCCATTTTTCTAATCATTTTCGGAATTCCTGAAGTTGAAACCACAATGCGTTTAGGCGACATGCCAAGGCCCTCATCAGATGTGATTTTATCGATTGCCTTCAAAACATTATTGTAATTCATCAAGGGTTCACCCATACCCATAAATACAATGTTCGTGAGTTTTTTGTTGTAATAAAGTCGGCTTTGTTTATCTATAGCTACGACTTGGTCATAAATTTCGTCAGGGTTCAAGTTGCGCATACGTTTCAATCTGGAGGTAGCACAAAACTTACAATCCAAGCTACAGCCTACTTGGGACGATACACAGGCAGTGGTGCGTTTTGGGGTTGGAATCAAAACAGATTCGACAATCAAACCATCGTGCAATCGAACAGCATTCTTAAGTGTTCCGTCTTTGCTGCGTTGCATGGTATCAACTTCTATATGATTGATACTGAATGATTCTTCCAAGAACTGACGCGTTTCTTTGGAGAGGTTGGTCATGTCCTCAAACTGATGCACACCCTTTTTCCAAAGCCATTCATATACTTGCTTGCCCCGAAATGCTTGTTCACCATTTTCAGAGAAAAAAGCCATAAGTTGCTCTTTAGACAATGCGCGAATATCCTTTTTTGAAATGCTCAATTGAACGTATTTGGTTTAAAAAAAGCCTCAAATGAGGCTTTGTGTCGTTATAAGATTAACATGGCATCGCCATAACTGTAAAATTTATATTCCTCTTTTACTGCTTCTTCATATGCTCTTTTCACAAAATCGTATCCTCCAAAAGCTGAAGTCATCATAAGAAGTGTTGATTTTGGTGTATGAAAGTTTGTAATCATACAGTTTGCAATTGAAAAATCGAAAGGTGGGAAAATAAATTTATTGGTCCAACCAGAAAATTCGTTCAAGGTGCCGCTAGACGAAACTGAACTTTCAATAGAACGCATAACTGTAGTTCCGACTGCACAAATTCGACGTTTTTCTTTTAAAGCTTTATTGATGGTTTGAGTTGCTGGCTCGTCGATGATGATTTCTTCACTATCCATTTTATGCTTAGAAAGGTCCTCTACCTCGACAGGATTAAACGTTCCTAAACCGACATGAAGTGTAACTTCTGCAAAATTGATTCCTTTGATTTCTAAACGCTTTAAAAGGTGTTTGGAAAAGTGTAGACCCGCTGTTGGCGCTGCTACAGCACCTTCATTTTTGGCATAAATAGTTTGATAGCGTTCTTCATCTTCGGGTTCAACATCTCGCCCAATGTATTTAGGTAGTGGAGTTTGCCCAAGCTCATTGAGCTTCGTTCTAAATTCTTCATAAGATCCATCAAACAAAAAACGAAGTGTTCGCCCTCTTGATGTGGTGTTGTCTATAACCTCAGCAACCAAACTCTCGTCATCCCCAAAATATAGCTTATTTCCAATTCTAATTTTTCGTGCTGGATCTACTAAAACGTCCCACAATCGTTGCTCTGCATTGAGCTCTCTAAGCAAAAATACTTCGATGCGCGCTCCTGTCTTTTCTTTGTTTCCAAAAAGACGTGCTGGAAATACTTTAGTGTTGTTCAAAATCATCACATCTTCTTCGTCAAAATAATCGATGAGATCTTTAAAATATTTGTGTTCGATGGTCTGTTTTTCACGATTCAAGACCATTAAACGTGCTTCATCTCTATGCTCAGATGGGTATTTTGCCAAAAGATGGTCTGGCAATTCAAAATTAAAGTGTGATAATTTCATTTATTGTTTGTTTTTTACAAGTTGCAAATATACAACCGCGAAATAGGGGTTGTCAAGTAATTGGATGTTTATTTTTATTTAATTCATTTCAAAGCCAAGTGCAGAGAGGTCTTTCCAAAAGTCTGGATAAGATTTAGAAACGACTTCAGCATCATCAATATAAAGCGTAGTTTTTAGTGCAAGTGGTGCAAATGCCATGGCCATACGGTGGTCGTTATACGTTGCGATGTGCACCCCTGAACGAAGTAAAGACGGTGATTTTAAATGCAAACTATCGTTTGTAATTTCAATTGATGTTCCGAGTTTTTTTATTTCATTTTGAAGCGCTACCAATCGATCGGTTTCTTTAATTTTTAAGGTGTGAAGTCCTGTCAAATCACAATCTAATTGAAGTCCTAAACACGTCACAGCAATAGTTTGTGCAATATCTGGCGCATTGGCCAAATCTAAAGTCAGTTTTTTTATCAAAGGTGTGTTTGCTTTTTTTAGAGACAATACTGTACTTTCGAAAGTACTTTCTACCCCTAATTTTTGATAAATGTCTTTCAAAACTGCATCTCCCTGTAAACTATTTGGTTTATAAGCCGAAATATTGATTTGTGTACCCACAGGGCTCAAAGCGACAATGCTGTAAAAATATGACGCTGAGGACCAGTCTGATTCTACTGTAAATTTTTTATCCACAAGCCCACTAAAAGGTTGTACTGTGATGGTGTTTGATTCAAAAGTGGATTGTACCCCCAAATCACTGAGTAAAGAAAGAGTCATATCGATGTATGGAGTGGATGTAATTTCTCCTTCCAAATGTAGAGTCAATCCATGCTGTAGTGTTGGTGCAATAAGTAATAGTGCAGAAATGTATTGGCTACTGACGTTGGCTTTTAAGCGTACTACAATTTTAGATAGTGCCTTTCCTTGAATCAAAAGTGGAGGGTAGCCCTCCTTTTTTGTGTACGATATGGAAGCGCCTAGAGAATTTAGCGCATCTACCAATATTTTAATGGGACGTTCTTGCATTCTTTCAGAACCCGTCAAAGTTGTACTTTTACCAACACGTGTAGCAAAATATGTTGTAAGAAAACGCATAGCTGTGCCTGCATGATGAATATCGACTGTATCATCTTTGGAAGCAATTGCTTTCTGCATCAATTGACTGTCATCTGAGTTTGATAAATTACTGATGGTCAACCCTTCATAAAGAGCTTGTAACAATAAAACTCTATTTGATTCACTTTTTGATCCTGTGATTTTTAGCTCAGAAAAGGCACTTATTTTTGATTTTTTTAGAAAAATTTGCACTGCTATTTTAATTTTTTATTGGTGTGATGTCGCTCATGATCCCGCTTAGTTTTAAGGTCTAATTTTTTGTCAAAAGCTGCCTGTAGGTTTATTCCTGTTTGATTGGCTAAACACAATACTACAAAAAGAACATCAGCCAATTCTTCTCCTAAATCTTTCGTTTTGTCACTTTCTTTTTCGCTTTGCTCCCCGTAGCGGCGCGCAATAATGCGTGCGACCTCTCCTACTTCTTCTGTAAGCTGTGCCATATTGGTCAATTCATTGAAATAACGAACCCCATGAGTTTTTATCCATTGATCGACCGTTTCTTGTGCGTTTTGAATGTTCATTATCAATTCTTTTTTTAACTTATACTAAAGTAATTAATGTACTGTTGATATCAAATAATATATTCCAAAATTAAAGCACAGTTATTCACGGTTTTTGGTGTCTATTATTATGGTTACTGGACCATCATTTAAAAGGGAAACCTTCATGTCTGCGCCAAAAATTCCTGATTGAATCTCCTTTCCTAAATCTTCTTCCAATTGACTTATAAACTGCTCATACAGAGGCATTGCAATTTCTGGTTGTGCAGCTTTTATATAACTCGGGCGGTTCCCTTTTTTGGTTTGTGCATGCAATGTAAATTGACTGATTACTAATGCTTCTCCATTTTGATCCTTAAGCGATAGATTCATTTGGCCTTCTTTATCGCTAAAAATCCTAAGATTTGAAATTTTTTTACTTAGCCATTGAATATCTGCTGAGGTATCTTCGGCTATAATCCCTAAAAAAATCAATACTCCAGAAGTGATTTTACCTTCAATTTTACCATTTATAGCAACACTGGCCTCTGACACTCTTTGAACAACTGCTCTCATTCAACATTGTATGAATCGGTTCGGTAATGAGCATCTTCGCCTTCCAAAATTTGCAAATAGGATTTGTAACGTGATGGTGCTATTTCTCCAGATTCAACTGCTTGCTTTACAGCACATTTGGGTTCATGAACATGTTGGCAATTGTGAAATTTACAGTTTGTTTTTAATTTAAATAACTCTGGAAAATATTGATCCAATTCTGCAGCTTCCATATCGACCACACCAAAACCTTTAATTCCTGGAGTGTCAATGATACGCGCGTCAAAACTCAAATCAAACATTTCTGCAAATGTAGTGGTGTGTTGCCCTTGTTGATGAAGTTCAGAAATGGCTTTTGTTTTTAAATTTAAAGCGGGTTCAATAGCATTCACTAGAGTTGATTTTCCAATGCCCGAATGACCAGAAAACATACTTGTTCTGTTCTTCATTTTTGCTTTTATTGGAGCTAAATTATCCCCTTTTTTAGCAGAAATTTTCAAACATTCATACCCTATTTTGGAATAAACCTGAATTAAATTCTCGACAATATTTATGATGTTTTCATCATAAACATCCATTTTATTGAACAGCAAAACAGAAGTAATTCCGTAGGCCTCAGCGGTCACCAAAAAGCGATCAATAAAACTTGTAAATGTAGGTGGATTATCTATTGTAACCAATAAGAAAACTTGGTCAATATTACTGGCAATAATATGAGTTTGTTTGGAAAGATTTACTGACTTTCGTACAATATAATTTTTCCGTGGGTGAATGGTTTTTATCACACCTGTCTCTTTATTATTACTTGTTTCTAAGTCAAAATCAACCACATCCCCTACCGCAACAGGATTGGTGCTTTTGATGCCTTTCATACGGAATTTACCCTTGATTCGGCACTCAAAAAAAGTACCATCCAAAGCTTTGATTGTATACCAACTGCCTGTCGATTTATAAACCGTTCCTGTCATATTAAAAAACATCGTTACCAACACAAAGAAACAAATTTCTTTTTATTATGGATTGAAGTTTAATTTAGAGTAACAAAGAAGGGTGCAAATGCACCCTTTTTTTATCCTTTCAAAATTTGCTTTTGATGATTAATTGACTCTTGGTGTATCGCCTTAAAAAGTTTAAGAATAAACTCTTCACTGAGGTTGTGTTGTTCCCCTTCCAAAACCATTTTGCCCAAGATTTCGTTCCAGCGCTTACTTTGTAGTACGGCTACATTTTTTTCTTTTTTCAGTGCACCAATGGCTTCGGCAACTTTCATTCGTTTACCTAAAGTTTCTAAGAGTTGATTATCCGCTACATCAATTTGTGCACGAAGATTTTGAAGTTCTGTAGTGTAATCTGCTTCTGTGGTACTTACGTTACGAATTTTCAAATCTTTGGTGTATTGGATCAATGTTTCAGGTGTGATTTGTTGTGCAGCATCACTCCATGCATTATCTGGATCAAAATGAGTTTCAATCATTAATCCATCAAAGTTTAAATCCAATGCTGTTTGACAAACATCGAAGACCATATCACGCTTCCCAGTAATGTGGGAAGGATCATTGATAAGTGGTAAATCTGGAAACCTTGTTTGTAACTCAATCGCCAATTGCCATTCTGGATTATTTCTATATTTTGATTTTTCATAGGTTGAAAACCCTCTATGAATTACTCCTAAATTTTTGATGTTTGCAGAAGCCAATCGTTCTACGGCGCCTAGCCATAGTGCAAGATCTGGATTGACAGGATTTTTTATCAACACGATTTTATCTGTACCCTCTAAAGCATCTGCAATTTCTTGAACAATAAACGGGCTTACTGTTGAACGTGCGCCAATCCAGAGCAAATCAATGTCGTGCTCAAGGGCCAGTTCGACATGTGCTCTGTTGGCCACTTCCGTAGCTGTTTTGAGTCCTGTTTCGGCTTTTACTTTCTGAAGCCACTTGAGCCCCAAAGCGCCAACGCCTTCAAAATTCCCTGGACGAGTACGGGGTTTCCAAATACCAGCGCGAAAATAACTGACATCGGAATTTTTAAGTTCGTGTGCGATTTTTAGCACTTGTTCTTCTGTTTCTGCACTACATGGTCCTGCTATAACAAGGGGGTGATTTAATTGTAAATCATCTAACCATGTACCTAATTGTTTACTATTTTCCATAGTGTGTTGGTTTTAAGAAATTCCTTTTAAAATTGTTTTTATGTGATTTGTATTTTTCATTTCGTTTCGAATGGCTTCAAAATTGTCTGACTCCATCAGTGTCTTAAAATGATTTAGGTTTTGAATATATTCATTGAGTGTTTCAATTACATTGGCTTTGTTTTGCTCAAAAATAGGCGCCCACATTTCGGGTGAACTTTTGGCTAGTCGTACGGTCGATTCGAATCCACTGCCTGCCATATCAAAAATATTACGCTCATTTTTCTCTTTATCAATAACTGTTTTACCGAGCATAAAAGAACTAATGTGTGATAGATGGGAAACATAAGCAATATGTTTGTCGTGCTCCGTCGCATCCATGTAACGAATATTCATACCCATCGCTTCAAAAACTTCTATCATTGCTTTTGCTGCTTTCTCATTTGTTTTTTCAAGATCACAAATAATATTGGTCTTATTAAAAAATAAACTTTGATGTGCAGCTTTTGGACCAGAGAATTCTGTTCCCGCTATTGGGTGATTTGCCAAAAACCGTGAACGATTAGGATGAGTATCTACGGCCTGACAAATGGCTGCTTTAGTAGAGCCCATATCAATAACAATTCCTTGTGACGGTAGTAAATCCAAGACGGCAGGAAGTAATTCCAAGGTGGCGTTTACAGGGATTGCTAGCACGACAAGGTCAGCATTTACAATATGTTTTAGCGTTGCCTTTTGATCTATCAATCCTAATGCCAAAGCTTCAGACAAATGTTCGTTGTTGTTGTCTATACCATGAATGATAACATCGGGGTTTATTGCTTTTAAATTCAACGCAAAACTACCTCCAATGAGCCCTGTTCCTATGATATAAACATTCTTCATCTTGTACGTTTTATAGCTTCGTTAATGACTTCTTCAGAGGCACACAATGAAAAACGGACATAGCCCTGTCCATTGGATCCAAAAATAGTCCCAGGGGCTATAAAAATATTTTTTTCAATTAGAAGGGTGTCAATGAATTGTTCTGCATCAAGTCCTTCAGGTAGCTTAGCCCATACAAACATCCCAGCTGTATGTTGATCAAAAGTACAGCCCAATTGAGCTGCCAATTGCCATACCAAAGCACGTCTTTTAGTATAAATCGCATTTAAATTGGCAAACCACGATTTTGAAGAATTTAATGCTGCAATAGCCCCTTTTTGAATGCCATAAAACATTCCTGAATCCATATTGCTTTTCACTTTGATAACATTGGTAATGTGCTGAGCTGTCCCAGAAAGCATCCCAACACGCCAACCAGCCATGTTGAAACTTTTACTCAAAGAATTTAGCTCCAAACACACATCTTTGGCACCTTCGATGTTAAAAATGCTCTTGGGGTTGTCATTCAAAATAAAACTATACGGATTGTCATTAACAAGCAGAATATCATGTTTATTTGCAAATTCGACTAATGCTCTCAAATGATCTTTTGAGTCTAGTGCGCCTGTAGGCATATGCGGATAATTAATCCACATGAGTTTTACCTTGGACAGGTCTTGTTGTTCTAAAACTGAAACATTAGGTTGCCACTGTGATTCAGCTTTCAAATCATAAAAAATAGGCGTTGCCCCCATTAGTTTTGTAACCGAACTGTAGGTAGGATATCCAGGATTTGGAATCAAAACAGCATCTCCTTCATTGAGGTAAGCCATAGATATATGCATGATGCCTTCTTTACTACCCATTAGAGGCAGAATTTCAGTTTCTGCATCGAGCAAAACATTGTAGTTTTTTTTGTAAAAACTAGAAATGGCTTTTCTGAGTTCCGGCAAACCTTGATAGCTTTGGTACTTGTGTGCACTGGGATCTGAAAGACTCTGTTCAAGAGCAGAAACTACAGATGGATCTGGGGGCAAATCAGGACTACCAATCCCTAGATTAATTACAGCCGCACCTTCCGAAATAAGGGTTCTAACTTCCTTTAATTTTCTGGAAAAATAGTATTCTTCAACAGTATGTAAACGACGTGCAACTCTACTCATTGTTTTGCATTTTTATAAGTACCAAGTACTTTAAATTCTTCGGCCATGATGTTCATAACTGATGTCGCTTTTTCATAATCCTCATAAGCATCAAAAGTAACATCCACAAAAAATGCATATTTCCAGGGGGTATCAATTTTTGGTAAGGATTGTATTTTGGTTAGATTCATTTTACAATCACTCATCACATTGAGCATTGCCGCCAAACTTCCACGTTTGTGATCCAATAAAAATTTTAAAGAGGCCTTATTTATTTTTGTAGATGTATTTGACTGGCGTTCTACAGTTACAAAACGTGTTTCATTATGTTTGATGGTCTGTATACTTTCGGCCAAAACATTTAATTGGTAAATCTCTGCCGCAGACGAACTCGCAATTGCTGCAACCCCTTTGAGTTGTTCATCATGGATTCTTTTTGCGGATTCCGCCGTATCAGCATCTTCTACCAATTTGATATGTGGGTATTGATCAAAAAAGACCTTACACTGCAACAAAGCCATAGGATGAGAGTACACTTCTTTGATGTCTGCAATTTCTTGCCCAGAGAGTGCCATTAAATGGTGTTGAACATCCAAATAGTATTCACCAGTGATATGCAAGTCGTTGGCATCAATAAGGGCATAGTTTGGAATAATAGACCCTGCAATAGAGTTTTCGAGCGCCATTACTGCTGCATCAACCTTATTTGAGGTTAGGCAAGCAACAACTTCGTTGAATGTCAACAAAGGTTCTATTTCTACTGGAGTTGCAAAATAATTTTGTGTGACCAAATGATGAAATGACCCTTTTATTCCTTGTATGGCGACTTTTTTTATCATAAAAAAAAATCCCGATGTTTACATCGAGACTCAAATTGAAATTTATTGTTGAAAATTACACATACAAGGCCTCGACTCTTTTATTAAAAAAGAAATAATACCAGCTATAAAATGTGTAACCTAAATTTTTCATTGTTATTTTTATTACTGCGCTAAAGTAGATATTTTTTAATCAAAACAAAATTCAATCTAATATTTTTTGAAATTCATGCTCAGTTTTCATTTATTCTAAAAAAAATCAAGCTTTAATTGATAAATATCTAATTTTTTTAATGATTTCTGAATTGCTTTCAATCAATCTGTAAAAATAAGTGTCCCCGAATAAAGTTGGACTACATCTACAATGGGCGGCGTTTTTACAGATATTAAGTTTCCAACACCGCGCAATTCTCCACTAAGCGATTGTATGGGATGCACCCTAATGTCATGGCTACTCCGATGCGAAACTGTTATGTTTTGCGCAATTAGATTGTCGCCAAAAAACGCTGTGGTTCCTGAATAAAAACCAACAAAAAGAGATTCGGTATGCCCTGAGATAAAAAATTGAGAGAGATTGTTGGATAAAACACTTAAACTTTGATTGTTGATTTCTAAATCGAAATCCCCCAAACTGATTTGATCTTGATTAAAATTTTCTGATACTAATTTTAAATCTGGATAACTCAATACTCCTGCCGATCTAATAAGGTATTGAGTGTTGCTTCTTATTTGGTGAAGACTAGGGGTAGTCACTGTAATTTTTGTGGGTTGATAACTACGTAGCCAGTTGCATTGATTATTGTCTGTTAGAGCGAGTAATCCTTCATTTATTGTAAAATTCACATCTGAAATCAGGTGTTCTCCCGCCTCAATTTTGATATGGTAATTTGACCCTTCTTGTATGGTTAATTCAATGTTTTCATTAACTAAAATTTGATTAAAGGCATCAAGATTGTATTCAACAGATAAGCGACTACCGCCCTTTTGAATACAATCGGGAGCATGGTCTTCAGCGCAAGCCAAGACAAATAAAAGAATACTATTTAATACTATTTTTTTCATAACCTAATTCCAACGCCAAATTCTAGTGCTTCAGCTTTTGCTACATGAGATTTTAAAGTAACGCCAACAAACCATTGGTCTGATAAATAATGTTTCATTCCAATACGATTGTATACTCGTCCTTCAAAATCAAAAGGAGCATAAATATAATAACCCAATTGCATCTGCAATGAAAATCGCCCAAATAATAATTCGTGGCCTAAATAAATCCCTACTCGTTTGTAATCCAAATCATTGCTGATTTGATTTTCAGGATAAGCAACGCTTTGATAGTAAATATATTCTTTTAGAAATTTAGAATTAAAATACTCTGCCCCAAACAAAATTAAACTCTTGTTTGTGAGTTGCTTTTCTGCGAATACAGAAAATATATAAAATGGGAATTGCGGACTCCCAACCACATCACTTTGGTTGAGCCCAGTTTTAAACACAAAACCATAACGAATACGACGCTCAATGTCTTGTTCGGTAGGTGGATTGTTGATATAATCAGATGCTCCGTTTAGCGCTGCAGTTAGACCAATATTAAGCGCTATAGTATTGATGCTTGTATTTGGTGCTTTTATACTTGCATTAGATAAATGCAACAATGTCACACCAGCTTGAATTCCCACAGCACCAAACAATTTAGGGCGTGCATAATTGAGCATTAAATAGGTTCCGCTCAATAGATGTGAGCCAAAAGCAATATTTTTAGGGTTTTCATATTTGTCATATGGGTTGGTTACATAAGATACTCCTTGAGCAATACGCAACATTAGACGCCGTTTCAAGAAATAAAAATTACAATGTGCATGTAATCCATAGGCATTACCCAAAGTTGTATTATTAAAGTTTTGCGCACTAAAAGATGCGCCAAATTCTGGGTAATTGTAACGCTGATGCCATGCTTTTTCACCAGAAACACGCTTGTTCCAACCCAAAATCAAACCATTGGGGTGTTCTTGAATCAAATGGGCAATGTTGTCGTTATGACGTGCAATATTTCCTGTATAGACATTTAAATCTATGTAACTAAAGGAATTGTGTTTTTGTGCATGGCTAATGAACATCAACCCAAAAAATATATATGTAAGCGCGTGTTTTAGCATATCAAATATGGTGTAAATCTAATTAATTATGCCTGTTAAATCATATTAGCGGATGAAAGATTTTTTTTTCACATTATTATCTCTAAATTTGCCCCATTATATAACGAGGATAAATTTGATCTGATTGCAACCTCACAAAAAAAAGCTAAAGCAGTACCAATCCCTTTAGCTTGTTGCACTTATTTTTCCTCATAACCATTTGATTATGAGTTATTTATTTACATCCGAAAGCGTCTCCGAGGGACACCCAGATAAAGTTGCTGATCAAATTAGCGATGCAATTATTGATCATTTTTTGGCTTTTGATCCACAATCCAAAGTGGCTTGTGAAACCTTGGTAACGACTGGGCAAGTCATTTTGGCTGGTGAAGTCAAATCCAGAACATATTTGGATGTACAGAAAATTGCCCGAGATACCATCAACAAAATTGGCTATACTAAAGGCGAGTATATGTTTGATGGCAATTCGTGTGGCGTACTTTCTGCCATTCATGAGCAATCGGACGATATAAATAGAGGGGTAGACAAAGAGACCCCTGAAGCCCAAGGCGCTGGCGACCAAGGTATGATGTTTGGCTATGCTACTAATGAAACCGAAAACTTTATGCCTCTGGCATTAGACCTTTCACATCGTATTCTGAAAGAACTTGCTGCGCTACGTCATGAACACAAAGACATCACTTACCTCCGACCTGATTCGAAAAGCCAGGTGACTATCGAATACAGCGACGATAATGTTCCATTACGTATTGACTCTATTGTAATTTCAACACAACATGATGAGTTTTCTAATGACGAAAAAGAAATGCTCCATACCATTGAAAAAGACATCAAAACGATTTTAATTACTCGAGTAATTGCCAAATTACCAAAAGCAACTCAAGCCCTTTTTAATGATGACATTACCTATCACATCAATCCTACAGGGAAGTTTGTAATTGGTGGTCCTCATGGGGATACAGGTCTCACAGGACGTAAGATTATTGTAGATACTTACGGTGGAAAAGGCGCTCATGGTGGAGGTGCATTTTCGGGTAAAGATCCAAGTAAAGTAGACCGCTCTGCGGCTTATGCCATGCGGCATATTGCCAAAAATATGGTAGCTGCTGGCGTGTGTTCTGAGATTTTGGTACAAGTGAGTTATGCGATTGGTGTAGCAGAACCTATGGGTGTTTTTGTGGATACTTATGGTACGGCCAATGTGAACCTCAACGATGGTGCTGTTGCACAAAAAATTATGGAACTCTTTGACCTGCGCCCAGCGGCAATAGAACAGCGGCTAAAACTTCGTACACCAATGTACAGCGAAACTGCGGCCTATGGCCATATGGGACGTACAAACGAAACTGTAGAAAAAGTATTTTACCTGCCCAATGGTAAAAAACGGGTGTTGGATGTAGAACTTTTCACTTGGGAAAAACTGGATTACGTAGCAGCCATTAAAACTGCTTTTGGTCTTTAAAATTTCTTTTATTTACAACTCGTAACGCACACGAAACGTAATATAACGCGGTTGAATAAAATACTCCGTTGCACTCACCGAAATGTTCCCTGCACTACTTTGGTTTTGCGCTCGGGTATCCAATAAGTTTGTAGCTTTAACCTCATACTCAAACTTGGCGTCTTCATCTTTTCGATAAGACAATGATGCATTCCAAAATTCAAAGGTATTAATCGTGCCATTTTCATCACTAAAATCATTGTATGAATAATCTGTTCTGAATGTAAATGCTTTTAAGATATAAGCATCCAATTCTACCGTTGGACTTTTTGTGAAAAACTTGGTGCTATTCTGACCTAAATTATTGTCTTGTATAGAATAACGATAGCTTAAATCCAAATTGGGTGCTGTACGGAAATTGGTGCGCACTTGCGCTCTATATGTTTGCGAAAAATTCTCATTTATAGAACGGCGATTTTGTACAAACTGATTGAATTTCGAGTAATTAAAATTCGCTCTAAGAGTTCCACGAATTTTTCCAAACGTACGCTGAAAACGCCCATTTGCATTTACACTTTCATCAGCAAAAGGCGAATTAAATGGCGAAGACACGCGAATCACACTACCAGGTTGAAAAATAGACTCAGTACGAATATTATCAATGCTTTTGTTGTAATTGATGCTCGCAAAGACATTCGTGTAATTGAACATATTAAAGCTATAATAAAACAAACTTAAGTTGTGAGACAGAGCGCTTTCAAGCTCTGGATTTCCAGAAAACAAAGCATTATAATTATTAAGAACCAATCCGCTAGCAAAATTAGAAACGTCAGTAAACTGTGTTTGCATGCTGTAATTTAGATTGAGTGTTTCACTCTTTTTGAGCTGTACAATGATGTTTAAATCCGGTAAAAATCTGAAAAAATTATCGGTTACTTTTTGACCAAATTGTGTATTGTTTACATTGTAAATATGCCCAGAAACACCTGGTGTAATGGTGAAAATCCCAGTTTTGAGGCGGTAGTGAAGGCCTAAGTAAATATCAGAAAAATTATAATCAATAGCATTAACATCTGTTCCATCAGCAATAATTGGTGAGGTATCAAAGCGGTTATCATTATCTAAAAATTGGAAAATATTGGAATCAAATTTTTGATGACTTAGGATAGTTCCTAGTGTGAAATTGATATTGCTTCTTTTATTGAGGATATGCCAGTAGTCTAGTTTGGCGTCCAATTGATTCGATTTTATACGCTTTTCTTGAGCCAGATTATAATTACTCTGAGTGTCGTCTAATCCCAAATTTGCTGCAGTTCCCCCATAGCTAAGCTTATCCTGCAAAATCGCATTATAAAAAGGGTCTTCATCCTTGATGACGTGTTGTGCCTCTAAAGCAAAAATATTGTTTTCATCAAGTGTATAATAATAATTAAGTTTTTGATTAAAATTAAATGGTGTGGTTTCTTCCAACTGATCTATAGCATTATTAATAGACGAGAAAAAGCGCTGGTCTTGTTCACTTTTGGACATCTGACCAAAGATTTCATATTCCAGTTGATTGTTTGCATTAGGTTGATATTTAGTAGATAACTTCAACATCCCCAAATTATTTTCTTGTATTGTATTGCTTTCCGTCGTTTCGTCTGGAATTCCAAGATCCGGATCGGTGTATTGAATGGAACGGTTCTCTTGCAATTCATTTCTACTGTTTGAAAAAATAGCAAAACCGCCAAAATCTAGTGTGCTTTTTGGCGACCAACTAAAATTTGTAGCACCAAATTTTGTGTTGATGTCTTTTGCACGTTCATTTTGAAGCGTCAAAAACCCAATGTCATTACTCCCTAAATTGATATTTGTCCCACTACTCAAACTTGGTCTTTTAAACCCTCCTGTAAAATTAAAATAGTCTCTTCGACTGAAAGCCACTTCGCCAATATTATTCAAATCACCAATAAAATTGATGCTGTAATCTGGGCTGTAATAAAAAAGTTTGGGCTGTGCCAAATAAAGCGATTCGGCATCCGAATCTCCAGCACCAGCTGTGACATTTCCAAACCAAAAGTTCTTTTTGCCCTCTTTTAGCTTAATGTTGATGGCAACATTATTCTGATTATTTGTTACTCCTCCAAGCTGACTCACTTCGGAATAATTTTTTAAAACCTGTACCTTATCAACAGCATTTGATGGAATATTTTTCGTGGCTAGTTTAGTGTCCCCATCGAAAAAATCTTTGCCTTCAACCATAAGCTTAGAAACCACTTTACCTTCAACTTCTACTTGGCCATCATCGTTAATTTCTACACCTGGTAAATTTTCTAAAACGTCTTGCAGTTTTCGTTCAGTACCTTTGTTGAAAGAGTCTGCATTATACACCAACGTGTCACCACTAATTGTGACTGGCATTTCATAGGTCAACTCCACTTCTTCCAAAGCATTATCTTCTTGTAATGTAAAATTTTGAATAGCATTAGACACTCCAGTTTCTAAAGACTGTGTCATGGATTTCATCCCAATGTAACTGACTTGGATTGAATATGCTGTATTTTTTTTTAAATCCAGACGATACTTCCCTTCATCGTTTGTTATGCCATAGGAATCTAAGGCATTGGTAGCTTTATTAATGGCAATAACATTGGCTAATTCTAAGGGATTGCCCAATGAATCTTTAACTTTACCCTCGAGTTTTACTTGAGAAAAAGACAGTCCACAAACGAACAATATAAGGGTGCTTAAATAATATTTCATTACTTTAATTTAGATGTAAATTGGTAATTATTTTTGTCTTTTGTTTCCGCGACCACGGTACATTTCTCGCATTTCCTTCATTTTTTGCTTTACAGTGGCATTATAGTCAGCACGAGAGATGACTTTCCCCTTTTCTGGAGCTTGAATTTTGATTTTTTCTTGAGGATTTAAAGTAATTTTATTACACAAAATTGTTGTTTGGTCAGCATTAACTTCAAGAATTAGTCCAGGCAATCCCCAAAACTCTCCAGGCCCTTGATTCACAGGGATTTGAGGAGTATACCATGCTGTAACTTCGATAGTTTTTGGAACTTCAATTTCATCAGAAACAGCAGATGATTTTGCATCATCTTTTTGTGTGGTTTTATTTTCTTTTTTTCGGTCTTTTTTACGCATACTTCGCCAATCAAATTCGTCTACAGTTTTGACAGCTGTTGCTTTCATGCATAAGTATTGTCCGATTTGCTTGGTTTCTGAACCAAGCTTCCATTCCAATTTTTGCAATGAATCAGTAATCAAAAATTGTCTTCCAAAAAATTCTTGATCTTGAATGAATTGTTGCGTTTTGACACTTTTGTATTGCGGTCCAGCAGAGAAACTACTCCCCCACATACCAAATCCTTTTTGTCCTGGCGCTTCTAAAACTTCTTCTTCTTTAAAAATAGAAGCTTCTTTGTCAAAAGTCAAAATGTAAGTTTTCTCAAACATACTACGCATTCGCTCCGCTATTTGTTTCTTTTGTGCTTCACTCATCTGTTGCCCACCCCAACTATCCATATCAGGACTAGTTTTTGAAAAATAATATGCTTTGCCTTGAAAATCTTGCGCAAAAACAAATGCGCTACAGATTAGAAGTGTAAAAATAATACTGCGCTTAAAAGTCATTTATCGGTTGTTTTGAATGTGCTACAAATTTACATTTTGTTTAATATGATAGCGTTAAATTATTCACAAAAGGAATCATCCACCAATACGAATCTCAATAGCATTTTCGTCCGCCCCTCGCCCTCTATACTGTTCACTCATCTCTTCCATCTTTTTCTCCATAATATCATCATATTCTTGCTGGGTAACTTCTTTTCCTTTTTTGGGTTCTGCTATTTCTAATGTTTTCTTTGGGTTTAGAGTAATTTTACTACATAAAATTGTTAATTCTCCGTCGTTGACTTCCAAAATTAGCCCTGGTAGACCTTGATAACTTTCCGGTCCATTGCTTACTGGGATTTGTGGCGTATACCATGCTGTTACAGTTGTGGTTTTCATCTCAAGTAACTCGTTTGAATCCTCACCTTTATTATCATCTTCACTACTGCTAAATGTCATCATTGACATTTCTTCTATTTCCTTTGTGTAAGTTGCCTTATAGCAAGTGTAATTACCAATATTCTTAGTTTCGCTATGCAACACCCATTTAATTGGTTTCAAACGGTCTTTAATTACAAATTGCTTTCCAAAAGTTTCCAGCTGGTTTGTAAATGACTGATTTTTTATATCCTTAAACAATGTTCCAGAACCTCCTAAAGATGAAACTACCATCATAGCTCCTCCAGCAGATGGTGCTGCCAGTGCTTCATCCTCCTTATAAATAGAGGTGTTTTTATCAAACGAAAGAATGTAGGTTTTTTGGAATTCTTTCTTTAGCATATCCATAATTTGTTTTTGCATTTCTCCACCACCAACTTGGGTGCTGTCAATTTTAATATCCAACTTACGTTGCGTTTTGTAGGTTGCTACCCCTTGAAAATCTTGTGCAAAGAGTGAAAAGGTAGAGCATAAAAGAAGGACAACAAGTCTAAATAATGTGTTCATGATAAATTAAATTTAAGTTTAGAATATTTGTGCAGTTTAAATAGAACGACTCTATTTGAAAAATGTAACAAAAATTGAATATTTTTTTTTGTACTTTTCAGACGATGAAAAAATTAAGTGTCTTAATGCTATTTTTGTGCGCGACTACAGTGTATGCCCAAAAATCATTAGAGGTTCGTTTTTTAAAAAAAACTACGGCAGACTGGACCCAATTTGTAGGTATAGATAGTTTTGAAGCACTGTACTACATTAAAAACAAAACACTTTACAAAAAGAAAAAAGAGAATGTTTTGTCGTACAGCAATTTACAATTTGGAGAAATTGATCAAGTTCAAATTTTCAATACACTCAAAATTGCAGTGCTTCACAAGGCTCAAAATACAGTTATATTGTTAGACAATCGTCTTGCAGAATTGTTTGAATTAAATTTCAATATGATTAGCCCTGTTCGTTTGGTCAACAATATTGCATTGGGCAGCGACACCACATTTTGGGTATTCAATGCATTAACTCTTGAGCTTGAATTATTTGATTATGAAATAAACAGCACTAGACTGACTACTTTGCCTCTGGGCGAACAAGTATTGGCTATAGAAAGTGATTACAACAATGTTTATGCCCTTACACCATCTTATTTTTTTCAATTTAATTACACTGGGAGTTTGGTTCAAAAAATAAAGCATGAATCTTTCAATGGGTTTAGTGTTTTGAATAACGTGTTGTTGTTCCAAAAAAACAATGACCTCTACTACAAATTCTCAAATAGTGATGAATTTCAAGTTTTAGAAATTCCAAAAAATTTAATTAAACAGTTTTTTGTAATGAATCAAACCTTGTATATTTATGACGGCGAATTTCTTCACCACTACCAACTTATAAAACATTAAATTATGCACATTGCAATTGCAGGAAATATTGGCGCTGGAAAAACAACATTAACCCAATTATTGGCAAAACATTACAAATGGGAAGCACAGCTGGAAGACGTTGTGGACAATCCTTATTTGGATGATTTTTACAATCAAATGGAGCGTTGGAGTTTTAATCTTCAAGTTTATTTTTTAAACAGCAGGTTTCGTCAAGTTTTACAAATTCGTAAAAGCGGTAAGGACATTATTCAAGACCGAACCATTTATGAAGATGCAAATATTTTTGCGCCAAACTTACACGCAATGGGGCTGATGACCAATAGGGATTTTGATAATTATAGCTCTTTGTTCAATTTAATGGAAAGCTTGGTCGAAGCACCAGACTTGCTTATTTATTTACGTAGTTCTATTCCAAATCTAGTCAATCAAATTCATAAACGTGGGAGAGATTATGAAAACTCGATTAGTATAGATTACCTGAGCCGACTGAACGAGCGCTATGAAGCTTGGATTCATGGCTACAACAAAGGGCGATTGCTTATCATTGATGTGGATGATTTAGACTTTGTAGAAAATAAAGAAGATCTCGGCGGAATTATCAATAAAATTGATGCTGAAATAAACGGCCTTTTTTAAGAATACAAATCATCACAAAATAAAAAAACCACATTGAGAAATTCAATGTGGTTTTTTTATAGCGGATAAAGAAGTTTATTTTTTTGTAACTTCTTTTATTCTTTCTTCTAAAAGTTTTTCAACTTCATCCTCCGTTCCGTAATATGATTTTTCTACAATTGTTTCAACACCATTTTCGGCTGTAACAGTTGTAATGCTTGCTGTAGCATATTCTGCATCAATTGAAACATTCAATTCAACTTCTTGAGTTGTCATTGCAGTTGCTTCTTCTGAATGCCCCCCTAAAATTGGGGCAATTACTAATCCAATAAGACAAGTAAGTTTGATAAGAATATTCATGGAAGGTCCAGAAGTGTCTTTGAATGGATCACCTACAGTGTCCCCAGTTACTGCTGCTTTGTGGGCATCAGAACCTTTATAGGTCATTTCTCCATTAATTTCTACCCCTGCTTCAAAAGATTTTTTGGCATTGTCCCATGCTCCACCAGCGTTGTTTTGGAAAATTGCCCAAAGCACACCAGAAACTGTAACACCTGCCATATAACCTCCAAGCATTTCGGCAATGGCTAATGAATCCATACCGAAAATCATGGGAACAAAAGCTATGATAAGCGGAAAGCCTATTGTCAATAATCCAGGCAACATCATCTCCTTAAGTGAGGCTTGCGTTGAAATCGCAACACATTTGTCGTATTCTGGAGTACCAGTACCTTCCATGATGCCTGCAATTTCTTTGAATTGACGTCTCACTTCTTGTACCATTTCCATGGCTGCTTTTCCAACAGCATTCATCGCAAGAGCAGAGAATACCACAGGCACCATTCCACCAACAAAAAGCATGGCAAGAACAGGAGCTTTAAAAATATTAATCCCGTCGATCCCGGTAAAAGTAACATAGGCTGCAAATAATGCTAAAGAGGTTAATGCTGCAGAAGCAATCGCAAATCCTTTTCCTGTAGCAGCAGTTGTATTTCCTACTGAATCTAATATATCTGTACGTTCACGTACAATGGGTTCTTGTTCACTCATTTCAGCAATACCACCAGCGTTGTCAGAAATTGGTCCAAAAGCATCGATTGCCAACTGCATAGCTGTGGTTGCCATCATTGCTGAAGCCGCTAAAGCTACTCCGTAAAAACCAGCAAAACCGTAAGAGGCCCAAATGGCACCAGCAAACAATAGTACTGATGGAAATGTTGAAATCATTCCTGTTGCTAAACCTGCAATGATATTTGTTCCTGCACCGGTACTCGATTGTTGTACGATTTTTAGAATTGGTGATTTACCAAGTCCTGTGTAGTATTCAGTTACTGAAGAAATAACCGCGCCAACAACAAGTCCAACTAAAGTAGCATAAAACACACGCATTGATGATATTTCTTGCAAACCTTCGCCAAAAAATTCCATTTGCATGGTTTCGGGCAACATCCATGTTACAAGTCCAAAGCAAGAAATGGCTACAAGAATAATTGAAGTCCAATTCCCTTTGTTAAGTGCGCCCATAACTTGAGCTTCCTTAGCTTCATTACTTTTAATTTTTACTAATAACGTTCCTATAATAGAGATAATTATTCCGGCACCTGCAATGGCCATTGGTAATAAAATTGGGCCAATTCCACCAAAGTTATCTGAAATACTTCCACCCATATCGTTGATCACATAGTTGCCAAGGACCATCGCCGCAAGAACAGTTGCAACATATGAACCAAATAAATCTGCACCCATTCCGGCTACATCTCCAACGTTATCACCAACATTATCGGCAATTGTTGCTGGGTTTCTAGGGTCGTCTTCAGGAATTCCTGCCTCAACTTTTCCTACCAAATCAGCGCCAACATCTGCAGCTTTGGTGTAAATACCTCCACCTACTCGAGCAAAAAGTGCAATAGACTCAGCACCAAGTGAAAATCCAGCAAGTGTTTCAAGAACAATAGTCATATCCATTGTGTTGGTCCATTGACCATCCATAAAGAAATGAAAGAAAATTATAAAAAATACAGTTAGCCCTAAAACTGCAAGACCAGCAACACCAAGACCCATTACGGTTCCACCACCAAAAGAAATTTTTAGTGCATTGGGAAGACTTGTTTTTGCTGCTTGGGTAGTTCTAACATTAGTTTTTGTAGCGATTTTCATTCCGATATTTCCTGCAAATGCAGAAAAGATAGCACCAAAAATAAAAGCGACTACAATAAGTATGTGTGTTGTTGGAATAATAAATGATACTGCCGCAAGTGCTATACTTACTATCAAAACAAAAATTGAGAGCAGTCTATATTCTGCCCCTAAAAATGCTAAAGCACCTTCGTAGATATAGTCAGAAATTTCTTTCATCTTACCGTCTCCTGCGTCTTGCTTCATAACCCAAGACTGCTTCGTCCACATGTAAACTAGTCCTAATACTGCCATTACAATCGGCATGTATATCATCATTGATTCCATAATATAGTTTTAATTGATTTTAAAGGCCACAAATGTAATGAAATGAATAAGAATAGAAAAACCTATTTTTTGACTTATTTTGGGCCCCTTGTTTTATTTATATAATACTTTCTTTACAGCTTTGACCACATCGTCACTATTTGGCAACCATTCTTCTAACAAAACAGGAGAATAAGGAGCTGGTGTATCGGCTGTATTGATTTTTATAATCGGTGCATCGAGGTAATCAAAAGCTTTTTGTTGCACTTGATATGTGATTTCTGTAGAAACATTCCCAAAGGGCCAAGCTTCCTCCAAAATAACCAATCGATTGGTTTTCTTGACAGATTCTAAGATTGAATTGATATCTAATGGCCGTACTGTTCTAAGATCAATGATTTCACATGAAATACCTTCTTTATCTAAATCTTCAGCAGCTTTGTAGGCTTCTTTGATGATTTTTCCAAAAGAAACAACAGTCACATCCGATCCCGCACGTTTGATTTCAGCAACTCCAATTGGCAAAACATATTCACCTTCTGGAACTTCCCCTTTATCACCGTACATTTGCTCACTTTCCATAAAAATAACTGGGTCATCGTCACGTATGGCTGCTTTCAAAAGTCCTTTTGCGTCATATGGATTAGATGGGACAATCACTTTTAATCCTGGGCAATTGGCATACCAACTTTCAAATGCTTGTGAGTGTGTTGCCGCTAACTGGCCTGCAGAAGCTGTTGGGCCTCTGAAGACTATTGGGCATTTGAACTGACCTCCGGACATTTGTCTGATTTTAGCAGCATTATTTATGATTTGATCAATCCCAACTAATGAGAAATTAAAAGTCATGAACTCCACAATAGGCCTGTTGCCTGTCATTGTAGATCCTACAGCTATACCCGCAAAACCAAGCTCTGCAATAGGTGTATCAATAACACGCTTTTCGCCAAACTCGTCAAGCATCCCTTTAGATGCTTTGTACGCACCATTGTATTCGGCAACTTCCTCGCCCATCAAATAAATGCTTTCATCACGGCGCATCTCTTCGCTCATGGCTTCACAAATTGCTTCTCTAAATTGAATTGTTTTCATTCACTAATTTTTGATGGGGCAAAAATAAGAATAATGTACAATAATAATTACATCATTTGTTTAAAATTTCCTATGCATGCATAGGAAATATGAACTTTTTTTGTACCTTCGTCCAAATAATTAATTGGAACACTAAAACACCCAAATAATGAAAATATTAGTATGCATCAGTCATGTCCCAGACACCACATCAAAAATAAATTTCACAAACGACAACACAGCATTCGACACCAGCGGCGTTCAATTTGTCATTAATCCAAATGATGAATTTGGCCTAACAAGAGCCATGTGGTTTAAAGAAAAGCAAAATGCATCTGTAGATGTAATTAATGTTGGTGGACCTGAGACAGAATCTACACTCAGAAAAGCGTTGGCTATTGGTGCCGATGCTGCGTTTAGAGTCAATACACCTGCAACCGACGGTTATGCAGTAGCCAAAGAACTCTCAAAAGTTGCAAAAGAAGGTCATTACGATTTAATCATTGCAGGTCGAGAGTCTATAGATTACAACGGAGGTATGGTTCCAGGTATGATGGCTGCAGAACTCGGCGCAAGCTTTGTCAATAACTGTATTTCTTTAGAAATTGAAAACAACACCGCAACCGCTGTTCGTGAAATTGACGGTGGAAAAGAAACCCTCACAAGTAGTTTACCACTAGTCATTGGAGGACAAAAAGGACTTGTTGAAGAAAGCGATTTGAAAATCCCAAACATGCGTGGAATAATGATGGCAAGAAAAAAACCCTTAACTGTACTTGAACCATCTAGTCAGCAAACAACTTCCACAACGTTGAAGTATGAAAAACCAGCACCTAAAGGCGCTATCAAAATGGTAGAAGCCGAAAATATTGATGAACTTATTGATCTTTTGCACAACGAAGCAAAAGTCATTTAAAACAAAAAAACATGTCCGTACTCGTATATATAGAATCTGAAAATGGAGCATTTAAAAAAGCAGCATTAGAAGTTGCATCCTATGGCCGTGCTGTTGCAAATGCCTTAAACACAAATTTAAACGCTGTTGTGTTCAATACAAAAGACTGCACCCCACTAGGAACTTTTGGTGTAGATAAAGTTTTGAGTGTAAACCATTCCGAACAATTCAATGCAAAAATCTATGCTGATATCCTTGTTCAAGCTGCACAAAAGGAACAGGCCAATGTGGTTGTGCTGAGCAGCAGCGCAGATAGCCGCTATTTAGCGCCAATGCTATCTGTTGGGTTGGATGCTGGTTATGTACCAAATGTCGTTGAAATTCCTAAAAGCACTCAACCATTTGTTGTGAAAAGAAGTGTTTTTAGCAATAAAGCGTTTTGCGAAACAGAAATCACAACGGAAGTGAAAGTTATAGGGCTATCCAACAATGCCTTTGGCCTTGTTGAACAATCCGTTTCTCTAGAAGTTGAATCATTTTCACCATCAATCACTTCTTCTGAAATAAGTGTTGAAAACGTAGATAAAGCGGCCAACAAAGTTTCTATAGCAGATGCAGAAACCGTAGTTTCGGCTGGTCGAGGATTGAAAGGTCCTGAAAACTGGGGTATGATAGAAGAATTGGCAGACGTCCTTGGTGCAGCAACAGCGTGTTCGAAACCAGTATCGGATTTGGGCTGGAGACCTCATAGTGAGCACGTTGGCCAAACTGGCAAACCCGTGGCAAGTAACCTTTATATTGCTATTGGAATTTCAGGAGCGATACAACATTTGGCAGGGATAAATTCATCTAAAGTGAAAGTCGTTATCAATACCGATCCTGAAGCACCATTTTTCAAAGCCGCAGATTATGGCATTGTAGGAGATGCTTTTGAAGTTGTTCCAAAATTAATCGAAAAACTAAAAACATTTAAAGCTCAAAATAGCTAATGTGTTTCAAAATCAATATTTTACAATTGATTTTTTGATTCAATTTATTAAAACTTAGAGGATTAAGTTTGGTATTTTAGGAATTAAAACTGTTATTTGTTAGAACAATAATGAGTTTAGTTCGTCTTAACATAAAGGGTATTTCTTACAGTCAAACACAAAGCGGTGCTTATGCATTGATTCTCAGTGAAGTAGACGGTGAACGAAAGTTGCCTATCGTGATTGGCGCATTTGAAGCACAATCCATTGCAATTGCTCTAGAAAAAGATATTCGCCCACCTAGACCATTAACCCACGACTTATTCAAGAATTTTTCTGACCGATTCAATATTATAGTCAAACAAGTTATTATCCATAAACTTGTAGACGGCGTATTTTATGCATCACTAATATGTGAAAGCAACGGAAAAGAAGAAATTATTGATGGGCGTACAAGCGATGCAATTGCACTTGCTTTACGCTTTTCTGCACCTATTTTCACTTATAAAAATATTCTAGAAAAAGCAGGAATCATTCTAAAAATTAACCCTGAAGAAGATGTAGAAAAAAGTGATGATGCTCTAGTATTTGAAGAAGTTCCCTCAGATGCTTCAGAAAAAAATATAGACGAACAAAACGATTATAAAAATCTATCTTTAGCCGAACTTGAGGATTTGCTACAAAAAGCCGTTTCTGATGAAAACTATGAAGTTGCAGCAAAAATTAGAGATGAAATTTCAAAACGATAAGCACAATACATATGACTAAAGCCATTGCACTACTTTTTGCACTCAACAGCCCTTCGCTTTTTGCACAAGCAAATGCATCACAAATAATTGAAAGTCAAGGTTTTAGCTTAGATAGTTTACTGAGAGGGGTTCTGGGCATGGTCGTTCTCTTGGCAATAGCAATAGCATTAAGTACAAACAGAAGAGCCATCAATTGGAGGACAGTAGGGTTTGGATTGAGTGCTCAACTGTTGTTGGCTATTGCTGTTTTGAAGGTTGAATTCGTACAAAAAATATTTAAAGGCATCGGAAACATCTTTCTTGCAGTTCTCGATTTTACTCAAAAAGGAACAGAGTTTTTATTTGCAGCATTTTCGACAGGAAAAATAGAAGCATCGCTCAATACTTTTGCGGTTTCAATTCTCCCAACAATTATTTTCTTTTCCGCATTAACTTCTGTTTTATTTTATTTGGGTGTGATTCAAAAAGTAGTAAAAATATTCGCATGGCTTCTTACAAAACTTTTACAAGTTTCAGGAGCAGAGAGTTTAAGTGTCGCTGGAAATATCTTTTTGGGGCAAACGGAAGCTCCCCTAATGATTAAGGCCTATTTAGAAAAAATGAACCGTTCCGAAATACTTTTAGTGATGATTGGCGGAATGGCCACTGTTGCGGGTGGGGTTCTGGCCGCATACATTGGATTTTTGGGTGGCGAAGATGAAATTCTCCGTCAGTACTATGCTAAGCATCTTTTGACAGCATCTGTAATGGCTGCACCGGGAGCGATTGTTATTTCAAAAATTTTATATCCACAATCAGAAGCCATCGACAATGATGTTGTTGTTTCTCAAGAAAAAGTAGGATCAAACATCCTTGATGCTATTGCAAATGGAACCACAGAAGGTTTGAAACTTGCATTCAATATAGGTGCTATGCTTTTGGTATTTTTAGCATTTATCGCCATGATAAATGGCATTTTAGGGTGGATTGGCGATTTTGGAGGACTAAATGAATGGGTTCAATCCAATACACCTTATCAGGAATTTTCATTAGAATTTATACTTGGTTATGCTTTTGCTCCACTAATGTGGCTCATTGGAATTGCAAAGGAAGATATGGCACTCATGGGACAACTTTTAGGGATAAAACTCGCAGCTAGCGAATTTGTAGGATATATTCAACTTGCTGATCTTAAAGACCCTTTGGCATTGGTTCATCTCAAATACGAAAAGTCCATCATTATGGCCACATATATGCTTTGTGGTTTTGCCAATTTTGCGTCTATAGGCATTCAAGTTGGAGGTATTGGCTCTTTGGCGCCAGGACAGAGAAAAACACTTTCAGAATTAGGCATGAAAGCTCTTATTGGAGGCACCATTGCCTCTTTACTTTCAGCAACTATTGCAGGGCTAATTATAGGATAATAAATCCGTTGATAACTTTTCAAATTATTGCTCTTTGATGCTTTACATTCATTGCTGCATTAATTATTTTTAAACTGTAATAATTAACCGTTTTTATGAAGCAATATCTGGACTTAGTAAACCACGTTTTAGAGCACGGAAATGAAAAAGGAGATCGTACTGGCACAGGTACAAAAAGTGTTTTCGGATACCAAATGCGCTTTGATTTGAGTGAAGGTTTTCCAATGGTAACTACAAAAAAACTACATCTAAAATCCATTGTATACGAATTACTATGGTTTCTGAAAGGAGATACCAATACTAAATATTTGACAGAAAATGGAGTGCGTATTTGGAACGAATGGGCCGATGAAAATGGCGATTTAGGACCTGTATATGGACATCAATGGCGAAATTGGAACAGCGATGACATTGATCAAATAAAATCAATAATCGAAACACTAAAAACAAATCCAGACAGCAGACGTATGCTCGTTTCGGCATGGAATCCATCCGTTTTGCCCGACACTTCAAAATCATTTTCAGAAAATGTAGCAGACGGAAAAGCTGCACTTCCCCCCTGTCATGCCTTTTTCCAATTTTATGTGCACAAGGGAAAATTATCTTGTCAGCTTTATCAGCGTAGCGCAGACATCTTTCTGGGTGTACCTTTCAATATTGCTTCCTATGCTCTATTTACAATGATGATGGCACAAGTTTGTGGATATGAAGCTGGAGATTTTGTACATACTTTTGGTGATGCGCATATTTATAACAATCATATAGAACAACTCGAATTGCAACGATCAAGAGTTCCACGCCCGTTGCCCAAAATGGTGCTCAACCCAGATGTAAGTAATATATTTGACTTTACTTTTGAAGACTTTACTTTGGTTGATTATGATCCACACCCACACATCAAAGGAAAAGTTGCTATATAATTTCAACTGAAAACGCTATTTTTGCGGACTAAGTTTAATCTATTGAATAAAGCAAAACAACAAATACTGACCATCATTGTGGCTGTATCAGAAAACCAAGTAATTGGTAAAGACAATGATTTGATTTGGAACTTAAGCTTGGATTTGAAACGTTTCAAGTCCCTAACTTCTGGACACCATATTATTATGGGACGAAAAACATTCGAAAGTTTTCCTAGACCTTTACCCAACAGAACTCATGTGGTCATCACAAGGCAAAAGGATTACAAAGCTCCAGAAGGTGTTTTGGTTGTAAATTCGCTAAAGAAAGCCATTGAACTAACAAAAAAAGACGAACAACCCTATATTATTGGTGGTGGAGAAATATACAAACAAGCATTAGCTTTTGCCGACTGTATTGAGCTTACACGGGTTCATGCCCATTTTGAAGGCGATACATTCTTTCCAGAACTAGATTTAAATCAATGGGAAGAAACATATAACGAACACATAAAAAAAGACGACAAACACGCCTTTGATTTTAGTTTTATAACATATACAAGGCGATAAAAATTCAAACTTAAAAATAAACTTTAGATGAACGCATATATTTTTCCAGGACAAGGTGCTCAATTTCCCGGAATGGGGCAAGACCTTTACGAACAATCATCGGTTGCTAAATCTCTATTCGAGGAAGCCAATTCGATTTTAGGTTTTGACATTACAAAAATCATGTTTGAAGGAAGTGCAGAAGACTTAAAACAAACAAACGTGACACAACCTGCCATTTTTCTACATTCGGTAATTTTGGCTAAAAGTATGGGTGAACAATTCAAGCCAGAAATGGTTGCCGGTCATTCTTTAGGCGAATTTTCAGCTTTGGTTGCCAACAATACTTTAAGCTTTGAGCACGGACTAAAACTCGTTGCGCAACGTGCCGATGCCATGCAAAAAGCTTGTAATTCTACAGAGGGAACTATGGCTGCTGTTCTAGGATTAGGAGATGAAGTGGTAGAATCTGTTTGCGCAGAAATTCAAGGGGTTGTTGTAGCAGCAAATTATAATTGCCCAGGGCAATTGGTAATTTCTGGTGCTATTGAAGCCATCCATGCAGCATGTGAAATTTTAAAAGAAAAAGGAGCACGCAGAGCATTGGTACTGCCTGTTGGCGGTGCATTTCATTCACCATTGATGGAACCTGCACGCGAACAATTGGCATCAGCCATTGAACAAACAATATTCAATACTCCGAGCTGTCCAATTTATCAAAATGTTACAGCTAATGCCGTTCAAGATACCGCTGAAATTAAAACAAATTTGATTGCACAACTCACTTCACCAGTTCGATGGACTCAATCCGTTGAGCAAATGATTGCTGATGGTGCTCAACATTTTATTGAAGTAGGTCCAGGAAAAGTTTTGCAAGGACTCATGAGAAAAATAAATAGAGAAGTGAACACCAGTGGTGCTGCTTTAGAATTATAGATTTATGAATAAAAGAATAACATTCATCCTGTTTTTAGTAGTATTAAATATTGGCTTAGACCAATACACGAAGCACATTGTGAGAACAGAAGTCACTGCTGGATCACGTACTGAAATTGTTGGTGAGTTTTTACAATTGATGAATGTTGAAAACTCAGGGGCATTTTTGGGAATGGGAAGTGATTCTCACCCCACAATAAAACTCATTTTCCTTCTCATTTTACCAGTTATCGTTCTTAGTGTTGTGTTGTATTATCTTTTCACCAATAAGCATTTGGACTCCTTGTCTGTCATCGGATTTAGCTGTGTTGCAGGCGGTGGAATTGCGAATTTATATGACCGATTTCTTTATGGGTCTGTAACCGATTTTTTATTTATGGACTTTGGATTTGCACAAACAGGAATTTTCAATGTTGCTGATTTATCCGTTACAATAGGTATGATTCTACTCATCATTGCTTCATACAAACAAAAAGAAAAAAAATAAGTTAGCCAGAACCTAGTTTTTGTAAATTTTACCCTCTTTCATTACAAATTGCACGCGCTCCATGGTTGAAATATCTTCCAGTGGATTAACATCAATAGCAATAATATCTGCAATATAATTGGGTTTAATCTGTCCCAGCTGGTCGCTTAGCCCAAGAACTTTTGCGTTTGTAATTGTTGCCGACTGTAAGGCCTCCATAGCGGGCATACCTACCTCAACCATATACCCAAATTCTTTTGCGTTTTGTCCGTGAGGAAAAACACCTGCATCTGTACCAAATGCGATGGGCACACCTCTTTTGTACGCTTTGGCAAAAGTACTCTGGATTTTTGGTCCTATTTCTAAGGCCTTTGGAACAATAATTTCTGGATAAAACCCTTCAATTTTAGCATTTTCAGCCACGGCTTTTCCGGCGGTAATTGTAGGGACGAAATATGTGCCATATTCCTTCATCAAGTCCATAGTCTTTGTACTCATTTTAGTACCATGTTCTATGGTTGTAACTCCACCAATTACGGCGCGTTGCATCCCCTCATCACCATGGGCATGAGCCGCTATAATCATTCCATAATCTTTAGCCGTTTCACAAATCGCTTTCACTTCCTCAATTGTAAATTGTGGATTCTGTCCATTTTTTGCCACACTCAAAACACCTCCAGTAGCTGTGATTTTGATATTATCTGCGCCATTTTTGTAACGTTGGCGCACAGCTTTTCGAGCTTCATCTGGACTGTTGATCACGCCTTGTTCTGGCCCTGGATCGCCCATTAGAAGTTTTTTTCTTCCATTTGTTGGATCGGCATGACCTCCGGTGGTGGCAATAGCTTTTCCTGCGGTGAAAATTCTTGGTCCAACAATCGTGTTGTTATTAATAGCGTTTCTCAAAGCAATATTAACACCTGTTCCGCCAAGATCTCGAACTGTAGTGAATCCAGCCACAAGGGTTGTTTCTGCATAATTAACGGATTTGAATGCCACATCAGCCTCATTGGCCGTGAATTGATCCATATAACGCGCAGGGTTATATTCATTTTCAATATGGACATGCATGTCGATTAATCCAGGCATCACTGTTTTTGATTTTAAATCAACAACAATGTCTAAGGTGTTTTCAGAATCCACATATCCATCTTGTATGGATTTAATTGTTTTTCCAGAAACAATAATTGTTTTTTTGGTAAGTACTTTACCTTTTTCTGTGTCAATAAGTTGGCCGCAATGCAAATAAATATCTTGGGCCGAAACCACAACCATTTGTATAAAACATAAGATTAAAATTAATTTTTTCATGATTAAAAATTTAGGTTAAAAACGATAATACAGAAGCGGTGATAAACTCTATCTGATCGTCGTCTAATTCGGTATGCATGGGGAGTGAAATGACTTCTTTTGAAAGCTGGTTAGTAACTTGAAAATCTGCATCATTATAACGCTCATCTTGATATGCTTTTTGTTTGTGCAAAGGAATAGGATAATACACCCCACAAGGAATTCCTTTGGCATTCAAATGCGCCACCAAACCATCTCGATCGGCGTTTTTAATCTTTAAAGTATATTGATGAAAAACATGGCAATCGCAGTTGTCACAAATGGTTTTACATCCATTTCCAGCTTTTGGTGTCTCTATATTTGGATGATTTTTGAACGCTAAATTGTATTTTCTAGCAGCGCTTTGTCGCGCTTTATTGTAGTTATCTAAATGTGGGAGTTTCGCGTCTAAAACTGCTGCTTGTATAGAATCCAACCTTGAATTTACACCAACTACATCGTGATGGTAACGTTCGTACATCCCGTGATTGACAATACCACGAATAGTATGCGCCAGATCATCATCGTTAGTGAAAATCGCACCTCCATCTCCATAGCATCCTAAATTTTTAGATGGGAAAAAAGAAGTTGAAGCAACATGACCAATTGTCCCGGCTTTAGCTTTAGATGCATTAAGTGACGTGTATGTTGCACCAATGGCTTGAGCATTATCTTCAATTACAAACAAATTATGTGCTTTGGCGATTTCCATAATGGCATCCATGTTGGCGCATTGACCAAATAAGTGCACAGGAACAATTGCTTTGGTTTTTGGTGTGATGGCCTTTTTTATAGCATCAATATCTATATTGAAATATTCTGGATCTACATCAACAAGCACAGGAGTAAGTCCTAATAGCGCAATAACTTCGACGGTGGCGGCGAATGTGAAATCTGCTGTAATCACCTCATCGCCAGGTTTCAACCCAAGTCCCATCATAGCAATTTGAAGGGCATCGGTACCATTGGCACATGGAATCACATATTTTACATTTAAGTAGGCCTCAAGATTTGCTTGAAACGCTTTGACTTTTGGGCCATTGATGAAGGCAGCTGTATCTATAACTTCTTGAATAGAAGAATTAACTTCATCTTTTATAGGTGCGTATTGACCTTCAAGGTCAACCATTTGTATTTTTTTCATAGCGTTATTTTGATTGATAACACATCCATTCTGTGCACCACAAAAATACAAAAATAGCGATGGGCAAATGCTAAAATTAAGATAAAGAATGTATTTTTGTTATAAATTAAAGCGCATTGATGGCCATCTATAATTTTGTTACTGAACTAGTACGTTTATTGCTTCCAGTGTTTGGGCGTTTTAATACGAAGCTAAAAAAAGGTATTGATGGACGTCAAAATACTTTTAAAATTCTTCAAAAGCATATTCAAAAAGGTGATGATGTTTTTTGGTTTCATTGCGCTTCATTGGGCGAGTATGAGCAGGGCTTACCAGTATTTGAGCAACTAAAGGCAAAAAATCCAGAGACAAAAATTGTGCTTTCTTTTTTTTCACCATCTGGCTACGAAATTCGAAAAGAAAATCCAATCACACCAATTACAGTATATCTTCCTTTGGATACCAAGAAAAAGGTGCATAAATTTCTTCAATTGACAGATCCCAAACTTGTCGTTTTTGTGAAATATGAATTGTGGCCTAATTATTTAAAAGCTTTAAAAAATCACACCGCTAAAGTTGTTTTAATTTCGGCATTGTTACGGCCTGATCAGTACTTTTTTAAATTTTATGGCAAACAATGGAAGCGTCTGTTTTTTTGTTTTGATCATATATTTACTCAAAATATTGAATCAAAAAAATTATTACAAAATATTGGTTATCAAAACATTACAATAGCAAAAGACACTAGATTTGATCGTGTATCAAATCAATTAAAGCAAGACAACACTCTTCCGTTTATTGAAGATTTTAAAAATGGCAAACTGTGCATTGTTGCTGGAAGTACTTGGTTTGAAGACGAACAGGTATTGATTCCATACATACAAAATGCTCCAAAATCAATCAAATTTATCATTGCTCCTCATCTAATTCAAAAGCAAAAAATACAAAAACTGAAGGACGCTTTGGGCTCCAAAGCGGTCTTATATTCAAATTATAAAGAAGAAACACTGGCTGAAAAACAGGTTTTTATTGTCGATACTATAGGGCTATTGTCTAAAGTTTACAGCTATGCCGACATAGCTTACATTGGCGGTGGTATGGGAACAAGTGGATTGCACAATACGCTTGAAGCAGCAGTTTTTGGCATCCCTATTATTATTGGGAAAAATTATCAAAAATTTCCTGAAGCAAAAGAAATGCTACAAGATGGAGGCCTTTTTAGTGTCAAAAATTCTGCTGATTTGAACAATGTATTAGATGGATTAATCAAAGATGAAAAGCATAGAAAAAATTGTGGACAAAAAAACGGAGTCTATGTTGCAAACAACAAAGGTGCTTCAACCGCAATTCTAGAAAAAGTAAAAAACTTTTTGCTTAAAGATTAGAATCTTTGTAAACCTTGATATAATCGATTACAAACTCTTGTGGAAAAACAGAATCGTCAACCTCGAATCCACCAAAATATCCGCCTACAGCTAAATTCAAAATCAAGTAAAACGGTTTGTCGAAAGGCCAAATTTCTTCTGTTTTTTTTGTAGGTGCAAAGGTATAAACTACATTATCGTCAATAGAAAATTGAATTTGATGTTCGTTCCATTGCATTTTATACACATGAAAGCCATTTTCAATATCTTCTAAAGTTGTAATTTTTGTGTTTTTTGAAACACCATAACTGTCTTGAGTGTGCAATGTGGTATGGATTTTACCAGGCATTCTCCCAACGTATTCCATAATGTCAATTTCTCCGCAATTTGGCCAAACATTATTGTCTATATCGTGCCCAAGCATCCAAATTGCTGGCCAAACTCCTAATCCTTGAGGAAGTTTTGCTTTGACCTCAACTGTGCCGTATTGAAACTCCATTTTATCTTTGGTCGTGATACGGCCTGAAAAATACTGGTCGCCCTCTTTTGTAGCTTTGATAATAAGCTTTTCATCACGTACAAAAATATTTTCTTTTGTATAGTGTTGGTATTCTTTATTACCCCATCCACAAAGATTAGGACATCCGTCCCCTAACTCATAATTCCAACGATTTAAATCCAAAAAAGATTGTTCAAAATCTTCTGTAAATATCATTCGCTTTCCAGGGTTATCACTAGTTTTTGTGATAAATGCAAAAGACAGTATAAGTAAAATTCTAAACAACATCATAATTTAAATTTGGTATTAAGTTCTGTTGTGGAATCTCCTCCAACATATATAGAAAAATCACCGGGTTGTACTATAAATTTTCCATCATTATCATAAAACCCTAGTTCAGCTTCGGCAAGCGTGAAATGTACTGTTTTGGTTTGATTAGGATTTAAATCAACTAATTCAAACCCTTTAAGACTTTTTATGGGTTGTGTAGGTCTTGCAAAATGATCTTTTACATACAACTGAACGACCTCATTACCCTGAACATTCCCTGTGTTTGTAACTTCCACACTAACATCAATTGATGTGTCATTTTGACTATTAATTTTTAGATTACTATATGCAAAAGTGGTATAGCTCAGGCCGTATCCAAAAGGATAAAGTGGTGCATTTTGTTCATCTTGATAATGCGTCCAAAATACTTCATCAGGTGATGGTAAAGTTGGCCTCCCTGTGCTTTTGTAATTGTAATAAATGGGCACTTGACCTATAGATTTAGGAAACGACATTGGAAGTTTACCACTTGGGTTGTAATCGCCATACAACACCTGCGCAATGGCGTTTCCGCTTTGTGTTCCTAACTGCCAAGCTTCAACAATAGCTGGAATGTGCTGATCTGCCCAATCCAACACGAGTGGTCTACCATTATTGAGTACGAGAATAATGTTTTGGTTAACTTTAAAAACTTGTTCTAAAAGTTCTTGCTGTAGCCCTGGTAATCCAAGCTGCGTTCTACTTCTTCCTTCTCCGCTATGAAAACCATGTTCTCCTAAAACCATCACTACAACATCTGCAGTTTTGGCAAGGTTCAATGCGGCTGTAAAATCACTTTTATCTGAAGTATTAATATTTAATTCTTTGGCAAATTCTAATACTCCAGTATGGAGCTTGACGCCCACAGAAAATTCAAGGTTATTTCCCTCGTATGCCTTCATTCCTTCAAGAACTGAAACCGCTGAATTAGTATCTGCAGCTAAAATCCAATTACCGAGTGGACTTGTTTTGTCATCTGCAAGATCACCAATAAGCGCTATATTTAATCCTTTCTTTTTTAGTGGTAAAAGTTGATTTTTATTTTTTAAAAGCACTATTGACTTTTTGGCCATTTCTAAAGTCACTTCTTGAAATTTTTCGTGGCCAATTGTAGACTTTTCACGTTCAGCGTTACAGTATTTGTAAGGATCATCAAAAAGCCCAAGCTCAAATTTTACACGTAATATTCTTCTTGCAGCATCGTCTATAAGTGTTTCAGGTACTGCACTAGATTTGACTAAATCAATTAAGTGATCGATATAAGCGAGAGATTGCATATCCATATCGGATCCTGCCTCTACAGCAATTTGGGCCGCTTGTTTGGCATCATCGGCATAACCATGCTCGACCATCTCTTCAATTGAGCCCCAATCGGATACCACAAAACCATCAAAATTCCATTGTTCTTTTAGTAGCGTACGCTGAAGATATTTGCTTCCTGTTGCTGGAATACCGTTGAGTTGACTAAATGAATTCATAAAAGTTCGAACACCGGCATCAATGGTTGCCTTAAATGGAGGCATAACCATATTGTGCAAGGTTTGAGTCCCTATGTCAACTGTATTATATTCTTTTCCTGCTTCGGGGAATCCATAACCTGCAAAGTGTTTGGCACAAGCAGCTATGGTTGTTGGAGCTGAAAGATCATCGCCCTGAAAGCCCTTTACTCTTGCAAAAGCAATTTTTGAACCTAAATAAGGGTCCTCTCCTGCGCCTTCCATGACACGTCCCCAACGTGCATCTCTTGAGATATCGACCATGGGAGCGAATGTCCAATTGATGCCTGCAGCAGCGGCTTCAGTTGCCGCTATTCTAGCTGAAGTTTCTATGGCTTCTAAATCCCAACTTGCTGCTTCTGCTAAAGGAATAGGACTAATGGTTTTAAAGCCGTGAATTACATCAAATCCAAAAATTAGTGGAATCCCTAAACGGGTTTCTTCTACTGCAATTTTTTGAAGTTTACGGACGTTTTCAGCGCCACGAACGTTGAGCATTGACCCAACTAGTCCCTTTTTTAATTGGTCGTATTGTTTTGCAGCTGAACCTTCTTTAGGTATCGGTCCTGTGATGTCCCAAAAACTTGAATATTGATTCATTTGACCGACTTTCTCCTCAAGTGTCATTTGTGCCAATAAGGCATTCACGCGCTGATCGAGTTGGTCATTTTTTTGGTTAGTACCACAAGAATTGAGCACAAAAAAACCAATTATTGTGAAAAATGTTAAATTGGCTTTAATCATTTTATTGATATACCCTGATATAATCTACTTCCATAGTATCTTGCGTGAAGGCCGGGTCAATTTCACCGCCCAACGTGCCCCCCATGGCTATGTTAAAAATGAAAAAGAATTCTTTATTAAATGGAAAATAAGGAGCAATTCCAGATCCATCAATATCCATCGAAAAGAATTGATTACCATCTAAGAATGATTTAATACTTGTTTCTGTCCAATTTATGGAATAAATATGCCAATCGGTTGATGTAGTGTTATTGGTTTCTTGTCCGTATTCGCCTCGTTCTCCACTAGATAACTTCCAATGTAAAGTTGATTTTACCTTATTTTTATTTTGAAATTGTTCCATAATGTCGATCTCTCCACATTGCGGCCACCCAACTCCATTTTCTGGGAAATTTGCGCCTAACATCCATAATGCTGGCCAAGTCCCTTGTGCTGAAGGTAGTTTTGCACGGATTTCAACACGGCCGTACTTAAACTCAAATTTATCTTGAGTTTTGATGCGTGCAGAAGAGTAAGTTCCGTTTGATTCTTTAATCGCTTTTATTTTTAGGACTCCTCCTTCTCTCTTAACATTGTTTGTACTTGAAGTATAAATTTGAACCTCTTGGTTACCCCATCCACCGCCTCCGGTTTCTGTAGTCCATTTGGAGGAGTCAATTGCTCCTGTACCATCAAATTCGTCTGACCATACTAAAACATCGTTGTTCCCTGAACCACCGTTTCCTTCAACATAAACTGTTAAATTGTTAACCTTACTGATTCTATCGTCGGTGCTTGAATACGCATAAACGTAGAGTTGAAATTGATTCGTACCTGCATCAGTAAGTGTATATGAAAATACACCTGTTGTATTATTAGTTTCTGTAGGGCTGCTTCCTACTTTAAATCCATATTCTACTGCATTTGTAGCTGTAGCCGTAACCGAAAATTGTCCTGAACCATCCCCATTTGGATTTTGGGGATCTTGTCCTTGAATAGTAACATTAACGACAAGATTTGAAGGAATAATTTGCTCTGTTCCGTCATTATCATTACCGCCACCTCCTCCGTCTCCGCCAGATGAACAAGAAAAATTTAGTGCCGAAAAGCAAAAAATGATACTAAATATTAAGTAAAAGGTTTTATTTTTCATTGTAAAAGAGATAAAAAGAGGCAGATAAAAAATATCTGCCTCTAGTAAATATTCGATTATTCAGATTTATATCTTGCATACCATGCAAAGCCGCCGCCTTCTTGGATACAACGTACATGCATTGTATTCGCTGTGATGGAAATGATATCATACACGACATCGCCTACATACCATCCCATAAAACCACCATCAGAGATATCAAAGCTTGTTCCACGGTATGGAATTGGAACTCCTGCCGCATCCTCACCATATGAACCTTCCAAGGCAGCTTTCGAAGTTGATGGTAAAAATGAAACATTTTTAACACCAAACATTGTAGAGATTTCAGATTCGTCGTGACACACATCACCAGCAAGACCAATAATGCTTGCGTAGGTCCCTGGCACAAACGCAGGACCAACAGTTTGCTCAAAAGTCATCCCATCAGCGGTTTGCGTAAACACAAATTCGTTGGTATACATACAGGATTTTTCAGCATCATTTGGTCCAATGGAATTCCACCAGGCCTCAAAAGCAAACTCGCCATTTCCATAATCATCGGTAACTGGTCCTAAGCCAACATGAAGTGGGATATCAGATGCCCAAACCCATGTTTTGGTATCACCTACGTCTAATCCTCCAGCCAAAAAGGTTTCGGCTTCTTCATCTACAAAGGAGAAAAACACTTCGACATCTACTGTTGTACTCGATAGCACTCCTGCGGTTCCTACAGCACTTATAATCACCGTGTAAGGGTGAACTCCAGATTTTGTATAGGTGTGTGTGTATACCCCTGAGGACACTGTTGCCGACTTTCCATCACCAAAATCAAACTGGTATGCTAAAGCATTATCAGCAGTAGCTGTAAAAGTAACATTTCCATCGCCATCACCATATGGATTATCAGCGTCTAAACCAATGATTACAGCATTAACCCCTAAGTTTGTTGGAGTGACAATTGGTCCAAACTCATGGTCATTTTCTTCACATGCAGTAACTACAAGCATGGAAAGAAATAGTATTGATAAATATTTTAAATTTTTCATAATTTCTTGAAATTAATTTATTGTTATATCGTCTAAGTAAATCGTGTAGTTTGCAGAACCATCGCCTGAAGTGCCATTATCCATGATGAGGACCATGTTGTACCAATCGACGCTATCACTAATCCCTGAATGATTGAACGTCAAGGTTTCCCATTGGTTGGCAACAGTGGTTGTCGCTGTAATTTCAGCTGACCCTGTAGTGTTTGGCCATAATGCATCATCTTCAAATTTCATCAATAGATTTAGTCCAACTCTCGGCGACCATACTTTCACTGTTACGGTTGCTGAATTTATATTAAATGGCGCTGGAACAGTAATTTTTGATCCAGCATAATTTGCGCCCGATCCCTTAACCATTTTTGCAACACTACCAGATGTATTACCATTAGTATCAGGATTAGCAACAACGCTTAACACTCCTCCTTCAAAAGAAGTTAGGTCAGAATATTCTGGTTCAAAATCGAGCACTGGACTAGTTGAGATATCGTCTAAGTATATCGTATAGTTTGCAGAACCATCGCCTGAAGTACCATTGTCCATGATGAGTACCATGTTGTACCAATCAACGCTAGAGCTTATTCCAGAGTGGTCAAACGTTAGTGTCTCCCATTGGTTAGCAACAGTGGTTGTAGCTGTGATTTCAGCTGACCCTGTAGTGTTTGGCCATAGTACATCATCTTCAAATTTCATCAATAGATTTAGTCCAACTCTTGGCGACCATATTTTCAAACTAACGGTAGATGATGAACTAAAATCAAACGGTGATGCAAGAGTAATTTTTGATCCAGCATAATTTGCACCTGCACCTTTAATCATTCTGGCTACAGAACTAGAAGTATTTCCATTTGTGTCAGGATTGGCAACAACACCAATATCTCCACCTTCAAAAGAGGAAAATTCTAATCCCCCTTCAAAAGTAATTACTTGAGCCGTTGAGTTTGCTGGTTGTTTGTAGAAATAAAAATTATCTACATACACAATTGAAGCAACTCCCGCAGGCACCTGATCATAGTCTATGAGAATCTGAGTAATTTTCTCTCTATTTGTCAAGTCCCCACCAGTGTCAAATTCAGTCATATCAATCTCAACTGACTGCCAAGATCCAGCAACTGTAGTTCCTAATGATTCGATGTCCTCTCCGCCATCAACAGTGTTTACTATTTTGACCAGAAGTTCACTAGTTACATTGTCTGGTACCCAGTAGTCTATGTGCATGGTTTCCATTTGTGATAAATCTATCCCATTGGCATAATTAGAAACCATCCCAAGGAAATCCAATTGTGTGAGCTTCCAAACATCATCAGTTCCAATTGTTGTAGCTGCAAAACCTCCAGCAGACCAAGTTGTTGGAAGTTCGTCAAGTGTAACATTCGTGTAGGCATTACTAAAAATAGAAACTACATCATCTGCTTGCCGATTAGGTGGCGTTGGTGCAGGTGTTGTAGGTGCTAAAATTTCTGTGACTTCAAAATCTTCTTGAACGTATGTTGTTGTTTCAATAGCAGCACCTTTTACTTCAATAGTGATGTCATAAATCCCTGCTTCATTGTATTGCACAGCCGCAGTGTCTCCAATGTTGGCTGATACAGGATCATTATTTCCTGATTCGCCTGAATAGACATCAAAAGTAATGGCATAATCCGCTTCAACGGTAACATTGACTTGTTTTGACTGAGATAAATCATTTTCAACAGTTACTACAAGATTTTCAGGTGCTTGAAAAGACACCACTAATTCTTGGCTCAGTGTAGTAGAAAGGCCCGTAATACCATAGGCCGTAGCCGTTACAGTATACACCCCTTCTTCATAGGTATGCTGGGCATTCGCACCATTTTCAACTTCTAAAGCTTCGGGTGTGTCGTCTCCTAATGTGATATCAAAAGATATTGCCCCTTCTGCGGTTGGGGTGAGGGTCACCAACCCAGTATTGTCTTGTGTAACATCAAACCTCAGTTCTAGCGCAGTTGGCGCTTGAACATCACTTAAGTTTACATTTTTTTCATCATCGACGCAGCTCAAAACAGTTGCTACAACGAGACATAAACTAAATAAATATTTTATTGTTTTCATCGTCTAAGTTTTTAATAATTTGGATTTTGAGCCCAGTTACCTGCAGAAAATTGAATTTCTTGAAAAGGAATTGGGAATAATTCATGCTTTCCAGGCACAAACCCATCAATTGCTTGCTGAGCTCTTCCTGTACGTACGAGGTCAAAGAAACGGTGTCCTTCACCCATTAACTCCAAGCGTCTTTCTTCAATAATAGCATCTGTTAATGCCGCACCTGAAGGAGAGATTGGATTGTAAACACAACTTGGGTCGTCTCCACAAAATGCACGTTTTCTAACTTGATTTAAGTAGCCCAATGCTTTGGCTTCGTCCAAACCGCCTCTGTTGTGCGCTTCAGCAGCCATCAATAACACATCGGCATAACGAATGGCTCTGTAGTTGTTTGGATTGGTCAAGTTTGGATCACCAATGTTTTGATCTCCTCTTCTAGGAAGATACTTTCTATTGTAATAGCCGGTATGTTCAAAACCTTCAACCCAAGTGTAATCTAATGTGTATTTTCCTGGATAATTAGGGTCATCTTCATCTATTCCAGTTACAGTTCCATCCGCATCATCTGTAAATTCAACGGCCAAGATTTGATCAGCCAATTCTTGAATATCTTCAACGGAAACCGCTTTTCTTAAATCTCCTGCTTCAAAAGCATCTACAGCTTCCTGTGTTGGCACGTTAAAGCTATAACCCCCATCAAATAACGGACCTATTTCAGTACTGAGAAGAATATCCTCTAATTCCCCAACTGTTGTTTCTGGAGCTGGTTCACCGTCCAATGCTGGTTGGGCAGTATTATTGTACAAATAAGATGGGTTTCTGATGCCCATAAATCCTACGGCTACATTTCCTTCACTACATTGTAGACATTCAAATCCAGCACCTTCACCGTCTGAGTATTGTATTTCAAAAACAGATTCTACACTGTTTTCACCACTAAGTTCGAATATATCTGAGTAATTAAGAACTAGGGCGTGCGCATTAGATTCAATAAGATCATCTAAAACATTCGCTGCTTGAACAAACTTTTCTTGGTATAAATAAGCTTTCCCAAGTAATGCTTGTGCTGCGCCTTTTGCTACTCTACCTGTTTGAGGTGCGGAGTAATCAAGATTATTCACAGCAAAAGTTAAATCACTTTCTATGAGTGCATAAACTTGTGCTGCCGAAGATCTTGGAATAGAGGTTTCATCTCCAGGTGAAAAACGCTTTCCTCCTCCAGCAAGTGCATCTGCGTAGTTTTTGATGGGTATACCTCCAAACCATTTGACTAATTCGAAGTGGAAATAGGCACGTAAGAAACGTACTTCCGCAACCATGCGAATTCGTCCTTCAAAATCCGTTTTATTTTGGAATTCTAAAAAATAGTTGGTTCTTTTTACTCCTGCAAACATCCAGTTCCAAATATCTCTCAAGTTATTATTTATTGGCGTGTGTGTCATGTCATCAATTTGTTGAAATCCAATCACATCTGTTGCGCTTTCGCCACCACATAAAGTGTTATCGGAAGCAATTTCCCCCAATAAATTATTCACGTATGTTGCTTGTAACAAGTCATAAGCACCTACAAGTGCCAAGTAATAGTCTTCTTCAGAATTAAAATAACTTTCTGAATCAATAAGGTAGTTTTCTTCCTGATCTAAGAACTTATCTGTACAAGAATAGAGTCCAAAGGTAAGCAGGGTTCCCACTACAATTAATACTATGTTTTTATTTGTTTTTTTCATTGTGCTCTATTTTAAAATGAAATATTAAGTCCTAATAAATATTGTCTTGTGACTGGATAAAATCCAGGGTCGATTCCACCACCAATGGCATCGCCAGTGGTTGCTGCAGGATCAAATCCTTTATATTTTGTGAATGTAAAGGCATTGTTTACTGATCCGTAAATTCTGAATTTGGAAATTCCTACTTTTTCTATCGCATTTGTTGGTAAGCTGTATCCTAATTGTATGTTTTGGATTCGTACAAAAGATGCATCTTCTACAAAGAAATCTGAGAATAACTTGTTGGAGGTAGCACCTGTTGTTGCTCTAGGCACTTCGTTGCTTGTCCCAGGACCTGTCCAACGGTCTAAGTAATAATCCAATCGATTAACATTTATTTGATCTCTTTCGTAGTTACGCACCATGTCTTTCCCTAGTTCTGCATAGGCATAAGCAGAGAAATCGAAGTTTTTGTAGTTGATTCCAATATTGAATCCCATAATATATTCTGGGATTGGATTCCCAATGAATGTACGGTCATTTTCATCTATTTCGCCGTCACCATTCACATCTACAAAACGTAAATCTCCTGGCTGTGCTGCATTACCCAATCCTAATTGTGACGGGTGAGCATCAACTTCAGCTTGTGTTTGGAAAATACCATCGGTTTTTAATCCATAGAAAGAACCTATAGGGTGTCCAACTTGCATTCTTGATGGACTAAATGCACCGATTCCAAATGAACCCCCTTCAAGAGCATTGTCTTTTTCTATGAAGATGACTTCGCCATTAATGTTGGTGATGTTGTATCCTATGTTGTATGAAAGGTTGTCATTGATTTCATCGCCGTAGTTGACCATAAACTCCAACCCTTTTACTCTAGTTGTACCTGCATTTACGATTGGTGTTCCAGATCCTGGAGCTGTTGCTCCTAAAATCCCTGAAAATTCCAATCCTGGAATAAGTAAGTCTACACGATCTTCTACAAAATAATCGGCAACAATTTCAAGTCTATTGTCGAATAATTTTGCGTCCAAACCAAAGTCTAGTTTTTCTGCTGTTTCCCAAGAAGCAACAGGGTTAGGTAATGGCCCGAGTGCCGTACCATTGGTAAGGGTATTGTCGAATACATAAGTGGCTTCACCATCAAGTGTTGCTCTGTATAGGTCACTTCCTATTAAGTTTCCTAATGTTCCATAAGATGCTCTTAACTTTAAGAAATTGATGAAAGAGACATTTTCCATAAATGATTCTTCTGAAACTTTCCAACCTGCAGTTGCCGATTTAAAGTAATCTACTCTATAATCATTATCAAAGGCCGAGGAGGCATCTCTACGCAACATTGCCGATAATAAGTATTTGCCTTTAAAGTCGTATTGCAAACGTGCGAAATAAGATAAAAGTCGGTTGTCGTAGGTGTATGAACTATTTTCTCTCGCCTCGTTAGTTCCAGTGGTAAGTGCAATATCGGCAAATGCCCAGGAGTTGTTAGGGACATCATATCCCGTAGCGAATAAGCCATCACCCCAGTCTTTAGTAACCGCCATACCTAATGTAACTTCTGCTGTATGATCTTCAAAGAATGATTTTTTATAATTGATGAACGTATCCCAAGTGTAAGAATTGAATTCTTCTTTGCTTTGACTTACTGTACTTCTGTCAGTATTAAAAACTTTACTAGATCCATAATTTACAATTGGAGAGAATGATTTTTCCTTATCGTCATAGGTTTTGAATCCCATTCGTGTTGTTGCAGTTAAGCCCTCCAAAACTTTGTATTCTAATTGGATATTACCTTCAATACTGTTCCCAAAATATGAATTATATGTGTCTCTTATTTGAGAGAACGGGTTAATGATTTCGTTTCCAAAAAATCCATTTATATCCTCCTGATCCAAAGCATATAAAGGAGAGTAGCTTATTGCATTGAACAATACAGATCCTAATCCAGATTCATTGATGGTTTTACGTTCGTTAGCAAAATAGTTTAAGTTTAATGTTGTTTTCAAACGCTCATTGACGTCAATACCTAAACTTAACTTTACGTTGTCTCTTTTAAAGTTCGACTTGTTGCTTGCAATAATACCCTCTTGATCTAAATGCGAAGCGCCTAGATAATAGGTGATGGCATCTGTACCACCAGACAAACTCACATTATGGTTTGTAATCATAGCTGTATCAAAAAGATGATCCTGCCAGTCATTGTCGTTCTCCAAATTGTTGAGGTTTGGATATAAAATACTTTGTCCATTAGCCGCATAACTTTCATTCAATAATGCAGCATATTCTGTACCATTTAGAAGAGATAATTTTTTTGAGGTTTCTTGAATACCAGAATACACATTGTATGACACTTTTGGTGCAGTGTTTTTGGTACCGCTTTTAGTAGTGACCAAGATAACACCATTTGCCCCTAAAATACCATAGATGGCAGCTTGTGCATCTTTAAGTACTGTAAGTGACTCAATATCGTCAGGATTGACACTATTCATTGAAGCCACATATCCGTCTACAATAACTAGAGGGTCGTTACTTCCATTACTACTTACACCACGTACAAGAACACGGAAACCACTACCAGGAGATCCTGAAGCAGTAGTTACAGAAACTCCTGCAGATCTTCCTTGAAGTGCTTGCGCAACATCAACAGGTTTTAATTTTTCAATAGTTTCAGACTTGATCATCGAAACGGATCCTGTAAGATCTTTACGACTCTTAGAACCGTAACCAATAAGAACAACTTCATCCAGGGATTCGTTGTCTTCGTCTAAAGTCACTTGAAGGTTTGCTGCGGCAGGGAGTTCTTGTGTCTTGAATCCTAAATAAGTGAAAACAAGAACAGCATTTTCAGAAACACCACTCAAAGCAAAGTTTCCATCAAAATCTGTAACTGCTCCATTACTTGTGTTTTTTACTAGGACATTGACACCTGGTAAAGGCATTCCATCCGCACTAGAGTTTACATTTCCTGATACTGAAATCGTTTGCGCAAATCCATATGAAGAGCACAAAACAATAATGAGTAAGGAATAAAATATTCTTTTCATAAAATTTGGTTTGTTTGTTTTTTGTTAAAATTATCATAACAATCCGTAGAGGTGTTAATTTTGACCGCTACAAAAAATATACATCTGAAAAAAAAACCTTCAACAGATTTGAAAAATCCAATTATAAGGTTAAATAAAGCAATTCAAACACTTAAAGTGAAAGTAATATGATGTAACAGAACAGTGCATTGTTTGGGTTGTGTATAGTTTTTTTTTAAAAATAATGATTTCTACAGTTCAAGAATATGATTTGCTAAGCTTGTTTTTGGTGGCAAATCCATCTTTTTTCGCAAACGATATCGCTTAACTTCTACACTTCTAGGAGATATATTAAGTAATGGTGCGATTTCTTTTGAGGACAAATTCAATCTTAAATACGCACAAAGCTTAAGGTCATTAGGCGTAAGCTTAGGGTGTTTCTGTTTGATAAGTTTCAAGAAGTCTTTATCTGCATTATCAAATGCTTCTTTAAAGAGTTTCCAATCGTCTGTATTATTGATATTTTTATCAATAATTTTGATGACCTTTTTTATTCCTAGAGGTGTACTCTCTTCCTTGATGGTCGTTTTAATTGTATTTAAAAACTCATTTTTCTTGATTAAGCTCATTGTAGAAATGGCCAATTCTCGATTCTTACTTTCGATATCTAGCTCTAGTTTTTCATTTTTGAGTTGCATCAACTTTTGATTGTTTTCCAATTCATTGAGAGCTATTTCTTTTTGGGATTTGAGTAACAGTTTTTGTTGTTGGCGCTTGTAATACCTTCTATATATGATATGAATAAATACGGAAAGGATAAGCAGTGAAATCACATAGACCGCAATGGCCACACTTGACAAATACCAAGGACGCTTGATGATGAATGGGAAGGTTGCCACATTTGTAGTTTCTGTTCCGCCAATTTTTCCTTTAACTTTAAAAACATATTTACCATAAGGTAGATTTTTAAACATTTGAGTGCTTTGGGGTTGCCAATTGGACCATTCCTCGGACCATCCTTCCAATTTGTGAGCATAGTTTAGATCAACAATGTTACCATATTGAGGTATACTGTAGCTAAAATTCAAATTGTTGTTTTTATAGTTTAAAGAAGGAGACTCCGCAAGACTCAATTGTGTCTTAGGTTCATTGTTGACGTTCGCTTCAATACTATTGATTTGAATTTTTTGTGCGTTGTTTTGTTTTGAAGCATCACCTTTAAGCACAAAATACCCATTTGAAGACCCCAACAAATAATCTGTATCATTTATTTTTGTCAAATTTTCGAACCCTACAACTACTTTTCTAAAATTAGGTATAGATACTGGAATCTCTTCCAAATTTGGCTTATCACTCAAACTACCAGGGCTTAAAAGTAAAATGTTATTGTCTGCAAAACACCATTTGACTTGATCTGTAGCATTGACGTTTAATAATGTGGATGTTGTGTTGTATTGGTTTAAAATATTAGAAATAATTGGAGCTTCTTCAAATTCTCCAGAAGCTAGAGAAAGTTTGTATACCCCATTTGCTGAAGTGTAATAAAAGCTATTTGAGAAATTGATGAAGTTAGAACCAAAACCTAAATCTATGGAGTCTATATTGTTTGACTGTACAACTTTTGTGAAATCTTCAGATAACTCTAGTGCATATAGTCCACGAAGTTCATGATTAACATACAATCTTTTATCTGCGAAGTGGAAGAAACGGCTAGAAATATCAAACCCTTGAACTTTATTGCGGTATTTCCATGTTCCCAATTTATTTTCTAAAACATGAAGTCCAGAGTAGTTCCCTTGGAGTATAAAATTTGTGTGCTTAATCTTTTTAAAGTCCCAAGTTCCGTTGGCTTCAGTTATTTTAGTTCTTATTTTTCCACCACTTACAATCAGAGTCCCTAAATCGTGCCCACAAAATAACTGATCATCTATAATCTTTAGCGCCCACACCTGACCACTAGTCCCTTCAACAAAATCAAAATCACCTGAGCTTTTTCTGGATTTTACAAAGAGACCTTGATTTGTCCCTAGATATAAATCTCCATTGTAAATGATTGAAGTATAAACAGTTCCTATTTGACCTTTGGCATCGTTATAAACTCTAAATCTTGAGGATAAATTTACGTGGCTTATACCAATATCCATCCCCAACCAAATATTGTTTTTTTGATCTTCAAAAATAGATAGAACAGTATTGTTGCTAAGCCCCATTTCATAATTCAATCGATATTTTAAACGCCCTTCTTTAGTTATGTGAATCAATCCATTTGATATTGTTCCTAAAACTAAACTTCCATCTTTTAGTTGGTTTGCACTGTAAATCGTTAGATCACTTACATCTAAATTTAACTTCCATGGCCTAATTGTGCCATTGTCAATAAAATAAAAACCCTGATTAGCGGTAATAAAAAGCAAATTGTTGTCTATACTAGAAATTCCAACCAATCGAGAGGATATGAGTTTCGGATGCCTAGTCACCAAAACTTCGGTGCCGTTTACAATTTTATAAATTCCATTGTTTTTTTTGGCAAAATAAATAATCCCATCGACATTAAATATATTCCATATTTCGTGGTCAGATTCGATGGTACGCGTTTGATTGGAAACGCTATTGATCATATAAATTCTGGATAATGATTGAAACAATATCCAATCGTCTAAAATTTTAATATTCCAGAACTGTTCTTCTTCTAAAATTGATAATTTATGTGTTTTGACTAAAGACTGGTATTTCAACGCACCAAACTGATCGTGCTCCCAATAGCCAAAATCCATGTAGCTTCCAGTATAGACTCTTTGTCCATCGGCTTGCACAGAACGAACAATAGAATTGTCTGAAACAGGATGGAGCGTCCACTCAGAGCCATTAAATTCAAGTAGACCAGAATTGTTAGCAAAATACATCTTTTGGTCTTCCGTTTGTGTTATGCTCCAATTTTGGTTTGCTGCACCGTACAATTCTGGAGGAAAGGCCATTACTGGTGGGTGCTCTTGAGCAAAACCTACTAAAACGGCCTGGAAAAAAACTAAAATGTTAAATAACCTCATTTTTGTATGGACTATAATATTTAATAAAAATATAAATGTAATCGTTGTAGTTGGCATTGCAAAATACAAATTTTATGTAATTCATTCATAAAATTTAACATTCAAAATACATACAAATAATTATAAAACACCATACAAGCAATTAATGGTATTGTATTATATAGCTGGAAGTTCTATGAAAAATAGATGAAATCTAATCATATAAAAGCATTAATTGAGTGGAAATGCGTGTATTAATTTAATTTAACTTGTGGAAAAAACCCCTATACATATTCCCGTACAATAGCAAACAATTACTTTACAATTAATGTATGCGAAAAAGCATAGATTAGTGGCGAGAACTTAGCATATAATTAAAAAAGCAAAGCACCGCCGAAGCGATGCTCTACCAATTAACCAATTTAACTTTGTAATAAGATATTAAATTACTCTGTAAATATAAAGCAGTATAATATACAATGCAAGGATCATGTAATAAGTGGCCATCTGACGTAATAAGTGGGAAAATTGAGTCAAAAAAAAAGGTGTTTTTTAACAAAAAAATAGCATATTTTTTAAAAGTATTAATAGTATTACTATTATATTTGCAAGGTAACACTATGGAAAATTTAAACCTTCAAATTAAAATCAAAAGCACTCTTTTTGTAAAAGATCCCGAATCTTCGACACTTGGGAGAGACATTATTGCCAAAAGTATCGAAATGATAAATACGTTAGGATTTGAATCTTTTACGTTTAAAAAACTAGGCGATGCTATTGGTTCTAACGAAAGTTCCATTTATCGCTATTATGCAAACAAACATATGCTGGTCATATACCTCATCAATTGGTATTGGAGTTGGATGGATTATAAAATTGTTTTACACACTTCTAGCTTAAACAATGCCGAGGAAAAAATAAAAAAGTCTATTGAGCTATTGGTTGCAGAGGTCAAACAAGATAGTAATTTTTCTTTCATCAATGAAGTTTTACTCAACAGAATCATCATCACAGAATCTTCAAAGGCATACCACAACAAAGACGTAGATGACGAAAATGAAAAAGGATTTTATATGGTCTACAAGCAGGTTGTACAGCGTGTTAGTGATTTTATTTTAGAGTATGATTCTAATTATGAGTTCCCGCATATGCTTGTCTCTACCATAATAGAAGGCGCACACCATCAACGTTATTTTGCAGAACATTTACCCGCACTTACGGACGTAGAAGAGGGTAGAAATAATATTATCCGCTTTTATACGAACTTAGTTTTTAACACTTTAAAATGATATTAAAATTGTTATATAAAGAATACTTTACCCGTTTCATTACTTCTGGAATACTAGTCACGACAATCTTATTTCAAATCGTGACTCCTATCCTAAATATTGAATTAGATGTAGACTATAATATAGAATGGAGTGATGGATCAGATTCTAGTGAATCTGATAAAATTGATATTGAAGAAAAAGAACATAAAAAAGAATTTAATCAACAATTTACCATTGCTTCTGAATTGATTTATTTTACTGAATATCAGCTAATCATAGATACAAAAAACCATCTTAGTATAGACATAGATATTACTCTCCCTCCTCCAAAACATCAACTGTCATAAAGCTTTTCGAGGCACATCGGCTGAAATCTACAGCCCATCACACTAATTAGATTACACAACCTATTTTAACTTTATATCTTTCTTATTTATACAGAGAAAGATGTACTATAATTTTTGAAAACTCATGAATCATTTAAATCCATTTAAAAATTTAAAATCAGACATCCCGGCAAGCATTGTTGTATTTTTTGTAGCGCTTCCGCTTTGTTTAGGAATCGCGCTTGCTAGTGGAGCCCCTTTGTTTTCCGGCCTAATCGCTGGTATTGTTGGGGGAATTATTGTTGGTGCACTCAGTGGCTCTGCTATTGGTGTGAGCGGTCCTGCTGCAGGTCTAGCAGCTATTGTGTTGACCTCAATTGGTACACTTGGCGGATTCGAAAACTTCTTACTTGCTGTTGTTCTTGGTGGGGTCATTCAAGTTGTTTTTGGAGCACTAAAAGCAGGAGTCATTGGCTATTATTTCCCATCATCAGTCATCAAAGGAATGCTTACCGGAATTGGTATTATTATTATTTTAAAACAAATTCCACACTTCTTTGGGTACAATAAAGCTCTAGAAGGCGACTTTGCATTTGCTGCATCAGATGGTGGCAATACATTTTCTGAACTCTTCAACAGCATCAACTATATTAGCCCTGGAGCTACAGTCATTGCGGTTTTGGGCCTCATAATTTTACTTCTTTGGGAAAACGTGTTTTCCAAAAAGAGCAAGATTTTTCAAATCATACAAGGGCCTTTGGTTGCCGTTGCCGCTGGAATCATCTTTTATCTACTTTCCAAAGAAAATGATTTCTGGAGCATAGACTCTAGCTTGCTTGTTAGTGTACCTGTTCCTGGTGATCTATCTTCGTTTTTTGGGCAATTTACAACACCTAATTTCAATCAAATTACAAATCCAGAAATTTGGATTACAGCATTTACCATCGCATTGGTAGCCAGTCTAGAAACCTTGCTCTGTGTTGAAGCTACTGACAAACTAGACCCTAGAAAAAGAGTTACGCCAACCAATAGAGAGCTTTTTGCTCAGGGCACAGGAAACATTGTTTCAGGGCTGATTGGAGGTCTCCCTATCACGCAAGTAATTGTACGAAGTTCAGCAAATATACAATCTGGAGGAAAAACAAAAACTTCTGCAATTGTTCATGGGTTTTTATTGTTGCTTTCTGTTTTGATTATTCCAAGACTTTTGAATAATATCCCATTGTCTGTTCTCGCTTCGATATTGCTTATTGTAGGATACAAACTTGCAAAACCAAAACTTTTTCTTTCGATTTACGCTCAAGGGTGGAAACAATTTGTACCTTTTGTCGTTACTGTTTTAGGAATTATTTTTACCGACCTTTTGGTTGGTATCGGACTTGGGCTGGCTGTTGGAATTATCGTTATTCTGATAAAAAGCTTTCAGAACTCACACTTTCTACATATGGAAGACAAAAGTAATGGTATTCAAAAAATAAAAATGACACTTGCAGAAGAAGTTACCTTTATAAACAAAGGCGCAATCCTAAAAGAATTGGAACACATCGGTAAGGATTCGGCCTTAGAAATTGATGTCCGAAAAACTCGTTTTTTGGATTATGACATCATTGAAATTTTGGATGATTTTTCATTAAAAGCAAAAAATAGATCAATCGATATTACTCTAATATCCGAAAGAGGAATAGTGAAAAATCCCGATAGTTTTATTGAATTTTTTAAACTTCGACCAACTATTTAATCTAAAAAATATTAACACAAAAATACAAACACAATGAATGCACATACTAAAGACACACAAAATCAAATGACGCCAATAAGTGCACTTGCCGCACTTAAAGAAGGAAATACAAGATTTGTTAATGGTGCTCAAGTACAAAGAGATCTCATGAAACAAGTAGAACAAACAAGTACAGGACAATATCCTTTTGCAACGGTACTGAGTTGTATCGACTCTAGAGTTTCGTCTGAACATATTTTTGATCAAGGAATGGGCGATATTTTCAGCGTAAGGATTGCAGGAAATTTCGTAAATGAAGATATCCTGGGTAGTATGGAATTTGCTTGTAAACTTGCCGGAACAAAACTAGTTGTTGTCCTTGGACATACGGCTTGTGGCGCAGTCAAAGGGGCATGTGACCATGCTCGCCTTGGAAATCTTACTGCACTGATTAATAAAATTGAACCTGCTGTAGAAGCCGTTACAGAACCGCAAGACGAAAGTCAAAGAACTTCTGCAAATATTGATTTTGTAAATGAAGTTGCTAAGAAAAGTGTACTCATGACTATTGATAACATCCGCTCATCGAGTGAAGTTTTAAAAGACATGGAAGATGCTGGAGCAATTCAAATTATTGGCGGAATGTATGACATTAAAACAGGTCATGTAAACTTTTTTTAAATCATGAGAATGAAAAAAGCACTATGCATTGGCCTCCTTTTTTGGGGGTCAATGTTTCTTGGAGCACAAAATGATACAGGGAACTGGCTTATGTATTTTGGCACCAATAAAATCAGTGAAAAATTTAGTATTCACACCGAAGCACAGTACCGAAATCATACCATTAGTCCAACAAATGTCGAACAACTTTTACTTCGAACAGGGTTGAATTATCACTTTAAACCCAATACCTCTGCAACATTTGGATATGCATATATTGGAAATTACGATTATGAATCCGACCGTAAAAGTCCAGAAGTTGAAGAACATCGTATTTGGCAACAGTTTTTAACATCAAATACCATTGGACGAGTAAAATTTGAGCACCGTTACCGATTAGAAGAACGCTATATTGAAGATGATTTCAAAATGAGGTTTCGCTACCGATTGATGCTTTTTATACCAATAAATCGTCCAAAAATTGAAACAGGCGCATTGTACTTAGGCGTTTATGACGAACTATTCATAAATGATAAACGCAACTTTTTTGACCGTAATCGACTTTACGGTGGTTTTGGATATCAGTATGCAGAAAACATACACATTCAAGTTGGGCTACTGCGTCAAGAAGTGCAAACAACAGCGAAAACATTTTTACAGTTTGGTTTGATTTTTAATACGGATTTAAGCAAGTCCGAAGACTAATCTAAACTTGGGAACTTGGCCTTAATTTGATCTAAGGCCAAGTGATCAATACTGCCAATGTGCGTGTGTTGTTGTCGCGAATCGGAAACGTATGTCCCCTTTTGAACTTGCTCTCCAACAACCTTATAGGCCGCTCTAAAAGTTGCGCCATTTTGTACCAAAGCGTTTATGCTGTCTACGGTAAACAAATATTTGTACTTTTCATCATCTAAATCTACTGGTTTAACTTCAATATGTTGTAATCCATAATCAAAAATGGACAAAACTGTTTTGATGGTTTCAAAAGCAGAAATAACAGGAGATTTCAATAATTGAAAATCACGATGATAACCACTTGGCAAGTTGTTTGTCATCATTTGTATTTGAGAAGATAAACTTTGTAGACTATTACATTTTGCACGAATCAACTCAAAAACGTCTGGATTTTTTTTGTGCGGCATAATGCTACTTCCAGTTGTTAAATGCTCAGGAAAACTAATAAATCCAAAGTTCTGACTCATATATAAGCAAATATCCATTGCAAACTTTGAAAGAGTACATGCTAAATTCCCCAAACTAGAGGCAATAATCTGTTCATTTTTTCCTCGTGCCATTTGCGCCGCCACTACATTGTACTTCAAATCAGAGAATTGTAATAAGTCTGTAGTCATTTTTCGATCTATAGGGAAAGAGCTTCCATAACCCGCAGCGGATCCTAATGGATTTTGATCCACGATTTTCTGAGCTGATTGTAGTACCAAAACATCGTCTATAAGTGTTTCTGCATAGGCAGAAAACCAAAGTCCAAAAGAAGATGGCATAGCCACTTGGAGATGAGTATATCCTGGCAACAATTCAGACTTATGCTGGTCAGCAAGAGATATTAGGGTGTCAAACAATACTTTGATTTGTCTTTGAACAATGTCTAAATTGTCTTTATAATATAATTGCAGAGCCACAAGAACTTGATCATTCCTAGATCGAGCAGTGTGTATTTTCTTTCCTGCAGCACCAATACGCTGAGTAAGTTCATACTCGATTTTGGAGTGTACATCTTCAAAATCATCTTCAATTTTAAACGCTCCAGTTTCAATTTCTTTTTCAAGTTCGGCAATAGCGAGTTCAACTTGTTTGAGCTCATTCTTATCCAAAATTTCTATATGTGCTAACATTTTGGCATGTGCCAAAGAAGCACGTAAATCATAACCAGCGATATGTAAATCTATGGCTCGATCGTCACCAACCGTGAACGCTTCAATGGTTTTGTCAATAGAAATTCCTTTGTCCCAAAGTTTCATCGTTTAAAGTATTTTTGTTAATAATTGAATGTATAATGCGATTCCTTCTTCTATTTCCTCCAAAAAAATAAACTCATCTGCAGTATGGGATCGAGTACTGTCGCCAGGACCTAATTTCAAAGAAGGACAACTCAATACAGATTGATCCGATAAGGTAGGTGATCCGTATGTTTCTCGACCCAACTCGATACCCGCCAAAACTAATGGATGGTTTTTTGGAATTGATGAAGAATTCAAATTTGTACTTCGTGGCTTGACTACAGCATTAGGCAAATGTTTTTGAATGATTTCTACCACCTCAGCATTTGAATAACAGTCATTTACACGAATATCGACAACCATAGAAACCTTGGCAGGAATGGCATTGTGCTGCTGACCAGCATTTATCTGAGTGAGAGTCATTTTTACATTTCCTAAAGTACTAGAGTGTTTGTCAAACTTATAATTCTTGATCCACTCCATTACTGGAATTGCCTTATAAAGTGCATTGTTGTCATTGGGATGTGCTGCATGACCTGGAGTGCCTAAAACCTCAACATCAAAAACAACTAATCCTTTTTCTGCGATGGCCAATTGCATTTGAGTTGGTTCTCCAACGATAGCAACATCAATTTTTGGAATCACATCAAGCATGCTGTTAAGGCCATTTGGACCACTGCTTTCTTCCTCGGCAGAACCTACGAACACGAGGTTATAATTCAAAGACTCTTTGTTATAGAAATAAGTAAATGTCGCCAAAAGCGATACCAAGCAACCCCCAGCATCGTTACTCCCAAGTCCGAATAATTTGCCAGATTCTACATGCGCATCAAAAGGGTTTTTCGTGTAACCGCTGTTTGGTTTCACTGTGTCGTGATGAGAATTGAGTAAAAGTGTAGGTTTTGTTGTGTCGAAAGATTTATTTGTTGCCCAAACATTATTTTGATGTCGATGGTATGGTATTTCGAAGCTTTCAAACCATTGTTCCAAAAGTTGAGCAGTGGGATCTTCTTCAGATGAAAAAGAAGGGGTTCCGATCAAATTTTTTAGTAATTCTATAGCTGAGTTCGTAAGAGAATCTATAGTTATCATAGCGTCAAAGTTGTATAGTTTGTGGAATGGCTTGAAAGCATGCTTGGCTGACCAATACATACTTTAGAAACTTGACCTTCGAGTGCGTCAAAACAATTTTTTAATTTCGGCAACATCCCATCAGAAATAATACCTTGGGTTAAAAGGTCTTGATACCTTGATTGATCGATTGATGTAATGAGTGAAGATGGTATGTCTTTGTCTTCTAAAACGCCTTGCTTTTCAAAGCAATAGTACAAAGTAACTTCAAATTCTGATGCCAAAGCAATGGCTAATGTTGCTGCAATGGTGTCTGCATTAGTATTCAGCAATTGACCTTTATTATCGTGGGTAATTGCAGAAAAAACAGGAACCAAATCAGCATGTAACAACAATGAGATATAGCTAGAGTTAACCGCTTGAATATCACCTACAAAACCAAAATCAATGTCAGAAACAGGACGTTTATCGGACTGTATACTGTTGGCGTCTGCACCAGAACACCCAACTGCATTACAATTCAATCCTTGAAGTTCAGCCACAATTGAGGTGTTGATTTTTCCCGAATAAACCATTGTAATAACTTCTAGAGTTTTGGCATCTGTGATGCGTCGCCCATTGACCATCTGAACGTTTAATTGCATTTGTTCGGCTAATGCTGAGGCGGATCTTCCCCCGCCATGCACCAAAATTTTAAGCCCTTCTAATTTTGAAAAATCACTTAAAAAGTCCTTTTTGGCTATAGGGTCATCAAGAATGTGACCCCCTATTTTTACGATACTTAACGATTGATTCATAACGATTCTAAAAGTTGTTTAAGCACAATTTGTGCTGCGAATGTTCGATTGTTCGATTGTTCGATACATAAAGATTGTGGGCTATCGAGTACTGTATCTTCTACTACCACATTTCGACGAACTGGCAGGCAATGCATGAATTTTGCATCACCAATTTTAGTTTTTGTTAGCATCCAATCCTCTTTAGGATCTAAAATTTTTCCATAATCATTAAAACTACTCCAGTTTTTAACATACACAAAATCGGCATTTTGAAGTGCCTCACTTTGATGATAAGATACAGGCGTATGTTTTACAATTGAAGGGTCTAAATCATATCCTTCAGGATGAGTAATGCTTAAATCAACCTCCAAACGCTGCATGGTTTGCACAAATGAGTTTGCAACAGCATGGGGTAATGCTTTTGGGTGTGGCGCCCATGAAAGTACAACCTTTGGCTTTTTTTTCTTGCTTTGCTCTAAAATTGTAATAGCGTCTGCAAGTCCCTGCAAAGGATGTGCAATTGCGCTTTCCATATTAACTATTGGAGCTGTTGCATATGAAGCAAACGCATTCAAAATCCATTCGGATTGGTCCTTTGCTTTGTCGGATAAGGTTGGAAATGCTCTTACACCAATGATTGACGCATACTGCGAAATAACTTGTGCAGCTTCTTTTATGTGTTCTGAGGATTGTAAATTCATGACGGCTCCTTCTTCAAACTCTAATTGCCATGCGTCATTGACATTTAAAACAATGACATTCATCCCCAAATTTTTGGCCGCCAATTCTGTGCTGATTCGTGTGCGCAAACTGGCATTAAAAAATAATAACACCAATGTCTTTTGTGCACCAAGACTGCTGTAAACATATGGATTGGCTTTCAATGCAAGAGCATCTTGAACGGTTTTGTTCAAGTCTTTGATGCTGTTGATGTTTAAAAAGTGATTCATAATTCTTGTTTTAAAGCGCTGAAAAAAGTTTCGATGTGGTCTTTTTTTATCGTTAAGGGAGGTAAAATGCGTATCAAATTTGGGTTTTTGGAACTTCCTGTGAATATCCTATGGTTGAAAAGCAGTGATTTCCTTAATTCAGCAACTGGGAATTCAAATTCCAATCCGAGCATCAAACCTCTACCCTTAAGTTGAACAATTTGAGGAATATCTTTGGCAAGTTCCCTAAAATAGAGCTCCATTTGTTGTGCATTATTCATCAAATTTTGACCCTTTAATACGTCTAAAACACTAAGAGTAGCTGCACATGCCAAATGATTTCCGCCAAAAGTGGTTCCTAAAAGTCCGTAAGACGCTTCGATCTCTGGATGAATCAAAATACCCCCGACTGGAAAACCATTTCCCATTCCTTTTGCTATTGAAATAATATGTGGCGTAATGCCGTGTTTTTGAAAGGCGAAAAAATCACCACTACGCCCAAAACCAGATTGCACCTCGTCGGCAATGAATACAGCACCATAAGTTTTACAAAGTATTTCTAGTCCTTGACAAAACGCTGTAGTACTTTGATCTAACCCACCTACTCCTTGAATACATTCAATAATAACAGCACAGGTTTCTCCTTTTTTAAGCGTGTTCTCTACCGCCTCCAAATCCCCTAATGGATGAAAATCTACTTTTTGCTGTGCATTAAGTGGTGCTATAA
>JAQWFW010000015.1 GCA_029238515.1 Flavobacteriaceae bacterium | reverse complement strand
AATCCTTTTTTGGACTGGTCTTATATTCACTGGGAGATCTTCTTTTAATCTTTGAGGGTGTTTGACCGAAGTCTTTTAATTAAAAAACGGCTACACTATAAAAGTATAACCGTTTTATCATTATATGTTGCTCCTCCTCTTGGGCTCGAACCAAGGACCCTCTGATTAACAGTCAGATGCTCTAACCAACTGAGCTAAGGAGGACTGTTTTTCGCTTGCGCGAGCGCAAATATATATCATTTTTTAGTTTACACAAATAGAAAACAAAAAATAATTACCCAAAAACCGCTTTAAAAATATCGTTCCCATTGGCAAACAATACCAAGGCGATTAAGATAAAAAACCCAACCGTCTGCGCATACTCCATAAACTTATCGCCTGGCTTACGCCCAGAAACCATTTCGTATAACAAAAACATCACGTGACCACCATCCAGTGCAGGGATAGGTAACAAATTTAAAACCCCTAACATAATCGACAAAAAGGCCGTGATGCCCCAAAATGATTCCCAACTCCAAGTATCTGGAAAAATATCAAAAATCGCTTTAAAGCCCCCAACCCCTTTATAGGCGCCTGTACTTGGCGAAAAAATGAGTTTCAATTGCATCCAATAAGCCGATATTTGTGATACAAAACGATCCAAACCAACGCCAATACTCTCTCCAAAACCATATTCTTTTTGTATGATGTCAAAATAACCTGCTGCTTCAAAATCTTTCATAGACTGAGCAAGTACGATACCAAATGTACCATCATCTGTTATACGAAGCTCACGAGATATTACAGCTCCACTGCGCTCCAACTCTACTTCTACGACTTGATTTTTAAAGGATTGACGTAACGGCTCTACTTCACTTAAAAATTTTGCGGATTGACCATTTATAGCTTTAAAAACATCTCCCTTTTGAAGATCCACACTTACATTAATTGAATTGTCTTGAAAAGAATCGAAAATAAATGGTGTTCTCAGTTCTATAAGCCCCCTTTTTTTGCTGGTACTCAATTGCCCCAAAAAGTCTACAGGAAAATTAATGATTTGTTGCTGACCATTACGCTCAATAGTCATGGTTTGAGCTTCTAAAATATGTTTACGGATTTCAGAAAAATACTCAATTTTATGATCGTTAATAGCCAATACTTTGTCACCGTCTTTTAATCCAATTTCTTTCAAAACAGGGTTATAAATATCATAGCCCCCACGGACACTATTGGCATCAACATCTGAAGAACCATAAGCAAAGGCCATCAGGATATAAATCACTGCGGCCAATATAAAATTCACCGCTACTCCACCTAACATAATGATCAAACGTTGCCACGAAGGTTTCGATCTAAATTCCCACGGTTGTGGCTCTTGTTGCATTTGTTCGGTATCCATACTTTCGTCAATCATCCCAGAAATTTTGACATAGCCCCCCAATGGCAACCATCCTATACCGTACACCGTTTCGCCAATTTTCTTTTTGAATAATGAATATTTTACATCAAAGAACAGGTAAAACTTTTCGACACGCGTTTTGAACAACTTGGCAGGAATAAAATGCCCAAGCTCGTGCAGTACAATTAAAAGTGAAAGACTGAGTAAAAACTGACTTATTTTGATAAAAAACTCCATAACAGATATCATAATTTGGTCAACAAATGTAGCGGTTTTAGTATTAGGAACAAAACCAACACAAAAACAGATTTCTTCAAGGTTTTGATTCTATTATTAAGCTTTGTATTGTACCTTTGTAGCGCATTATAATTTGATGATGAAAACTCTTAAAAAATATAAGCTCTTTATCGCCACTATGGCCGTACTTTCTGTGCTTATCATCACATCATTTTACTCTATTTTAAAACCCACAAAAGTCCTCCCCATATATCAACCCGCACAAGTGAATTTTGAATTGGTAGACAGCAGTGTTCAGCACGTAAAGAAGTACCATAAAATTGCCGATTTTAAACTTGTCAATCAAAATGGTGACACCATTACACAAGCATTTTATGACGATAAAATTTATGTCGCCGATTTCTTTTTTACAACCTGTCAAACCATTTGCCCCATCATGACAGATCACATGTACGACATCCAAAAACAAACCATTTCTGACCCCGAAGTTTTGTTGCTGTCTCATACGGTCACTCCTGAGATAGATTCTGTAGAACAGTTGAAACGTTACGCCAAAAAGAAATTAGTAAATGCATCTAAATGGAATTTAGTTACAGGAGACAAAAAACAAATTTATAATCTGGCACGAACATCATATTTGGCTGTAAAAACCAATGGTGATGGCGGGCCATATGATATGATCCATACCGAGAATTTTATGCTCATCGATAAAAAGAAACGAATTCGCGGATTTTATGATGGTACCGATCCAGAAGCCATTGAGAAACTTTTGGATGATATAAAAGTGTTAAAAGCAAGTGACAATAACTGATCTTTTATTACTTTTGCTTCTTTAAAATGAATCTAAATAAGCGTGAGTCTTACAATTGCTGATTTAAAAAAAGGAGAAGCCGGTGTAATTACCGACAGTTCTTCCAATGACATTCCTCTAAAATTATTAGAAATGGGATGTCTGCCTGGCAACGTCGTAAAGTTACTTCAGCTCGCGCCTTTTTCCGACCCTATGTACCTCAATATAAATGACAGTTTTTTGGCTATTCGCAAAGAAACGGCAACGCTAATTTTAATCGATAAAATTAATGAGTAAGCAAATCAACGTTGCGCTTATTGGGAACCCCAATACAGGGAAAACCTCTGTATTTAATGCGTTGACAGGCCTGAATCAAAAAGTTGGAAATTACCCTGGAATTACAGTCGACAAAAAACAAGGTATTTGTAAATTATCAAGAGGAGTAAAAGCACATATCTTAGACCTTCCTGGTACCTACAGCTTAAATGCATCTTCATTGGACGAAAATGTTGTGATTGAGCTCTTACTTAACAAAAATGATAAAGATTACCCCGACGTAGCTGTCATTGTAAGTGATGTTGAAAATCTAAAGCGAAATCTTCTTTTATTTACCCAAATTAAAGACTTAAAAATTCCAACAATATTGGTCATCAATATGAGCGATGTGATGGACCGCAAAGGGATTTCTTTGGATGTTGCTGTTTTGGAAGAAAAACTACACACCAAAATTGCCCTAGTCAGTACACGAAAAAATACAGGGATAAAAGAGTTAAAAGCACTTATAGAGCAACACAAAACATTACCAAAAACACAATGTTTGAATGCCTCCTCTATAGACCCTGCATACTTTGATCGCTTGCAAAAAGCTTTCCCAAATCAAGACATCTACAAGCTTTGGCTGGTGATTACTCAAGATGCAAATTTTGGAAAAATCTCGCGTCAAGAACTGGATGTCTCAAAATTTAAAACAAAATCCACAACGGAACTTAAGCGCCTACAACAAAAAGAAGCTATAAAACGCTATCAATTCATAAATAATGTTCTCAAAGAAGGACGACATATCGACCGCTCAAAAGCACGAGATTTAAGAAGTAAATTCGACCGAATTTTAATCCATAAAGTGTGGGGTTATGTCATCTTTTTTGTCATTTTACTTACAATTTTTCAAGCGATTTACGATTGGGCTACTTTTCCAATGGATTTGATTGATACCACATTTGCTGGACTTGCAGAGTGGGTGAAAAATGCCTTTCCAAATGGTGGGAAAGTCACCGATTTAGTTGCAGAAGGAATTGTTTCAGGTATTGGTGGTATTGTCATATTCATCCCTCAAATTGCATTTTTGTTTTTGTTTATTTCGATTTTGGAAGAAAGTGGCTACATGAGTCGTGTAGTCTTCTTGATGGATCGGATCATGCGCCGTTTTGGGTTGAGTGGTAAAAGTTTAGTGCCGCTTATTTCGGGAACAGCATGTGCTATCCCTGCTGTAATGGCTACTCGAAATATTGAAAACTGGAAAGAGCGTCTCATTACCATTTTGGTCACCCCTTTTACTACCTGTTCGGCTCGATTGCCCGTTTATTTGATTATTATTGCTTTGGTGATTCCTGAAGGCTATATTTTTGGGCTTAGCTATCAAGCACTCACCCTAATGCTGCTCTACCTTATTGGATTTGGAATGGCCGTATTTTCGGCTTATGTATTGGACCTTGTAATGAAAGTAAACCGAAAAACATTTTTTGTTGTCGAAATGCCAAACTATAAGCTTCCATTGCCGAAAAATGTACTCATCACCGTTTTCGAAAAAACAAAAACTTTTGTTTTGGAAGCCGGAAAAATCATTTTAGCCATTTCCATTATATTATGGGTTTTAGCATCTTATGGCCCAGGAGAAAAATTTAATAATGCTGAAGCCATTATCGCAAAAGAATACGTGGACCTTTCCAATACTGCACTAGAAGATAAAATTGCCGCATACAAACTTGAGCACTCCTATATTGGCATCGTTGGAAAAACTATAGAACCCGTAATAAAACCTTTAGGATACGATTGGAAAAGTGGAATTGGTTTGGTCGCTTCTTTTGCTGCAAGAGAAGTTTTTGTGGGGACTTTAGCAACCATTTATAGTGTGGGAAGTGCCACGGAAAATGAAGGCATTGATACCATCAAAACTAAAATGTCTAATGAAACTTACGACGATGGTCGTAAAGTTTTCACCTTTGCTTCAGGAATTTCTTTATTACTTTTTTATGCCTTTGCTATGCAATGTATGAGTACGCTTGCTGTGGTAAAAAGAGAAACGAAAAGTTGGAAATGGCCCTTGATTCAACTTGTTGGAATGAGTACAATTGCTTATATTTTTGCATTGATTGCATTTCAAGTTTTAAAATAAGGTTTTGAATACAACACTAGAATCTATCATTGTCGGCGCCTTAGTTTTTGGTGCTATTTTGCTGCTCTTTAGAAAAAAGATATGGCGAAAAAACCACAACAAAAATTGTGGTGGAGGGAACTGTGGCTGTTAGCCCAAAGCTACATCCAAAGTCATCATTACAATGAATCCTCCAATAAATCCAAGCGTTGCAACATCTGTATATTTGTCTCTTTGCGTTTCAGGGATGACCTCTTCAACCACCACAAAAATCATTGCGCCAGCTGCAAAAGCTAATGCATAAGGTAGAATTGGTGTGAAAAAAGTTACAGCCAATGCCCCTAAAACAGCTGCAATGGGCTCTACAATTGCCGATAATTGTCCGTACCAAAAACTTTTGAAACGGCTTACGCCCTGACGCCTAAGTGGCATAGAGACTGCGATTCCTTCAGGAAAATTTTGAATGCCGATGCCTAAAGCCAATGCTACAGCACCACCAATAGTAGCTTCTGGAATTCCAGCTGCAACACCGCCAAACAAAACCCCTACAGCTAAACCCTCTGGAATATTGTGCATAGTAATGGCTAAAACCAATAATGTTGTTCGATGCCATGGAGATTTGACCCCTTCTTTTTCGGTCTCTTTAAAATTGATATGCAAATGAGGAAGAATTTTGTCTAAACCAAATAAAAATAATGCACCTAAACCAAATCCGATGGCCGCAGGAATCACTTTCACAAATCCTTCTCCAGGGCTCATTTCTATTCCTGGTGCAAGTAAACTCCAAAAGCTTGCTGCTACCATAACACCACCGGTGAACCCAAGCATTCCATCGAGAAGACCCCTGTTCATTCCTTTAAAAAAAAATACTAATGCAGCACCAAGTGCGGTTAAAATCCATGTGAATAAAGACGCGTATAGCGCCGCCAATATTGGATCGATGGATTGAAAATAGTTGATAATTTGATCTAACATACTTAATTGATTTTTACAAATAAATTGTGGGCAACTTCTTTAGAAATTGCCAATTCAGTTTTATTAATTTTTAAAGTCATTGATTCATCAAAAGATTCTTTGGATATAACTTTGATTTTTGTACCTAAAGCGATGTTATGTTTGTCCAAATATTGTAGAAAATCTGTTGTAGAATCTTTGACGCCAACACAAATACAACTTTGGTTTTGGTCAATTTGTGCTAAAAGAACCTTTTGTGAGGAAGGGATATTGCCATTGCAATCAGGGATAGGATCTCCGTGAGGATCTTCCGTAGGGTGCTCTAAAAAGACATCCAATTGCTGGGTCAATTTGTCGGATTTGATATGCTCTAATTGCTCCGCCACTTCATGGACCTCATCCCAAGAAAAATTAAGTTTCTGTACCAAAAAAACTTCCCAAAGTCTGTGCTTTCTAATGACTGAAACGGCCGCTAACCTTCCTTTTTCTGTCAATTTAACCCCTTTATATTTCTGATATTCTACATGCCCTTTTTCGGAAAGCTTTTTAATCATATCAGTGGTAGATGATGCTTTGGTTTGCATTTTTTGTGCTATGGCATTGGTACTTACCGACGCATTTTCATGCTTTGCCAAATGATAAATGGCTTTTAAATAGTTCTCTTCTGATAATGTAACCACAAACTTAATTATTTACACAAATATAAATAAATTTTTAGTCTTGTCTAAATTTTAAATTACCTTTGTAAAAAATAAATGACAAAAATCTGCCTATATAAACAATGGGTGCTTGTTTTTTAAAACCAAAGTCGTGAAAAAATTAACCTTTTTACTGTTTTTTATTTGCACGATATCAAATGCCTCTAACACGTTTAAAATCACTGGTAAAGTGACGAATCAGAATGAAGAAGCAATCCCCTATGCAAGTATTTATTTGAAGGGGACTTCAAAAGGAGTCCTTAGTAATATTGATGGCGCTTTTACTATTAAAAATATCGAAAAAGGAAGTTACACGCTGATTGCTTCCTTTACAGGGTATAAAGCTGAAAAACAACTACTCATTGTCGACCGAAACATCACCATAAACATTTCACTTGAAGAAATTGAGCTTTTGAACGAGGTGGTTATTACAGGAACAAAAAAACCTGTAAAACGCTTAGAAAGTCCTATCCCCGTAGAAGTTTATTCTGCTGCCTTTTTGAACAAAAATCCAGCACCAAATATCTTCGAAGCTCTTCAGAATGTGAATGGCGTTCGCCCTCAAATCAATTGTAGTGTGTGCAACACTGGTGACATCCACATCAATGGATTGGAAGGCCCCTACACACTAGTGCTTATCGATGGTATGCCCATCGTGAGTGGTTTGTCTAGTGTTTATGGATTGTCGGGCATCCCAAGTTCTTTAATCGATCAAGTAGAAATTGTCAAAGGCCCAGCATCCTCTCTGTATGGAAGCGAGGCAGTAGGCGGACTCATTAATGTGGTCACAAAACATCCTGACTACGCCCCATTGTTGTTCTTTGACTCTTTTGGAACAAACTGGGAAGAATACAATCTGGACTTGGGTCTAAAGGCAAAAGTTAATGACAAAGTAAGCATGTTGTTAGGGGCCAATTATTACAATTACAGCAATCCCATGGATAACAACAACGACAACTTTACGGACGTTACACTACAAGATCGAATATCGGTATTTCAAAAATGGAATTTCAAGAGGAATGAAAACAGAATGTTTTCTATAGCTGGTCGGTATTTTTATGAAGATCGATGGGGTGGAGAACTGCAATGGACATCAAAAAATCGAGGGGGCGATGACGTGTACGGAGAAAGTATTTATACCTCTCGTTTCGAAATCATAGGGAACTATCAACTCCCTGTAGATGAAAAAATATCTTTACAGTTTTCATATTCAGATCACGATCAAAACTCTGTCTATGGAGAGACTTATTATCTTGCCAAACAACGCATTGGTTTTGGACAACTGATTTGGGACTATTCTGCTCATAAAAGTGATTGGCTTTTTGGCATCAGTGGTAGATATAATTTCTATGATGACAACACTACGGTCACGAAAATCCCCGATGAAGTTTTTATTCCATCGCTATTCATTCAAAATGAAATCACTTTAAGCAAAAAACACAAACTTCTTTTGGGTGGTCGATATGATTATGACAGCAGACACAGATCTATTTTTACTCCTCGTATGGCCTACAAATATAAGCCCACTGAAGACGATGTGTTTAGAATAAATGCGGGTACAGGATTTAGGGTTGTTAATCTTTTTACAGAGGAACACGCAGCGCTTAGTGGTGCCCGAGAGGTGGTTATTCAAAATGAATTGAATCCAGAGCAGTCTTACAACGTTAATGTCAATTATTTAAAGAAAATGTATACCAAAAAAGGTCGAATTTTAGGATGGGACATTTCTGCTTGGTATACCTATTTTACAAACGCTATCCTCCCCGATTATGACACCAACCCCAGCCAAGTTATTTACGACAATTTGAATGGATTGGCGACCAGTTTTGGTGCAAGTGTCAATTTTGACGCAGTGCTTTCACAAAATCTTAAAGGAGGTGTTGGGCTTACGTTGCAAGAAGTTTCTAAAAAAGAAAATGGTGTAACAGAACAACAAATACTAACCGAGAAATTTTCTGGAACATGGTCTATTTCATATTCGAATATAAAAAACAATTTTAGCATTGACTACACTGGAAATTTGTATGGCCCTATGAGACTGCCTGTGCTGAATGAATTTGATCCCAGAAAAAACAAATCCCCTTTGTGGAGTATCCAAAATATACAATTTACATTCAAAGGACTTAAAAATATTGAGCTATATGCTGGAGTGAAGAATATTTTGAATTGGACGCCAAATAGAGGAAATCCTTTTATTATCGCAAGAGCCAATGACCCTTTTGACAAAAATGTCACTTTCGACAACAATGGAAATGCTGTGGCAACGCCAAACAATCCATATGCACTTACATTTGACCCTACCTATATTTATGCGCCTAACCAAGGAAGGCGGTTGTTTTTTGGATTAAGGTATAAAATGAAGTAAATTTTGATAGGGTTTTATTGAGCTAAAAACCCAGTTCTTTTTGAAGTTGCTCGTACGCTTCTTGAACTTTTCTAAATTTTTCTTCAGCTCCTTTTTGATGTTCTTCTCCTAAGTGTTGCACTTTATCTGGATGATATTTTTTAGCCATTCGGCGATACGCTTTTTTAATGTCTTGAGGCGTAGCCCCCTTTTGGAGTTCTAATATTTTATAGGCATTATCGGTACTGTCATAAAACATGGCTTTGATGCTCTCAAAATCTCTAGGATTAATCCCTAAATAACGTGCCATTTGCTCTATAATAGAAACCTCACTTGCGGCCACATGCCCATCCGATTTTGCAATGCCAAACAAAAAATGCAGCAATTGTAAACGCGATGCATGGTCCATCATTTTTTGGATTTGGAGACACACTTGACGCAGCGAAATATTGGTCTGTTTATTTATTTCTTTAAACAATCTAAATGCATGATTGGCGCGCTCCTTGCCATACATTTGTACAAATTGACGACGAACAAAATCCAATTCTCTTTGGTCTTGTTTGCCATCGGCTTTGATGACCAAAGATGCTAAAATGAGTAAACTTACCTCAAAATCCCCAGATTGTGTTTGGGTTTTCGAAGTAGAATACGTTTTGGCAACTCCAGCAGATTTGTCCAATAAACTCCCTAAAGCCAATCCAATAATAGCGCCTATAGGCCCACCAAAAGACCACCCTACAGAGGCCCCAATCCATTTTGCAAAACTCATATTTTATATTAAATCTTGAAGCATCAAACCTACGGAAATAAGTTTATTATTTTAAATTGAATTTGACATTTATAACATTCAATAGATCCGCAATTTGAAACACAATTGTTTATCTTTGTGCCATAATTATTAAAATAAATCTATGTACCCAGCTGAATTAGTAAAACCAATGCGCGAACACCTCACGCAAGTAGGATTCGAAGAATTATATAGTGCTGAAGCCGTTGATGCAGCTTTGGCAAAACCAGGCACAACGCTTGTTGTGGTGAATTCTGTTTGTGGTTGTGCAGCCGCTAATGCGCGCCCAGGTGCCATTCAAAGTTTACAAAACGAAAAACGCCCATCACAAACTGTAACTGTTTTTGCAGGAGTAGATAAAGAGGCCGTAGATAAAGCCCGTGAACATATGATTCCATTCCCACCAAGTTCGCCTTGTATGGCTTTGTTTAAAGATGGTGAATTGGTGCATATGCTTGAGCGTCACCATATCGAAGGCAGACCCGCAGAGCTTATTGCAGAAAATCTAATAAACGCATACAACGAATATTGCTAAAACAAAAAAAGCCCTGAAGTTCAGGGCTTTTTTTATTCTTCGTTTTATGCTCTAAATAAAATTCAATAAATCTTCTATTTTGGACAACAAGTGAACCTTAATCTTGGAGGTATTTAAACTAAATTTGTTATGTTTTGCAATAAAAATAGCTTCGAACCCAAGTTTTTCGGCTTCCATAATACGTTGTTCGACGCGCTGTACAGGACGGATTTCACCAGACAAGCCAACTTCCCCAGCAAAACAAAAATTATCGGTAAGTGCATCATCATTGTTTGATGATAAAATTGCAGCAACCACGGCCAAATCAATTGCAGGATCATCCACCGTAATCCCTCCTGTTATATTTAAGAAAACGTCTTTTGCCCCCAGACGAAACCCTGCTCGTTTTTCGAGTACAGCCAACAACATATTGAGTCTTTTGGCATTAAATCCTGTCGCACTACGCTGTGGTGTTCCATACACAGCAGAACTCACCAAGGCCTGAACCTCCACTAATAACGGACGCATCCCTTCAAGAGTTACCGCAATGGCATTACCAGAAAGTGAAGCATCTTTTTTCGAAATCAAAATCTCGGATGGATTCTTGACCTCTCTCAAGCCAGTGCCTTGCATTTCATAAATCCCCAACTCGTGTGTTGAGCCAAATCTATTTTTGTGCGCACGCAATATTCTAAACACATGGTTACGATCACCTTCAAATTGCAAAACAGTGTCCACCATGTGTTCCAGTATTTTTGGTCCTGCGATACTTCCGTCTTTGGTAATATGACCAATTAAAATTACAGGAGTTGCTGTTTCTTTAGCAAATTTCATCAACTCGGTGGTGCATTGTTTAATTTGAGAAACGCTCCCTGCCGAAGCTTCCAAAAGATCACTCTGAAGGGTCTGAATAGAATCGATGACAAGAATATCTGGTTCCAAAGCTTCTATTTGCCTAAAAATATGTTGTGTTTTGGTCTCTGTTAAAATATAGCATTGTTCGCTGCTGGGATGAATCCGCTCTGCACGAAGTTTGATTTGTTTTTGACTTTCTTCTCCAGAAACATATAATGTTTTGTAGGGTAGTTTTAAAGACAATTGTAGCATAAGTGTGCTTTTCCCTATACCTGGTTCGCCCCCTAAAAGAATGAGAGACCCTGGTACAATACCCCCGCCCAAAACTCTATTCAATTCATCGTCTGTGGTGTTTAATCTTGGGGTTTTTGTGGTGTCAATTTCAGAGATTTTCAAAGGTTTGGATACGCGTTCTTTCCCTAAAGAATTGCTCGTTTTCCAAGTGCCTTTATCTGGTTTTTGGACAAGCTCTTCAACAATTGTATTCCACGATTTACAGGAAGTACACTGCCCTTGCCACTTAGCAAATTGAGCGCCACAACTTTGACAAAAAAATGTTGTTTTTAGTTTCGCCATTAATATCCAAATTCTTCTTTTAAACGGTCGGCCCGATCCAATAAATCATCTTTTGTGATGCCGTCAATTTCTTGATAAATATACGCTTCTTGATATGCTTTTATTGCTTTTCTTGGGTTGTCTGTGGCTTCATAAAAACGTCCCATATAATAGTTGTTCAGTAGGGCATCTGGATAAGCTTCGCGAGCCAATTTTGCTAAATCCTTGAAATATTCAAATGTTTTGTTTTTGTTGATTGCAGTAGCTATTGCGCGAAAGTCATTCACTAAAATCTGTTTTTCAATATCGAAAAGCTGTTCAATCATCTCATATTTTTCTATTAAATAATCGACAGGAGATGTTTCTAAGGGTAAAATATGATTTTTATATTCTGCACGAGAGATTGGCTGATACACCAAAAATACGTGTTGCAATGCCTTTGGAATTGATTGATTCGCCAGAGCATAATGATTGGCCCCTTCAAAATTATCAAACGCATAGAACAAATGTTCTGATTCTATTACTTCTATTTTGGTGTTTAACTCCAAAATTTGAGTTCTGTTTTCTCCAAAATCTTTAGTTCCGGTAGCCATATAATAAAACAAAGGAGTTTTTATATCGCTTAAAAAAGATGTCAAATTATCTGTCATATAAGGAGTCAAACTAGGGCTCAATGCGATATACGCTTGAAAAACAGGTTTGTTTTTGAAAGCGAAAAATTGAATATAATTTGCTGAGTCTCCATGACCCACAGCAACCTTAAAATCATTGAGTCTGTAGTTGTCTTCTAAAAAAGGAATGAGTTCATCGCTGATAAATTCAAAAAATTGAGCGCCAGAGTTGATTGGAAAAAAGGTGTTGTCTGAAATAAATAAATCGTCTGCTCTTGTCTCATTTTGGTTTACTCCAACTACTATGGCCTCTGGCATATCGTCCCAATAAGCAACATAATCGGCATTTCCAGCCACAACTTCAAAAAGATAATCGCCATCGAGTGTCAAAATCAGTGGATAGAACATTTCTGAATTTTCTTCATAATTTCTTGGCAGTTGAACTTTCAATTCACGATCTCCTAGAGTTCCGGTTTCGATCAACTCGTACTGCGTTTGGGCCAATGAAATTGTAGTGCAAAACATTGCAAATATGGTTAGACGTTTCATTAAATTGGTTATTGGTTTGAAACCCACAAGTTAAGCAAATAACTAAAAAAAAGAAAGGAATCTATAGATTGTTTGGCCTAACGCTTTGGACAAATTTTGTTGTAAATAGGTAGGGAAACAAGAGATAATCCGCCTAAAATGATAATCATAACTGTTTGTGATGTCCACATGATCCAACCAAAGGCAAGACTAGGTGCTTGTGCTACATTGAATATCGAAAATGCGGCGTAAACGGCCAAAGGATATGATCCTATTCCGCCATTGGTAGCAGCGATGCTAAAACTGGCCGCAATAAATCCGATTAAAATGGCAGAAAATGGAAGTTCTGAGGTTGCATCTATAGAAAATGAAGTAACGTAAAACATCAAAACATACATGCCCCAAATAAAAATTGTATGCGCAATAAATGCCCACTTTTTTTTCATTTTAAAAATACTCAAAACACCTTCTAAAAACCCCTTAAACAGTGTTTTTAGTTTATTTATGATAGGATGTGTTCCTTTTTTAAAAATCAAATAGATAAAACAGGCCACAATAACAAAACTAGCCAACACCCACCATTGTTTTTTAAAATTTAAATCGGCAAAGAAAAAATTATAAATAACATCGAATTCAATAATAAATGTAATCCCTATGATGATGAGCATAACCAAAGTATCTGCGACACGCTCAGCGACAATTGTTCCAAATCCTTTTTCGAAAGGCACACCTTCATAATTTGTTAGAATTGTAGCACGCGATACTTCTCCTGCTCTAGGAATGGTGTAATTTATGAGGTAGGCCGCAAAAACAGCCATAATACTGTTAGGAAAACGCAGTGTATAACCCATAGGTTCAATCATAAATTTCCAGCGATAAGCTCTGGAAATATGACTCAAAAACCCAAAAAAAACACCGAGGCCAATCCATAGATAATTGGCATTTTTGAAATAATCAGCAAGTGTACTCAGTGGAACTTTTTGTAATGAATACCATACCAAAACACCCCCTAGTAATAGTGGTAATGCAATTTTCAGGATTGCTTTCAAGGAATTGCTCAAGGCGGTTATTTTAGAAGATTTGTTGCTTCATCTGGAAATACCAAAGAGGGCTTAAAGATTTTCGCTTCTTCCAAGCTCATTGTAGCATAGGAGATTAAAATCAAAACATCCCCAATGTTAACTTTATGAGCTGCGGCACCGTTGAGGGTAATTTCGCCCGATTTTCTTGGTCCAGGAATAACGTAAGTTTCTAGCCGTTCGCCATTGTTGTTATTAACGACTTGTATTTTTTCACCTTGAATAATGTTGGCGGCATCCATCAAATCTTCATCGATGGTGATACTACCAATGTAATTCAAATCTGCGCCAGTTACTTTGACGCGGTGTATTTTAGATTTTACAACGTGTATTTGCATGGTGCAAAGGTAATTAATTTAATGCGATATTATCAATCAATCGGACATCGCGAACATATGCTGCAATAAAAGCGCGGTACTTTGTTTTGGGCTCTTTTGTGCGCATAGATTTAAGGGTGAGTGCGTCTGAAATTTCAAAATACTCTAACATTAAAATAGGATCATTTTTAAATTGATGTATTACCCATTCTTTTATTTGTATGGCATTTTCTGTACCAAACTTTTCTTTTACAGATTGCAAAACTCTATAGATTTTTGCCGCAGCATCTTGTTCTTCGGTCGTCAAACGTGCGTTTCTGGAGCTCAGAGCCAGACCATTTTGAGCTCTTGCAACGGGACATCCGACAACTTTTATTGGAGATTTCATAAGTTGTACCAGCTTCTTTATGATCGCTAATTGCTGAAAATCTTTTTCTCCAAAATATGCAAAATGTGGTTGAACAATTTCAAATAAGCGCTGCACAACTGTACCCACGCCATCAAAATGTCCTGATCTATATTTACCTTCCATTTGATGTGCTAACCCTCCAAAATCGAATACACTTTTTGAAACAGAAGCGCCATAAATGTCATCAGCTTCTGGTGTATAAACTAAAATTTTAGTTGTTGCTAAAGTGTTTATTTTTTTCAAATCTTGCGCCAAAGTTCTTGGGTATTTTGCCAAATCTGAAGTGTTATTAAATTGGGTTGGGTTTACAAAAACACTCACCACTACCACATCATTTTCATCCAAAGCTTTATGAATCAAAGACAAATGTCCTTCATGTAAAGCCCCCATTGTGGGCACAAATCCTACGGTAGAATTAGCTTCACGCAAAGGAGTTAATGCTTTTTGTAGTGCTTGTTTGGTTGTAAAAACGTTCATGTTATAAAAATTAACCGCCTGCAAACTTAAGCTATTAGCATTAATCTGCATAAAATTTTGTATTTTTGCATGATTTTTGTTGATAACCGACTAAGCAGCTGAATTTATGAAAGATAAGAGAATATTGTACGTATCATCCGAAGTAATTCCCTATTTACCCCAAACTGAGATTTCTTCTATGTCCTTTGAAGCCCCAAAGATGGTCAATAAACAAGGTGGACAAATACGCATATTCATGCCGCGCTATGGCAACATCAACGAGCGTCGCCACCAACTTCACGAGGTTATTCGTCTTTCTGGAATCAATTTAGTTGTAAACGATTTGGATATGCCGCTCATCATCAAAGTAGCATCTATCCCAAAAGAGAGAATTCAAGTCTATTTTATTGACAACGAAGACTATTTTAAAAGAAAAGCAACGCTCACAGACGAAGATGGAAAATTATTTGAAGATAACGATGAGCGTGCGATTTTCTTTGCTAAAGGCGTGATTGAAACGGTAAAAAAACTCAATTGGGCGCCAGATATTATTCATGTCCACGGATGGATGGCGTCATTATTGCCGTTGTACCTAAAAGAATATTACAAAGATGAGCCGCTCTTTAATGAAAGTAAAATAGTAACCTCTGTTTATGAGCAAAGCTTCGACGAACAACTGAATAGTGAATTAATTAATAAGGTCAAGTTTGATGAAATTGAGGATGGTCATCTTCAAAACTTAACAACACCAAATTATGTCAACCTCATGAAAACAGCTATTGATTTTTCTGATGGTTTGATTAAAGGTTCTGAAGATCTCCCTGATGAATTAGAAAACTACATCAATGATTTTGAAAAACCTGTTTTGGACTATCAGTATCCCGAAGAATTTGCAGAAGCGTACAGCGAATTTTACACAACTCAAATTTTAAGTTAGCCCCACATATTTTCTTATGAAACACATGAAACGTAATTTCTCAAAATTATTTGCCTTTGGTTTGATTTTTTCTCTTTTCAATGCTTGTGAAAAGGAATTCTCTGAAATTGGAACTGGCATTATTGACAACCCAAACATTGAAATAAAACTACAAAGTTACCCTGTAAAAACCTACAACAAACGCATTACACCATTTGAGTCTAATGGATTACCTAAAAATCTACTGGGCTACTACAACGACCCTATTTTTGGAAATACAACAGCTCATTTTTTAGCACAACTAACACCAAAAAGTTATAACGTTGATTTTGGTGACAGTCCCGTATTGGATTCTGTAGTTTTAACTATCCCCTATACAAGCAGAAAAACTAGTGAAGAATACACTATCGATTCATTGTACGGAGAAGATGCTGTAAAGTTGTCTATATTTAAAAATAATTTTTTTCTACGTGACTTTGACCCCAACAGTGATTTAGACCAAAATCAAAGCTATTATTCAAACGGAAGTCTTTCCAGTTCTGAACAACTCAACACAGCCCAACTAGAAGGGCAGCTGTTATATTCCACCTCTTATTTTCTGCCAAGCAATGAAGAAATTACACTTACGGCTTTGAACAGCGAGGGCGAAAGTGAAACCTCTGAAACTCTAGCGCCAAGTCTACGCGTAAAACTTGAAGACACAAGTTTGCCAGCAAACTTTTGGGAAGATTTAATTATAGCAAAAGAAGATAGCGAAGAACTCTCAAACAGCAACAATTTTTACAATTACTTTAGAGGGCTATATTTTAAAGTCGAAGCTTTAGATGCAGAGAAAGGTCATTTGATACAGCTAGATTTTGCATCTTCCAATGCACATGTAAAACTACATTACAAATACCAGACTACTTCCACTACATCTGATGAAACTACAGAAAGACAAGGCACCTATGAAATGGGATTCAACGGTACGCGAATCAATGTTTTTGAAAATGATTTTGAGCCCACTATTCTACAAGAAATAACAAATGCAAATGAAGTAGATGGTGATGAACGTCTATATCTCAAAGGAGGTGAGGGCTCAATGGCTATTGTTGAGCTTTTTGCAGAAGATGAATCAGGAAACGACTTTAATGATTTCATAACAGATTTCAAAGAGAGTAATGGCGACGAAACAATTATCAAGCGCCTTATCAATGAAGCTTATGTAGAGTTTTACGTTGATGAATCAGCAGGGGCAGATGCCGATTATCCAAATCGTATATTTGTTTATGATTTAAACAACAACATTCCGCTTTATGATTATTTTTTAGACTCCTCTGTCAATACAATAACATCCGATTCAAAGTTTTCTCATCTTGTACCTATAAGTACCGAAACGGATGATCAAGGAATTGAACATAAAAAATACAAAGTTCGTCTAACGGGACACCTAAACAACATCGTTACAAAAGACTCTACTAATGTGAAAATTGGGCTTTTGGTATCTTCAAATGTAGGTGCTGTAGACATGAAAAAGCTTTTGCAATATGATGATGATTTAGAAGTTATCCCTTCTGGAGCTATTCTCTCCCCAAAAAGTGTTATTGTACACGGTAGCAATTCTGACGATGCATTAAAAAAAGTAAAACTAACGGTTTATTACACCGAACCAAATAACTAAAAACGTATGTGTGGGATTGTAGGATATATTGGTCATCGAGATGCCCATCCCATTATTTTAAAAGGACTTCAACGCCTAGAGTATAGAGGATACGATAGTGCTGGAATTGCACTTTTTGATGGAGAAAATGTCAAGGTCACAAAAACTAAAGGAAAAGTTAGTGACCTGCAAGAGAAAATAAACTCTGAACAAAATATCTTGGGAAAAATTGGCATCGGACATACGCGCTGGGCTACTCATGGTGTTCCTAACGACCTCAACTCACACCCACATTATTCAAATTCGGGAGATTTGGTTATTATCCACAATGGAATTATTGAGAATTATGCTTCAATAAAAAAAGAACTCACGAACAGAGGGTACACATTTCAATCTGAAACAGATACAGAAGTTTTGGTTAATCTTATTGAGGACGTTCAAAAAAATGGGAATTACAAACTAGGAAAAGCAGTTCAAATTGCACTAAATCAAGTTGTTGGCGCCTATGCCATAGCTGTTTTTGATGTGAAAAAACCCAATGAAATTATTGCTGCACGCCTTGGTAGTCCACTAGCCGTTGGTGTTGGCGATGGAGAATTTTTTATTGCTAGTGACGCCTCACCATTCATTGAATATACCAACAACGCTATTTATTTGGAAGACGAAGAAATGGCAATAATTCGTTTACACAAAGAAACTAAAGTTCGAAACATAAAAAATGATCGGCTTGTAAGTCCCTATGTTCAAGAATTGAAATTGAATATAGAACAAATCGAAAAAGGAGGGTACGAACACTTCATGCTGAAAGAAATTTTTGAACAACCAAACGCCATAAAAGACACCTACAGAGGACGATTGATTGTCAATAAGGGCATCATCAAAATGTCTGGTGTTGAAGATAATTTAGAAAAATTCCTCAATGCTCAAAAAATAACGATTGTTGCTTGTGGCACTTCTTGGCATGCGGGCCTAGTCGCAGAATATATTTTTGAAGATTTAGCACGTATCCCTGTTGAAGTGGAATATGCTTCTGAATTTAGGTACAGAAATCCTGTAATATCTAACAAAGACATTGTAATTGCCATTTCGCAATCTGGAGAAACTGCAGATACATTGGCAGCCATCAAACTGGCTAAGGAAAAAGGTGCTTTTGTTTTTGGTATTTGTAATGTGGTGGGCTCCTCGATATCAAGAGAAACTCATGCGGGTGCATACACCCATGCTGGCCCAGAAATAGGCGTAGCTTCTACCAAAGCATTTACTACACAAATTACATTACTATCACTCATAGCGCTGAGGTTGGCAAAAGCCAAAGGATCTGTATCAAGCTCCGATTATAAGCGCTATTTGGTCGAATTAGAAACTATTCCTTCCAAGGTTGAAGAGGTTCTGAAATCCGACAAATTAAGCAAACAAATAGCAGAAATTTATAAAGATGTACCAAACTTTCTATATTTGGGTAGGGGATTTAACTTCCCTGTAGCACTGGAAGGCGCACTGAAACTCAAAGAAATCTCATACATTCATGCTGAGGGATACCCTGCTGCCGAAATGAAGCACGGCCCCATTGCATTGATTGATGAAAATATGCCTATTGTAGTCATTGCTACAAAATACGGTCATTACGAAAAAATTGTAAGTAATGTTCAAGAAATAAAATCTAGAAAAGGAAAGATTATTGGTATTGTAACCAAAGGAGATACAGAAGTAACGGCTATTGCCGATCACGTTATTGAAATTCCTGAAACTTCGGAGCTTTTGTCGCCGCTGCTCACAACTATACCTTTGCAACTACTCTCTTATTATATTGCTGTTTTACTGAACAAAAACGTCGATCAACCTAGAAACTTAGCGAAGTCCGTTACAGTAGAGTGATTTTTTCCAACCCCAATATTCGTAGGATTTAAGGTTGTATTAGTTCCACTAAAAAATATGTAATTTTATACTATGTCATCTACGTTTTTAAATTCGTGTTTACTTCAGTTTAGATACTACAAAGAAC
>JAQWFW010000009.1 GCA_029238515.1 Flavobacteriaceae bacterium | reverse complement strand
CCAGCAGGAGATGGTTGGGATGGGACGTATAATGGGCAACCCATGCCAACAAGCGACTATTGGTTTACCCTGGAGTACAACGACCTCAAGACAGGACAACCCAAACAACTCAAAGCACACTTTAGCTTGAAACGGTAATAATCTAAATGATTTAAATAAAAAAGCCCAGCATTTCTGCTGGGCTTTTTTTATGGACTAATTCAAATTATAAATCCAAACTTAAAGTAAGTGTTAAGATCGAGTTTTTATTATTTAATGACGCTGGATCAAGATTGCCACTTTGATAGAGTTGTTGCATTCTTTTTTGTTCTGTGTTTTCGTAAGCTAAATCTAATTTTGAGTTCCCAAAATTATAACCTAACCCTAGCGAAAAACCAGTTAAATCCCCAACAACAGTTGTATTTTTATAAGGGCTTTCTTCTAATCGATAGCCCCCTCTGAAGCTAAATTTTTTGTGTCTTAACTCAGCGCCAATTTTGTATGAATTAGCGGCTTTGAAATTATTGCTGATGTCGTTATTTAGCTCATTATCTAATTGGTTTTCTCCAGTATTAAAACGTGTATTCCCATAATTTTTTCGACTGTAATCAAAGCTAATTAATCCAGTTTTTCCAACAATATAGGCCAGACTTCCAGTAAGTTTCCCTGGAGTCCTTAAATTGTATTCAGGAAAAACATTAACGATGTTTGGATTTAAAGTATAACCGTTATTTTCTGCATCGTTAAAGGTTGATAAATATTGCGTTGTTTCTTCGCGAAGCGTAAGCCAAGTTGGTGTTGCATAACTTAATCCTGCTCTTACATTGTCCGACAATTTAACGATAGATCCGAGTTGAATAGAAAGCCCTTCACCAGTCGTATACAGTTCATTTTCAAAATTCACTCTGTTTATGGTCGACCCAGCATTGTTGTTTTCTTCAATAAAATAAGTACTTTTTCTGAAATCGATAAAATGAGAATTTATATTCAAACCAAGGTAGATAGACTCACTATATTGTAGAGCTATGTTTGCAGAAAATTTTCCATTGTATCCCTGAGTTAAATAATTATAATCTTGGTCAAAACTACCTGATGCGATGTTTGAGGTATACGCCGTGTTATCATCATCTTCTTCACCATTTTCAGGTTCTAAAATCCCTCCTTCAAATCCTAAAAATGCTTGTTGGTTTCGGTATCCATAACTAGCTCCAATATCACCATAGGCTTGAGTAACGGACTCTCCTGGAAGTAATCTTATATCACCTAATCTTAATCCATTCCCATTTTTTAAAAAATAACTTGATATAGAATTATTGCTAGTACCAGCAGCAAAAAAACGAGCATTATAGTCCTGAAGTTGTTCGTAAAACAAACTCACAACAAATTTTCTCCATGGTGAATTATTATTGTTTCTAAATACAAATGCCGCACCAAGTTGATGCATGTCAAAATTATTTACAGTTCGGTTATTCATCATTCCTCCAAATTCAGCATCTTTTGAAACAGCGTTGTTGGTTGCAGAGATCGCGCCATGACTTCTATTGAAAATAGCAGCACCAGCGGGATTGATACTGATTCCAGAAATATCGCCTCCTAATGCACCAAATGCACCACTTAACGCTTTAAAACGTGCTGTTCCTTGGGTTTCTCCACTTGAATACCTTAAGGCATCTGTTAAATCTTGAGCATGAATGAAGCCAAACGAAACGAGGCATAAAATGGACATAAATAGTTTCTTCATCTTAATATCTTAAAGTTTTTAAATATCGATTAATTTCTTCTGCGAACAGTAGACCCTCCTCCTCTAGATCTTGAAGATCCGCCACTAGATCGAGTGGTTGTCGACCTTGATGAAGATCTTGGTCTGGAGTATGATGAATTTCTGGAGTTCGATGTTCGTGTTCGAGTGGTCGTTCTTGTAGGTTGTGAAGTTGTTCTGACTGAGCGGGTTGTTGTTCTTGTACCGTCATTATTTCTTACAGACCTTGTTCTTGTCGTTGTACTTCTACTTCTTGTTGTGCTTGTGGGGCGAGTGGTGTTATACGAACGATGCGAGCTGCTTGTAGAACTTCGATTGGCATTAGAACGTGTTCTCGATACTGTACTCAAAGCACTGCGGTTGGCTATACTTGATGTAGAATATCCAACATTTCTACTTCTAGAGTTTCTGTATCCATTGACATATGCTACATTACGACCTCTGTATGGTCTGTAGTAATAATTTGCTCCGTAGCCACCCCAATATGGTGCATGCCAAGAGTTATAATAAAAAGGATCCCAGTAGCCAAAATTTGCATATCCCCAATTATTCCATCCTACATTCCATCCCCAATTGTTCCATCCCCAATTATTCCAACCCCAGTTATTCCAACCCCAACGGTTGTAATACAGATAGTTCCAGGTCCCCCAAAAAAGAGGTCTTGTTTGTACATTTATAACAATTTGACTGTCGTTATTTTGCCCCCAACCTGCATAAGAATTTTCCTCAGCGTTTTGATTGTTTTCATCATAACTTCCATTATACTCGTCTACGTCTGTAAAAACACTAGAGTCGTTATTATACTCATTGGCTTTACCCTTGAAATAATCTTTATAATAACTATTTCCATCTGTATTTTCTGCTGCACTGTCTTCAGCAGGGGTATTGTATTCTACACTTTCGGATGGACCATAAATCCCATCTTCAGACATTCCAACATATTGATAAGATCCACATGAAGCAAAAAAGGAGAACCCGAGTAGGGAGAAAATAACAGATTTGTGGCGGAGTAGTATCGTAATAAATTTCATGACAGTGTAATTTAAATTGTTGGACGTTTTAAAAATACTTAGTTTTGTGTAAAATAATTTTTTATTAGTACAACACAATAGTTGTGCCAAATTACAATAATATGCCTAAAAACCTCACAAAAAGAGCTGAAGATTACTCCAAATGGTACAACGAATTGGTGGTAAAAGCCGACTTAGCAGAAAACTCAGCCGTTCGAGGTTGTATGGTCATCAAACCTTATGGTTATGCGATTTGGGAAAAAATGCAAGCAGAACTAGACCGCATGTTTAAAGAAACTGGCCATCAAAATGCATACTTCCCCCTTTTTGTGCCTAAAAGTTTGTTTGAAGCCGAAGAAAAAAATGCTGAAGGTTTTGCAAAGGAGTGCGCTGTAGTCACCCATTATCGTCTGCAAAATGATCCTGAAAACCCCGGTAAACTTTGTGTCGATCCCAAAGCAAAACTTGAAGAAGAACTGGTAGTTAGACCCACAAGTGAGGCCGTGATTTGGAATACGTACAAAGGGTGGATTCAATCCTACAGAGATTTACCTATTCTTATAAATCAATGGGCCAATGTGGTGCGTTGGGAAATGCGTACCCGCTTGTTTTTGCGTACCGCCGAATTTTTATGGCAAGAAGGCCACACGGCACATGCTACCAAACAAGAAGCACTAGATGAGGCCAAACAAATGAATCAAGTCTATGCCGATTTTGTTGAAAATTTTATGGCCATCCCTGTCATTCAAGGGACAAAAACAGAAAGCGAACGTTTTGCTGGTGCCGAAGAAACCTATTGTATTGAAGCCCTTATGCAAGACGGAAAAGCGTTACAAGCTGGAACATCACATTTTCTTGGTCAAAATTTTGCCAAAGCATTTGATGTAAAATTCATGACCAGCGCAGGTGATCAAGATCATGTTTGGGCCACTTCTTGGGGTGTTTCAACACGACTTATGGGTGCACTCATCATGACCCATAGCGACGATCAAGGATTGGTACTTCCACCAAATTTAGCACCTTATCAGGTGGTGATTGTACCCATCTATAAAAGTGAGGAACAATTAGATGCTATAAGCACTGTTGCTCAGGATATTATGAAAACACTTCGCAGTGAAAACATTAGTGTAAAATATGACGATAGAACCACCCAACGTCCTGGCGCTAAATTTGCACAACACGAATTGCAAGGTGTGCCTTTGCGTATTGCTATAGGACCAAAAGATTTAGAAAAAGGCACTGTAGAAGTGGCACGGCGTGACACCCTTTCAAAAACGACTTATTCTTTAGACGGACTGTCCAAAGAAATTAAAAATTTACTCACAGAAATCCAGCAGTCTTTATACAAAAGAGCTTTTGATTTCAGGGATGCGCACATCTCGGAAGTCGATACTTTTGAGGATTTTAAAAAGGTTTTGGAAAACAAAGGCGGATTTATTTCAGCACATTGGGATGGTACTGCAGAAACTGAGCAAAAAATCAAGGAATTGACCAAAGCCACCATACGTTGTATTCCTTATGATTCAACCGAGGAAGTTGGAGCATGTGTATTTTCTGGCGCTGCTTCAAAAGGACGTGTTTTATTCGCAAAAGCGTATTAAAATTTTCAAAAAAAGCTAAAAAAACAATCGCGATTGTTGTAGCATTTAAAAATAGTTGTATTTTTGCAACCGCAATAGAAATATTGTAGCTGTTTTTGGATTTTAAAACAAGTTGAAAAACAAATGATTTAAATCGAAACAAAACGGCCCGTTCGTCTATCGGCTAGGACGCCAGGTTTTCATCCTGGTAAGAGGGGTTCGATTCCCCTACGGGCTACAATTTATAATAGTAT
>JAQWFW010000027.1 GCA_029238515.1 Flavobacteriaceae bacterium | reverse complement strand
ATCTCGATGGCACACAATGGGGTATTGTTTTTAGATGAATTACCTGAATTTAAGCGCTCGGTTCTCGAAGTCATGCGCCAACCTTTAGAAGATTTGGAAGTTACCATCTCAAGAGCAAAATTTACAGTAACATATCCCAGTAGTTTTATGTTGGTCGCCAGTATGAATCCAAGTCCAAGTGGTTTTTTTAATGACCCCTCATCACCTGTAACTTCTTCTCCGGCTGAAATGCAGCGATATTTGGGAAAAATATCAGGACCATTGCTCGATCGTATCGATATTCATGTGGAGGTAACTCCTGTGCCTTTTGAAAAGCTCACAGAAGAACGTCGTGGTGAGCCATCTATTGTGATTAGAGAACGAGTAACCAAAGCGCGAACGTTGCAAACTCAACGCTTTAAATCTATAAATTTGGTGCATTATAATGCACAAATGCAAACCAAACACATACGAAAATTTTGTGTTTTGGACGACGCTTCAAAAACCCTTTTGAAAAACGCTATGGAGCGTTTAAATTTGTCCGCTCGGGCCTATGATAGAATCTTGAAAGTAGCGCGAACAATAGCTGATCTTGAAGCATCAAATACCATAAATAGTAGGCACATTAGTGAAGCTATTCAGTACCGAAGTTTAGATCGTGAGGGTTGGCTAGGTTAATTAAATCTATACTTTACATAAATTGTTTAAATTATTGAAAATCAGTATTTTAATTATTTAAAATAAGAAAAATCTATTGTTATTTTTTATTGTTTTAACCCAACCACTTAAATGCACTTTTGATTTTTTTAAGCTTGTTTATGTAAGGCGCATAACGCAATGGAATATCCAACCAATTCGCTTTGATAGTTATCCCTTTTTTATGCGAAAATGAATCAAATCCCAGGCGTCCATGATATGCACCAATGCCGCTTTCTCCAACCCCTCCAAACGGTAATCTGGGATTACCAAAATGAATCATTGTGTCATTAACCGAACCGCCACCGAAACTGTATTTTTTAATGAGTGTATTGTAGAATTTTTTTCTGTTAGAAAACACATAAAACCCTAGTGGTTTTTCATAACGGTTGACCATCAACTCAATATCTTCCATTGTTTCATAGCTAAAAATAGGTAGAATTGGCCCAAAAATTTCACCTTCCATGAGTTTACTTTTCAAACTAGGGTTGTCCACGAGTGTAGGCGCAAGATAATTGTCCTCAGCAACGATTTCTCCTCCATGCACCACATCAACTCCTTTGAGCATTGTCGAGAGACGTTCCAAATTTTTTGTATTGACAATGCGTGGATAATCTGTTGACTTTTTAGGATCTTCTCCGTAGGCCTTTGTAATCTCAATTTTTAATTGTTTGATTAATGCTGGTTTTATGCTCTTTTCTACAATAAGATAATCTGGTGCGATACAGGTCTGTCCCGCATTCACGAATTTTCCCCAAACCAAGCGTTTGGCAGTCAATTTTAGGTCTGCGCTATCATCAATAATACATGGGTTTTTCCCCCCTAATTCAAGAGTGACTGGTGTCATGTATTGTGCAGCGGCTTTGGCTACAATTTTTCCTACAGGAACACTTCCAGTAAAGAAAATGTAATCCCAGCGTGAATTCAAAAGTGCTGTTGTCTCGGGTATTCCACCTTGTACAACACAAAGATGCTCCTTATTAAAAATTTCTGATAGGATGTCTTCAATAATTTGTGCGGTATGACTCGTTAGTTCACTGGGCTTAAGTACTACAGTATTTCCAGCCGCAATGGCAGAAATGACAGGCGCAATAGCCAATTGGAAAGGATAATTCCATGGAGCAATGATTAAAACTTGTCCATAAGGTTCGCTGTAGATGAAGTCTTTAGAGGGGAAGTTGAGTGCAGCGGCACGAACTTTTTTGGGTTTTGTCCATGCATTCAAATTTTTGAGCGTCATGTCTATTTCAGATATCAATATACCAATTTCACTGAAATAGGCCTCAAATTTAGATTTTTTAAAATCTTTATGTAGTGCTTCAAATATAGCTTCTTCGTTTGCTAAAATGCTCTTTTTGAGACGTATCAAGGTTGATTTTATAAACGGTACATCTCGAGTTTTACCGGAATTAAAAAACGCCTTTTGTTGTTCTATGAGTTGTTTTGGCTCTATCATATTAAATCATTTTTTGGCATTCATTCCACAGCACTTCATCTGGGAGTGCAGCATTGATGGAAATGGGATCTTTTGAAACTGGATGAATAAATTGTACTTTTTTTGCATGTAAATGAATTCCACCATCTGTGTTACTTCGATTAAATCCATATTTTAAATCGCCTTTGATAGGACAACCAATATACGCCATTTGGCTTCTAATTTGATGCGATCGACCGGTTTCTAATATTATTTCTAATAGTGTATAGTTATCCAATTTTAAAAGTGTTTTGTAGTGCAAAATAGCTTTTTTACTGTCTTTAACTTCTTTGGGGTAAACTTTTGTGGTGTTGGTTTTTGGATTTTTTTTCAACCAATGGGTTAAACTGTCATTTTGTTTTTGTGGTGCATTTTTTACCAGCGCCCAATAAGTTTTATCAATTTTCTTGTCGGCAAATAATTGATTCATTCGTTTTAGTGCTTTGGATGTTTTAGCAAAAATTACTGCTCCTGTTGTAGGACGATCCAAACGATGGATAACTCCCAAAAATACAGCTCCAGGTTTTTTATATTTTTGTTTCAGATATGTTTTAACAATTTCTGAAAGTGGGGTGTCTTTGGTCTTATCGCCTTGAACAATATCACCTACACGTTTGTTGATAGCTACAAGGTGATTATCTTCATATAATACCTGGATATTAGATGCATTTGTGACAACTCTGGGCATGATTAGTATTGCTCTTCAGCGTTTGGAAAATCAGATGATTTTACATCGTTGACGTATTGATTTATGGCATTTGTCATGGATTCAAACAAATTCATGTATCGCCTCAGGAATCGAGGATTAAATTCATGTGTCATTCCGATCATGTCATGAAGTACTAAAACTTGTCCGTCGACGTCTCCACCAGCACCGATTCCAATAACAGGTATACTGATGCTATCGGCAACTTTTTTGGCTAGTTTGGCAGGGATTTTTTCCAAAACAAGTGCAAAACATCCTAGACGTTCCAACATTTTTGCATCTTCAATAAGCTGCATAGCTTCTTGTTGTTCTTTGGCACGAACAGAGTAAGTACCAAATTTATAAATAGATTGAGGTGTAAGTCCAAGGTGCCCCATTACAGGTATCCCAGCATTGAGTATCTTGTTTATAGAGTCTTTAATTTCTTTACCACCTTCTAGTTTAACAGCATGTCCACCACTTTCTTTCATGATTCGAATAGCTGAACGCAGTGCTTTTTTAGAGTCACTTTGGTAAGTTCCAAAAGGTAAATCGACCACAACCAAAGCTCGTTCAATGGCGCGTACTACTGAAGATGCGTGATAAATCATCTGGTCTAAAGTAATGGGTAGAGTAGTTTCGTGTCCAGCCATGACATTACTTGCAGAGTCGCCTACAAGGATCACATCGACTCCTGCGCCGTCCACAATTTTGGCTGTGGTGTAATCATATGCAGTGAGCATAGAGATTTTTTCTCTCGTAGCTTTCATCTCTACTAATGATTTGACTGTGACGCGTTTATATTCTTTTTTGTTTGACATATTGCCGTGATATTTTTGGTAAAAATAGTGAAAAAGAAATGTATTATTATGACACCTTGTCATATTTTGTGTCATGGCATAATGATTGACATTGTATGAATGTATAAAAATTTAAAACAATTTAAATAACAATATAAATTATGAGTAAAATAATTGGAATCGATTTAGGAACAACCAACTCATGTGTTTCCGTAATGGAAGGTAATGAGCCAGTAGTCATCACCAACGCAGAGGGTCGTCGTACAACGCCTTCAGTGATTGCTTTTGTAGAAGGTGGTGAAATCAAAGTTGGAGATCCTGCCAAGCGTCAAGCTGTAACAAATCCAGAAAAAACAGTATACTCTGTAAAGCGTTTTATGGGAAACAAGTTCTCTGAATCTAAACAAGAAGTAGGACGAGTTCCTTACAAAGTTGTAAAAGGGGATAATGATACACCTCGTGTCGATATCGATGGACGTTTGTATACGCCACAAGAACTTTCGGCAATGGTTCTTCAAAAAATGAAAAAAACTGCTGAAGAGTTTTTAGATCAAGAAGTTAGCGAAGCAGTTGTAACTGTTCCAGCTTACTTTAATGACGCGCAGCGTCAAGCCACAAAAGAAGCTGGTGAAATTGCAGGATTAAAAGTCCGTAGAATCATTAATGAGCCAACAGCTGCGGCTTTGGCATATGGATTAGATAAAAAAGGAAAAGACCAAACCATTGTTGTTTTTGATTTTGGTGGTGGAACACACGATGTTTCTGTTCTTGAACTTGGTGATGGTGTTTTTGAAGTTCTCGCTACTGATGGTGACACACACCTTGGAGGTGATGATGTAGATGAAAAAATTATCAACTGGTTGGCAGAAGAATTCAACAAGGATGAAAGTATAGATCTTAGAAAAGACCCTATGGCACTTCAGCGTTTGAAAGAAGCCGCAGAAAAAGCCAAAATAGAACTTTCATCTTCTGCACAGACAGAGATCAATTTACCTTACGTAACCGCTACAGCTAGTGGGCCAAAGCACTTGGTACGAACTTTATCTCGTGCGAAGTTTGAGCAATTGATTGATGACTTAGTAAAGCGTACAATCAAACCCTGTGAAACAGCTCTAAAAGCTGCTGGTTTGTCTAAAAGTGATATCGACGAAATTATTTTGGTAGGTGGATCTACGCGTATTCCTGCTGTTCAGGATGCAGTAGAACAATTCTTTGGTAAAAAGCCAAATAAAGGTGTTAATCCTGATGAGGTTGTTGCCGTAGGTGCTGCCATTCAAGGTGGTGTACTTACTGGCGATGTTAAAGATGTATTGCTTTTAGATGTAACTCCACTTTCTCTTGGTATTGAAACAATGGGTAACGTGATGACAAAATTAATAGAAGCCAACACAACCATTCCTACCAAAAAATCACAAGTATTTTCTACTGCAGCTGACAACCAGCCCTCTGTAGAAATTCATGTACTGCAAGGAGAACGTGCTATGGCTGGTGACAACAAAACTATTGGTCGATTCCATTTGGATGGTATTCCACCAGCGCAGCGAGGAGTTCCTCAAATTGAAGTCACTTTTGATATTGATGCCAATGGAATCATTAAAGTTTCAGCAACAGATAAGGCGACAAACAAATCTCAAGACATTCGAATTGAAGCTTCATCTGGGTTGACAGAAGAAGAAATCGAAAAAATGAAACAAGATGCTGAAGCCAATGCTGAGGCAGATGCTAAAGCAAAAGAAACTGCTGATAAGCTCAACAGTGCCGATGCTATGATTTTTCAAACAGAAAAGCAACTCAAAGAATTTGGTGATAAATTATCTGATGATAAAAAACAACCTATTGAAGCAGCTTTAGAAGAATTGAAAAAAGCATATGAAACCAAAGATCTTGCGGTTATTGATCCTGCTCTGGAAAAAATCAACGAAGCGTGGAAAGTTGCAAGTGAAGAAATGTACAAAGCGCAACAAGATGCACAAGCAGCTGGTGAACCAGGACCAGAAGCGGGTACAGATGCTCAGGCCGAAGGCGACAATGTTGAAGACGTAGATTTCGAAGAAGTGAAGTAAATATAAATTTTGTCAACTATAAAAGCACAATCGCTAATGGGGATTGTGCTTTTTTTTATCAACATACTTAGCGTCAAATGTTTTTTTTGGAAAACATTTTAAGCATCACTATTGCATGTGGAAAGGTAACAGCAGCAATAAATGCAAAAAATAAGCTTTGAAAATGCTTTTCATCTTTAAATGCAAAATATAGAAGCCCCATTCCAAACAATGATACCAGCCAATAAGGAAGGGCAGCTTTGGTGTATTCCAATATATGTGGTCGTTTCAAATCTCCGTAGGCAAAACTGATTTGCTCCAACAATGAAGGAATACTATGCCATATGATGAAATAAATAGTAAACCCCCATATTAATGAAGAGGATTTAAAAATGATCGTCAATACCAAAAGTGTAAAGAGTTCTTTCCCAATTGTCGCTAGCTCAATTTTCTTCTGACGCAATGCGATAATCAAGAACACAATAATAGAACCCCCTAGTATCAACAATAGTTCTTTTGCATAAAGTTTATTGAGGTTGATATTGGCAATTTCGCTGATAATCATCTTCACTTGCTCATCATTAAAATAAAATACCATAAATAAGATAAATAAACCATAACTGAAGTAATAGAGTCTTTTAGGTGGCTCATTAATTGTTGTTAAACTTTCTTGCCAATGCTGTTCACCAAAATGATACGCGCTAAAGCAAATGAACAACACCAGGGCCAAACTAGGCACCCAATAAAAAATAAGCACTGCTCCAGAGACTGTAAGAAGATAGGTGAGGAGGATTTTTAGAAAATGAAAATTAGATTTTTTTGTTAATGTGTTAATAATCAAAATATCATTAGACCCATGAATCATTCCAAAAGTAAAGATGAGGAAAAAACCCAAAGCTAACTCAAAATCTTCTGGAAATAAGGTGGTAATCCACAATCCAAGGAAGCTTGAGACGATTGAGAATCTGTAAATTTTTTTCATAAATAATTGTTAAATAATCAGTTTTGGAACAAAAAAAAATAGAATTAATAATGATTTGTCTAAAAAATTGATACATTTGTTTAAACAAAACTAACAAAATTTTTAGAAAAATGACAAATTTATTCTTACCACTTGTTGCAGACGTTACTGGTAACGTAAACGACCCAGTGAATTTCACATTCTTCATAGGATGTATGGCAATGATGGCAGCTTCTGCCTTCTTTTTCTTATCGTTAAGCCAATTTGACAAAAAATGGAGATCCTCCGTTTTAGTCTCTGGTTTAATTACTTTTATCGCTGCAGTACACTATTGGTACATGCGTGATGCGGCTATGGCTGGTGCACTTGAAAATGTGACAGCTTTCCGTTATGTAGATTGGATTTTGACAGTACCATTAATGTGTGTTGAATTCTATTTAATCCTCAAAGTTGCTGGTGCAACCAAGTCACTTCTTAACAAAATGATTTTATTGTCTGTTGTTATGCTTGTAACTGGTTACATTGGAGAATCTGGTGGAGACGCTGTAATCTGGGGTACTATTTCAGGTTTAGCTTATTTCGCAATTGCCTATGAAATCTGGTTAGGTGGAGCAGCAAAACTCGCTAAAGAAGCTGGTGGCGATGTACTTCATGCACACAAAATCTTATGCTGGTTTGTTCTTGTAGGATGGGCTATTTACCCTGTAGGATATATGGCAGGTACTGAAGGTTGGTACGGAGCTGCAGGTTTATTCTTCGGAATGGAACTTGACATGCAAGTCCTTTACAACATTGCCGATGCAATCAACAAGATTGGATTTGGTTTAGTAATCTACAGTTTAGCTGTCAAAAAGACATCATAACTTGTAATACCAATTTAAATTACAAATCAAAGCGCAATTTTAAAATTGCGCTTTTTTTTACACTATTTTTAACTTAAAACGGTCTATTGACCGTTTTTTCTTTTTGTAACTTTACTGAAAATTATTTGAAATGAAATTATCAAAAGATGAAATACTTCAACAAGCCAACAAAGTTTGCAAAGGTAATTTGATGGAAACCTTACACATTGAATTTGTTGATGCTGGTGAAGATTTTATTACTGCACGAATGCCAGTAAACAGCCGTGTTCACCAGCCCGATGGTGTTTTGCATGGGGGAGCAACGGCTGCTCTTGCCGAGACTGTTGGAAGTTTTGCAGCTCATATTTTTCTCGACACAAAAAAATATTTTGTTCGTGGTATTGACCTCTCTGCTCAACATGTCAAAAGCATCAAAACAGGATTTGTATATGCCAAAGCCAAATGCATTCATAATGGAAGAACCACTCAAGTATTCGATATCAAGGTGACCAACGATGATAAAGAGCTTATTTCTTTGTGTAAACTCACAACCATTACCTTACCAAAATAATTTTCGATGGCTGACAATCGTTTTTTAGATCGTATAAATACACAAATAAAATCCAAAAAACCATTTGTTTTGTATTCTGATTTTGGAGAGCAATCTATGCAAGCCCTATTTCAATTAGATGCCAAAGCACATAAAACATCATTCTACACAGAAAGTGGATTTGTTTTTGCTCCCTTTGATTTGGATCTCCCAACATATATTATCCCAACAACATCATCGGAACGGCTCCATATTGATGAAATTCCAGATTATCCAACCGCTTTGGAATATCTAGCCAAAACTTCTGAATCTACGTCACATAAGCATCTCATTCAAAAAGCAATAGAAACCATAAATACATCTGAATTAAAAAAAGTTGTATTAGCGCGTAGTGCATCAGTAACATTTCCAAAAGTGGATATTCTTGCGCTTTATTTGTCTTTAGTTAAGGCATATCCTAAGGCCTATACATACTGTTGGTTTCATCCAAAAACTGGTTTTTGGCTTGGTGCTTCTCCTGAAACTTTATTAGAAGTTGAAAATCAAAAATTCAAAACAATGGCTTTGGCAGGTACTCAAGAATTTACAGGTTCTATGGATGTTTTTTGGGATGAAAAAAATAATGAAGAACAACAATTTGTCACAAGTTATTTAAAAAGTACATTAGAAAAGCATTCAGAAGACATAGAAATTTCCACACCAAAAACCATTAGAGCAGGGAAGTTACTTCATTTACAAACAATCCTTACAGGAACACTTTTTGATACTCCAAACGTCTTAAAAGCGCTTATTTCGAGTATTCACCCCACACCAGCCGTTTGTGGATCACCAAAAGCATTGGCCATGTCATTTATAAAAAATAATGAATCTATTGAACGCGCTTATTATTCTGGTTTTCTAGGCCAAATTAATACAACTAAAAACAATTCATCAGTTACGAACCTTGTAGTGAATTTAAGGTGTATGCATTTGAATGGGGATGAAGCTACTTTATTTGCGGGTGGGGGCATCACTTCAAAATCTGATCTAGAAACTGAATGGAGTGAAACCGAAGCTAAATTACGCACGATCAAGTCTGTTTTGTAGTTCTAAATAACACTTTTTTAACACGGTATAATCGTGTAAAATGAATACCTTTGCACTCTGATGAAATGGCCAAAACATGATTTAGCGCAATTCATAATTCAGCTTTGTGAATCCAAAGGGGTAAAGCACGTTGTGATATCTCCAGGGAGCCGAAATGCTCCATTGACCATTGGATTTACGCATCATGATTTTTTTAAGTGTTACAGTATTGTCGATGAGCGTTCTGCTGGCTTTTTTGCCTTGGGGATAGCTCAACAAACCTCCGAGCCAGTAGCTGTGGTTTGTACTTCTGGGAGTGCACTACTCAATTATTATCCCGCTGTAGCCGAAGCGTTTTATTCAGGTTTGCCTTTGGTCGTAATTTCTGCGGATCGCCCACAGCATCTTGTCAATATTGGTGATGGACAAACCATCATCCAACCTCATGCTTTTGGGAAGCACATTCTTTTTGAGGCCAATCTGATTCCACCAGTCAAAACTCTATTTTCAGGGGTTATGAAAGCTCAGCAAAAAGCACAACAACTAATTTCTAAAGCGTTGGACACTGCACAACAAAAAATGGGGCCTGTTCACATCAATGTACCTTTTGATGAACCGCTTTATCAAACTGTAGATCAGCCCATTAAAATTCATATTTCATCAAAAACAGTTGCTAATGAAGACAATGTTGTTCTAAATTCTTCTGTGTTGAAAACTTGGCAAAAAGCCAAACGAAAATTAATTTTGGTTGGGGTAAATCCACCAAATTCTTTAGCGTCTTCAGTATTGGAACAGCTGGCAAATGACCCTTCAGTACTGGTACTTACAGAAACCACGTCAAACTTGCATCACCCCAATTTTTTCCCTTTTATAGACCAATTGATTGCACCACTGAATGCTTCTGAGTTTGAAGCCCTTCAACCAGATTTGCTTTTAACATTTGGAGGATTGATTATATCAAAAAAAATAAAAGCATTTTTAAGAAATTACAAACCTAATCACCATTGGCACGTACACCCTTACAGAGCAAATGACACTTTTTTTTCCTTGAACAAACATTTTAAATGTACTCCAAATACTTTTTTTAATCAGCTTCTCAAAAAGACTTCCCATAGCCAAAGCACATATTTTGATGACTGGAATACAGTTAAGCATCACCGCCGAAAAGGGCACGAACGTTATTTACAATCGATGCCTTTTAGCGATTTTAAGGCCTTTGAATTGATTTCTGCTGCAATTCCTCAGCAGTATATGGTTCAGTCGGGAAATAGCTCAGCGATTCGCTATCTTCAGCTTTTTGAGTTTCACCCTTCAATCGAATTGTATTGTAATAGAGGGACAAGTGGTATCGATGGCTCTACGAGTACTGCCGTAGGAGCTTCAGTGGTTTCAAACTGTCCAACACTTCTCATTACTGGAGATTTGAGTTTTTTCTATGATATCAATGGACTTTGGAATACATCAATTCCAGATGATTTTAAAATTATTGTCATCAATAATGGTGGGGGTGGGATATTTAGAATTTTACCAGGAAATGATAATTCTGCCTTATTCGAAACTTATTTTGAAACAAAGCACCAACGCTCTGCCAAAACTATAGCAGAAGATTTTGGTTTTTCCTACACTATGGCCAATTCTACCGCTACATTGACAGAGGTCTTGACCACTTTTTTTGATACTGCTGAGGGCCCTAAACTCCTTGAAATCTTTACTCCATCGTCTGAAAACGATAAAATTCTTCTCTCTTATTTTGACGAAATCGTCTAAAAAATTAAAAAAAAATGTGACTTTTTATAAAATTGTGTGTCATATCACATGAGGAACTGTGTGAAGCAGTTTAAAAATATTATTAATATAAACCCAAAATTATTATGAGCAAAAGAGAAGAGTTAATTCAAAAGTATGCGAATGATTTAAGAACAAAATGTAATGTTAATCCAGATATGGATCTCCTTAAGAAAGTGACTATTGGATGTGGTCCTGCAATTTACAGCGATGATGCGAGTACTGTTTCGGCTACTGATCCGTCTGAAATAGAAACCGTGCGCAACAATTTTTTAATTAAAAAGCTAGGTCTTAGCGATTCGCCAAAACTTGATGAAGGTATAAACAAAGTACTTAATGTTTATGGACAATCCAATCGCAACAAGTACCGTGCTCTGGTGTACTACTTACTCACAAAGCATTTTGGCAAAGAATCTATTTACTAAAATTTAGACACTAAGAAAAAACCACCGTTTTGTTGCCATACACCATCACTTTTTGGTCGACGTGGTGTTTAATGGCTGTAGAAAGCACAATTTTTTCTAAGTCGCGCCCTTTACTTATTAAATCTTTGATGGTGTGGGTATGAGAAACACGTACAACATCCTGTTCAATGATAGGGCCAGCGTCCAATTCGGTGGTTACATAATGTGATGTCGCACCAATAATTTTCACTCCGCGTTTAAATGCCGAGTGGTAGGGTTTTGCACCCACAAATGCCGGTAAAAAGGAGTGATGAATATTGATGATTTTTGAAGGATAAACATCAATCAATCCTTGTGGAATGATTTGCATGTAGCGCGCCAAAACAATAAAATCAATCTGGTGTTCTTTCAGTAATTTAAGATGCGCTTGTTCGGCTTCAGTTCGAATTTCAGAGGTGACAGGAACATGAAAAAACGGAATATCGAAACTATCTGCAATAGGTTTCAAATCCATGTGATTACTCACAACAAAAGGAATTTCTACTTGCAATTCCCCAGATTTGAAACGTCCTAGAATATCATATAAGCAATGATCGTATTTTGATACAAAAAGTGCCATTTTTGGTAATGTTTCAACATCAAATAAGTTCCAATTCATTTGAAATTGTTGTGCTACTGAAACATCAAATAGTTGTTTAAGATCATTTTTGGACGGATTGGTTTTCTCAAAAGTACATTCAAGTCGCATAAAGAATACTTCTTGTTCGTGGTCCACATGCTGATCCACGTAAGTGATATTACCGTTCTGTTCAAGAATAAAATTTGTTGTCGCTGCAATAATACCTGGTTGGTCTTTGCAATTTATTAGGATTGTAAATTTTTTCATCTCTGCAAAATTATAAAAAACTTTAATTGCTCAATGTGTTTTTTCCAAGTTATTATTACACCTAATATGCTTACCTTTGCAGCATGATTGAACTAGGTAGATTTAATACATTAAAAATTTTAAGAGATACAGATCCAGGGTTGTTTTTGGGAGACGATGAAGACAACGAAGTTTTGTTGCCCAACAGATACGTTCCCACTGATTTTGAAATCGATGATGTCTTAAATGTTTTTGTTTACTTAGACAATGAGGAACGTTTGGTGGCTGTAACCGATACACCATATATTCAAAAGGGAGAATTTGCACTTTTGCGTTGTAATGCAGTAAATGAGTATGGCGCTTTTTTGGATTGGGGTATGGTTAAAGAACTCTTTTGCCCATTTAAGGAACAGGCTTATAAAATGAAAAAAGGAGGATGGTACTTGGTGCATTGTTACTTGGATGAAAAATCAGACCGCTTAGTTGCATCGAGTAAAACAAATCGATTTTTGGACAATAGTGAACTGTCTGTTGCTTTGTTTGATGAAGTTGACTTGATTGTTTCGCACCCTTCCGACATGGGTATGAATGTCATTATTAACAAACGTCATTTGGGACTAATTTTTCAAGGCGATATTTTCAAAGATTTAAGTATTGGTGACCAGTTAAAAGGTATTGTAAAAAAAATTCGCCCTGGTAATAAAATTGACATTAGTCTGGCCCAAATTGGCTATAGAAATATAGAACCGAGTGCACAAGCCCTACTCGAATTGATAAATGATCATGACGGGTTTTTGGATATTACAGACAAATCTTCACCTGAAGCCATAAAATCTGTAGTACAAATGAGCAAAAAAAGTTTTAAAAAGGCCGTAGGGGCGTTGTACAAACAGCGTTTGATACGCTTGGAGTCAGATGGAATTTATCTAGTGAAAAAATAAAACAAATATTATGAGCGTAAATTGGAAAACCGCAATTGAATTTGAAGACATCACGTACAAGAAATGTGATGGTGTTGCACGCATTGCCTTTAACCGTCCAGAAGTCCGTAATGCATTCCGACCTCAAACCACTTCAGAGTTACTCAAAGCATTTCATGATGCCAATGAAGACACCTCAATAGGTGTTGTTTTGTTGAGCGCAGAAGGGCCATCGCCCAAAGACGGTGTTTATTCGTTTTGTAGTGGAGGTGATCAAAAAGCACGTGGCGATGAGGGCTATGTGGGCAAAGATGGTTATCATCGATTAAATATTTTGGAAGTTCAGCGTTTGATTCGTTTTATGCCAAAGGCCGTTATTGCTGTAGTTCCAGGTTGGGCTGTAGGTGGAGGTCATAGTCTGCACGTCGTTTGCGATTTGACTTTAGCCAGTAAAGAACACGCTATTTTTAAGCAAACTGATGCTGATGTTACAAGTTTTGATGGTGGTTATGGTTCTGCATATTTAGCAAAAATGGTTGGTCAAAAAAAGGCCCGAGAAATTTTCTTTTTGGGACGTAATTACTCAGCTCAAGAGGCACTCGATATGGGTATGGTCAATGCTGTTGTTCCCCATGATGAATTAGAGGCTACTGCTTTTGAATGGGCACAAGAAATCTTACAAAAATCGCCCATTTCCATAAAAATGCTAAAGTTTGCCATGAACCTAACCGATGATGGTATGGTTGGACAGCAGGTCTTTGCGGGTGAAGCTACACGCTTGGCCTACATGACCGATGAAGCTAAAGAAGGACGAAACGCCTTTTTGGAAAAACGTCCACCAAATTTTAATAAAAAATGGATTCCTTAGTATGGCTCAGCTAAAATCTTGGATATCAGCTTCTCGACTTCGCACATTGCCACTTTCTATATCTGGCGCTATAGTTGGTTCAAGTTATGCCTATTTTAAAGATTTTTTTGATGCTCCAATTTTTATCCTCATTATTTTAACTACATTAAGTTTTCAAATTTTATCCAATTTGGCCAATGATTATGGCGATGGCGTCAAAGGTACAGACAATGAATCGCGTATTGGCCCAAAACGTGCACTACAAAGCGGTGCGATTTCTGCCAAGCAAATGCGGTTGGCTGTAGTATTCAATGCTTTTATCAGTGCAATTTTAGCCATCACATTAATTCTGTTGGTTTTTGGTCTAGATCAATTGTACAATGCCTTAATTTTTATCGTTTTGGGTGGGTTATCTATTTATGCTGCAATTAGCTACACGGTTGGGAAGTCTGCATATGGCTATAAAGCACTTGGCGATCTTATGGTGTTTTTATTTTTTGGTTTACTCAGTGTTTTTGGTACTTTTTTCTTGTTTGCTCAGCACATTGATTTTCGTTTGTTGTTACCAGCTTCATCAGTTGGATTCTTAAGTGCAGCAGTACTCAATTTGAATAATATGCGTGATTTGGACTCAGATCGAAAATCTAATAAAAACACATTTGCAGGATATTTAGGGCCGATAAATGCCAAAGTGTATCATTTTTTTCTAATTATTTCGGCTATTATTTTGATGATTATTTTTCAGTACATCATGTCTTTTTCTACACTGATGTTTATAACTTGGATTGCCTTTATCCCTTTACTATTACATCTCAGATCGATATATCAAATAACAAACCCTAAAGCATATGACCCACATCTAAAACTTGTCGCATTATCCACTTTTATGTTGTCGTTGCTGTTTGCTTCAGCACTGATTTTAGAACATTTTTATTCGGCATAGAGATGAAAGCATCATTTTTACCATATCAATTACAGTTCAAACAAGCTAGTGGAACCTCGCGGGGAGTGCTAAAAACAAAAGATACTTGGTTTATCAAAATAGAAGATGAACAATCTGTAGGCATTGGAGAATGTGGAATGTTTCGTGGCTTGAGTTGCGATGATCGTCCAGATTTTGAAGCAAAACTAAAATGGACTTGTGAACACATCGATTTAGGTTTAGATAATCTTCTCATCGCCCTAGTAGAATTTCCTGCAATTCAATTTGGACTAGAAATGGCTTTTTTAGATTTAAAAGCAAAAAAACCTCATATTTTATTCCCTTCAAATTTCACTTCTGGATTAGATCATATCCCAATCAATGGGTTGATTTGGATGGGTGACGAGCAGTTTATGAAAGCGCAAATCCGATCAAAGTTAGATACAGGTTTTAGGTGTATAAAAATCAAAATAGGTGCTTTAGATTTTGAAACAGAATTGGCTTTAATCAGATCCATAAGAAAAGAATATGATGCTAATACCATTGAGCTTCGTGTGGACGCCAATGGAGCGTTTTCCCCTTTGGAAGCTATGGAAAAATTGAAGCGTTTATCAGATTACGATTTACATTCGATTGAGCAACCTATTAGTGCTGGTCAGTACGATGCTATGGCAGAACTTTGCGCTGCAACCCCTCTTTCTATAGCTTTGGATGAAGAATTAATTGGCATACATGATGTAACAAAACAAAAACAATTGCTACAAACCATAAACCCTCAATACATTATTCTGAAACCAACATTAGTAGGAGGATTTAGAGGAAGTCAATCGTGGATAGATTTGGCTGAAAATCAGTCGGTTGGTTGGTGGATTACAAGTGCTTTGGAAAGCAATATTGGCCTCAATGCTATTGCACAATGGACCTATCATTTGAATGTGAATCGCCCTCAAGGTTTAGGCACAGGAGGGTTGTTTACAAACAATTTGGATTCGCCTTTAACAATAAAAAATGGGCACCTGGCATATATGCCATTAAATAAATGGAACATTAAATTTTAAATATGTATATAAAACAAGCATTTAAATTTGAACACGATTGGTGGCTATACGTCGTTGGTGTTATTATTGTGATTATTGGAGTTATTGTAGGACAAATTCCACTTACAGTTGCTTTGATGCTTAAGATGATGGAAGGTGGAGATAACATGGCGACTATGGACGACCCTTTTCAGCTTATGGCTATGTTGGATTCAAATTTAAATTTATTTTTGATGTTGCTCTACTTTGCTGTAGGGCTTTTAGCTGTATTTGTAGTTGCAAAGTTTTTACATAAACAATCCCTAAAAAGTTTAACCACTTCAAGAAAAAATATTGATTGGAAACGTTTTTGGTTTGCGTTCATTATTTGGGGTGTTTTTACAAGTTTTTTTATTGGTTTAGAATATTTTATGAATCCAGAAAACTATGTGTTCAATTTCAAATTAAAACCATTTTTAATTCTAGCGCTTATCTCTATTATTTTTATTCCACTGCAAACAAGCTTTGAAGAGTATTTTTTTCGTGGTTATTTGATGCAAGGACTTGGAGTTTTGGTAAAAAACAGATGGTTACCTCTAATTTTTACGTCAACTTTATTTGGATTAATGCACATTACAAATCCTGAAATTGGTAAACTTGGACATATCCTTTTGGTTCATTATGTCGGAACAGGATTTTTATTGGGTATCATGACACTTATGGATGAAGGATTGGAATTAGCGCTTGGTTTTCATGCCGCAAACAATCTTTTAGCAGCTTTGTTGCTCACTGCCGATTGGACGGCTTTCCAAACCCATTCTTTACTAAAAGACGTTTCTGAACCTGAACTAGCTGGGGCAGAAATCTTTCTTCCAGTATTCGTCATTTATCCTTTGTTACTTTTAGTTTTTGCGCAAAAATACAATTGGACAAATTGGAAAGAAAAACTATTTGGTAAAGTTACCAATAACTAATGTTGAATAATGTAATAAGTCATATAAAACCTAACGAATCGTTTCAACTCAATGGTGTTCAATACACTATTGATACAGTCAAAATATTGGCCAACAACTTCATAAAAGAAGGAAGTGAAAATGAACGTAATTTGGGAGCGTTTATTCTAAATTGGATCGACGATTCAGAAGATATTTTACTAAAAACTTCTGGAACAACATCTAAAACCAACGCTATATTGATGCCCAAAGCAGCATTTATCAATTCAGCTAAAGCGACAGCTGCTTTTTTTAATTTGAACCCTGGAGATGTTGCATTGTGTTGTTTGCCATTCTCCTACATTGCTGCCAAAATGATGTTTGTCCGTGCTTGGGTTTTAGGGCTGAAACTAGACTTTATACCACCCACATCATCGCCTTTGGAACATCTTCCGCAAAACTATTATGATTTTTCGGCAATGGTTCCTCTACAGGTTCAAAATTCATTTTCTAAATTGCATAAAATTGGTACTCTTTTGATTGGTGGTGCACCTATATCATCTGCTTTGGCTAATCAATTGAATGGGCATGAGTCTTCGATTTTTGAAACCTTTGGTATGACCGAAACCGTCAGTCATATCGCTGCCAAAAATTTATCAGAAGGCGAAACGGTATTTAGAGTTCTGCCAAACATTTCTATCGCCCAAGACGATCGTGCTTGCCTAACTGTGAACACACCTCATTTGAACCCAAAAATTGTACAAACTAATGATGTGGTTTCTCTTGTTTCAGATACAGTCTTTAAGTGGTTGGGGCGCTTTGATCATGTGATAAATTCTGGAGGTGTAAAAGTACACCCCGAAACATTAGAGAAACAACTCCAAAATCAGATAAAAGCACCTTTTTTTATTACTGCATTACCAGATGAAATTTTGGGTCAAAAAGTAGTTTTAATTGTAGAAGGTAAGTCCAAACAATTGGATTTAGATTTAAGCGGTATTGAAGGCATTAAAAGGCCTAAAGAGATTTTTTTCATACCTCAATTTCATGTCACCCAATCTGGAAAAATTCAACGTCAAAAAACGCTTGATTCTTTAGACCTGAATCACTCCTAAGTTAAAGTCTTTTTCGATTGGTGCATGATTGGCCGCTTCAATGCCCATACTGATCCATGTGCGTGTTTCCAAGGGATTGATGACTCCATCAGTCCAAAGACGTGCAGCAGCATAATACGGAGAAACTTGTTCGTCGTACTTTTCTTTGATGCTGGAAAGCAATTCGGCTTCTTGTTGTTCCGTAATTTTCTTCCCTTGTTTTTTTAATGCGGCTGTTTCTATTTGTAATAGCACTTTAGAAGCACTATTACCGCTCATTACTGCCAATTCGGCACTAGGCCATGCGGCTATCAATCGAGGGTCATAGGCCTTACCGCACATGGCATAATTCCCTGCTCCATAGCTATTTCCAGTGATGATCGTAAATTTTGGCACAACACTGTTGCTAACAGCGTTCACCATTTTGGCACCATCTTTAATGATACCACTATGCTCACTTTTGCTGCCAACCATAAATCCTGTTACATCTTGTAAAAACACTAAAGGGATTTTTTTCTGATTACAATTTGCAATAAATCGGGTTGCTTTATCCGCACTGTCGTTATAAATCACACCACCAAATTGCATTTCTCCTTTTTTAGTTTTGACCAACTTACGTTGATTGGCTACAATTCCTACAGCCCAACCATCAATGCGCGCATAGCAAGTGATGATGGTTTTTCCATAATCCGCTTTATATTCTTCAAATGCTGAATCATCCACTAATCGTTTGATGATTTCATAAGTATCATACTGGTCGGCACGCGAGCGGGGTAGGATGCCAAAAAGATCTTCAGGATTTTCTTTTGGTTTTGCGGCTTTTACGCGGTTGAATCCAGCATGTTCTGCATCTCCAATTTTATCCATAATGGATTTGATTTTGTCCAGAGCATCTTTATCATTTTTGGCTTTATAATCTGTCACACCACTAATTTCGCAATGTGTTGTAGCTCCACCAAGGGTTTCGTTATCAATGCTTTCGCCAATGGCGGCTTTTACTAAATAGCTTCCTGCTAGAAAAATACTGGCTGTTTTATCCACTATTATAGCTTCATCACTCATAATGGGGAGGTATGCTCCACCTGCAACACAACTGCCCATTATAGCCGATATTTGAGTAATACCCATACTGCTCATGATGGCATTATTTCTAAAGATACGTCCAAAGTGTTCTTTATCTGGAAATATTTCGTCTTGCATAGGCAAATACACCCCTGCAGAGTCTACTAGATATATGATAGGGAGTTTGTTTTCAATGGCAATTTCTTGTGCTCGTAAATTCTTTTTGGCTGTGATGGGAAACCAAGCTCCAGCTTTTACTGTAGCATCATTGGCTACCACAATACATTGGCGTTTGGCGATGTAACCCATTTTTACAACCACACCAGCAGATGGACAACCTCCGTGTTTGGCATACATGCCTTCACCTGCAAAAGCACCAATTTCTATGGATTTTGATTTTGGGTCTAAAAGATAATCAACACGTTCACGAGCAGTCATTTTCCCTTTGGCATGTTGTTTTTCAATTTTTGCTTTGCCACCGCCTAGCTTGACTTTTGCAAAGCGCTTTTTTAGGTCGGAAACTAATAATTTGTTCTGGTCTTCGTTTTTATTGAAGTTTAGGTCCATGTGCATTATCTTTACAACAAAAGTAAGAATTATCTTTACTTAACAGATTTTGTTTAACGAAGAATTATAATTCTTCACACTTAAAGAAGAAAATAGTTCATATGGATATTATTTTTCACCCTGCTTCTTCAAGAGGTTTTGCTGACCATGGTTGGCTTAAGGCCAACCACTCTTTTAGTTTTGCTCGATTTTATGATTCTCAAAAAATGAATTTTGGCGCTTTACGTGTTTTGAATCACGACCGAATTGCTCCAAATATGGGCTTTGGAACACATCCCCATGATAATATGGAAATTATTACCATCCCTATTTCTGGGATTTTGAAGCACAAAGATTCTATGAGTGAACAATGGTTAAAAGTAGAGGCAGGTGAGGTCCAAGTTATGTCGGCTGGAGCAGGTGTTTTTCATTCTGAAATGAACGCATCTTCAATAGAAGATTTAACCTTGTTTCAAACTTGGATTTTACCAGATAAACAAGGCGTAACGCCGCGCTATGATCAGCGGCATTTTGAACTATCAGAATCCGGAGTTTTACAAGTTTTAGTAGAATCCATAGATGATTTTAAGCTTGAAAATAGTTTAAAGATTCATCAAGATGCGCAAATATCAAGAATCAATTTGAGTACAGGTGATATATTCAAATATACTTTAAAATCCGATTCACACGGCGTTTATATATTGCAGGTTTACGGTAGTTCAGTTGTACTGAATAAAAAGTTAGGAAAGCGAGATGCTGTTGGTATTTCGAAAACTTCATCTTTTGAGCTGGTTGCGGAAAATGATGCACAGTTGCTGTTTCTTGAGGTGCCTATTTTAGAATAAAAAATCCCAACCAAGTAGGTCGAGATTTTATTTAATCTATGACAGTGAATTAGTCCTCAATGACTTCCATTAGGATATCTGCTAATTTTCCTGGTTGTGAGAAATTAGGGGTTTGACTAGATTTTAAGGAATACGATTTTTTCACTTTACCTTTGTACATTGCTCTTTGTATCTCAATTGGGATGGCTCTGTCTTCGGTACATTCTACGTAGTATTTTGGAATTTTACCAAAATTGGTATCCGTAATTTCAAGTTCATACATGAGTGGTGCCGCTGGTTCTGGTACAATGTATGGTTTTGCACCATCAAAAGCTTCTTTTGGAATATCATGCGCAAAAGCATTTTGAATTTCTTCTTCTTTTACTAAGGCATAAGATTTATCTTCAGACAGGTAAAAGTTTTCTACAGCTTTTGAGCCTTCAACACCTTTAAAGAACGAACCACCATTGGGCAATAAAAATGCTGTTACATAGACCAATTTTTTAACTTTTTTTGGATGAAGTTCTGCTACTTGACTAACAGTAATACCATTAAAGCTATGCCCAACCAAAATAACAGGTTTGTCCTGCTTTTTGAGAATATTTGAAAGTGTACGTACATAGTCTTTCATTGTTATTTCGGCTGGTGGGGTTTTGTCGTTACCATGACCTGGAAGGTCACGAGTGAGTACTGTGTGTCCATTGTCTTTCAGGGTTTTTGCTACGTTTTCCCATTGCCATCCGCCTAACCAAGCCGAATGTACCAATACATAAGTTTCTTTTGTGTTCATTTGTTCGTTGTTTTTATTGTTATTGAATTGTTCTTTGACTTCGAAATGGTCTTCTGTGAGCAACAATGTTCCATCTATTTTCTCCCAAGTTTCGTTGGTAATTATTCCTTTTCCAACATTCATGCTCCAATCAGAAGATATAATGGCTTTTGTGTCGCTCACCATGTCTATTTTTGTGTTTGAATATCTCAAATCGGTAGCACCAGATTTTACAAAGGGTGTCCAAAATTCGCTGATGGCTTTCCGTCCTTTGAATGTTCCAAAAGGTTTGGCTACCATGATGACGTCCTCTGTGTATGCATTAGAAATTGCAGAGGTATTTCCAGAGTTGAAATTAGAAATCCATGATTTACTGGCTTGCATAACTTCCTGTTTAGCTGTGTTTGTGCTACACCCAAAACTGAGTAGGACAAACAAAATAACGATGGTTGAAAAATTTTTTTGTTTCATTTTTTGTGGTTTTATTTATTATAGATTTGATTTATATTACAAATGTAACAGCACATAGATGTATGCAACTGTACCTTTTGTTACAACTCCCAAAAAAAAGTTTAAATATTATTTTAAAGGAGTTCAATTTGTTTAAAACTAAGTTTTACAAGCCCTGAATGTTCAAATTGTTTCAATGTTTTGGATATAACTTCTCGAGTTGTACCTATTTCGTTTGCCAACTGACTGTGCGATAGTTTAATGAAAGGAGTATTGTTTTGTGTGCTTACGGTTTGTATGTATTTCATCAAGCGTTCATCCACTTTATTGAATGCCAGATTTTTGTACGCATGAAGAAGGTCTTCATAACTGTGTATGAATGATTGGGTTGTAAATTTGTTCCATGATCTGTACTTAAAACTCCACTCAGTAGCAAAACGGACAGGGATTTTAATCAGCGTAGTATCTTCTTCTGTTTTGGCATTGACAACACTTTTGCAGTCTCCGAAGCTGGCCGAAAGTGACATAACACAGGTTTGAACTGGTTGGACATAGTACAGTAAAATTTCTCGGTCTTCACTTTCTTGCCAAACCCTTACTTTCCCCGAAATAACCATCGCCAGCCATTTGATGTACTTGTGCTGTTCGACTATAAAAGAATCTTTTGGGACATGCTGCAAAACCCCAACGTCAAGAAGTTCTTTTTTTAAATCTTCTTCAACAATGTTTAGGGCCTTAAATAAGTGGTTAAATTCTGTCATTTTTTAAACATATGAGATGTTTATTTGGTTACAGCTACCTTAGTATTGGTGCTGGAACAATATTTTCAATGGGTTGAATTGATTTTAAGTATCGAATCATTGCTTTCAGCTCGTTATCAGTAAGCTCTTTGTATCCTATTGTTGGCATAGGAGGGAGGAGTGGTCTTCCATTTTCTAACCCCTTAGATTTACCCTCGCGCATTGCTCGGGTAAATTGTGCTAATGTCCAACTTCCAATTCCCGTTTCATCAGGGGTTAAATTTGCTGCAAATGAGGTGCCCCAAGGGCCTATGGCACTTGTTCCACTAGTGTTAAATAGTATCCACTCATTTGAGTTTAGTTTTGGATAAACTATGGAATTTTTTGGATTCATCGGATGTCCAGATAGAAGACGACTTTCATCTGGAACTGGACCAGATTTTGTCATCTTTTTGGGTGAATGGCAATCATTACACCCAAAAACTGTAACTAGGCGTTTTCCTTCTGTAATGAGTTCACTTTTTTAGTGTTTTTGGTAGTCTTCTGTATTGTTTATACATGCACCAAAAACCAGCATAAGCGCTATAAAATTGATCTGTTTCATGGGTTGTAGGTTATTGATTTTTTAATAGATTAGAAGCGGGGTTAGCTTATTCTTTTGAGTGTATTTTCTTTAGTAAAAATGTAGTGTTTCAAAACACCTAAAATGTGTAATACTAAAAGAACCATCATGATGAATGATGTGATGCCATGTACTTTCATTGGGGCAATTTCACTGCGGTTTTTTATAAATTCTGGCGTATTGGATTGCAACGCTTCTGCATAACCACCTAAAACCATAACAGCTAAACCAGAAATTGATAAAATAAAAAGAATAATATAGAATACATTGTGTATCCACACAGTTAATTTATTATTGAACTTTGATCCTGTTTCTAAATTTGAAGGTCTCTCGTGTTTGAAAAAAGAGCGCGTTCGTACTATGGTAAGTACAAAAACAATAATGCCAAGGATAACATGAATCGTTATCAATCCCATTTTTTCTGATGTTTCAATATTTTCCATGTATTTCCCAAGAGGAAATAAAATTAAGATCAACAAAGCTGTAAGCCAGTGCGTAGCAATGGTTGCTTTGCTGTACTTTTGAGTTAAATCATTCTGAATTGTTTTTTTCATGATATGTGTTTTTGAAATTTATTGTTCTTTAAAGCTTGTGATCAAAATAAAACTCTATTTCCTTTTCTGTCATGTAATGCATCTCTTGTGGTGGCGCAGCTTTCAATGTAAACCAATAAAATGCAGTGTCGATTTCAACTTGACGATATAAATCTAAAAACATTTTGTGTTCATCATGTGTTTTTGGGTAAGATATTGCAGGTTTTTCTGCCCCATCCCAAGAGTGAACACCAATTTTTGCTCCTTTTGCAATGTGCAGCTTCTTTGCTGAGACAAACAAATCTGTCCCTCCTGACTCAACAATTGAATTTTCAAGGAGTTCCGTTTCCAGTCCTTTGGTGTAAGTCAAATGACAAGCTTTCATGTTCCATTCATCATTAATTGACCCTGGAATATTATTTAACACAAGAGTTTTGATTTCTGGATGTTTTTTCAATGTTTTATTTAATTTGTTAAAAAAACTTTTCCCAAAACACCATCAACAAATGCTTTATCATTTTTAACTTTAATTGTAGCAGGTTTCAAGCCGTATTGTCGTAATAATTTGTATTTTCCGCAACTGGAAACCATAAGAAATGGCAATACAATTTTCAGGAACGGTTTTACCGAAATTATGATTTGTCGCATTATTATTAATTGGTATTAAAATCTAGGATTTTATTTACAAACTACTACCTAACCAGTTTGACACACATTTTTTCAAAAAGTCACATTTTTTGGCACTTTATTTTTATAAAGTTTAAATTCAGGACGTAAATTGATGTTGTAACGTTGTTTTTTTATCTAAAATCATAAACAATAAAAATTCCTTCAATACTTAAATCATAAGTTTCAAAATTTCACGATATTTGGATTTCAATTGAGAACAATAAAAAAATGAATAAAAATACAGTATTGGCTTGGGCTACGTTTATTATGATTTTTGTGGGTTTAGCGCTCATCGGTTTAGGCGCTTTTCGTTACAATGATATTGCAGGATGGGGATTTGCAGCCGTGGGTGTTGGTTTTTTTGCAATTGCTTGGGTATTTAATGCACTAAAAGGACGTGTATAATGAGTGATGATAAAAAAATAATATTCTCTATGACGGGGGTTACCAAAACCTTCCAAAGTGCAAATACTCCTGTGCTCAAAAACATATACCTTAGTTTTTTCTATGGGGCCAAAATCGGAATTCTCGGGCTTAATGGTTCTGGAAAATCAACCTTGCTTAAAATTATTGCTGGGGTGGACAAAAACTACCAAGGCGATGTAGTTTTTTCTCAGGATTATTCTGTAGGATATCTCGAGCAAGAACCCCAATTGGACGACGAGAAAACAGTTCTCGAAGTCGTAAAAGAGGGTGTTGCAGCGACAGTAGCTGTTTTGGACGAATACAACAAAATAAACGATATGTTTGGTCTTGAAGAAGTGTATTCCGATGCCGACCGCATGGAGAAACTTATGAACCGTCAGGCCGAGCTACAAGACCAGATTGACGCGTCCAATGCATGGGAATTAGACACCAAACTCGAAATTGCAATGGATGCTTTGCGTACGCCAGATGGCACACAAAAAATTGGCGTTCTCTCTGGTGGAGAGCGTCGAAGAGTGGCTCTATGTCGCTTACTTTTACAAGAACCCGATGTGTTGCTTTTGGATGAACCCACCAACCATTTGGATGCCGAGTCGGTACATTGGCTTGAACACCATTTGGCACAATACAAAGGCACCGTGATAGCCGTGACGCACGACCGCTATTTCTTGGATAATGTCGCGGGTTGGATTTTAGAACTTGATCGAGGAGAGGGTATTCCTTGGAAAGGAAATTATTCTTCTTGGTTGGATCAAAAATCGAAACGCTTAGCTCAAGAGAGCAAAACGGCTTCTAAACGCCAAAAAACTTTGGAGCGAGAATTGGAATGGGTGCGCCAAGGTGCTAAAGGCCGTCAAACGAAGCAAAAGGCCCGTTTAAAAAATTACGATAAATTACTCAATCAAGATCAAAAGCAGCTTGACGAGAAGTTAGAAATCTATATTCCTAATGGCCCACGCTTAGGGACAAACGTCATTGAAGCTACAGGTTTAAGCAAGGCTTATGGTGACAAACTACTCTATGATGATTTGAACTTCAATTTGCCGCAAGCAGGAATTGTTGGTGTAATTGGTCCAAACGGCGCTGGTAAAACCACCATTTTTAGAATGATTATGGGCGAAGAAACGGCCGATAAAGGTGCATTCAAAGTCGGAGAAACAGCCAAAATCGCTTACGTGGATCAAAGTCATTCCAATATCGATCCTGAGCAATCCATTTGGCAAAATTTTTCTGATAATCAGGAGCTCATCATGATGGGAGGACGACAAGTCAATTCGCGCGCATATTTGAGTCGTTTTAATTTTTCTGGAAGTGAGCAAAACAAAAAAGTCAAGCTGCTTTCTGGTGGCGAACGCAACCGTTTGCATTTAGCCATGACGCTCAAAGAAGAGGGTAATGTTTTGCTGTTAGATGAGCCGACCAATGATTTGGATGTCAATACATTACGAGCATTGGAAGAAGGATTAGAAAACTTTGCTGGTTGTGCTGTAGTCATCAGTCACGACCGTTGGTTTTTAGACCGAATATGTACTCATATATTAGCTTTTGAAGGCCATTCGGAAGTATATTTTTATGAAGGTAGCTTTAGTGAATATGAAGCCAACAAACGCCAACGCTTAGGAGGCGATTTGATGCCAAAGCGCATCAAATATAAGAAGCTTTTGCGTTGATAATGTTTATTCTTCAATTGTTGTTTCCTCTTCAACAGCCGCATCTTTTTTAGATCGCGCTTTTTTGTAAATAGGCAAAAGATAGGATAGGGTGTAACTAAACCCAGTTCCTACTTTACTGCTGTCGTAAGTACGCCCAAATCCTGGAATAAAAATATTCTCAAAGTTAGACGGACTTTTTTCTGTCAAACGTGTTTTGACTTGCACATTAAACCCTAAAAACACATTGTTGAACACTTCAGTCTTTATCCCAAAAATCAATTCTGCCCAAACTGCAGATAAATCTGAAAATTCTGTACGCTCGGAGTTCTGAAGTTCACCCCAAGTTTGACTGTTGGTGTCATAAATTGTAAAGCGTTCTCTTGTTTGACTAAAACTCGAGATACCCACACGCAGTCCACTAGTGATTAGGTTTTCCATTCCTAACCAATTATTGTACAAATTGAAATCTACACCTGCTTTAAAATAGCTTCCTTTTGCACTGGTTTCAAGATAATTGTTTGAGTTTGCTTTTTCTTCAAAACCAAGCTCACCGGCCACATAAAAGCGTTGTCCTAAGCGGTAATCTGCACTCACTTCGAATCCAGAATAATCAGTTTCAAAAGCAGTTCGTCCTAATCTACTGAGATCGATACCAAAACGCAATCCATATTTTTCTTGAAAACCAATGCTGTCGGTTTTGATTGTAGCCGTTAGTTGTTCTTCATCCGTTTGTGCAAACAACGATGAAACGGTCAATAAAAGACAAAGTATACTAATGGAATATCTTGACATGGGTTTCATTTTCGTTAGTAACTTCATCGATGACAATTTCGCCATTAATCATCCAAAGATCTGCATCCGTTTCGATACTAAACCCCTGAATAGAATACACGTTTTTGTAGCCGCACGCACGAGAAACATAGACGGAAGATGTAGTGTAAGCAACTGTTATAATATCTGAATTTCCTTCGACGACATCATTGACGATATCATAATTTTTATACAATTTGAATTGTGTTTGATTTTGTGGGCCATTGATTGGTAGTTCAATTTTTGACCTTGAAGTGACATTCTCTCCAAGAATATTCACCTCATTTCCATCGGCATCAATACCCGAGGCGAACAGCCCAGCTACTGTTTTTGGACTGTCTAAATCTTCGATATCAAAAAATTCGATCACAAGGCGAGATGTAGTTTGTGTATTTTCGCTGCAAACATCATCCGGTTCACAAGCAGTAAATAAAAGAAGACAAACTAAAAGCGCTATTTTTTTCATAAAAAAATTAAATTCTTTTTTCCAAAAGTACAACATTTTCTACATGATGTGTTTGTGGAAACATATCAACGGCTTGTGTTTTACTAATCTTATATTGTGCATCCATCAGAGCTAGATCACGCGCCTGTGTTGCACTATTGCAACTAACGTATACTATTTTTGAGGGTAAAATATTCAAAATTTGTTGTACAACATCTTTATGCATTCCATCTCTTGGAGGATCGGTGATGATCACATCAGGAATTCCATGCGTTTGTATAAAAGCATCATTAAAAACTGTTTTCATATCTCCAACAAAGAACTCAACATTGTTGATGTTGTTGTGTAAGGCATTTTCTTTGGCCGCTTTAATGGCGTCTGGAACCGCTTCCACACCAACAACTTTCTTGGCTTTTTCGGCTACAAATTGTGCTATAGTGCCTGTACCGGTATACAAATCATAAACAAGTTCTTTTCCCGTTAATCCTGTAAAATCTCGAGTGATTTTGTATAAATTATACGCCTGTTCAGAATTTGTTTGGTAAAACGATTTGGCATTAATTTTAAACTGAAGCCCTTCCATTTCTTCCATTATAAATGGATGTCCATGATAACAAATAACGTCCTGATCATAAATAGTGTCGTTACCTTTTGGATTGATGACATATTGTAATGATGTAATTTCTGGAAATGAAGTTTTAAGAAAATCTAGAACAGTTTTGATTTGCGTTTTGGTCGCCGAATAAAATTGAACTACGACCATAATTTCACCATTACTGCTAGATCGAATCATAAGAGTACGCAGTACTCCTTTTTGTTGTTTTGGATCAAAGAAGGGGATATTTTTGCGGTTCGCAAAGGCCTTAAGCTCGTTGCGAATAGCATTTGAGGGATCGGCTTGTAACCAACACTTGTCGATGTCCAAGATTTTGTCCCACATGCCCGGTATATGAAATCCGAGCGCGTTTCTATTTTCGATAGTAGCATTATCTTTGATTTCTTCAAGCGAAAGCCATCTGTTGTTGCTAAACGAAAATTCCATTTTATTTCTGTAAAAATAGGGGGTATCGCATCCATGGATAGGGGTGACCTCTGGTAATTCAACTTTACCGATGCGCTGCAAATTGTTAGTGACTTCTTTTTGTTTGAAATACAACTGTTGCTCATAGCTCATATGTTGCCATTTGCAGCCCCCACAAGTCCCAAAGTGCGCACAAGTTGGTACGACTCTATGCTCAGAATACTTATGAAATTTAGTTGCTTTACCTTCGTAATAGCCCTTCCTTTTTTTGAATGTTTGTACATCGACTACATCCCCAGGAACAGCATTGGACAAGAATATAATTTTTCCGTCAGGTGCTTTGGCCAAGCTTTTCCCTTTTGCTCCAGCATCAAAGACTTCTAATTCAAAAAATTCTTTTTTTGTTTTTTTTCTGCGCATGCCTGCAAAAATACTGTAAAAAAAAATGCTGTCCCCATGGAACAGCATTAAAAACTTTGTTTTTAGTGATTATTTCTTTTGTCTAAACACTCTATCAATGAGTTCTTTTGCGGCGTCTTTTCCACCAAGGCCTATAGCAATAGCTAAGCCCAATCCAATGGCAGCAAACAAATATTGTGTGAGTTTGGACACCAAATTGTTTCCGATGTTGAGTTGCGATAAAATCATTGAAAAAACAATGAGTAAAATCCCAAATTTTGCAATAGATCCAATTACGGAAGCTTGTTCGATGTTCATGTTGCTCAATCGTCCGTTGATGAAATCACGTACGAAATTGGCGAGGTACAAACCAAAGACAAAGAGAATAACAGAGATAAAAATATCGGGGATAAACCCAACAACTTTTTCAAAGAGTTCTTTGGCAACAGCAAGCCCAAGAATATCAAAAACCGTGAGTAGAACCACCAACAAAAGCACATAATAAATAATATTTCCAATGATTTCTGAAAATTTATGTTTAATGCCTATTTGCTCGAGCATTTGATCGAGTTCTACCTTGTCGGCAATCACATCAAGTTTGATGAATTTTGCGAGTTTGATGATTAATTTTCGCAGTAGTCGTGCGATAAATCGGCCAATAAACCAAAACAGTAATGCACGAGTAGTTTGGGTATAAACTGCCCAATTTCGTTCATGAAATAGCTAAAGCTATCCCAAACTTTAGCGCCTAATTCTTTTATGAGTCTACAACTTTTTCCATAGTATATTTTGTTTTAATATGTTACTTCATTAGTATAAGACACAGATTTCTGGAAATAGTCACACTTTTAGCCATATAATTTCTCAAAATCTCCTAATAACACCTTGTTTTCTTTTGAAAACAAAAAAATCTTATTAATTTGCACTTGACTGGATGATTTCTCTCCAAATTAAGTAGGAATGGTTTTTTCCGAATCTTTAATTTTTTTGATTATGTCTGTTTTAAATGCAATTTCTTCAAAAGAAGCCATCGAATTAGAATACAAATATGGTGCCCACAACTATCATCCACTTCCGGTAGTTCTTCAAAGGGGCGAAGGTGTTTTTGTGTGGGACGTGGAAGGCAAAAAATATTATGACTTTCTTTCTGCTTATTCCTCAGTAAATCAAGGGCATTGCCATCCAAAAATTGTAAATGCAATGATTGAGCAAGCTCAAAAACTTACACTTACATCTAGAGCTTTCCATAACGATCAGTTGGGAGCTTATGAAGAATTTATCACTTCCTATTTTGGATACGATAAAGTGTTGCCCATGAATACCGGTGCAGAAGCGGTAGAAACTGCTTTAAAAATCTCTAGACGTTGGGGTTATGAAGTGAAAGGTATCCCTGAAAATAAAGGTAAGATAATTGTATGCGAGAATAATTTTCATGGCCGTACGACCACTATTATTTCTTTTTCAAATGATCCTGTAGCGCGTAAAAATTTTGGTCCATATACAGAAGGATTTATCAAAATTCCTTATGACGATGTCGATGCTTTAGAAGATATTCTTAAAACGCATGATGACATTGCTGGGTTCCTTGTTGAACCTATGCAAGGTGAAGCAGGAGTTTATGTACCTGCAGAAGACTATTTAATCAAAACCAAAGCATTGTGTGCACAATACAATGTCTTGTTTATTGCCGATGAAGTTCAAACGGGTATTGCTCGTACTGGACGTCTTTTGGCTTCTTGTGGTAACTGTAGTTGTCCACAAAAAGATTGTTCTGAAAGCCCAGACGTAAAACCTGATGTTCTTATTTTGGGCAAAGCGTTGAGTGGTGGTGTGTATCCTGTTTCGGCGGTTTTGGCCAACAATTCTATTATGGATGTTATAACACCAGGGTCCCATGGAAGTACTTTTGGGGGTAATCCTATTGCGGCGGCTGTAGCTGTCGCAGCATTAGAAGTGATAAAAGATGACGAATTGACTGAAAATGCTGATCGCCTTGGAAAGCTTTTTAGAGCGCAATTGAATCAATACATTGCCACAAGTTCTATTGTAAAGCTAGTGCGTGGTAAAGGCCTTTTAAATGCCATCGTAATCAACGACACAGAAGACAGCGATACCGCATGCAACATTTGCCTCAAACTTAGAGACAATGGGTTGTTGGCAAAACCAACTCATGGTAATATTATTCGTTTTGCACCACCGCTGGTGATGACCGAAGATCAACTTTTGGAATGCGTTGGTATCATCGTTCAGACTTTAAAGTCCTTTGAGGTTTAAATTTTCCTCTAAAAGTTTTAAAATATATAAAGATTCACCCCCTCAAATTTATTCATTATCTAAAACCTAATATGATGCAACACAAAACCCTTTATTTATTATTACTGATTACTGCTATGGCATGTACCAAAAATGTAAAAACAGATCGAAACATCTCTGTTCAATATCCAGAAACAAAACAAGTTGATACTGTAGATCATTATTTTGATACTGCGGTACAAGACCCTTATCGATGGTTAGAAGACGACCGTAGTGAAGAAACTGAAGCTTGGGTACGTACTCAAAACGAAACTACATTTGATTACCTCGCCAATGTTCCATACCGTAACGAGCTCAAAAAGCGTCTTGAGCAACTTTGGAACTATGAAAAATTAGGTTCTCCTTTCAAAGAAGGGAAATACACCTATTTCTATAAAAATGATGGATTACAAAATCAATATGTGCTGTACCGCTATAAAACAGGTAAGGATATTTCAACAGCGGAAGTATTTTTGGATCCTAATACTTTCAAGGAAGATGGTACAATCTCACTTGGTAGTGTAAGTTTTTCAAAAAGTGGCGCACTTTTGGCCTATAGTATTTCGGAGGGTGGAAGCGATTGGCGAAAGATTTTAACTATGGATGTGGAAACCAAGAAAATTATTGGAGACACTCTTTTAGACATCAAGTTTAGTGGTATGTCTTGGTATAAAGACGAAGGATTTTATTATTCGAGTTATGATAAACCTAAAGGTAGTGCGCTTTCGGCCAAAACAGATCAGCACAAGGTATATTACCACAAATTGGGGACTTCTCAAAAAAAGGATCTTTTGGTTTTTGGTGGAACCAAAGCAGAAAAACACCGCTACATTGGCGCTCGTGTTACCGAGGACAACAATTATCTTTTGATAAGTGCTAGTATCTCAACATCAGGGAATAAACTATTTTTAAAGGATTTAAAACAACCCAAAAGTAAATTTATTACACTACTAGACCACACCGAAAGTGATACCTACCTCATCGATAACGTGGGGTCAAAATTGTATTTGGTAACCAATCTTGATGCACCCAATCAAAAAATTATAACAGTAGATGCCAGTAACCCAACTCCAGAACATTGGGTTGATTTTATCCCGGAAACAAAACATGTTTTGAGTCCTTCTACTGGTGGCGGATATTTTTTCGCAGAATATATGGTGGATGCCATTTCTCAAGTTAAACAATATGATTATGACGGAAATTTTGTTAGAAAAATCGAACTTCCGGGCTTAGGAAACGCAGGAGGTTTTGGTGGTAAAAAAGACGAAAAAATAGATTATTATTCATTTACAAACTACAAAACACCCTCGAGTATCTACTCATTTGATGTAGAAACTGGTGAGTCCGAACTATACTGGCAGCCCGAAATAGATTTCAATGCTGATCACTATCAAAGCAAACAAGTTTTTTATACCTCAAAAGATGGGACAAAAGTTCCAATGATGATCACTCACAAGAAAGGATTAAAGCGCAATGGAAAAAATCCAACTATATTATACGGATATGGAGGGTTTAACATCAGTCTAAATCCCAGTTTTAGTGTAGCCAATGCAGTTTGGCTTGAACAGGGTGGAATTTATGCCGTTCCAAATCTTCGTGGAGGTGGCGAGTATGGAAAAAAATGGCACGACGCTGGAACACAAATGAAAAAGCAAAATGTGTTTGATGACTTTATTTATGCAGCTGAGTATTTAATTTCTAAAAACTATACTTCAAGTGACTTTTTGGCTATTCGAGGTGGATCCAATGGGGGACTTCTTGTAGGTGCAACAATGACTCAACGTCCTGATTTGATGAAAGTCGCACTACCTGCAGTGGGTGTGCTGGATATGTTACGTTACCATACATTTACTGCTGGTGCAGGATGGGCCTATGACTATGGAACGGCCCAAGACAGCAAGGAAATGTTTGAGTACCTCAAGGGTTACTCACCTGTACATAATGTAAAAGCGGGAATAAACTATCCGGCAACTTTAGTCACTACTGGCGATCATGACGATCGGGTGGTGCCAGCACATAGTTTTAAGTTTGCGGCAGAGCTGCAAAGCAAACAATCTGGAAATAATCCAACTCTAATACGCATTGAAACGGATGCTGGACATGGTGCGGGAACTCCAGTAAGTAAAACGCTAGAACAATATGCCGATATTTTCGGATTTACCTTGTTTAATATGGGATACGATGAGTTGCCCATACAAGAAGATTCAGCATTAAAATATTAAATAATGATCGTTTCAACCGAAAACGCTTTTTATGCGTTTTGGTTGATTTCTTCCATCATTTTGCGCCATTCTTCTTGCATTTCGCTAAAATCACCTGTTAATACAGCATAAATAGTGTACGCCAGATAGAGCAAGTTGATGATCAGAATCACTAATGCCACTGTTTTGGCAGTTTCCATGGCATTGATATTCCCCTCGTAATCGTCGGGGTTCACTTGAGCGTCTTTGAGTTTTTTATTGGCCATCAAATATGCAGGTCCAGAAAGTAAAAATCCAAAACCCGCAAAGCAGCAGCACAATAAACCCAAAATACTGAGCACATAAATAAGCGTAGTATTCAACGATTTTTTCATAAAATGAATTGTTTAATGATATAGTTAGTAAAGATTGTACCAATGGAAATTAATGATAACACATTGATACTTTTTTGATAAAATTTAAATTTATAAAATCGGCTTAAGAGTAATAAACCGCCCAAAACAATAAGTGGATATATGGCTGGGTACATCCAAAAAGCGTCTGTAAAATGACCCTTAAAAACTAATAAAAGCGAACGCTGAAGTCCACAACCCATACACTCAAAACCAAAAAGGGTTTTGCTCAAACAAGGGAGCATATAGTGTTCTAGAGCCATAGAAATATTTTGGATGTCTAAAATAATAAATAATTTATCTATTTTGAAAAAAACAACCTATTAATCATATAAATTAACCCAAAGGTCTTATTTTTATACGCAATAAGATTTCATTCAAATGACACGCAACACATTAAAATATGGCTCCTTTATTGTCGGTATCTTCATTTTAATTTACACTGAATTATACCCTATTTCAAATGTTTTTATTTCCATAGGAGGTCTTTTTTTATTAGTTGTTGGTTTGTATTTGATTTCCAAGGGCGTTGGTGATAAGCCAGAAATAGATCCTTATGCTGTCCAATCTTATGACGAGGAAGAATGAAGTTTAGCATTAACGATAACGTATCTGTTCTAGATGATGACCTTTCGGGTCGTATTGTTGGTATTTTGGGTTCTGCTATTACTATTGAAACCACTTCCGGTTTCGAAATGACCTTTGATGCTTCTGAGCTTGTAAAAATGGATCATAATCTTTTACACTCTTCGTCGTTCAAAGGACAATCTTTGCAACATATTCTCTCTGAAAAAGAATCGAAAAAGCGAAAATCAGCACCAAAAATTAAAACTAAATCACGACAACAGCCACATATGGAGGTGGATTTGCATATTCATCAGTTGGTGAAATCTACAAAAGGCATGCAAAATCATGAAATGCTTAATTTGCAATTGGATACTGCCAAAAAACGATTGGATTTTGCAATTTCAAAGCGGATTCAACGTGTGGTTTTTATTCACGGTATAGGTGAGGGGGTACTCAAACTTGAACTAGAGTATCTTTTGAAGCGTTATGATCACTTAAAATTTTACCCTGCAAACTATCAAAAGTATGGGCACGGTGCAACAGAAGTATATATTTATCAGCGAAAAACGCCCTAGTAGGAAATAATTGTTTCGTAGGTGCCCATTTCTAATGTATCTGCCGAAAGGATAGAAATATCAATGTTATTTAGTGTGACGGTAATCGTTACAATACGCTTAAATTGATTGGTGTTGGTTGTTTGAACGGCGTAAGAATTTGAAAAATTTTCATCCAAAAAACGTGCAAAGGAAGATCCAGTAGCTATATCATCAAATAAATTACCGTTGCCATTTTCGTCCTCATTTATGGTAAGTGTACCATCTCCATCATCATCTTGATCTAAATAATCTGGGATGGAGTCGCCATCAGTATCTTGAGCGTCAGCCAAATCTCCATCGTTGTTGGGGTCTGGTTTTTCGTTGATGGTGGGAACATTGTCACCATCATCGTCATTGTCTTTATAATTCGGAATACCATCACCATCTGTATCGCCATCAAATTCAAGTGCTGTTGGCACACCGTCATCGTCGTCGTCTTCAAAAAGGGATACAAATTCAGCTGTTCCGCCCGTAGAAGCATAATCTTGAGTAACTGCAACTCCTGCAGGAGGAATTACTGCACAAATTAAAGCATTAGGATCGCCATTGTATGATCTGTAATGAAATTGAACACTACTACCATTGATACTGAGTGTTTGTGTTGCTCCATATTCAGTAGGCTCAAACATTGCTTCTGTAGCGGTTGTTCTAGGAATCAAAAGCGTGAGGGATTGATAAGGATCATTGCGCGTGTCATAAAACAAAAAACTTGAGGTTAAACTCGCTCCTTGATCTGCCGTTTGAATTTGGCAAAGTGATAAATCTTTATCAAAATCCAACTGTACTTGAATTACATCACCATCATTACACGATGTGATTAGAAATAAAAACGAAAAAAACTGTAACCAATTACGCATGAATTAACTATTTATAACAAAAATAACAGAATTAAGAAATAAATGTAATGTTATTGTCAATTATTTAATTTGATTATTTTTGTTTAACTTTTTTTTATTTTGATATGCCTATTTATTTAGATAATGCTGCCACGACACAAGTCCGCAATGAAGTTGCGGATAAAATGGCTGCAGTCTTAAAGTCTAATTATGGAAATCCATCGTCTACACACAGTGTAGGTCGATCTTCAAAATCTATATTGGAGCAATGCCGCAAGCGTATTGCTGCTCATTTCAATGTAAAATCTTCTGAAATTATATTTACAGCAGGTGGAACAGAGGCCGATAACCTAGTATTGCGCTCTGCGGTATGTCATCTGGATGTCAAGCACATCATTTCATCTCGTATAGAACATCATGCTGTTGGTCATACCATCACTTCTTTGGAAGATTCAGAAAAAATTAAAGTTAGTTATGTTCGAGTTTTGGACAATGGCACTATCGATTTAAGGCATCTTGAAGAACTTTTAGAGCATGCTTCTGAAAAAACGTTGGTTTCATTGATGCATATCAACAATGAAATTGGAACGATACTTGATTTAAAATTTGTTGCAGATCTATGCAAAAAATACCAAGCACTTTTTCATAGTGATACAGTGCAATCGGTAGGGCATTACCCTCTCGATTTGGTTCAGATTCCAATTGATTTTTTAGCTGCAAGTGCGCATAAATTTCATGGTCCAAAAGGCATTGGCTTTGCATTTGTAAGAAGTGGATTGGGTTTACAATCCATCATAACAGGTGGTGCTCAGGAGCGTGGTTGTCGTGCGGGTACAGAAAGTCTACATGATATTGTTGGATTGGATGAATCTTTGGCTCTTGCTTATGAACACTTAGATTCAGAAAAGCAATATATTAGTGAATTGAAGTCTCATTTTATACAACGCTTAAAAACAGAAATTCCTGGAACTAAATTTAATGGTGTTTGTGCCGATGCTTCAAACAGTACCTATACTTTGGTCAATGTATGTCTTCCGGTTTCTTCCGAAAAAGCACCATTGTTTTTGTTTCAATTGGATTTAAAAGGAATTGCTTGTTCCAAAGGAAGTGCATGCCAAAGTGGAAGTGATAAAGGATCTCACGTGCTTCGAGAAATTCTTTCAAAAGATGATCTACAAAAACCCTCTATACGCTTTTCATTTAGTTCGTTCAATACAAAAGAAGAACTAGACGAAGTTATCGACACACTTAAAGAACTTGTTTTAGAACCCGCCTAAAAGCGCATGTCCAATCTAATATTAAACACTCTTGGTGTTAGGTAGTTTGGAATAGAATATTGGCGTTTTGAGTAGACATCGCGCACCCATGTATTTGTGATTGAGTTTTGAACATCAAAGAGATTAAATATTTCCATACCAACGGATAATTCTTTAAAGCGTTTTTTCCACCCATTATTTGCTTTATTTTTCGCATCGACAACGACATAAGACATACCAATATCGGCACGTTTATAGTCTGGTAATCGATTTTGATAACTGTAGACATCGGCATAACTTGGTGATCCACCAGGAACTCCAGTATTGTATACTAAATTTAAATACATTTTCATATTTGGTAATTTGGGAATATAATCTTGAAAAAGCACTCCAAATTTCAAGCGTTGATCCATTGGTCGCGCAATAAAATCACGCCCACCAATAGCTTCTTCAGTTTTGAGATAACCAAAAGAAAACCACGATTCTGTACCAGGGACAAATTCACCGTTTAAGCGCATATCCAATCCATAGGCATACGCTTCAGCATTGTTGTTGGCTGCGTATCGAATGCGTACATTTTCAACAGTGTATGGGTTTACATCAGAGAGATTTTTGTAATAGACTTCAGAAACTAATTTAAATGGGCGTTTCCAGAGCATAAAACTGTATTCGTGACCAGCAACAAGATGAACAGATTTTTGCGCTTCAACACTGCTGTTTACTGTTCCATTCGCATCACGTAATTCTCGAAAGAATGGAGGCTGATAATACAATCCACCACTCAATCTAAAAAGCATGTCTTTTTTGCCGTTTGGCTTGATACTGAATTGTGCTCTCGGACTAAAAACCACTTGTTGTTTTACTGCAATATTTTCACCACTAACTCGCCATTGGTGAGCACGTACACCAAAATTATAAAACACCTCATTTGCACCCAAAGTACTGCGCTTGCTCCATTGCGCAAATGCTTGTAAGCGTTCTACGGTTGTATTGTTTGTTGCGCGAATGTTTTGAAAGGGTACCAAAGGACCTGTGTCAGGTGTGTAAGGTTGATTGTCGAATTGATCTAAATTGGGTGGATTGATAGAAAATCCAGCTGAGTCAATCACTTCCCATTCAACAACTCGATCGCGGATATTTTCATTTGTATATTTAAGAGACCATTGAAAATGATCTTTATTCTTTTTGTAAGTTCCACGATGTTCAACGGTCGAGATTAGCGCATCTAAATCATTTCGAGCGTGATTGATTTGTCCTCCAATACCTTCTGAAAATTCAACTTCTCCTAAATTTTCGTCCCCAATATTGCTGTTGACTTCCCCCAATCGGTATTGCGCCAAAATATCAAAATACTCTTGCTCGGTGGTATGAAAACTAGAAGTGATGAGTTTTAAATTTAAGTTATCATTAACCTGATATGAACCTTTTAATGCACCAAAATAGGTACTATAGGCATCTTGCTCTTGGCCTTCATAAAAAACCAATAGTGCAATGGGGTTTTCTAACGTACCAAAGTTTGTTTGTCTTGTTTTTGGTGCATAATTGTATGTGTTAGAAGTTATATTTCCTAAAAAACTCAATTCAAATTTTGGAGTCATTTGATAAGTTAAGTAGGTCTGTGCATCTAAAAACTTAGGGTCGTAATTGGTTTGTGTTTCTTTGGCATCTACAAGCAAGCTGTTATCTCTGTAACGTAGTCCAACCAATGCCGAAAATTTTTGGTCCTTGCTCGATCCTTCGGCAGTAATACTACCGCCCAAAAGACTTAAATCCGCACGAATACCGAAACGGGTAGGTTTTCGATAAGTAATGTCCAAAACAGAGGAAAGTTTATCTCCATACTTGGCTTGAAACCCACCAGCTGAAAATTCTAAATTTTCGACCATTGCTGTATTGACAAAGCTCAAACCTTCTTGTTGTCCTGATCGTACCAAAAACGGACGATAGACCTCAATGTCATTAACATAAACCAAATTTTCATCAAAATTCCCTCCACGAACAGAATATTGAGTACTCAATTCGTTTGAAATATTAACACCAGGTAATGTTTTTAAAAGATTTTCAACACCTGGTTGTGCACCTTTTATGGTACGAATAATTTTTGGTGAAATGGTGGTTACACCTTCTAAAACAGCACGTTTTGTTCCAGTTATAATGACATTTTCAATTTGTTCAATGTCTGTTTTTAAAACAGGATTAAATTCAAATTCTTGTCCGTTTTTGAGTTTGAATACTGCGCGAACAAATTTGTGATTCACATGAGAAAATTCGACTTCTACATTCTGATTTGAAGGTATTTCTAAAAGGTAAAATCCATTAACGTTAGAGATGGTACCTAAATTATTTGCTCTTATGGTTGCATTTTCAATGGGTTTGTTTTCTTCGTCAAGCAACACACCTCGCAGAGTTGCGGTTTGTGCAAATACTTGAATTTGAGCGATAAATAATAGAAAAATTGAAGTGTATAAATATCTTATGTTCAAAATGTAATGATTTATTTTCTGTAAAAGGTGAGTTCAAATTTAGAACTATTTCCAACATTATCGACGACAATAAGCTTTAAATTATTTTTGATGTCATTGATTACATTATCGTTGAAGTCATGCGTCAGTGTGTTAGTTTTTGCATCGTAATCCATTAAAATCCACTTTCCATTCACAGTTGCACGAAAGTTTTTTACTCCAGAAATATCGTCAGAAATTTTCACTTTTAGATAGCGATATTTGGTAAGCCAACTGCCATTTTTGAAATTTACAGCAGAAATTTTTGGCCCTTTATCATCTCTTCCAATGGTGTATCTGCCAAAATATTTTGTACGTGCGGTTAGTGTACTACCTTTTCGCTTTGTAGAAGTATAATACAATCTTCCATAAGCCGAAAGTCTTCCAATGAAAAGATGAGTTAAATCGTTTGAATCAAAGCGACTTGCGTCAAATTTTATGGTCATTGATTTTTTTAGGGGAATACTAGGTTCGTGAATTGTTAATGTATCGTTTTTGACTTTAAAATCGAGGGGAATATCTTCATATAAAGCATAGGCAGGGATTTCTACACTAAAGGACTGATCTTCGAATAACGTTGATTCTGAGGCACTTACATAAGTGAAACTTAAAGGGATTGAATCATTTTTGGAGACTTCTTGAAAAATTCCAGAAATCGGAACTTGAACTGTCGTTTTATTGTTTTTAAAATCTTGAATTTTAATTGTGTATGCGGAATTTGTGCTATCAATTATACTCAAAGCTCCGTTTTGTTCATGAAAAGAAAACAGACTCAAGGGGTTGTTTTTTTCAATGAATAATTTTTGAATTCTTTGCTTTTTCGAACGATAATGCGCATAGTCTATAAAACGATTGATATGTTTGGTTTCGCTAAACGAAAACCGCTTAAAATCCACTTCAATAGATTTTTTACCGTTGAAAAAGGTTTCAATTTTTGACAAGCCATTTTTGTTCGATGCATAGTCTTGACGGTCATTGGCCACAATACCAAAACCAATAGTCCCAAAAGCCGCAATAGTCTCGGCTTTGTAATTCCCATTAGGCTGTTTTATGAGCCGTATTTTTTTCTTTTCATGAAGCCCTTCAATATGGCTATCATCAGAGAGGGGGTAAACATAAAGTTGATAGAGTTCTGGAGGCGTGGTATCTTTAATATCAATCCCAAAAAGCATTGGATTTATGGGGCGAGAATTTTTGTCACGAATTTCAAAATGCAAATGCGGGCCAGATGAGCCCCCAGTATTTCCAGAAAATGCTACAACTTCGTCTGCTTCAATGCGCAGCGCGTTAGGATCTGGAAACAGTTCGATTTCAAATTGCTCTTTTTCGTATTGTTTGCTTTTGACAAAAGCTTCAATTTTTGGAGAAAATTTTTGAAGGTGGGCATAAACTGAAGTGTAGCCGTTGGGGTGGGTGATGTACAATGCTTTGCCATACCCATATCTAGAAATTTTAATCCTGCTCACATAACCAATGGCTGCAGTATAAATCTTAAGCCCTTGTTTTCCATTGGTTTTCATGTCTAATCCTGAATGAAAATGATTGGACCTAAGTTCTGCAAATGTTCCCGAAAGCACCAGTTGTATATCCAAAGGTGAACGGAAGTATTCTTGTGGGTAAGGGGTTTGTGCCATTGTGTAAATAGAGCACAAAAAACATAAAAGCTTAAAAATATTCATAACATGATCTTTAGCTAAAGTATAGAATTGAAAACAAAAAGCAAAGCATTTAGTTTGGTTAAATTATTTTTAAAATATCGGCACAGAAATTGCGATTTTAGATATGGAATGTTAAATTTGTGGAAAAGGTATTGAAATTGTAGATGAGCAAAATCGAAACAATCGTCCAAACACTAGAAGTTAAAATAGACAAGATACTGAACCAGTTTGGATCTTTGAAAGACGAAAATAGTGCTCTGAAAAGGGAAATACAAGAATTAAAATCCCAAAACAAGAATCAATTGCAATTGCTTCAAGAGAAGCAGACAGAGTTTGATTCTTTAAAAATTGCAAGTTCAATGCTAGGCAGTAACGAAGATAAACGAGCTTCAAAGCTCAAAATAAATGCTTTGATCAAAGAGATAAACGATTGCATTGCTAGTTTATCGGACTAAATAATAACTCATGAGTGAGCAACTAAAAATTAAATTATCTATTGCCAATCGGGTTTATCCCTTGACAATAGCGCCAAGCCAAGAAGAAGGTTTGCGTTTAGCTGCTCAGAAGATTGATGCAACCGTAAAGAAATTTGAACAAAGCTATTCCGTTCAAGACAAGCAAGACGTTTTGGCCATGTGTGCCTTGCAATTTGCCGCTGAAACGGAACAAACGAAAATAAATAAAAACAGTTTAAGTGAAGTCCTCGAGCAACGTCTGATTGATTTAGATCAGCGACTAGACCAACACTTAGACGCCAACGTTCTTTAAAATACAAAGTACATACTGCCTGTATTGGTCAATTTTTTGATAAACTCAACGAGAATTCTATAAATGGAGTCCGTTTAAGTTGTAAAAGCATGCTGCCTTGTCGCAGACCCTTGATCAGCTTTTCAGCTCTAAATCCTGTTTAAAAGGAGTTTATACAAAACCCAGATCTTTACAGGCTTTTTTTTTAATTAAAACCACAAATAATGGATCAAAACATCATATTGATCGCTTCTGGAGCCGCAGTATTGGGGCTTGTCGTAGGTCTGATCATTTCCAAAATAAGAGAAAAAAATAATGCCACTCAAATCACAAAAAATGCAAAGCGCACCGCAAGTGATATTATTTCTAAAGCAAAGTCAGAAGGAGAGAGCATCAAAAAAAACAAAATATTTCAAGCCAAAGAACGCTTTTTAGAGTTAAAATCTGAGCATGAAAAAGTAATTTTATCGAGAGATAAAAAAATGACTGAAGCCGAAAAACGCATAAGAGATAAAGAATCTCAAGTATCTTCTGAATTGTCTAAAAACAAAAAACTGAGTCAAGAGTTGGAGTCCAAAAAGAAGGATTATGACCAACGTCTTTTGGTTTTGGACAAGCGCCAAGAGGAGTTAGACAAAATGCATAAAAGCCAAGTGCAACAACTGGAAGTTATTTCTGGTCTTTCCGCGGAAGATGCCAAAGCACAATTGGTAGAATCTCTAAAATCTGAAGCCAAAAATGACGTGATGGCCTATGTGCAAGACAAAATGGAAGAAGCTAAACTTACAGCGGAACAAGATGCCAAAAAAATCATCATCAATACCATTCAACGTATTGGTACTGAAGAAGCCGTAGACAACTGTGTTTCTGTTTTCAATATCGAATCGGACGACATGAAAGGGCGTATTATTGGCCGTGAAGGACGAAACATTAGAGCACTTGAAGCAGCTACTGGCGTAGAAATCATTGTAGACGATACACCAGAAGCCATCATTCTTTCGTGCTTTGACTCAGTACGTCGTGAAATTGCTCGACTGTCTTTACACAAGCTCGTAACAGATGGGCGAATTCATCCAGCACGAATTGAAGAAGTTGTCCGTAAAACAGAAAAACAAATTGGACAAGAAATTATTGAAGTCGGAAAGCGCACCGTTATCGATTTGGGTATTCATGGTTTGCACCCTGAGTTGATTAAAACAGTCGGAAAAATGAAATACCGTTCTTCTTACGGTCAAAACTTATTGCAGCACTCTAGAGAAGTCGCCAAACTTTGTGGCGTTATGGCCGCAGAGTTGGGGATCAATCCAAAATTGGCCAAACGAGCAGGGCTATTGCACGATATCGGTAAAGTTCCTGATTCTGAGGTTGATATGGAAACTCCTCATGCTATTTTGGGTATGCAATGGGCCGAAAAATATGGTGAAAAAGAAGAAGTATGCAATGCTATTGGTGCACACCACGATGAAATTGAAATGAAATTTCTACTCTCACCAATTGTTCAAGTGTGTGATGCAATTTCTGGAGCAAGACCTGGAGCTAGACGTCAAGTATTGGACTCCTATATACAACGTCTAAAAGATTTGGAACAAATAGCATTCAATTTCAAAGGAGTTCAAAAGGCCTATGCTATTCAAGCTGGACGAGAATTGAGAGTGATTGTTGAAAGCGAAAAAGTAGACGACAACAACGCAAGCCGATTGTCTTTTGAAATTTCACAAAAAATTCAAACGGATATGACCTATCCAGGACAAGTAAAAGTTACCGTTATTCGAGAAACACGAGCTGTAAATATTGCGAAATAATAGAAGTAAAAAAAAGGATGAAAAGCAGTTTTTTAAACTGCTTTTTTTATGTCCGACGCGGATGAAAAGAGGTCATTACTTGTTTTAAATGGCTTTTATCGATGTGCATATAAATTTCTGTTGTAGTAATGCTTTCATGACCAAGCATAACTTGAATTGCGCGTAAATCGGCGCCATTTTCTAAAAGGTGAGTGGCAAAAGAATGGCGAAAGGTGTGGGGAGAAATCGATTTTTCAATACCAGCTTTTTGTGTGAATGTTTTAACAATCGTAAAAATCATAGCCCGTGTGAGTTGTTTTCCTCGTTGATTCAAAAAAAGTGTATCCATGTGCTGAGGGTCAATATTAAGCAAGGTTCTGGCGTGGTGACGGTATAAATTGATAATCTTTTGGGTGTCTTTACCAATAGGCACAAACCGTTGCTTGTTGCCTTTCCCGGTGACTTTTATAAACCCTTCATCGAAAAATAAATCGGACAGTCTCAAATGTGTGAGCTCGCTCACACGCAAACCACAACTGTACAAGGTTTCGATAATAGCCTTGTTGCGCTCTCCCAAAGGATGACTCAAATCTATGGCTGCTACAATCTTGTCAATTTCTTTTACGGATAGTGTGTCTGGAAGTTTACGGCCAATTTTGGGCGCTTCAATTTGTTCTAAAGGGTTTGTGGTGCGGTAGTTTTCAAAAATAAGATAATCGAAAAAGCTCCTTAAGCCAGATATAACTCGCGATTGTGTACGAGCATTAACTCTTTTGGCTAACTCGTACAAAAAAACTTGTACCGTTTCGAAGTCAATGTCTATGGGACTGATAGATTTTTTGTTTGTTTCCAAAAAAACAATCAATTTTTGTACATCCATACGGTAGCTGATCACGGTATGTTTCGATAGACCGCGTTCAATGTTTAAATAATGTTCAAAATCCCGTAAGGCATTGTTCCAGTTCATAACTCTAAAATACGAATATTTAGTCGTTTTGGAGAGGGATTATGGGTTAAGAGAATTATTTATACAAAAAAACCAAGTAATTTTTAACTTGGTTTTCTTTTGCGGAGAAAGAGGGATTCGAACCCCCGGAGGTGTGACCCTCAACAGTTTTCAAGACTGCCGCATTCGACCACTCTGCCATTTCTCCTTATGCGAGTGCAAATATAAGTGGCTTTTATGTTCTTTTCAAATAGTTTGTTGATTTATTTCATTGGTTTTTTAATAAATTTTAAAATTTCATTAAGTCCTCATCTTTTATAAATTCCCTATTTTTGTTCAAAACTTAATTTATGAGTCTACTTGACGCCCTTAAATGGCGCTACGCCACCAAAAAATTTGATACCAATAAAGCTATTTCATCATCAGATTTAGAAAAAATAAAAGAAGGGTTTAATCTTTCGGCTTCGTCCTATGGTTTGCAGCCCGTTGAGCTTTTGTTGGTGCACAACAAGGCCATTCAAAAGGAACTAGTACCCATGGCTATGAATCAGTTGCAAGTGGAACAGGCCTCACATGTTGCCATTTTTTGTGTAAAAACCGCTTTAGATGCCAATTATGTAGTAGACTATTTTGAGCGCATCAAAGCCATTCGTGAGACACCAGATGAAATTTTGGCTCCTTTTAGAACACACATTATAGAAAGTTTTAGCACCAAAACGCCTGAAGAAGTACAGCTTTGGGGTGCCAAACAAGCTTATTTAGCGATGGGCAATCTATTGGTGGTTTGTGCCGACCTTAAAATTGATGCTTGTCCTATGGAAGGATTTGAACCTCAAAAAATTGACGATTATTTTGATTTAAAAGCGAAAGGATTAAAATCTGTACTACTTATGCCTATGGGCTACAGAGCAGAAGACGATCCGTTTGCAACAATGAAAAAAGTACGTAAAGCCCTATCTGAATCTGTAACCGAAATCTCTTAATTATGCCTGGATTTGAATTATTTGGCGATGCCGAACGCAAAGAAGTCCACGATGTCTTGGACTCCGGTGTTTTGATGCGTTATGGCTTTGATGGCTTAAGAAAAGGGCATTGGAAAGCAAAAGACTTAGAGTTAGCCATTAAAAAGCGTTTTACGGTTCAACATGCACAATTAGTAAGTAATGGTACTGCTGCGGTGAGCATAGCGCTCGCTGTTGCTGGTGTGGGTACTGGAGATGAAGTCATAATGCCTAGTTTTACTTTTGTTGCTAGTTTTGAAGCCATCATGATGATGGGTGCAACCCCTGTGGTTGTGGATATTGACGACACTCTAACACTTGATATTGAAGCTGTAAAAGCTGCAATTACCCCAAAAACTAAGGCCATTATGCCTGTACATATGTGCGGTAGTATGGCCAATCTTGATGCACTAAGCGCCATTTGTAATGAACACAACTTGTTGTTGATTGAAGATGCTTGCCAAGCTATTGGCGGTACATACAAAGGCAAAGCACTGGGGACTGTTGGAGATTTGGGTTGTTTTTCTTTTGATTTTGTCAAAACCGTCACTTGTGGCGAAGGTGGAGGAGTCATCACAAATAATGATGATTATGCACAACGTCTCGATCATTTTAGCGATCATGGACATGACCATATCGGTTCTGACCGTGGGGTAGAGGAACATCCCTATTTGGGCTACAATTTTCGGATTTCTGAACTCAATGCAGCAGTTGGCCTGGCACAATTTAGACGTATCGATGAGTTTTTGGCGCTCCAAAAAAAGCATTATTCCATAATAAGACAAGAATTAGAACCCCTTTCATCGGTTATCTTTCGGACTGTTCCAGAGGGTGGGGAGGAAAGTTATGCGTTTTTAAACTTCTTTTTGGACGATTTGGAAACTGCCAGAGCTGTGAGTAAAGAATTTAAAACTAACGGTATTGATGTATGTTTTCATTATTACGACAACAATTGGCACTATATCCGTAAGTGGGAACATCTTAAAGAACAAAAATCATTATATCCATTGTGCCAAGAAATAAAAAATGGATTGAGCTATCTAAAAGACAAAGACTTTTCTAAATCCGATCATTACATAGGACGTAACATATCGTGTTTGATTAAACTGTCATGGTCGGAAGAAGAAGTGCGCAACAGAGCCAAAACAATGGCGGAGTGCATAAAAAAGGTGTGTGGTTAGTAGTTGATATAATCAATAATTTCTAGACCATACCCAATCATTCCAACGCGCTTTTTTTGTTTGCTGTTGGATATTAAATTTAATTTTTGAATGTCTAGGTCATGTAAAATTTGTGCGCCAATCCCAAAATCTTTCTCATCCATACTAATATTTGGTGCTTTTGCAACTTCACCACTTTTTTGAATATCTTTTAAAATATTTAGGCGTTTAAGTGTTTTTTGTGGACTCGAATTTTGATTGATAAAAATAATAGCGCCTTTTCCTTCATTATTTATAACGCGGAACATTTCGTCCAATTTTTTATCTGCATTATTGGTGAGTGTACCCAAAATATCATTGTTGACCAATGTCGAATTCATACGGGTAGGGATTGTTTCATCCGAAGTCCATTGGCCTTTGGTAAGGGCAATATGCACGGCATCATTTGTGGTTTGTTGGTAAGACCTTAGTCTAAAACTACCAAAACGGGTTTCAATTTGAAAATCATGTTTTTTGGCAATTAACGAGTCGTATTGCATACGGTAGGCCACAAGATCTTCAATAGAAATGATTTTTAAATCAAATTTTTTAGCCACCTCTTTCAGCTCTGGCAGTCGCGCCATAGTGCCGTCTTCATTCAAAATTTCAACAAGAATTCCAGCGGGATTAAATCCTGCCAATCGTGCCAAATCTACTGCTGCTTCTGTGTGTCCAGTTCTTCTTAAAACCCCACCATTTTTTGCTTTTAGGGGAAAAATATGCCCTGGACGACCAAGATCATGAGGTTTAGTATCTTCATTTACCAACGCTTTTATGGTTTTGGCGCGATCCGATACTGAAATTCCTGTTGTACATCCATGACCAATCAAATCTACAGAAACCGTGAACTGTGTGTGGTGTAATACCGTATTGTTTTGAACCATCATGTTCAATTCTAATGCTGTACAGCGTGTTTCGGTCAAAGGGGCACATATAAGTCCACGGCCATGAGTTGCCATAAAATTGATCATTTCGGGTGTTACCGCTTCGGCAGCAGCAATAAAATCACCTTCATTCTCACGGTGTTCATCATCTACCACAACGACCACTTTGCCCGCTTTGATGTCTTCAATAGCTTCTTTTATGGTGTTGAGTTTTTGTTCTAAAGTTGATTTTTGTGTTGCCATGAATTATTTTTTGCAAAGATAGGAGAACGCTACCAAAACTTATGAAATTTTAGTTAAATCTTCATTCATTTTTTTGTTGAAATACAATCGGTAAAGAAAAAATAGGGGAAGCCCCAAAACAATAAAAACAACATTATGGGCCATGAATTTCTTTTTCAACAGCTTGTAGAATGCGGCCTGATTTTTCAAAACTTTTGGGAATACGATTATAAATAAAACCAATGCAATAAGTGCCAAAGCAATCATTATAGAACCTACAGTAGCGGCACCGTTATTATTTAAAATAAAGCCACCAATTCCAAGAATTAAAACCAAAAGATGTGCGAAATAAGCGACGGTTGCATTTTCATGATAATCTTCCATATGACGTACTCCGGACTCATAAGTTTCGTTGCTTAAATTTCCTGTTAGCTTTAGCTCTAGCTCAGTAATCCCTCTTTCCTTTAGAAGATTCAGGGCATCAGTTTTGTGCGCCAAAGTCAGTCCATAGTATCTATAATTTTTTATCAGATCTATGAGTTTTTCATTTTCAAAATGCTGAATGTTTTGCGTTTCAACAGTTTGTTCGGTGGTATTATCCTCAACGATTAAGCTTGTTTTTACCAAACGTTTTTTAATAGGGATTAAGATTGCATCTAAATCCATTAATGCTCTATCTTTTGTCGCTCTACTTGTGAGATAGATACTAAATGGCAACATGATGATTCCTGCAAGCCATGTTGCAAAAATTGGATTTAAACTGTTGTCCTCTGAACTGTTTTTTGCAAATATGCTGATAAAATGATAGGTCAAGAAAATCAAAATCGCAATTACTAATGGTAATCCAATTCCGCCTTTTCTGATGAGGGCACCCAACGGCGCACCAACAAAAAATAGAATGATACACATTAGCCCTAGTGCAAATTTGTCGTGTAGTGCAATAATGTGTTTGTTGATGTGTGTGGTTGAAATGGAAAAAGATTTTGTTTTTACTTTGATATCGTCTTGTGCAGAATTTACAGATGCAATTGCTAAATCATACAACTGAATAGCTTTCCTTTTATTGAATAGATCAACAATATTTTCTGGTATTTCTGCAAGTGAATCGTTTTGTTCAATGTTATAATTTAGATTCAAATTGTTTTGATGGGAGCGTGATAGCATCGATTTAGAAAATGCATCAATTGATTTTTGTTGTGTGGTGTATAAGGAGTCTATTGTTGTATTTAGTTCATTTACACCCAGCATATTGAATCGTGCTGAAGCATCCTTTTGTTCAAAATCAACATCATTAAATTTAGAAATATCAATATTGATGACATAGCGTTCAAAAGTACTTTTAACTTGAGGTCTATTTTTTGTTCGCTTTTGATAATTTGCAGGTTGAATTTCATCATAATAATTCCCATCATAAAGAATAAGCTGGATAAGATCTGAGCTCTCATCACTGTAAAACTCACCTGTTTTGGACTTAATAACAGTGTAATTCCCAGATGAATTTCCCTTTTTTTGATGAATGATCACATCTTCTAAAAATTTACCATTTTCTCCACTCTTTTTAGCAACTTTAATATTAATATCTTGAAGTTGATTGAACTGACCTTCTGCAACAATCATAGCAGGTTTTACTCTTGAAATGTTGCGCCGAAGATTGAAAAAATTATACTCAGCCAGTGGAATAACATTGTTGGCAAAGAAAAAACTTACAACAGATAAAAAAACAATAAAAATGCTCAAGCTTTTCATGGCGCGTTGCAAAGATATTCCTGTTGATTTCATGGCTGCAAACTCATAGTTTTCAGAAAAATTTCCAAAAACCATGATGGAAACCAACAAAATGGTCAGTGGCAATACCAGTACAACAATTCGAGGCGAGACAAAAATTAAAAACTTAAGAATCACATCGAACTCTAAATCTTTTCCTGCGAGTTCTGCTATGTATACCCAAACAGACTGCAACAAGAAAATTAGCATCAATATGGTAAAGACACTAAAAAATGATTTTAAATAGGTGGATAGTATGTAGCGGTCTAGTATTTTCAATTTTGGCCTTAGTCTAAATTATTGATATAATAATCGCTGTACCTTGAGGCATCAAAGTTAAAAAAAGATTGAGAAAGGGGGGTGTTGGTTTCAAATTCCAATACGGTAAGGGTTGTTTTGGTACCATTATTTCCAATTTCGATAAGATTGTAAATGTGTTTTGTTTTGGCATCTATCCCTAATAAGGCATGCTTAATTTCGGAATTTGAATCTATGGGCGAAAGTTTTATGTACTGAATTTTTCGACCAAATTTGTCTTGAACAATATCGAGTTTATAGTTGTAGCCCGATTCGAAAAATGAAAGTAATTTGCTCGGCGCTATGGTGTTTTCTTCGTCTGGATTTTCAGTTGAAATTGTTACTTCTTCATCTTCAGGACTGATGGTATAAAGCGTTTTTCCATCAAAAATTCGTTGAATACCCAAGATGTTTAGCACGTATTTGTCACCTTCAAGGGTTACTTTCCCTTTGGTTTCCTGACTAATGTTTTCAGCTTCATTTTCTAAAACATACTTAAAGGAAATTTGAATATTTTTATAAGTATTCACTTTTTCGTTTACCTCGTTCAGCCATTGCTTTGCTTTGGGGTCTTTTATTTGTGCGATGCCTGTGCCAAAAGCGATGAGCGTGAAAAATAAAAATGGTTTTTTAAGAAACTTCATTGTCTAATAATTGGTTTAATGCAACTAAATCAGAAACCAAAACTTGTCGTGCTTTACTGCCTTCAAAAGGACCTACAATTCCTGCTGCTTCCAACTGATCTATAAGACGTCCAGCGCGGTTGTATCCCAATTTCAATTTTCGTTGCAATAAAGAAGCCGAACCTTGTTGTGCTGTTACAATCACTTCAGCAGCTTCACGAAACAGTTTATCTCTGTCGTTTATATCAATATCAAGACTTGTGCCAGATTCTTCGCTAATGTACTCTGGAAGGATGTATGCACTTGCATAGGCCTTTTGTGAGCCAATAAAATCGGTTAGACGCTCTACTTCTGGGGTATCTACAAAGGCACATTGTATACGCACCAAATCGTTACCTTGTGTGTAGAGCATATCTCCACGACCAATCAATTGATCGGCACCTGAGCTATCCAAAATGGTTCTCGAATCAATTTTTGAAGTCACTCTAAAGGCAATACGGGCAGGGAAGTTGGCTTTGATGATTCCTGTGATGACATTGACCGATGGACGTTGCGTTGCGATGATTAAATGTATTCCGATGGCTCGAGCTAGCTGTGCCAAACGTGCAATTGGCGTTTCAACTTCTTTACCTGCAGTCATGATCAAATCTGCAAATTCATCAACCACCAAAACGATGTATGGTAAAAACTTATGTCCGTCGTTGGGATTCAATTTTCGGGCTTTGAATTTGGTATTGTATTCTTTAATGTTTCGACAAAACGCAGATTTTAATAAATCGTAGCGATTATCCATTTCAATACATAAAGAATTTAAAGTATTGATGACCTTGGTATTATCTGTAATGATGGCATCTTCAGAATCTGGAAGTTTAGCCAAATAATGACGTTCTATTTTGTTGAATAAGGTCAATTCAACTTTTTTGGGATCAACAAGGACGAACTTAACTTCTGCAGGGTGTTTTTTGTAAAGCAACGAGATGAGTACAGCATTAAGTCCTACCGATTTACCTTGACCTGTAGCACCAGCCATGAGCAAATGTGGCATTTTGGCCAAATCCACTACAAAAGTTTCATTGCTGATTGTTTTCCCCAAAGCGATAGGCAACTCCATTTCAGATTTTTGAAATTTTTGTGAAGCCACAACTGAATTCATCGAAACGATGGTTGCATTTTTGTTTGGCACTTCAATACCAATAGTTCCACGTCCAGGGATCGGAGCAATAATACGAATACCTAAAGCTGAAAGTGAAAGGGCGATATCATCCTCCAAATTTTTGATTTTTGAAATTCGAATACCAGCGTCTGGAATGATTTCATAAAGCGTTACAGTAGGCCCTACTGTAGCTTTGATACTGCTAATGCCAATTTTATAATTGTTTAGTGTTTCTACAATTTTATTTTTATTGTCTTCAAGTTCTTCTTGATCGATTGTAATACCCTCTGAATCGTATTTTTTTAGTAATTCTAAAGATGGAAATACAAACTTGGACAACTCCAAAGTAGGATCGACTTCACCAAAATCTTCAACGAGTTTTGCAGCCAAATTATCGGTTTCTGAGACTTCTTCTTCTGCGATAGTGACTTCCATTTTTACCTCTGGTTCTTTAGCGGATTCAGCTGAATCTTCATCTTTGGTAATGTTGGAATGATTTTGAATCGTTGGTTCCAAATTTTTCAAGGGCACTTCAAAAGCAGAAGATGTTGTTTTATCTTCAGTGGTTTCGTCCTTATTTTCATCAAACGTGTGTTGTACGGATTCATCAACAGAGGGTGCTTCTGTTTTGGGCTTTTTTTGGACTGAAAACAATTTTGCAATCTGTTGTGGGGTGGTTTTAAATCTGATGGCGATATAACATATAAACCCAAACAGCAGGAGTAGAGCAGTACCAATTTTTCCGATGTAATCTTGAAGAAATAAATTAAGTTGATACCCAACAGTTCCTCCTAGGTTGGGCAAATATTGGAAAGCATATCCAAAAGTGATGGACGCCCAAATTATGCCCAAAACACCCCATACCCAATGGCGAAACAAACGTTGTTTGGATGTATTCATCAGGACCGTAATGCCAGATAGCACTAATAATCCAGAAAATAGAAAAGAAGCTATACCAAACCCATTATAGACCAACAAATGACTAACCCAGGCACCAATTTTACTGAGCCAATTTTTGGTTGGTACTGCTCTGCTCGTAAACTCATTGAGTGTGCTTTGATCACTTTCTCCAGTAAAAAAGTAGGAGAGGATAGCAATAAAAACCAACACCCCAAAAATGACCAAAAAACTCCCTAAAACAAGCCGTTGCGGATTGGTTAGAGTAATTTCTGGAAGGATAGGTTTTTTATTTTTTTTGGCCGATGTTCTGGTCATATGTTTTTTGTGGTTAAAAACAAAAATACAAATTAATAACTTTTTCTTTAAGAGTTTTAAAATTTGTTTTGAACAAAAAAACCCACGCAAAGCGTGGGCTTGAATCATTGCAATTAAAAATGTTAGCTATCAATAGATCCCAATACCCGTTTCATAAACGCATTGAGCGCTTCTTTTTCTGGAGTACCAGATTTGATCATTTTATGCACTTCCAATGCGCCGTACATATTAGAAATCAGCTCGCCAAGCACATCTAATTCTTCATCTTTTAAACTTGGAACTTCCGTGAGGTGTTCCAAAGTTTCCAGAGTTTCAATGATATAATCTTCATCATTGTCTTGGATGAATTTGTTTAAATGCTTAATGACTGGCAACTTCATCGACAAGGGTTTTTAGGACGTCAAATTTATTGGTCTGCACCTGATTTACGAATGCACCTCCTTTGAACGTTGCAAAGGTGGGCAAGTTGTCGACTTTAGCCAAACTCCGGCTTTCTGGGAATTTTTCGGCATCAACAATAACAAAGTTGATGTTTGGATGCTCAGCAGCCAATTTTTTCACTTTAGGTTTCATAATGCGGCAATTACCACACCAAGTGGCAGAATACTGCACTACTACAGTATCGTGTTCCGAGACTACAGTTTTTAAATTATCTTGCGTGAGTTCTTGCATAGCGTTATGATTTTAGTGTGATGATAAATATTGGGCTGTACTTTTGGCATTGGCTTGCATGGCATCTTTACCTTCTTCCCAGTTTGCTGGGCAAACCTCACCTTTTTCTTGTACATGTGTATAGGCATCTACCAAACGAATAAATTCTGCGACATTACGTCCCAATGGCATATGATTTACACTTTCGTGTACTACAGTTCCTTCTTCGTCAATGATGTATGTTGCTCGATACGTGACGTTATCTCCTTCTACAGTGACCACACCAGTTTCTTCGTTGTATTGTTCATTGGTAATGTCCAAAATTCCAAGCGTAGATGAAAGGTTGCGGTTAGAATCGGCAAGAATAGGGTAGGTAACGCCTTCAATTCCTCCGTTGTCTTTTGACGTAGAAAGCCATGCAAAATGTACTTCTGGGGTATCACATGATGCACCAATCACAATACAATTTCTTTTTTCAAATTCTGCTTTAGCCGCTTCAAAAGCGTGTAATTCTGTTGGGCAAACAAAAGTGAAATCTTTTGGATACCAAAACAAAACAACTTTCTTTTTATTATTAACGGCTTCTTCCAAAACATTAACTTTAAATGTATCGCCCATTTCGTTCATGGCGTCTACAGCTAAATTTGGAAATTTTTTTCCTACAAATGACATAATTTTAAATTTTAAGATTAAATAATAATTGATACAAATATAACCTTGATCTGAGGCAATATTGCAGATACAAAATTATAATTTTTTATCTTACTATAAGTTAAAGTTATCCAAATTGTTGGCCTAACTTTTAGCTTTAAGCTGTTTGATTTTAATTGAAAATCCAGCGACCAGTAGTGTCATGAATGGACTGATCCAATTGAAAAATGCGTAGAGGAAATAATCGGCCACAGAAACACCTAATACTCCGCTTTGATAAGCACCACATGTATTCCAAGGAACCAAGACCGAAGTTACTGTCCCTGAGTCTTCAAGGGTACGGCTTAAGTTTTCAGGAGCCAATCCTTTGTCTTTGTATGCTTTTTTAAACATTTTTCCTGGTACGACCAATGCAAGGTACTGATCTGATGCTGTTACATTCAGTGCCAAACAACTGGCGACAGTACTGGCAAAAAGTCCAAAGGTTGTAGACGCCAAATTCAACAAAGCTTTACTAATACGCGATAGCGCACCGATAGCATCCATCACGCCACCAAAAACCATAGCACAAATGATGAGCCAAATGGTTCCGAGCATACCGCTCATGCCACCTGAAGAAAATAAATCGTTAAGTTCGACACTTGAAGTTTCCACGGCGGTATCTACAGTCATGGCTTGCATGACGCCTTTGTATGCGGATTTAAAGTCAAGGGTTTCTACTCCAGCAATTTGCATCAAAATATGTGGTTGTGCAATAATTGCTGCAATTGCAGCTAAAAGTGTTCCCAGAAGTAAAGCTACTAATGGTGGTGTTTTTTTGATAATTAAAACAATAACAATCAAGGGAACAATAAAGAGGAGCGGGGAAATATGAAATGCATTGCTAATAGCTTTTAGCTTATCTGAAATATCGGGGGTTCCTGAAACATCAAGATTTAGACCAATAATCAAAAATAAAATTAATGTAACAACAAAGGTTGGTACTGTAGTAATGGTCATGTATTTGATGTGCTCAAACAAATCGCCACCAGCCATTGCAGGTGCAAGGTTTGTGGTATCGCTAAGAGGTGACATTTTATCGCCAAAATATGCGCCAGAAAGCACAGCACCGGCGGTCATTCCCAAAGAAATACCTAGCGTTTCACCTATTCCAATAAGTGCTATACCTACTGTTGCACTAGTAGTCCAGCTGCTACCTGTTGCAATAGAAATTACAGCACAAATAAGTACACACGCTACTAGAAAAAATGTTGGATTTAAAATCTGAAGGCCATAATAAATCATGGTCGGAATTATACCACTCACAAGCCAAGTTCCTGCTAGAGCCCCCACCATGAGTAAGATGAGTAAAGCACCAGTTGTGGTTTTTAAATTCTCGGCGACTTCGTCTATCATTTGACGGTAGCTTACTTTATTGAAAAATCCAACAACCGCGGCAACAGCAGCGCCAAGCAAGAGAATAAACTGATTGCTTCCGCTTAGTGCATCATCACCAAAGACAAAAAATACATTATAAAATAACATCAATACCAATGCTATGACTGGAATGAGTGCCTCACCAATAGAAAGTTCTTGATTTTCTACAATATGCACATGTTTGGGATCTGAGGAATGGTTGTCTTGTTGTTTCATTAAAGCAAAAACCTTTTTGATTTATACTGTAATATTACAATTTTTGGGCGTTTTGTGCAACCAGAACAATACTAACGAAGTTTGGGGTATGTGTTTGGGTCGGCTTCATGCATAATTTCGTATGCCGCTTCAAAAACATCTTCTTTTGAAGGTTTGCTAAAGTAGTCACCATCAGATCCGTAGGCAGGACGGTGGGGTTGAGCAGTTAAAGTTTCAGGTTTGCTATCCAAAAGCTCGTAGGCGTTTTCTTGTTTTAAGATTTCGGTCAAAATATAAGCCGATGCACCGCCAGGAACATCCTCGTCTACAATGAGTAGTCGGTTTGTTTTTGCAATACTTTTTACAATGTCTTGGTTTAAATCAAAAGGAATTAGAGACTGAACGTCTATAACTTCTACATCGATGCCAACTTCTAAAAGTTCTCGTGCTGTTTGTTCGACGATACGTAGAGTTGAACCATAAGAAACTATTGTAAGATCATTTCCGTCTTTAATGTTTTCGATTTCGCCAATTTTTGTTTTGAACACCCCTAAATTGTTGGGTTTTTTCTCTTTCAATCGATATCCGTTAAGGCATTCAACAACTAGCGCAGGTTGATCACTTTCTAATAAAGTATTATAAAATCCAGCAGCTTTTGTCATGTTTCTAGGAACAAGTACATTGACCCCTCTAATCAGCCCTAAAATACTACCCATTGGAGATCCAGAATGCCAGATACCTTCCAATCGATGTCCTCTTGTTCTGATGATCATTGGTGCTTTTTGTTTTCCTAAAGTTCTGTAGTGAAGGGTAGCAAGATCATCACTTATGGTTTGAAGTGCATAAAGGATATAATCTAAGTATTGAATTTCAGCAATTGGACGAAGTCCACGTAAGGCCATTCCAATCCCTTGCCCTATGATCGTGGCTTCACGGATTCCAACATCTGCAATACGTGTTTCTCCATATTTTTCTTGTAGCCCTTCCAATCCTTGATTTACATCCCCTATAGCTCCTGAATCTTGACCGAAAATAAGCACATCAGGATGTTTTGCAAAAATTTTATCAAAGTTATCTCGTAAAATAATACGGCCATCGACAAACTCTGAATTAGTATCATATGTTGGTGTAATGGCTTCAATATTTTCGGGTCTTTTTGGGGACTCACTGTACAGTAAACTGCTGTATTTTATTTGTGTGTTTTTAGTATATTCATTAATCCAAGAAATCAGCGCTTGTTTTTCGGAAGAATCATCATTAATGAGGTATTTTAAAATGCTTCGCGACACACCCAAAACGTCTTTGCGCATGGGTTCTTTAAGAGCTTCTAAATTTGAGACCTCTTTTTCAATGAATACTTTTTGTGGTGACTGCACAGCTGCAGCACGAATTAAATCAATAACGGTTGTTCGTTCAGATTTAATGGGGTTCAGAAAGTTATTCCAAGCTTTTATTTTTCCTTCTTTGACTTTGGTCTTTATTTGCTTCTCTAGATCAAACAATTCATCTTCTGTAGCAATGTTATTGGTAACAATCCAGTTCTTGAATTTTGTATTGCAATCATGGGCGCGTTCCCATTGTAAACGTTTGGGTTCTTTGTAGCGTTCGTGCGAACCTGAAGTAGAGTGTCCCTGCGGTTGTGTAAGTTCATTCACATGAATCAGTACTGGAACATGTTCCTCTCGCGCAATTTGCCCAGCTTTTTCATAGGTATTTATGAGTTCTACATAATCCCAACCTTTTACATTTAGAATTTCATAGCCCTTGTCATTTTCATCTCTTTGAAATCCACTGAGGATTTTAGATATATTTTCTTTGGTTGTTTGGTGTTTTGCATGTACAGAAATACCGTAATCATCATCCCAAACACTAATCACCATTGGAACTTGTAAAACCCCCGCAGCATTTATAGTTTCAAAAAATAACCCTTCACTAGTACTAGCATTACCTATTGTTCCCCAAGCAACTTCTTTACCTTCATTCGAAAACTTTTGAGTGTCGAAACCACTTAAATTTTTGTACACCTTAGATGCTTGTGCTAAACCCAACAATCGAGGCATTTGTGCGGCTGTTGGCGAAATATCAGAACTAGAGTTTTTTTGTTCTGTTAAATTTTTCCAATTGTAATTTTCATCCAAAGAATGAGTAACAAAGTGACCACCCATCTGACGTCCGGCACTCATTGGATCGAAGTCGATATCGGTATGGGCATACAATCCGGCAAAAAACTGTTCTACAGTTAAAGAACCAATCGCCATCATGAATGTTTGATCGCGGTAATATCCAGATCGGAAATCACCATTTTTAAATGCTTTGGACCAAGCTAATTGAGGGAGCTCTTTCCCATCGCCAAAAATACCAAATTTTGCTTTTCCTGTGAGTACTTCACGTCGCCCCAATAAGCTGCATTCTCGGCTTGTAACGGCTATTTCATAGTCCTTCAATATTTCAGAGCGAAACTCTTCAAAAGTTATGTTCTTAGTGAGCTCGTTTTTGGTGGACATTGGTTGTGGTTAAATTTTTTTGCAAATATAGGAAATATAAGGATATGAATCAACCTTCAAAAAGTGAAACAATTGAATAATTCGAAAAGAAATTACTGTTATAATAACTTTACATGAACTATTTTCAATAAAATCGAATTTCCTTTAAAAAATATTTAAATACTAGAACCATTTTCTAGTAAATAAACTTGCAAGGGCAGAAAAGTCTGTAGTGAATACAAAACGGATTCGTTGTGCATAATTAGACTGATTGATTTCCCAACCGCGGTTAGAGTACATAGGAAAATAAACTTCAAAATAATCTGTGATTAAATCCACACGAAAACCAGTATCGTATGCAAAAAACACATCTCCCCCCTTGTTTTTTATGAGTCCAACGTCCCCAAATGCTTGAACATAGCGCCAAATAGAAGCGCTTCCATTTAGTGTTGTTAGCCATTGATTAGCAAAACCAGGATCGATTTTGGACTTAAAACCACCATCTGCAGTAACCAATTGTTGTGCTAGAATTCCCGAAGATTCCGATTGCCCAATGTAGTTGTATTCAAAAAGATAATCTGTTGGTCGATCCAATGCAAAATTGAAATTATTTTCATCAATTGGCAAGGAGTTGTATAAAAATGCACCCGCAAATAACCTCAAATTATAGTGGCGGTCTTTAGGTGTTCTTTTCCTAATTTCATAACTCGTATTTAGTTTTCCAAAATCATTAGAAAACTGTAAATCGACCATCCATTTATTGAATTTATTGATGCTGTTATCTAAGCTTAAATACCGCAAATTCAATACATTGTAAGGTGGAATAGTGTTTTCGTCTAACACACTTCTAGATTCATCTTTTTGGATACTGAAATATCGAAATGTTAATTTTTTCAATGCATTTGAGCGCAAATTGTTTGGCTCACGAAACTGAAACTGAATATAGGGTTGAATTTTTGTAATGAACGCGCCATAATCAAAACTCGAGCGGTCTACTGTAAGCCCAAACATGGTTTTGTACAAGGCAGTATTTTCGTGAAAAATATTGAATATTACCTTTGCAAAACCTGTAATTGTTTTGGATTCTGTCCCATAAACAGGAGCAATTCCGTAAAGAAAAGGTTTTGCCAAAATCCCTCTATTGTTGAAGTTTATTCCCAGTTTTAAACCATCATAAATATTTTGGAATTCGGCTATAGGAATAGCATAGATTTGTGTTTTTGATGGATCTTCAACATCTCTCAAAAAACGTAGTTGTAGAGGCTTGTTGAATAGCCCAGTTTTGTCGATGCGCTTCCAATTGTTGCGCCTGTTAAATTCTGGAGCTGTATGGTTATAATTCAGCACAAGCTGATCTGCGCCGTTGTTCGCAACTGATTTTTTTTGTTTTTTAGTAAAACCTTCCAGCCATTCTGTGCTCAATACCTCTCCATTTTTTAGGGTCGATAAAGTGACGGGGAATTTTCCTTTTTTAAGGTTTTTAATAATGAAACGAATAGAATCTTCATCTCTAGAAATTTCCCCAAATTTATAATCTGAACTCAAAGGTTGAGTTACAAAATCATCAAAAAACCAATCAATATTTCGATTTGTTTTTTGAGATAAATAGGATTTAAATTCAGCTGTAGATGTGGGTTGAAATTGTTTTAAGTTTACAAATTCTTGAATCCAATTCAGCGTATTTTCTTCTTCCAAATAAGCCATAAGGTACATCAGACTTATGCCTGCTTTAAATTTTGCTGCATGCAATTGATTGAAATTAATCAATTCTTCTCTTTTGGAATTTAGCGCTTGATCACGACCTGTTCGTATCATTTGGTAGTAGGTGAGACGGTATTGTTCTGTGTACTTTAATTTAGAAAAATTGAAACTTCTAACCCCCCAAATATTTGCAAATTTTCCTAAAAGTTTTTGGTTGGGGTAGTAGGTATCGATGTATTGCATCAACAAAAGCAATTCGAAACCACTTTTCAGCCAATATTCTTTTCTAGTATCTAGCACCAAAACTTGATCGAGGTATTTTTTTATGATGTTTTCGGCTAGTGTAATTTCGTGTTTAAATTCATTCGTAAAAGGAGATAAAAAATCTGGCAAAAAAGTTAAGCCATAAAGCGTATTTTTCTTTAATTCAATAGATGAAAGCAGAAGTTTTTCTTTTGGATATGGGCCGACATTTTGATTTAAAAAATCCGTAATTTTTTCTAAATATTCTTTTTCTTTTTTCTCCTCAATTTTTTTATTCTTCGCATTAGTTACCACTGTCAAATTATCCAAAGCATAAGATTCGAATGGCTCAGAAGTAATGAATATTTTTGCGTCCTTAACTCCCAATCCTTCCAGTTGTATCACTTTAGAGCCATTGTTTTTTACGGTCCTTACTTTATTCAATGCAGAGTTCAAATAATACGTATCAGGGATAGTGATGTTTAATTGCGTGTCAACTGCCGGTGCATATAAGTCATCCAAATTTTGATTGCTGTATAATTTCCAGTTTTTTCCATCAAATACAGCTGGTGTTAAATACCAAGTATCGAGGGCATAATTTCCTTTTTTATCCACACCATAATCGGTGAATCGATCACTTTGAATTTTTAGCATGTACTCCATGTCTAGGGTGATGGATTCATTAGGAAGTAATGGTGTTTTAAGCTCAATTTTAAGAATATCTTCTTGGTTTTTTAAGTGATAAAATATTAAATCGCCATGCTCTAAACTTTTGATGCTACTAATTTTTGTGTATCCGCGATGTTTTGGCTTTGCGATGTACAAATTGGTGTCAAATTCATTAAGAAATTTCTTTACTAGTGGAGTGGTAGGACTGCTGTAACTTGATACCCAATCCGTTAGATAAAGTGCATTGATTGGGCGCTCAAAAGCATTATTAAAAACTAAGTTGTGTTTGACATGAATCTGATGCGTATCTGTATGTAGTTCTGCATCAATTTTGGCCTGATGTTGTCCATAGCCAAGATGAATGCCACCTAAAACAAGAGATAGGGACAATGAAATAAGATGTACTTTTATTGATTTTAACGCGCTGATGACAATTAGAAGTTTGGGCTAAGTTGATATTGTTTGTAAAACGTGTCTAAAATGGCTGTAACCTCTTCTGGTGTGTCAACCGTGTGTATTAAGTCTAAATCCTCAGGACTGATTGTTTTGTACTCGTCGCGTAAGGTTTGTTTGATCCAATCGACCAATCCACCCCAAAAAGAAGACCCTACAAGGATGATGGGGAATTTTTCTATTTTGTTGGTTTGAATCAATGTGATGGCTTCAAAGAGTTCGTCAAGGGTTCCAAAACCGCCGGGCATCACTACAAAACCCTGTGAGTATTTGACAAACATGACTTTTCGTACAAAGAAATAATCAAAATCTAGACTTTTATCGCTATCAATGTAAGGGTTGTCGTGTTGCTCAAACGGCAGGTCTATATTTAATCCCACAGATGTTCCTTCGGCCAAATTTGCACCTTTGTTTCCAGCTTCCATAATTCCAGGTCCTCCACCGGTTATGACGCCATAGCCAGATTGCACAATAGCTTTAGCAGTATCTACCGCCAATTGGTAATATTTATCATCTGTTTTGGTGCGCGCAGACCCAAAGATAGAAACACAAGGGCCAATTTTACTCATTCTTTCAAACCCATTGACAAACTCACCCATAATTTTAAAAATGGCCCAAGAGTCGTTGGTTTTGATTTCGTTCCAGCTTTTATGTTGTTGAAGTTTCATATTTTATTTGTTTCGACCTACTAAAGTAGTTCTTTTTTTAAATATTTGGCCGTATAACTTGTTTTGTTTTTTACGATTTGTTCTGGTGTGCCTTCAGCAATTATTGTTCCACCGCCTTTACCACCTTCTAATCCAACATCAATGATGTGGTCTACAACTTTGATAACATCTAAATTGTGTTCGATTGTGAGTACTGTATTTCCTTTAGCGACTAGTTTTTGTAGTACTTCCAAAAGCACACGAATGTCTTCGAAGTGTAACCCTGTTGTGGGTTCATCAAGAATATAAATTGTGTTTCCAGTGTCGCGTTTGCTCAATTCAGAGGCAAGTTTTATGCGTTGTGCTTCACCCCCAGAAAGCGTTGTGCTTTGTTGCCCAAGTGTTATATAACCAAGACCGACGTCTTTAATGGTTTTCAGTTTTCTGTAAATTTTTGGAATGTGTTCAAAAAAGCTAACGCCTTCATTGATCGTCATATTTAACACATCAATGATGGATTTTCCTTTGTAGCGAATTTCTAAAGTCTCTCTGTTGAAACGTTTTCCCATACACGATTCACAGGCGACATAAACATCAGGTAGAAAATTCATTTCGATAAGCCGTAATCCACCACCTTTGCAAGTTTCGCAACGTCCACCAGCGACATTAAAACTAAATCGGCCAGGTTTGTATCCGCGAATCATCGCCTCTGGGATTTTGGAAAATAATGCTCTAATTTCACCAAAAACACCTGTATAGGTTGCTGGATTACTGCGCGGCGTTCTACCAATAGGCGATTGATTAATATCGATGACTTTATCTAAATGCTCCAAGCCCTTGATCGCTTTGTATGGAAGTGGCTCTTTTACGCCATTAAAATAATGGTTGTTCAAAATAGGGTATAAGGTCTCATTGATAAGAGAAGATTTTCCACTACCCGAAACACCAGTAATTCCTACCATCTTTCCTAATGGAATTTTGATGGAAACATTTTTTAAATTATTTCCAGTACACCCTTTTAGTTCAATAAATTTACCATTGCCTTTTCGGCGCTTTTTTGGAACTTCAATTGTTTTTTCGTTGCGTAAATATTGGGCTGTAATGGTGTTGGCTTTATGTAAATGAGTTGGATTGCCCTGACTGATAATCTCACCACCAAACTTACCTGCTTTAGGTCCAATGTCGATAATATGATCGGCTTGTTCAATCATGTCTTTGTCATGTTCTACCACTAGAACAGAATTTCCAACATCACGCAATGCCATTAGAGACTGAATTAGTTTTTGGTTATCTCTCTGATGCAAACCAATGCTGGGTTCATCTAAGATATATAGAACGCCAACCAGTTCTGAACCTATTTGTGTAGCTAATCGGATGCGTTGTGCCTCACCACCTGAAAGCGATTTTGAACTTCTATTTAAGGCCAAATAGTCCAGACCAACATCTAACAAAAACTGTAAACGTGTGCTAATTTCCTTAATAATTTCACGTCCAATTTGCAATTGCTTTTCAGAAAGATGTTGTGGTAAATCTTTGAACCATTGTGCCAATTCATTGATGTCTAAAGCTGCTAAATCAGCAATATTTTTGTTGTTGATTTTAAAATAAAGCACTTCTTTTTTCAAACGTGACCCTGCACAAGATGGACATTCAATTTTATCCATATATCCTTTTGCCCAACGTTTAATAGAACTCGAATCAGTAGTGTTGTATTGGTGCTCCAAAAAGTTGGCAATACCATCAAAATCAATAGCATAATCGCGCGATACTCCCAGCGTTTTACTATTGACAGAAAACTGTTCTTTTCCACCGAATAAAATTAAATCAAGAGCTTTTTTTGGAATTTTCTCTATCGGATCAGAAAGACTGAATTTAAAGCGTTGTGCGATCAATTCTAATTGCTTGAAAATCCAAGAATTTTTTTGAGGACCTTGAGGTGCCAGACCACCATTTTTAATTGATAATTTTGGATTAGGAATTATTTTTTGCGGATTGACTTTATACAAACTTCCAATGCCATTGCATGCTGGACATGCTCCTTTGGGCGAGTTAAAGGAAAAATTATTGGGTTCAGGATTTGGGTATGAAATCCCTGAAGTGGGGCACATCAAATCACTACTGAAATAGCGTAATGCTTTTTCTTCATGTTCAAAAACCATCAACATTTTGTCTCCATGATCCATTGCGGTTGCAATGGTTTCGTCAAGACGCTTTGATGCCATAGTTTTGTCATCAATTTTCAATCGATCAATTACAATTTCGATGTCGTGGGTTTTATAACGATCGAGACGCATTCCTGGTTTAATGTCTAAAATTTCACCATCAACTCTGACTTTTACAAACCCTTGTTTTGCGATCTGTTCGAAGAGTTCTCTATAGTGCCCTTTTCTTGATCGAACAACTGGTGCTAGTACTGAAATTCGCTTTCCTTTGAATGCTATTCCAATAAGTTCTTTTATTTGCGTCTGACTGTAACTTACCATCTTTTCATTGGTATTGTAACTGTAAGCATCGGCAGCACGTGCATACAATAACCTTAAGAAATCATAAACTTCGGTAATGGTCCCAACAGTTGATCGTGGAGACTTACTTGTTGTTTTTTGTTCGATTGCTATTACAGGGGAGAGTCCATCTATTTTATCGACGTCTGGACGTTCTAGTGTGCCCAAAAATTGTCGTGCATATGCAGAAAAGGTTTCTATATAACGGCGTTGCCCTTCGGCATAAATTGTATCGAAAGCCAATGAGGATTTTCCACTGCCCGACAACCCAGTAATCACAACAAGTTGATCTCTTGGAATACTGACATCAATATTTTTTAAGTTGTGTGCACGAGCACCTTTGACCTCAATGTATTCTTCAAATGTTTTGTTCAGTTTTTTACTCATTTTATAAGAAATCTATCTGGCCTTTTCCTTCACGAACAAGCACTGGAGGATTTTGTGTCAAATCGATGACTGTAGAAGCGATGTTTCCGCCAAATCCATTATCAATAACAATATCGGCGTTTTTTTGCCATTTTTCATAAATAAGTTCAGGATCAGTGGTGTATTCAACAATGTCATCTTCATCATGAATAGAGGTAGATACAATTGGGTTTCCAAGACGTCTTACAAGCTCTAATGCAATAGGATGATCAGGAACTCTAATCCCTACTGTTTTTCGTTTTTTAAAGGGGTGAGGCAATGCTTTGTTACTTGGCAAAATAAACGTATATGGCCCTGGAAAATAACGTTTGACGAGTTTAAATGTTGATGCATCTAACTGCGCTGTATAATCACTTAAATGACTCAAATTATGGCATATGAACGAAAATTGAGCACGTTCCAACTTTATTCCTTTGATTCGGGCAATACGCTCCATGGCCTTGGTGTTTTTTACATCGCATCCCAAAGCATAAACGGTGTCGGTAGGATAGATGATTAATCCTCCTCGTTTGAGCACATCAACCACCTTGTCTAGAGTTCTAGGGTGAGGATTTTCAGAATATAATTTTAATAATTCCGCCATTTTTAAGAGATGATTTCAAGTTTTGCAAACCTCAAAAGTAATTTTTTTATTCCTGCTGTTGAGAAATTAATCTCTGCCTTTAAATCTGCTCCTTTGCCTTCAATTTTCACTACTTCTCCAGTACCAAAACGTTGATGGTTAACAATATTTCCTACAGCCAATTTACTATCAAACAGATTAGTATTGTTGTTAGTGTTTGAGATTTTCTTTAAATTTTTTGGGGTAACTCTTGGCGGTTGGATTGGTTTTTTCTTGGGTTTTGGCTTAGAAAATGATGGTTTTTTGTAGCGTACTTGGGATTGTGGGACATCTCCAAAAATATCTGCACTGAGCATTGGGTTGAAACGACGTTCTTCTTTTGGAGTGGTTATTTCTAAATATTGCTCATCAATTTCTTTAATAAAACGACTGGGTTCAGCATCAATAAGTTTTCCCCATCTGTAGCGCGAGAGGGCATAAGTAAGGTATACTTGCTTTTCTGCGCGCGTAACAGCGACATAAAACAAACGTCGTTCTTCTTCTAGTTCGCTTCTTGTGTTCATACTCATTGCGCTTGGAAATAAATCTTCTTCTAGCCCCACAATATAGACATATGGAAATTCTAATCCTTTAGCCAAATGAATGGTCATCAGCGCTACTTTATCTTCATCCCCTGTTTGTTCATTATCCAAATCCGTAGCTAAGGCAACATCTTCCAAAAATTCTGCCAATGCCCCAGTAGAATCTGCCAATTCGCGCTGACCTTCCACAAAATCTTTAATACCATTGAGGAGTTCTTCCACATTTTCCATCCGGGTGATGCCTTCTGGAGTACCATCTTTTTTAAATTCTTTTATAAGTCCACTGACCCTACAGACATGTTCGGCGAGTTCAAAAGCATTGGCGTTTTGGTTCATGACCTGAAAACTTTCAATCATCGTACAAAAGTTTGAAAGTTTAGTTTTCGTACCTGCATTCAAATTGATTTGAATGGATTGTACATGCTTCAGAATATCAAAAATTGTAGTGTTTGCAGCATTTGCAGCGACAATGAGTCGGTCAATAGTTGTTTGTCCGATGCCTCGTCCTGGAAAATTAATCACGCGCTTGAGTGCCTCCTCATCTGCAGGGTTGATAATTAAGCGTAAATAGGCCAATACATCTTTAATTTCTTTACGCTGATAAAACGATAATCCACCATAGATACGGTAAGGTATTCCGCGTTTTCTAAGCGCATCTTCAATGGCTCGTGACTGTGCATTAGTTCTGTAGAGTACAGCAAAATCAGCATCTTTGGCCTGATTTTCCATTTTGTTTTCAAAAATAGAACTAGCGACATATCGCCCCTCATCGCCATCTGTTAGTGATCGATTTACAACAATTTTATTTCCCTCGTTATTAGCTGTCCATACCACTTTATCCAATTTTGTTTGATTCTTGTCTATAATGGAATTTGCAGCATTGACAATATTTTTTGTAGAACGGTAATTTTGTTCCAAGCGATAGATTTTAACATCGTCGTAGTCTTTTTGAAAATTCAAAATGTTGTTGATATTTGCCCCTCGAAATGCGTAAATACTTTGTGCATCGTCTCCTACCACACAAATGTTTTGAAAACGGTCTGAAAGTGCACGTACAATAAGGTATTGAGAGTGGTTTGTGTCTTGATACTCATCAACTAAAATGTATCTAAAACGATTTTGATATTTTGCTAATACATCAGGAAAACGGGTGAGCAATTCGTTGGTTTTAAGTAGCAAATCATCAAAATCCATCGCACCTGCCTTGAAACAACGGTCGACATATTCTTTATAAATCTCGCCAAGTTTAGGGCGTTTTGCCATGGTGTCAGCTTCAACTAGTTCTGGGTTCTGGAAGTACGCACGAACAGTTATTAAACTGTTTTTGTATGAAGATATGCGCGAGTGGATTTGTTTGTATTTGTAGACATCTTTATCCAACTTCATTTCTTTGATGATGGAGGATATAAGCCGTTGAGAGTCTTGAGTATCATAAATCGTAAAATTGGAGGGGTATCCTAATTTATCGGCTTCAAACCGCAAGATTTTGGCAAAAACGGAGTGAAATGTACCCATCCATAAATTTTTGGCCTCACTATCGCCAACAATTGATGCAATTCTTGATTTCATTTCACGAGCGGCTTTATTGGTAAAAGTAAGGGCTAAGATGTTGAATGGATCGACTCCTTTACTCATTAAATATGCAATACGAAAAGTCAAAACTCTTGTTTTTCCTGAGCCCGCACCAGCAATGACAATCATGGGGCCATCCATCTGTAAAGTTGGTGCCAATTGTGCATCGTTTAGTTGTTCTAAATAGGTTTTCAAATCAAAAAAAAATTAGAACTGTGAAATTAAGTAATGTAATCCTTTTTCGAACTGAGTTTAACGAATAATTATAAACAATTCTGCTGTAGTACAAATTGAATTTTAATGACTTTTTTTTCTATTCTATCAATTCTGTCGTTATTGAGCTGAAATTCTTAAATTAGTGCTCATAAATAATTTATTATAATGAGCGAAGATTTTTTAGGATTGTTAGTCTATTGTATTCCTGCACTGGTTACAGGTGCTGTGGCATTTTTATTTTTTAGAGAGCATGTAACAAATGAAAATAACAGACGTGATTTTTTGCTGCATCAGATGCATAAAAAAGAAACTTTACCTGTTCGTCTTCAAGCTTTTGAGCGTTTAACGTTGTTTTTGGAACGCATGAGTGCATATCATTTGTTACAACGTGTACCACCAATTGCGCCTCAACCAGAGGCATACAAGGAATTGTTAATTAAAACCATTGAGCAAGAATACGAACACAATTTGTCTCAACAGATATATGTTTCTGAATCTTGTTGGCGTATGATTACTGCGGCCAAAAACAACAGCATCCAACAGATACGATTTTTTAAAGTATCCAAAGACATAAAATCTGCTCAGGATATGAGCGCACCACTTTTCGAATCCCTTTCCCAAGCAAAAGTTTCTCCGCAAATGGCTTTGGCTTTACTGAGAGAAGAAGTAGGACTTTTGCTAAATTAGGCACACCATGGCTCAGGATGTTTTGCAAACACCAATTGATTATCTCAAAGGCGTAGGTCCCAACAGGGCGACTTTGTTGCGCTCAGAATTAGGGATTCAAACCTTTCAAGATTTAATTCATTTGTTTCCAAATCGATACATCGATCGTACACAATTTTACAAAATCAATGCTTTGCAACGCAACAATGCTGAAGTACAAATTGTTGGTCAAATCACAGAAATTAAAGAAGTAGGGCAAAAGAGAGGTAAACGTCTTGTGGCAACTTTTAGAGATGAAACAGGCAAGATCGATCTTGTTTGGTTTCGAGGTCAAAAATGGATTCGAGAACGTCTAAAATTACATATAGATTATGTGGTTTTTGGAAAAATTAATTTCTTCAATGGAGTGTTCAATATTGCACATCCGGACATGGAATTGAAAACCGATTTTGATAAAAGTTTAAGCACCGCCATTCAACCCATTTATCCTTCCACTGAAAAATTGTACAATCGAGGTGTTTCTAACCGCGCTGTATGCAAACTCATGGAGCATTTGTTTCTCCATGTTGGAAATGCCTTTACAGAATCCCTTTCGGAAGAATTAATAGAGGAGAACGCAATAATTTCAAAAAAAGATGCGCTTTTGAATATTCATTTTCCTAAAAGTCAAAAGCTATTAGCGCGTGCTCAATTTCGGCTAAAATTTGAGGAACTCTTTTTCATTCAACTCCAATTGGTGTACAAAAATTTGATCCATAAATCCAAAATAAAAGGATTTCCTTTTGAAAAAGTAGGTTCTTATTTCAATGACTTTTATCAGCATCATCTTCCATTCAATCTTACTGAAGCTCAGAAGCGTGTTGTGAAAGAAATTCGCACCGATATGGGGAGTAATGCACAAATGAATCGTTTGTTGCAAGGGGATGTCGGTTCTGGTAAAACAATAGTCGCCTTTTTGTCTATGCTCATTGCTATTGACAATGAATTTCAAGCCACATTAATGGCGCCAACCGAAATATTGGCAACACAGCATTACAACGGACTAAAACCACTCTGTGACGCTGTTGGCATTAGTATTTTATTGCTCACTGGTTCATCGAAAATAGCGGCACGAAAAGAAATACATGCAGGTTTGGAAGATGGAACACTTCATATTTTGGTAGGTACACATGCAGTATTGGAAGATAAAGTACAATTCAAAAATTTAGGATTAGCAATTATTGACGAACAACATCGTTTTGGTGTCGCTCAGCGTAGTAAGTTGTGGCATAAAAATACATCACCACCTCATGTACTTGTGATGACTGCAACACCCATTCCAAGAACGCTCGCCATGTCTGTTTATGGCGATTTAGATATTTCTGTAATTGATGAACTTCCACCAGGGCGTAAACCTATAAAAACAGTTCATCGCTTTGATAGTAACCGATTGAAAGTTTTTCGCTTTTTACGTGATGAAATTGCCAAGGGACGTCAAATTTATATCGTTTATCCTTTGATTAAAGAAAGTCAAAAACTCGATTTCAAAGATTTAATGGATGGTTATGAAAGTATTGCACGAGAGTTTCCCGTTCCAGATTATCAAATATCGATTGTTCATGGACAGATGAAAGCTGCAGATAAAGAGTTTGAAATGCAGCGCTTCATCAAAGGAGAAACACAAATAATGGTTGCTACAACAGTGATAGAAGTTGGTGTGAATGTACCTAATGCATCTGTGATGGTTATCGAAAGTGCAGAGCGTTTTGGATTGTCACAATTGCACCAATTGCGGGGCCGAGTTGGACGTGGTGCAGAGCAGAGTTATTGTATTTTGATGACAAGTCACAAACTCGGAAATGACAGCAAAACGCGAATGGAAACCATGGTTCGATCTTCAGATGGCTTCGAAATTGCCGAAGTCGACCTAAAACTCCGTGGTCCTGGCGATATCATGGGAACACAACAAAGTGGTGTTTTACGTCTAAAAATTGCCAATATTGTTCAAGATAAAACTCTATTGTCTTTGGCGCGTTCGTGGGCAAAAAAAATACTTAAAGAAGATCCAAAACTGAGCTTGCCAAAGCATCTGCCCATCAATACTACATACATCCAAATGGGGAAGTACAAAAACATTTGGAATTACATTAGTTAACCTTGTTCAAGAAACGAATGACTCATCTGTTTTAAATCCCCAAAAACAAGTTTAAAATCATGCTCAAATTCTGAATAATACTGTTCCAATTCAAAAAATTGCTTTGTGCATACCAGAACGCCCATTGGTACGTCTGTTCATTCCATTTAATACTCTAGAAATACCTTCTTTTGAGGCGTAACTCAACAACCAATTCCCTTTGATCATATAAGGCAACATATACTGCGCTTTTACAGGAAAATAGAGCTGTTTTTGTTTAAAATAGCATAACACTGCTGCGCATATGTTGCTAATGGAATTGGAGTATAATGACTCCAATTTTTAGCCAAAAAGTGATCAAAAAAAATATCGACAATAACTCATGAATAATGGCCATAATTTTTGTGTAATCGTTTGGTACTTGTTCTAAAATTGGGATGGCTGTCGGTATGTGTGTCTATTTGCCGATGCAACAATACACCACGTTGAATATCGGAGGGATAGTCTTTGTATGTTGAACCTTTGATACTATCGGCTATAAAATTACCTACCAAAACATGCTCATTTGAGCCAGAAAGATAAAGATGTGCGAGGTAATTCATACCCCAAAATTATGAATACTATTTCACAAAACTAGAATTGAAATCTTATATTTGTAAAAACTTATTTTTCATGACTTTAATCAAATCCATTTCAGGAATACGTGGTACCATTGGCGGTTCTGTTTCAGATAACTTAACTCCTATAGACGCAGTAAAATTTGCTGCGGCCTATGGCATGTGGGTCAAAGCGCAACGCGACAAATCAAACTATCGTGTCGTAATTGGGAGAGATGCGCGAATTTCTGGTGAAATGATTCAAAGTCTTGTGATGAACACATTAGTAGGTATGGGGATAGATGTGGTAAATTTGGGACTTTCGACTACGCCAACTGTCGAAATCGCCGTACCAATGGAGCATGCCGATGGCGGTATTATCCTCACCGCAAGCCACAATCCAAAACAGTGGAATGCTTTAAAATTGCTCGATAGCAATGGCGAATTTTTGAATGCTACACATAGTCAGCGCGTATTGGATTTAGCGGAAAGTGAGGAAGTAAACTTCGCTGGTGTAGATGATTTGGGGAAAATAACGGTTAATGACGCTTATTTTGATCTACACATTGATGAAGTTTTAGCTCTTGATTATGTCGATGTTGAAGCTATAAAATCTTGCAAATTTAAAGTTGTTGTCGATGGGGTCAATTCAACTGGAGGTATTGCTGTACCACTATTGCTCGAGCGTTTGGGTGTAGAACCCATTAAATTGCATTGCACTCCGGATGGGCATTTTCCGCACAATCCAGAGCCACTTAAAGCCCATTTGACGGATTTGTCTGAAAAAGTAGTACAAACTGGTGCTGATTTTGGTATTGCTGTAGATCCTGATGTAGATCGTTTGGCCTTTATGGACGAACAAGGGGAGTTGTTTGGGGAAGAATACACTTTGGTTGCTTGTGCAGATTTTGTTTTGAGTCAGAACAAAGGCAATACAGTGAGTAACCTCAGTTCTACGCGAGCCCTTCGCGATGTTACTGAAAAACACGACGGAACTTATACCGCTAGTGCAGTAGGGGAAGTGAATGTGGTGCATGCTATGAAAGCCAACAAGGCCGTAATAGGTGGAGAAGGCAATGGTGGAATTATTTTGCCAGAAGCTCATTACGGACGTGATGCTTTGGTTGGGATTGCATTGTTTTTGAGTTTATTGGCCGAAAAACAACTATCAGTATCGGCGCTCAAAAAAACTTATCCTTTGTACTTTATGAGTAAAAAGAAAATAGATTTGAATCCCACCATTGATGTTAATGGACTATTACAATCTATGGAAAACAACTACGCTCATGAACCCTTAACTACAGTGGATGGCGTAAAAATTGACTTTGCAGACTCGTGGGTACACCTTCGTAAAAGCAACACAGAACCCATCATTAGAATTTATACAGAAGCCCCCTCACAACAACAAGCCGATGAATTGGCAGACCGCTTTATTGCTGAATTAAAAGCCCTGTCCTAAACATTCTTTTACATTTTTTGAATTTTTCTTAAAAAAAATGTGACTTTTTAGATTTTTATGTGTCCAATACAACAGGGAAGTTTAAAAGCTTAGCTTTTGGAAAATTAATATACGCCAAAAAAACAAGCTATTGTATTGATTTACAAGAGTATAGCAAAACATCCCTAAAAATGATATACGAACCTTATAAAGATTGGATATAAGCATTGCGTATATTTATATAGTTGTGTTTAATTAAAACAACTACTGTGTGGAAGTAATATAGAATGAGAGGGAAAAGAAAATGATAACAAACAGAATATTAGAAATAATTTTAGGACTTATAAGTATAGTTGTTATTCCAGTTCAAATTGTGACAAAGTTTGTTCTTGGGATTTTAATAAGTATAACTTTTGGATTATTGGTGTACCCGTTAAACTTGGTATGGTCATTATTGTTCTTATATCCATTAGTAGGGTTATCGTATGTTTATGAAAAAGCACCTATTCTTAGAATACTTGTTTCTATTGTTGGAATTCCTATTGTAATTTTAGGAAATACATACGCATCCCTAGTTCCAGCAATGAAAGAAACTGACAAAAGACTATCAAGACTTATTCTGACCGAGAGTTTTCCGTATTCATGGCATTATCAAAAACTTAATTCAGGCGATTTATTAGTAAAGTTCACAAACGGATTTCCTTAATTATTGGCGTTTTTTGACAGGATAAAACCTGATGATAAAAGGTGGAGTTATGTATATAAATTAAAAACAAGAAATAACATATAATATGAATTACTCAAAATCAAAAGCAGAAAAACTTGTTACGGAGTTTGACTACTTAAAAAACAAACCATATTTTCCATACAGAAAAGAAGGAAAGGAGTTTAAAATAACGGAACTTAAAGCAGTTCCAGAGACCACAAAACGAACACCTATAAATATGTCTCGTTATATGAACAATAAAGATTATTTTGTAGAGAATGACTTGAAACTTGAACAAGGAAATAATTGGTTCGTTAAAGTTATAATATCGGATAACTAAACAATAATAGAAAAAGATTTGACTGACGTTTTATCTAGACTTAAAATTCAGCACGACATAAACAATATTCCTAATTAGGAATATCTTTTTCCAATAAATCGTAACATTCGTCACTAATGTTTAAAAGACTTGCTAAACCGATTTTTTTTAAATCTTCTATGGCGTTTTCTAAAACCGAAATACAATCCTCTATAGAATTATTATTTAATAATCTAAGAACATTGATTTTGTTATTATGCAAATCCGCTTCGGACATAAAAAAACAACTAAACACAACAACGGCTATAATTCATTGCTTTTTACGGCTTTTTTGGAGAATCACGCGCGTTAAATCGTGTATTTCGTTGACCTATTTTCTAAACGGCTCGACCACGCAACGAAATCATAGCCAAAACCGTTACCAATCCGATAAAAAAAACACGAAAGTTACACCAGAAAAAAACGAAAAGGTGGCCCAAATGGTCTTTGCATCCATTATACCTCAATAGATTGGAAAAAAATGGTAGAACTAAAGAAGAATTTCATCATGTTTTAGAATGGTTTACTGGTTTTGATGAAGGGACTTTACAAACACTTATTGATAAAAAAGTAACCTATAAAACGTTTTTTGAAAAGGCAAAAATTAACCCCAATGCGCATTTGATTAAAGGCGTTGTTTGTGGCTATCGTATTGAAGACATCGCGGAGGAGTTTGACGTCTATAAACGCTGTCGACAACTAGAAAAGCTTATTGATGAATTGGCCAAAGGGCGACAACTTGAAAAAACACTAAGAACAGCTAAATAACCTCCTAAACTCTACGGTGTTTCCAACGCTTATGTGTCCATAAATAGTATTCAGGGGCTTCATGGATTTGTTGCTCCACCAATTTCATAAACGCATCGGTAATTTCATAATCTTTAAATGCCTTTGGTTGTTCGGCCAAAGTTTGAAAAGTTGTTTCATAGAATCCACGCTTGATGCGTTTTACAGAGAAAAACAGAACAGGCATATCCAATTTTTTGGCCAACATTTCTGCACCGGTATGAATAGGAACTTCAATACCCATAAAGGTGTTCCAATGAAAAGCTTTTTCTTTTTTTGGCGTTTGATCGGACACAAATCCATTCATGGTCAAAACGCCATTCTTCATGTTTTCGGTTAGGGTAGGGATGGTTTCTTTTGTAGTGACCAAATAACTGTTATACCGTGCTCTTATGCCCCGAACAAGCTTATCAAAATACTTGTTATTCAATCGCTTATAAATCGCATATCCACGGTACTTCACATAAGTTTGAATGATAAAAATCCATTCCCAACTTCCATAGTGGGCGCACATCAAAACAATACTTTTATTTTGCTTTTCAAATTCTTTTACCAGTTCAATATTGGTGAATTTGTACCGTGCTTTCATATCCTCGAGACTGATGGACATTGATTTGATGGATTCTAAAATCATGTCACACAAGTGATGATAAAATCTTTTGGTGATACGTTTGCGTTCTGCTTCTGTTTTTTCAGGAAAAACAAGCTTTAAATTTTCAATCACTGTTTTTTTGCGGTAACCTGCAATATGATAGAGCACTACAAACAGTAGATCGGAAACTGCATACAACAAACGAAAAGGCAGAATGGATATAAACCACAACAAGGGATAGATGAGCACAAAGGCCAATAGTTGCATAAATTAGTCTTAAATTTACGCCACAAAGATAATTTATTTTGTCTGATTTTATAACTTTACTTTATGAACATCCACACCCTTATCATTATTGCGGCCAATCTTTTGATTTCTATGCGCGGTTTTCGTGATTATTCTTTTTTTGAGCAGTATAAATTTAATGTTGGAGCATTGCAACGTGGAGAAACAAAACGTTGGATTAGTTCTGGCTTTTTGCATGTCGATTGGAAACATTTCGCGTTCAATATGATAACGCTTTATTTTTTTGCAGACATCATTATTATGGAATTGGGGGTGTTTAATTTCTATTTAATTTACCTCATTGGTTTATTGTCTGGAAATCTGTTGTCTTTTTATTTTAATAAAAACCAACCAAACTACAGTGCTGTTGGGGCAAGTGGTGCTGTTACTGGTATTGTGTATGCGGCTATATTGCTTAATCCCGGAATGAGTATGTATTTGTATTTTATTCCGATTCCTATTCCATTTTATGTCGTAGGAGTAGGGTATTTGCTCTTTTCTATTTATGGCATGAAAACAAGACTTGGAAACATAGGTCATGATGCACATTTTGGCGGAGCAATTGGTGGCTATGCCCTAACAATTGTTGTTGCACCATGGGTACTCGAAATACACTTGTGGGCTGTTCTTTTACTAGCCGCACCTATTGCTTGGTTGCTTTATTTGAAATACAACAACAAGCTTTAATCTAGAAGCTCAGCAATTTTTGCTTCAAGTGCTGGGCCACGTAAACGCTCTGCAATAATGACCCCTTGCTCATCGACAATAAATGCGGCAGGAATCGAAGTAATATTGTAAAGTTTAGCAACAGGATCGTTCCAAAATTTCAAATTGGACACATTATACCAAGTGAGTTTGTCTTTTTCAATGGCATCTATCCAGCGTTGTTTTTGGTTTTGACGGTCCAAGGAAACACTGATAATTTCTAATCCTTTATCGTGGTATTCCTCATAAAGACGCACATACGTCGGATTTTCCACACGACAAGGTCTACACCAAGACGCCCAAAAATCGATGATGGTTATTTTTCCTTTAATAGCGTTCATTGTTATGGATTTACCCTCTGGATTTGGTGCTGTAAAATCTGGTGCCAATGCACCAATAGCAATGGAACTTACCGCTTCAGCTGCATCTATTTTCTGCTGAATTTTAAGTACTTTGTTTGAATTACTGGGCTTGCTAAGCAATTCTTCACTCATCAAAGCCAAAACATCTTTTGCTGCTGCTACATCAAATGATTTTTGCGCTGTAACAAGTTCTAAAAGCATCAATGAAAAATCTGAGTTTGGATATTCTTTTAAAAATGTAAATCCATAATTTTTCATTTCTTCACGAAGTGCATTGTTCTGGCTTTGCAGTTGTTTCATCAACTCTGGATTCTCTCTTGCTGCAGAGAACTCTTTTCTTAAGCCATTCAATTTATTTGTAATACGTTCATAACCAGATTTATAAGCGTTAAAAGCATCATTATTGTGTCCACCAGTTACCTTCGATTGCTGAATACTGTCTTTGTAGGCTACAATGTTTGTCTCTCCTGATTCCAAAACAAAAAATGCTTGACCTCTAATGCCATCAATACTCAAAGAACGCATTTCATGTGCTTCAAAATCGCCTTTAAACAAGAACGAACCGTTGATGGCTATAGCGGTATCTGTGGCCGTTACATTTTTGCCATTCTCATTTCGATTGAGATAAGCACGAATACCATCGTAGACACCATCAGCTTGAACATTTATTGTGTATGTTTTGTCTGAGTTTTCAGATGATTTACACCCATAAGAAAATCCTAAAATGATAAATGATATAAATAAATGACGTAAATTCATTGTTATAGTTTTTTTGCAAAAATAAATTAAATTTCAATACTCCTTTGGTTTGATAGAATATTAATATTTTTGTCAAAAGTTTTTTGCATGACGCACCACGATACCATCATAGCCCTTGCCACCGCTTCTGGAGCTGGTGCAATCGCTGTACTTCGTGTTTCTGGCCCAGATGCCTTAAGTATTTCTAATACACTGTTCAGATCCATTCACAACAAAGACCTTTTAAACCAACCAACCCATACGGTGCATTTGGGACATATTGTCGATGGTGATCGAGTTCTGGATGAAGTATTAGTGAGTATTTTTAAAAATCCTCAATCGTATACAGGTGAGGATGTCGTCGAAATTTCGTGTCATGGCAGTAGTTACATACAACAAGAAATCATGCAATTATTCATCCGAAAAGGGTGCCGTGCTGCTGAAGCAGGGGAGTTTACCTTACGTGCATTTCTCAATGGAAAAATGGATTTGAGTCAGGCCGAAGCGGTTGCCGATTTGATTGCGAGTGACAGTGCAGCAGCGCACCAAATCGCTTTGCAACAAATGCGCGGTGGGTTTAGTTCTGAAATTAAAACCTTACGTCAAGAGTTACTCAATTTTGCTTCATTGATTGAGCTAGAACTGGACTTTTCAGAAGAAGATGTCGCTTTTGCCGACCGGCAACAATTTGAAGATTTATTGCAACGCATTGTAAAGGTTTTAAAATACCTTATTGATTCTTTTTCGACAGGAAATGTCATCAAAAATGGAGTGCCTATTTCTATTGTTGGTGCGCCTAATGTTGGAAAATCTACGTTACTCAACGCACTTTTAAACGAAGACAAAGCCATTGTGAGTAATATAGCCGGAACGACGCGTGATGCTATTGAAGACGAACTCATCATTGAAGGTATAAAATTCCGTTTTATTGATACTGCAGGAATTCGTCAAACCGATGATACTGTAGAAGCTATCGGAATTGAAAAAACCTTTACAAAAATGGCGCAATCGCAAGTTATTATTCAATTGATTGATGCTTCCGTAATTTCAAAATCTAATGCTGCCGATGTATTGTCTTCTGTTGCATATACCAAAGCACAATACCCTGAAAAAGAAGCGCTTGTGGTGCTGAATAAAATGGATTTAGCAGACAAAGCATTGGTATCCAAAGTCTTTTCTGAACTTGAACCATTACACATGAGTGCCAAAACAGGCGAGGGGGTAGAAGCACTCAAAACTCAGCTTTTGGATCTTGTGCATGGTGGACAACTCCGCAACAACGACACCATCATCACCAATGCACGCCATTATGATGCTTTAGGTGAAGCATTAACTAATATTCAAAAAGTTCAAGAAGGGTTGCAAACAGGACTTTCTGGCGATCTTTTGGCCATAGACATCCGAGAGGCGCTTTATCACTTTGGGCGTATTACAGGCGAGATTTCTACGGACGACCTTTTGGGGAATATATTTGCTAATTTTTGTATTGGGAAATAAATCTTTTTAACAAAAAAAGCACCACAATTTTGTGGTGCTTTTAATTTTATTCAACTAAAAAGTTATTTCTTAACAACTCGTAAAGTTTCAGTTTTCGTTTCAGAAGTAATTTCTACAAAATAAATACCAGCGTTTAAACGACTTAAGTCAATCTGGTTGTTTTGTAAAGCATTTTCCCTTACTGTAAGAACTCTTTGGCCAAGTTGGTTAAATACTTCCACTTGATCGATTGGTAAATTCCCTTGAATTGTAAGCATATCCGCTACAGGGTTGGGGAACGCTTTAAACGCTTTAGCTTCGTAATCTTCAATACCAGCTGATGAACTAGTAGATACAGACATATTATCTACAATAAATCTAAAATTATCAGAGCAATCAAAATGTCTCACAAACATTCTTAATGTTAATCCTGAAAAATCAGTAACCGAACTTCCAATTGTTATCGAAACAGTTTTTGGAGATTCTTGATTATCAGCTGAAGTCAATACTTCAGTGTGAAAGTCATATTGTGTATCTGAAACAAAATCATACAACCCAATAGAAAATTTTTCAGCTGGCCAACTTGTGTCTTGCGCAAAAACGTCCGCAGAAATAGTGACACTTTCGGTATCATTAGCAAAAGTCACTTCGGGGCTAAAGAGCCAATTGTCAGGAGTTAGAGCTAAAAATGTCGTTGTACTCCACGATTCCGAGAAAAATTTAAAATCTGTTGGTCCACCCACAGGTCCATAATCTATTGGTGAAAAACCATTTCCATCGCCATCTAAATCCACCACAGAGTAATCTGCAGTACCATAATCTTCACAATCAGTTGACCACAATGTGGTTTGTGAATGAGCTGTAATGCCGAACAAAAGCAAAAGTAATTTAAAAGTAATTTTTTTCATTGATTAAATTTTTAAAGTTAAAGTGTAAATTTAAATATATTGTGCTTTATATCCAAAAAACCATCCAAAAATTAAATTATCTTTGATAATTTTAATTTTAATTAATTAAAATTAAAAAAATTAACTTAAAAAATGAAAATAGATCAAGCCCTAATTTTCCAATATTTAGTTTTTAAGCGTTGTTGATATTAGTTATTTTTTATTGTAGTAATACCATCAAATTGGCTTTATAACCCGTGGTCAATAACCATTGTCCGGAGCCAATAATGCTTCCATTTTCGTCATAAACTTTAAGTTCTGCAGTATTGGGACTAGAAGTCCCTTCATTTAAGGCATAAAACTGTATAGAATTTAGCCCCTCGTCCAGTTCTATATCCATCACATAGCCCGAATTTCTAAGAACAATATTAGGGTGAAGTACAACTTTATTGAGCATCAATTTAATACGGTCACCATCTTCATACTCATGGTCACGACATACGATGCGTATGTATTTTGATTTTGTTTTTATGTTGCCCAAATAATAATCTTTTCCATATTTAGATACATCTTTCTGATTTTCACTAAACTTTTGTTTGATTTCCCATGTGGGATCCACCACATCTCGATGAGCTGAAATACTTCGTTCTTTTTTCGAAAAACCATCAATGGGAGGGATGCCCATTGTTATTTTTACATCCTTCGTTGTTAATCCTCTTATGGGTGAAAGTTCTAGTATAGATGATGAGTTTTCATCGATCTTTCCTATTTCTTTTGCCTTAATCCGCAATGTTTTTCGAGCTGTTTCAGGTTGCGCATTACATAATTGTAACCCAATAAAAAAAAAAATATAAATTAAAAATCGTTGCATATAGGTGCACTGGTTAATGACAGTAAAGATAAACACTTGAAACAAAAAACATACCAATCTTTTTAATTCGTGTAATATAAAGTAGGTTCTTCAAATTTCATATCTTTAAGAATTGTAAATCATTCCAAAAAAAATCTTTTTATCGGCTGTAAAATGACTCAAATGAAGTATAACATCATTCAAGATTTAAAAAATATTTCTGGTGCGAAATACATCCTAACAGCAAATTGGAACAAAAAAAGGTATTCTAAGGGCTGGCGATACGGAGAAGGTGAGGCCTTGGCTGTTGCTAAACCAGCTACCTTATTGGAAATTTGGAAGCTTTTAGAGGTTTGTGTTTCACATGATCTTATCGTCATTATGCAAGCAGCTAATACAGGACTTACAGGTGGATCTACGCCTTACGGGTATGATTATGACAGGCCAATAGTAATCATCAATACAATGCGTGTCAATGGTATACACGTCATCAATGAAGGACAGCAAATTATTGGGTTGTCTGGAAGTACTTTATTTGGATTAGAGAATCTATTAGAGCCCTATGGTAGAGAACCACACTCTGTAATTGGCTCTTCATGCATTGGTGCTTCTATTGTTGGAGGTGTTTGTAATAATTCTGGTGGAGCATTGGTTAAAAGAGGTCCTGCGTACACAGAATTATCCCTTTATGCCAAAATTACTGATGATGGCGAATTGGTACTTGTTAATGATATTGGAATAGATCTAGGGAATAATCCTGAAGAGATTTTAACAAATTTGGAGCAGAAGAAATACTCTACCCACCAAATAAAATATCCAAAAAAACGTGCCTCAGATAATACATACCACAAAAGAGTACGG
>JAQWFW010000041.1 GCA_029238515.1 Flavobacteriaceae bacterium | reverse complement strand
ATTGACGACCAGACTTTTTTACGTTCTTGTCAAGTTTTAGAGTGATTATCATAGCTCAAATATATAAAAAAATACTTAAGGTGCACGTGTGGGTGCACGTATGACAATAAAAAAGGGAACTACATTTAAGCAATTCCCTTCAAGTGACTGCGAAAGGGGTCGAACCTTCAACCGCTGGAGCCGAAATCCAGTGCTCTATCCAATTGAGCTACGCAGCCATTTTATTAAGTTATTAAATTCTTCTTCACAAGTGTTGAAATGGTTTTCCCATCTGTTTTTCCAGCTAATTCTTTACTAACAACACCCATCACTTTACCCATATCTTTCATACTGGTCGCTCCTAATTTTGCAATGGCATCTATAACATGCTTTTCAACCTCTGCTTCCGATAACATTTCCGGTAAAAACTGACTAATTATTTCTACTTCAGCTAATTCTGGTTCAGCTAAATCTGAACGATTTTGTGCTGCAAAAATTGTAGCACTATCACGGCGTTGTTTTACTAATTTCTGAAGAAGTTTCACTTCATCAGCTTCACTCATACTGCCTTTGGAACCACTTTCTGTTTGTGCAAGGAGGATGGCGGATTTGATGGATCTTAAGGCTGTAAGTGCTACACTATCCTTAGATTTCATAGCAGCTTTCATGGCGGTCATTAGGTTGTCTTGTAAACTCATTTCAATAAAAAATTAGGACTACGAATATAAGTAAATATGATGAGTACATCAACAAAAAAACCTGAACATATATTCAGGTTTTTATACAGTTATCATATTGAATTTAATCTACATTATCATGCAAATAAGAATTATTTGTCCGCACTTGGACGTCCTCATTATCATCTAATGCAACAGATGATCTTGATGCTAAATTTTCAGAAGATGAAGTATCACTCAATTCTATACCTTTTCGCTTATAAGCTGGTTCTTTTTCAAACTCATCCACTTTTGAGGTATTGAATTTGTAATTGAACGCTTTCATTTTCTTGCGACGTTCATCGGCTCGGTCGCGCAAAGTTTTAGAAATCGGATTGTTAAATGGATCTTCATCTTCTACTGGTGCTTTGGTGACTTGTCTTTCTTTTACAGTAACTTTTGAAAAGACCAATTCTGTGTCAACCTGAGGTTCTGGTGAGCTGGCTTGATTTGAAGCATCAAATTCTTGAGTTGTATTCTCTAAGATGATGTGATCATCAAGCGTGTAACGTTGTTCCTCTTCAGTACTGGGTTCATTAACAGCTACCAATTCTATGTAGTCATCAACTTCAATTTCATTAATGTTGTCTTGAAGTTCAAAAATTTCAACATTGTCGTCAATTTCAGAGGTTGAAGAGTGTTGGATTGGTAAATCGAAAGTAAGCATGGTTTGGTCTTCTTGTTCAATTTCGGTATCCTGATTTGTTTCATTTTTCACTTCATTAATAATGAATTCATCTTCAGAAATTTCGGCAACAACTTCTTCAAAAACAACATCCATAGACTTTATGAGTTCTGTAGTGGGAATGAGATCCATGGATTGGTCTTCTGCAACTTGTAAATCAAACAAATCTGAATCATCTTCTAGTGCATGTACAATGGTCTCTTTTTCTGAAACCACCTCATTATCATCCTCAAATGACTCAGTAGTTTCTGCTGGTGTCAAATCATGTTCCATGGTTTGATCATCTTCCAAAGCATGAACCACTTTTTTGGGTTCAACGTTTGTAATATCGTTCTGCTGATCAACATCAAAACCTGTAGCGATAACAGTTACAGAAATTGCTTCGCCCAGTTTTTCGTCCTCACCAACACCCATAATGATATTGGCCCCATATCCAGCTTCTGCTTGTATGTGGTCATTTATTTCTCCAATTTCGTCAATAGTAATTTCTTGATTTCCAGAGACAATTAAAAGGAGAACATTTTTGGCGCCAGTTATTTTGTTGTCGTTCAATAAAGGGGAGTCAAGTGCCGTTGTAATTGCTTTTTTTGCTCGGCTCTCTCCTACTGCGGTGGAGGCCCCCATGATGGCTGTGCCGCTATTGGTAAGCACTGTTTTTGCATCGCGCAAATCAATATTTTGTGTGTAATGGTGCGTGATGACTTCGGCAATTCCACGAGCAGCTGTGGAAAGCACTTCATCTGCTTTTGAGAACCCTGCTTTGAAACCTAGGTTACCATACACTTCGCGAAGCTTATTGTTATTGATGATCACCAACGAATCAACAACTTTTCTGAGTTTTTCAATGCCTTTATGTGCTTGAGTATTTCTAATTTTTCCTTCAAATTGAAATGGCATGGTCACAATTCCAACAGTTAGAATATCAAGTTCTTTAGCCATTTTGGCGATAATAGGCGCAGCACCAGTCCCTGTTCCACCACCCATACCGGCGGTAATGAACACCATTTTTGTATTGGTATCCAACATGGTTCGAATATCATCTAAACTTTCAACAGCTGCTTTTTCACCAATTTCAGGATTTGCACCAGCACCTAACCCTTCTGTAATATGAAGTCCCAATTGAATTTTGTTGGGCACACCACTATTGTTTAGGGCTTGTGCATCGGTGTTGCAAATCACAAAATCTACACCTTTTATGCCTTGTTTAAACATATGGTTGATGGCATTGCTACCACCACCACCTACACCAATGACTTTGATGACGTTTGATTGATTTTTTGGTAAATCAAATGTGATTCCGAGTTCGTTGTTACTGCTCATAAATTTATTTTTTTGTTGTTGGTTATTCTGCATTTTCTAAAAAATCCTTTACGCGTTCGGTTAATTTCTCCAAAAATCCTTTGGAACGAACTGGGGGTTTTTCGATTGTGGGCTCTGGAGTTTCTTCATCTTGCGAAGATTCATCAATGGTTGTTTGCTTTTCTTGACGTTCTAAACCATCCAATACCAATCCTACTGCCGTGGCGTATAATGGACTAGTGATGTCGCCGTCGCTATCACCTGCCAAATGTTCATTTGGATAGCCCACACGCGTATCCATTCCAGTGATGTATTCTACAAGTTGTTTTAAGTGATTCAACTGACTTCCTCCACCCGTTAGAACAATCCCTGCAATGAGTTTTTTCTTTTGCTCTTCATGTCCGTAGTTTTTAATTTCTACATAAACTTGTTCTATAATTTCTACAACACGAGCATGGATTATTTTTGATAAGTTTTTTAGTGAAATTTCTTTCGGATCTCTACCTCTTAATCCTGGGATAGAAACAATTTCATTGTCTTTGTTCTCACCTGGCCAAGCTGATCCAAATTTAATTTTTAATAATTCTGCTTGTTTTTCAATAATGGAACACCCTTCTTTGATGTCTTCGGTAATGACATTTCCGCCAAAAGGAATTACAGCAGTATGTCTGATAATACCGTCTTTGAACACGGCTAAATCTGTAGTTCCGCCACCAATATCGATGAGCGCAACACCAGCTTCTTTTTCTTCTTGACTCAGCACTGCTTTGGCTGAAGCCAATGGTTCTAGAGTAATACCCTCCAAACTCAATCCAGCAGTCTGAATACAGCGACCAATATTTCGAATGGACGACACTTGACCAACCACAACATGAAAATTTGCTTCTAGACGCTCGCCATACATTCCGATTGGTTCTTTTATCTCTGCTTGACCATCAACTTTAAAATCCTGTGGTAAAACATGAATGATCTCTTCACCTGGCAACATCACAAGTTTATGCACCTGATTTATGAGTCGGTCGATATCATCTTCATTGATGACTTGTTCTGCATTAGATCTAGTGATGTAATCGCTGTGTTGCAGACTTCTAATGTGTTGTCCTGCTATACCTACAGTTACACCATCAATTTTGACATCTGATGTTGCTTCGGCTTCTGCCACTGCATTTTGAATGGACTGAATGGTTTGGGTGATGTTATTCACAACACCTCGATGCACGCCCATACTTTTTGATTTTCCCACGCCAATTGTTTCCAATTTACCGTATTGGTTTTTTTGGCCAATCATCGCAACGATTTTTGTGGTTCCAATATCCAAACCTACTGCAATATTTTGAGTTTCCATAGAATTATAATTTTGTACAAACAACCTGTTGGTTGAATTGTAAATTCACTGTTTTATATGTTTGAAGCATCTTATCTTTTTTCGCTTTTTGATAAAATGCCTTTAAATTGTTCATTTTATTGGTCAAATGTTCCAAAGTACCTACAACAACTTCAAAATCGTATGTACGCAAGAACAATGAAAATTGTTGTTCTTCATTAACGATGATTTCAGTAACATATAGTTTTAAAAAATCATCATGAGATACATGCTCTAACAATTGATGCACAGCATCTATATTTGTTGCATCTACATTACCATGAACCACTACCACACGTGCACTGTACTCTGAAGAGAGGGGCATCATTTCTCCTTGGCTATCAATGTAAAATGAAGGCTCAGAAATCACTCTTGCAAGAGGTGTTCGTTGTGTTACTTCTACTGTAACTTCCCCATTTACAGTGAGATACACCTCCGCATTCTCTATCATCGGATGAGATGATATTTTGGCCTCCAATACATTCAAATCTAAAATATCTTTAGGCATACATTCCACTGCTTGCTGATTTTGTATTAACAATTTATTAACCATGTTTTTACTGATTAATAAGTGATCTTTCCCAACAAATTTTACATGAGTATTTAGGATTGGCAAATGGTTGCTTCGTTTGGATGAAAATGCAAAAAGGAACACCACCAAAAAAAGTAATAAAAAAGCTTTCAATATGTTTGTATATCTACGCATGTTCTAGTTCTTTTGAAAGCGGTTCTACAAGTGCGCCAATATCGCCTGCACCCATGGTCACCAATACAGGATAGTTAATCGATTCTATAGCTTCAAAAAGGCCTGTTTTAGACACTAATTTTTTTATTGGAGCGTTGATTTTTTCAAGCAACCATAAAGAATTCACCCCAGAGATAGGAAGTTCTCGAGCAGGATATATTTCTAATAATAAAACTGCATCAAAAACCGAAAGTGAATGGGCGAAATCATCAGCAAAATCCTGAGTTCTACTGAACAAATGTGGCTGAAATACAGCTGTAATTTTTTTATTTGGATGCATTTCTAAAATTGCTTGATGAACGGCATCAATCTCTTTTGGATGATGTGCATAGTCATCAATAAATACAAATGATTCATTTTTTATTTTGTATGAAAAACGTCGCTTTACTCCTCTGTAGGAATTCATCGCAGAGTATAATTTTTGTACAGAACACCCATATTCCAAAGCCATTGCAAGGGCTGCTACTGCATTGTTTAAATTATGTTTTCCAGGTAAATGAAATTTAAACTCTTTATGTAAACTAGAGGGGGTTTTTAAATCAAAACTGTAAGCGCCGTTTATTATCCGAACATTTGTCGCGCTATAATCTGTATTTGATTCGACTCCGTAAGATATTCCTTTTATATTGAGCGCCTCATGTACAAAAAGCTTACCATTGGGATCAATATTATTTGAAAAATCTAAAAAAGACTGCTTTAAGCTTTCTTTATCGCCATAGACATCCAAGTGATCTGCGTCCATGGAAGTGATACAAGCAAAATTTGGTGAAAGTGTCATAAATGAACGATCAAATTCATCAGCTTCAACAACGGTAGCCATATTACCATTTTGAATCAAATTTGAATTGTAATTTTCTGAAATACCACCTAAAAATGCAGTCATGTTTTGGTTTGCTTCAATCATTAAATGACCTAAAATACTAGTGGTTGTAGTTTTGCCATGTGTTCCAGCAATTGCCAAACAAAATGTGTCTTTTGTAATCAAACCCAAAACCTCTGAACGTTTTAAAACGGTAAAATTATGCGTATTGAAATAAGTCAGAATTGAATTAGTTTGCGGAACTGCAGGTGTATACACAACCAAAGTCTTTGAGTTGTCCAAAAACATGGAATGAACGCTATCAACATCGTCCGTATAGCTAATAGATATACCAACATTCTCCAATGTATTGGTGTTTTCGCTTGGTGTTTTATCGTAACCTGAAACAGACTTTTGCGCTGCATGAAAATAACTCGCCAATGCACTCATACCGATACCGCCAATACCTATAAAATATATGTTATGGAACGTGCTTAATTTCATGCGTTTATCAATTTTTCAATTTCACTAACAATATCATCTGTGGCCGATTTTTTAGCTAACATTTTAATGTTATCCGCTAATTGGTGTTGCAAACTAGTATTCTTTATAAGCTCTGTAAACTGACGTTCAAAATTTTGATCTAAGTCTTTTTCCGAAATGAGTAGAGCTGCATTTTTTTTAGAAACAGCCAAAGCATTTTTGGTCTGATGATCTTCTGCAACATTTGGCGATGGGATGAAAATCACGGGTTTGCCAACAATACATAATTCTGAAACAGAACTTGCCCCAGCTCTTGAAACAATGATGTCTGCTGCAGCATAGGCAAGATCCATGCGTTTTACAAAAGCAAACACCTGAACTCCTGGAGCTTGTTGATGATGCTTATATTCTTCGTAATACAATTTTCCGCATTGCCATATCACTTGTATTTCATTGTTTTGAAAGTAAGACAATTGCGCTTCTATTAATTGATTTATTCTTCGTGCGCCCAAACTTCCACCTAAAACAAGAAGTGTTTTCTTGTCTGAATTCAATTTAAACACTTTGTGAGCATCTTCATTTTGGTCAAAATCTAATAGATCTTGACGCACTGGATTCCCAGTGATAATAATTTTATCTTTAGGAAAAAACGACTCTAATCCATCATATGCAACACATATTTTATTCGCCTTCTTCGCCAGCAACTTATTGGTGATTCCAGGATAAGAATTTTGCTCTTGAACGAGCGTTGGTTTACCAAAAAGCGATGCGACATACAATACTGGACCACTAGCAAAACCACCGGTTCCTATCACTATATCTGGTTTAAATGTTAGCACAATAAAAATCGATCGTACTAAACTGGTTATTAGTTTGAATGGAAATAATAAGTTTTTAAACAATTGTTTTCGATGTATTCCCGATATCCAAAGTCCAGTAATTTTAAATCCCGCATTGGGTACTTTTTCCATTTCCATTTTCCCTTTTGCACCCACAAAAAGTATATCAGATTTTGGATAGCGGACTTTGAGCGCATGAGCAATGGATAGTGCTGGGAAAATATGACCTCCCGTGCCTCCTCCAGAAAATATGAATTTATACCTGCTCATTATAACGCTTCACTTAATATTTCGAGAGGATGTTGCTCATCCTCAGATTGATTTCTAATTTCTTCTCTTTTGGCACTCACACTGAGTATAATTCCAATCCCTAGACAGGTAACCCAAATGGATGTTCCACCACTACTAATGAGAGGTAACGTTTGTCCAGTAACAGGGAATAACTCAACAGCTACGCCCATATTTATGAGTGCTTGAAAAATGATAGGAAGCCCTACTCCAATAGTGAGTAATTTTCCAAAAACAGTTTCTGCCTTTTGTGCCACTACAACTATTCTGAACAATAATAAAAGGTATAACACCAACAAAAATAGACCACCCAACAAACCATATTCTTCAATAATAATGGCAAAAATGAAATCGGATGAGGACTGAGGTAAAAAGTTTTTTTGTACACTTTTACCTGGACCTAATCCATACAAACTTCCAGTTGCTATCGCAATTTTTGCTTTTTCTATCTGATAATCTTCTTCTGAATCGCGGTCATCCATAAAATTGGCAATTCTGCTGCCCCATGTATCAACTCTGTTGGGCATTGCATCAGGAAAAGCTTTGGCAATAAGTACAAAAAAACTGAGAACCAATAATCCTGATCCCACTATTGCAGCTAAATATTTTAAAGGATAACCGCCCAAAAATGCTAAAACCAAGATCATCGTAAAAATTATCGCTGTTGTAGAAAAATTGGCTGGAAGTATCAAAATAAGCACCACAAAAACTGGTAACCAAAGCGGCATGATAGACGATTTGAATGAAATCTCTTGTTCAAAAATCTTAGAAAGGTAACGCGCCACAAAAACCATAAGCACAAGAGCAGCTAATGTAGACGTCTGAAATGTAAATCCTACAAACGGCACACGAATCCATCGACTTGCGTTGGCGCCATCTATAGTTGTTCCTTGCAATAAGGTAACCAACAGGAGAATGAGTACAACAGGAAACATTACCATTGACAACCCTTTGAAATAGCGATAAGGAATTCTATGAATGGCATATATAATCGAAAACCCTAAGAACAGATGTACAAAATGTTTGATGAAATAAGAAAAGGTCTGACCATCACCATAGGTATAAGCCAAATTACTGGCGGCACTATACACTGGCAAGAATGAAAATATGGCCAAAAGCGCTACAATGGCCCATATCATTCGATCTCCTTTTATGTTACCAAATTTTATCATTTATAGTGCGCGAACTGCAGATTTAAATTGATGTCCTCTATCTTCATAATTTTTAAACAAATCGAAGCTAGCACAAGCTGGGGAAAGCAAAACATTTTCTCCAGATGTAGCTATGTTGTACGCAATCTTTACCGCTTCTGACATGTATTGAGTTTCAACCATTACATCGACCATATGTTCAAAATTTTTGAATAAAGCTTCGTTGTTTTTACCAAGACAAATAATTGCCTTTACTTTTTCGTTTACAAATGGAAACAATGCACTGTAGTCATTTCCTTTGTCTACGCCACCAACAATCCAGACCGTTGGTGCGCTCATGCTCTCTAATGCAAAATAAGTCGCATTTACATTGGTTGCCTTAGAATCATTGATGTATTGTACTTTATTGATTTTCAATACATTTTCTAAGCGATGCTCTGCCCCTTGAAAACATTCTAAACTTTCACGAATGGTGTCCTTTCGTATTTTGAGAAGGTGAGCGACTGTGGCCGCTGCCATTGCATTTTTGATGTTGTGCTTTCCTTCTAAAGCTAAATTTGTTGTTGGCATTATATGTTCTTCTTTTTTAAATTTTATAATAATCTCTTTTTGTTTCAAATACGTCCCTTGCGCTAAAGTTTTAGTTAGCGAAAAAGGCACTAATATGGATTGAATTTGATGGGATTGGATATACGCATTGATAACATCGTCATCGGCATCATAAATCAAATAATCCTCTTTGGTTTGATTCATCACAATCCTAAATTTGGAAGCAATGTAATGTTCAAACTTATTGTCATAGCGATCCAAATGATCGGGTGTTATGTTGGTCAGTACAGCTATGTGTGGTCTAAATTTTTGGATTCCATCCAATTGAAAACTACTCAACTCCAAAACAAAATGATCTGGATTTTGACCTATTAGTCCTGCAAAACTATCACCAATATTTCCACCCATGGCAACACTCAATTTCGCATGATTTAGGATATGATGTGTCATCATGGTCGTAGTAGTTTTTCCATTACTTCCTGTTATACCTATGATATTTGCAGAAGTAAACTGAGCTGCAAATTCAATTTCAGAAATCACGGACACTCCTTTGTTTAGAAGCGTCTCTACTATAGGCACATGCTCAGAAATCCCAGGACTCTTCATGACCACATCTGCATTCAAAATTTTTGAAGCAGTGTGCATCCCTTCTTCCCATTCAATCTCATTATGTATAAGAACGTCCTTGTACGCTTTTTTAAGGATTCCATAATCTGAAACAAAGACTTCAAATCCTTTTTGCTTTCCCAACAGCGCTGTACCTACACCGCTTTCGCCACCACCAAGTACAACCAATCGTTTCATTTATCTAATTTTCAAGGTTACGATTGTAAGGATTGCTAAGAGAATTCCTATAATCCAAAATCGAGTAACAATTTTACTTTCGTGATATCCTGATTTTTGATAATGATGATGTAAGGGCGACATTTTGAAAATTCGTCGACCTGTACCAAATTTTTTCTTTGTGTATTTGAAATAACCTACTTGAAAGATTACCGATAAATTTTCGGCCAAGAAAATACCACACAATAAAGGAATCAACCACTCTTTTCGAACGGCAATCGCTATTACAGCAATGATTCCTCCAATAGTCAAACTTCCTGTGTCGCCCATAAACACTTGTGCGGGATAAGTATTGTACCACAAAAATCCAATAAGCGCTCCTACAAAAGCAGCGATATAAATAGTAATTTCCTCGACGCGAGGGATATACATGATGTTGAGGTAGTCGGAAAAAATTATATTACCTGAAACCCAAGCAAAAATTCCTAAGGTCAACACAATAATCGCGGAAGTCCCAGCTGCTAAACCATCTATACCATCGGTCAAATTTGCACCATTTGAGACTGCTGTGATGATAAAAATCACAACCAAAACAAATACGATCCAAGCATATTTCTCTAAACTTGGATGAATCCATGTAATCAAATCGGCATAATCAAATTCGTTGGCCTTAAAAAATGGAATTGTTGTTTTTGTTGATTTTGATTCTGGATAAAATTGCTGCGACACCTCTTGTTGCATGGAAACCGCTGACCGTGCCTTTACAGGAATTTGTTCTTTGATGGTAACTTCGGAATGAAAAAATAAAGTGAGTCCAACAATTAGGCCCAATCCAATTTGCCCAATAACTTTAAACCTTCCTTTGAGTCCTTCTTTATCATTTTTGAATTTTTTGAGGTAATCATCAATAAAACCAATAACCCCCATCCACAATGTAGTGATGAGCAAAAGAATGATGTAAATATTATCCAATTTAGCTACTAAAAGTACCGGTACTAAGGTGGCAAGAATTATGATCAAACCGCCCATGGTTGGTGTCCCTGCTTTTTCTTTTTGTCCATCCAAGCCCAAGTCACGAATGGTCTCACCAACCTGCTTTGCCTGTAAGAAATTGATTATTTTTTTTCCAAAAATTGTTGAAATCAATAATGATAAAATGATTGCCAAAGCCGCTCTAAATGTCAAAAACCCAAAGAGTGATGCTCCTGGAAACTGAAATTCTTTTTCTAAATATTCGAACAAATAGTACAGCATATTATTTTTGTAATTGGTTTAAACATTCTTGAGCTACTTTATAGTCATTAAATTCTGTGCGTACTCCATCTATTTCCTGATAAGATTCATGTCCTTTTCCTGCTACAAGAATGATGTCATTGGAATTGGCCAATTGACATGCTGTTTTTATAGCTTGTTTGCGGTTTGTAATAGCCATAATTTTCTTGTAATTCTGCGGCTCTACTCCTTTTTCTATTTCAGAAATAATGGCTTCAGGATCTTCGGATCTTGGATTGTCGCTTGTGAAAATAACCTTAGAGCTCAATGCCGAAGCAATATGTCCCATTTTTGGACGCTTTGTTTTATCACGATCACCTCCACAACCAACAACAGAAATTAAATTTTCGTTTTGTGTACGAATATCATTGATGGTTTGCAATACATTTTTGAGAGCATCTGGAGTGTGGGCATAATCTACGATTACGGTAATATTATTGGCCGTAATAAAATATTCGAAACGTCCACTGACATTTTCGAGTGTACTCATCAAACGCAAAAGTTCATCCTTTTTCAACCCTAAAATGTCAGCGCACGCAAATACAGCCGTAAGGTTATAAGCATTGAAACTTCCTATCAGTTTCACCCAGAGCTCACTGTCATTTATTTTTAAGAGTAATCCCTTAAAATGATTTTCGAGTATTTGAGTGCGGTAATCAGCATAGCTTTTTAAAGCATAACTGTATGTTTTGGCCTTAGTGTTTTGGAGCATAATCTTACCATTTTTATCATCTGCATTGGTAAGCGCAAATGCTGTTTTTGGTAAACCATCAAAAAAAGATTTTTTTACATCACGATATGCTGCAAAAGAAAAATGATAATCCAAATGATCGTGCGAAAGGTTGGTGAAAATTCCTCCTTCAAAGTCGAGCCCCTCTGCTCTATGTTGATGTATACCATGTGAGCTAACTTCCATAAAACAAAACTCCACTCCTACATCACTCATTTGCTTTAAATAAGCATTAATAACTAAAGAATCTGGAGTAGTGTGGGTTGTAGAATAGCTTAGGTCATCTACCATTATTTTTACTGTTGAGATGAGTCCTACCTTGTATCCAGCAGCTTTAAATAAATTAAATAAAAGTGAGGTTATTGTTGTTTTGCCGTTGGTTCCGGTAACGCCAACGAGTTTCAGATTTTTAGATGGATGCTGATAAAAATTAGCAGCCATAAAAGCCAATGCTGAAGACGAAGATTCAACTTCTATATAGGTTATATTTTTCGCTTTTGTTGTTGGTATAGATTCTGCCACAACAACACTTGCGCCATTTTCAATGGCCTTATTTATAAAAGAATGACCATCAGAATGCACTCCTTTGATGGCTACAAAAACATCATTTTTTTTAATCTTTCTAGAATCATATTGAAGTGTATTGATGCGTACATCGGTTGACCCTTGTACAGAAAGCAAGGCAACATTATATAATATGTCTTTTAAAACACTCACGATAGTTCTAGTATTACAGTGGCTTTTGGTGTCACTTTTTCACCTTTTTTTATCGATTGATTGCGTACTTTTCCTCGCCCAACAAGTTTGACGCTTAGACCCATATTTTCTAAAATAGTAATGGCATCCATCGCTGGCAAGCCCTTTAGGTTTGGCATGATGGTTTTGTACTTTTCGGCAGTGGTATAATACTTCTGATACTGTTGCTCTACTGCTGCTGATTGTTTATTAATTTGATCGATGACATCAACTACTGGTGCACTTGTATATATTTTTTGAGCAATTTTTTTAAATACTGGCCCAGAAACATCTGCTCCATAGTACCCCACACTTTTGTCGGGCTCGTGGATGACCACAATACAAGAATATTGAGGATTTTCTGCAGGGAAATAACCAGAAAAAGTAGATATGTAATTCAGTTGCTCTTTATTTCTATAATCTTTCTGACATGTGCCTGTTTTACCAGCCATCGAAAATGTTTCGGCATATAATCCATGTCCTGTTCCATGATCTTTTTCAACAACATTTTGAAGAAGTTTTTGAAGTTTCTGTACCGTTTCTTTAGAACATATTTGAGGGTTGATGACCTCTGTTTCAAATACTTCTATAGTAGTGTCGATGGTTTTGATTTTTTCAATGAACCGCGGTTTAACCATTGTTCCATTATTGGCAATTGCATTGTAGAACGTTAATGTTTGTAAAGGCGTAAAAGACACTCCATATCCATAAGCCATCCACTGAAGTGCAATGCCACTCCAACGGTTATTTTTGATTCGTGGATCGGGGATAATGGCCTTTCCTTCACCTAGAATAGGGAGTCCTAACGAATCTCTGAGATTCATTTTGTACAAACCGTCTACAAATTGTGATGGGTTATTTTTGTAAGCATTATCAATAGCACTCACAATTCCTGTATTGGAAGAAACCTCGAAGGCCTCAGCAACAGAGATTTTTCCATAACCCCCTTTCTTTGAGTCTCTTACTTTTTTACCATAAAAAGAAAGAACACCTTTTTTTGTATCAACAATAGTTGTAGTGTCTATTTTTTGGTCTTCCAATGCTACCGCCAAGGCCATCAATTTGAAAGTTGATCCTGGTTCATGAGATTCACCTATGGCATAATTCAATCGTTCGTAATAATTTCCAACGGCATTTCGTCCAAGATTTGAAATTGCTCTTATAGCACCAGTTTTGGTTTCCATAACCACTACAGAGCCATGATCGGCTTTATACTTTTCCAATTGCTCCAAAAGTGCATGATGCGCAATGTCTTGAATATTGACATCTATTGTAGTATACACATCAAATCCATCTTGAGGTTCAGTTTGGTTAAAATCATCTATTGGTTTCCATTGACCTTTACCAATACTCTGCTTCATACGCTTTCCGTCCATACCACGTAAATATTGCTCACCAAAAGCACCATCGATACCAACACGTGTTACATACCCATTATCATCTATCCGCTCATAACCTATTGAACGTTGAGCAATAGCGCCCAATGGATAATCTCTTTTAGTAGTTTGCTCCACAATCAACCCCCCTTTAAAAGCTCCTAAATTCAGTAACGGAAAAGACCGAAAACGTAAATAGTCTGAATAATCAATTTGACGAGCCAATAAAAAATATCGGTTTTTGTTTTGACGTGCTTCGCGAATGCGCTTTTGCAACGTAGTAGACGAAACGCCATCAAAAGATGCTATCGAGTCGCAAAGAGCTTGAATATTGTTCTGGAAATTTCGCTCTGAAGAGGTAACCAAGTCAATTCTAATATCGTATTTAGGTACCGAAGTTGCCAACAAACTACCATCTACAGAGTAAACATTACCTCGATTGGCTGGAATCACTACATCTTTGATGCTGCGTTCTTCGGCTAGAGCCCTGTAAGACTCCCCTTGAACAAATTGAATTTTCGTCAATTTAAAGACAACCAACAACGCGAAAATGAACATACACCCCGAAAAGAAGTACAATTTGTTTAGTATGTTGGTTTCTTTTTCAGACATTTTATCAGTTTGCGTTTGAGGCAATTAAAATTTTAACAGGAGGTGTTTTGGAGGGCACGATCCCTTTTTCTTTTAGGCGAGTTCGTACAACTGACTCTAACCTGAGCTCCATTAAATCAGATCTATTTTTGACGTATAATGAACGTAACGCTTTGACGTCTTCATTCAATTTTGCTATGTGATGGACTTTTCGGTCGGCACTGTGTGAGCTAGCAATCATCATAATAGCTAGAGCAGAAAAAAACAAAATCAAACGCCATTTTTTGTAGGCACCATCACTGATCAAAAAAGTACCTTTTAAAATGTCGTATACTATATTTTTCATTCTTTACTTTATAATTTTTGTGCTATTCTAAGTTTTGCACTTCTTGCTCTGTTGTTAATTTTAATTTCTTCTTTTGTTGGAACAATCAATTTTCCAATCTTTTTAAAGGGGACTGTATAATTCCCAAACATATCGCGCTCTGGCTCTCCCTCAAACATGCCATTTCTTATGAAGCGTTTTACCAAACGATCTTCTAATGAATGATAAGAAATGACACTCAATCTTCCATCTGTTTTCAGCACCTCTTTACTGCTTATTAAGAAAGATTTCAAAACCTCAAGCTCATTGTTTACTTCGATACGAATTGCTTGATAGATTTGAGCTAGAATTTTATTTTGTCTACCTCTTGGCAGATATTTATTCAACAAATTTTTGAGCTCAAAAGTGGTCTGAATCGGCTGGTCTACTCGAGCAGTAACAATTGTTCTAGCTAATGCAGGCGCATTTCTTAATTCTCCATATTCCCAAAACAATCGCTTCAAATCTTCTTCTGAATAAGAATTTATTATCGTCTTTGCAGAAACTTCTTCATCTTGATTCATGCGCATGTCTAATGGTGCATCAAATCGAATTGAAAATCCTCTTTCGGGTGCATCGAATTGATATGAAGACACACCAAAATCGGCCAAAATTCCATCAACAGATTTGATTCCATGAAAGCGCAAAAACCGCTTCATAAACCTAAAATTCTCATTAATGAGTGTAAATCGATGATCATCAACAGTATTTAAAAGAGCGTCTTTATCCTGATCAAAAGCGAAAAGCTTTCCTTCTGGCCCAAGGTGTTGTAATATTTTTCGACTATGGCCTCCACCGCCAAAAGTCACATCTACATACACCCCATTTTTTTTTATAGCTAAACCACTTACCGACTCTTCGAGCAAAACTGGATTATGATATTCCATCAGCATCGTCTTGTCCCATAACCTCTTCTGCTAATTCTGCAAAATCATTTGCCGCATCGTCTATGGCTTTTTCGTATAATTCTTTATCCCAAATTTCAATGATATTGACTGCTGAAGAAACAACAACCTCTTTGGTTATTTTAGCAAATCCTACCAAATCTTTTGGTATAAGAAGACGCCCAGAAGCATCCAATTCTATGGGTTTTACTCCTGCTGTAAATCTTCTAATGAAATCGTTATTTTTCTTTTTGAAGCGGTTGAGCTTATTTACTTTTTGCATCAACCCTTCCCACTCTTGCAGTGGATACAATTCCAAGCATGGCTGAAAGACAGCACGCTTCAAAACAAACCCACTTCCCATAGAAGATGCCAACTGCTTTTTTAGAGCAACAGGAAGCATCAAACGCCCTTTTGCGTCTGCTTTGCATTCATATGTTCCTATGAGGGTGTTCATTATTTTCTAAATTGACTGTTTTGTGTATTCCAAAATTATAAAATAATTACCACATTTTACCACATTTTACCACTTTGTTAATAAATTTCTATTAAACGCAAAATAATTCGATAAAATGCACACCTTTTACTGTTTAACTTACTGATTTATAGGTGTTTAAATTAAATTCCACAGAATTAACATTTACCTGTTGATAAAGGGGTTTTTGGTTGTTTTTAAGCAATGAATTAGAAAATAGCAGTCAATTTTGGCAATATATTAAGAACAAAATTTGAGGGCTTATATTGAATAAAATTGCTTAGCTTTGCGATTGTTACCAATTTATCAGACACGATATGAAGTACGCGTTAAAGAAGGAGGGAAAATTCAGTTATACTGAAATTGGAGAAGGACGCCCCATTATCATTTTACATGGATTAATGGGAGGGCTCAGCAACTTTGATGGCCCTATTGATTACTTCAGTAAAAACGGCTATAAGTTAGTTTTGCCAAAGTTGCCTGTTTACGATCTTGCTTTACTCAATACAAACGTTAAAAATTTCGCTTTATTCCTTAAAGATTTTATAGATTTTAAAGGTTATGAAGACTTTATACTTCTCGGAAATTCTTTAGGTGGCCATATCGGACTGTATTACACAAACCTCTACCCTAAAAAAGTTGCTGGACTTGTGATTACGGGCAGTTCTGGGCTTTATGAAAGTGCAATGGGTAGTGGATATACAAAAAGAAGCGATTATAACGTTATTAAAGCCAAAGCTGAAGAGGTCTTTTATGATCCTGCAGTCGCAACAAAAGAAATTGTGGATGATGTTTATGAAACTGTAAATGACAGAAATAAACTTGTCAAAACACTAGCCATAGCCAAAAGTGCTATCCGACACAATATGGCCAAAGATTTGCCAAAAATGACCACACCGACCTGTATCATTTGGGGTAAAAACGATATCGTAACGCCTCCAAATGTTGCAGACGAATTCCACGAACTTTTACCAGAATCTAACCTATATTGGATTGATAAATGTGGACACGCTGCCATGATGGAGCACCCCAAAAAATTCAATGAAATCCTCTTAGAATGGCTCAAAATGAGAGGGCTATAAGATTTTTGAAATGCACATCAAAACCGCAACATTTGTCGTCAGCAATCAAGAGGTTTCCAAATGCCCAGAAAACAATCTCCCCGAGTATGCTTTTATTGGACGTAGTAATGTTGGGAAATCTTCTCTAATCAATATGTTGACCAACCAAAAAAAGTTGGCAAAAACATCTGGTAGACCAGGAAAAACACAATTAATCAATCATTTTCTTATAAATGAACACTGGTATTTGGTAGACTTACCTGGATATGGCTATGCTCGAGTGTCTAAATCAAGTAAAAAAACGTTTCAAAAATTCATCACCGCATACTTTAGAGAAAGAAAGCAACTTGTTTCTGCATTTGTACTTGTCGATATTCGTCACGAACCACAACAAATAGATTTAAATTTTATGCAATGGTTAGGTGAGCATGGAATTCCATTCAGTATTATTTTTACTAAATCAGACAAGCTTAAACCCAAAGCAATTGAACGAAATGTAGGGCATTATCAAAGCGTGCTTGAGCAAAGTTGGGCAGAATTACCCAAACACTTTGTCACTTCGTCATCAAATTTTACTGGGAAAGATGAATTGCTCAATTATATTGATTCAATAAATTCATCGCTAAAAAACATTAAGCCACAATTTGATTAAAATATAATATTTACTGGCTGGATTTTTTTTACTTTAGCAATTAAGATTACACTACATGAATTACCTTCATAATATCGGTTCTTATTTTCTAATGATTGTCGAGATGTTTCGAAAGCCCACGAAACAATCGGTTATGAAAAACTTAATTCTTAAAGAGGTAGAAGATTTAGTTATAGGATCTCTCGGAATTGTGGCCTTCATTTCTTTTTTTGTAGGTGGTGTAATCACGATTCAAACGGCACTAAACATTACAAGCCCATTGATTCCAAAATACTTGGTTGGATTTGCGACCAGGCAATCGGTTATTCTTGAATTCGCGCCTACCTTTATTTCTGTTATTATGGCTGGAAAAGTGGGCTCTTTTATCACATCGAGTATTGGAACCATGAGGGTTACAGAACAAATTGATGCTTTGGAAGTCATGGGTGTCAATTCCATAAACTACCTTGTTTTTCCAAAAATGATTGCGATGCTACTTTATCCTTTTGTCATTTCCATTGCTATGTTTTTGGGGATTATTGGCGGAATGGCAGCATGTGTATACGGTGGTTTTTCGACTTTAGAAGACTACATCACAGGGATACAGTTAGATTTTATTCCATTTCACATGGCTTATGCTTTTATTAAAACTTTGGTTTTTGCCTTTACTTTGGCTACAATACCCTCATTTCATGGATACTACATGAAAGGTGGGGCATTGGAAGTTGGCAAGGCCAGTACGGTCGCTTTTGTTTGGACTAGTGTGGTTATTATCTTATTGAATTATATTTTAACACAAATGTTGCTCAGCTAATGATAAACGTTACAAACCTTCATAAATCATTTGGCGACGTACAAGTTCTTAAAGGAATTTCCACCTCTTTTGAACAAGGAAAAACCAACCTCATTATTGGGCAAAGTGGATCAGGAAAAACTGTTTTTCTCAAATGCTTACTTGGACTTTTTAATTACACCAAGGGAAGTATTATATATGATGACCAAACATTCACAGATCTTTCTGAGGATGAAAAAAGAAATTTACGTTCAAAAATTGGCATGGTCTTTCAAGGTAGTGCGTTATTTGACTCCATGACTATTGAAGAAAATGTGATGTTTCCGCTAAGAATGTTTACCAATCAAAGTGTGAGCGAAATGCAAGACCGCGCCAACTTCGTACTGAAGCGCGTAAACCTTGAAAACGCACAACAAAAAATGCCCAGCGAAGCATCGGGAGGTATGCAAAAACGAGTGGCTATTGCTCGTGCCATAGTAAACAACCCAAAATACTTATTTTGTGATGAACCCAATTCAGGTCTAGATCCAAAAACTGCTATTGTGATTGATAACCTCATTCAAGAAATTACAAAAGAGTACAATATAGTGACCGTCATCAATTCTCATGACATGAATTCGGTAATGGAAATAGGTGAAAAAATTGTATTTCTAAAAGACGGAGAAAAGGCGTGGGAAGGAACAAAAGACACGATATTTAGAACCGACAACGAAGCTGTTTCTAGTTTTGTATATTCTTCTAATTTATTTAAAAAAGTACGTGAAATGTACTTAAGATCTTAAGCTATTATTGAGTCAAAACCTCAACGTTTTGTTCTTGTAATTCTTGCTCAAGCCATGCTTTTAGAGCACTACTTCTTTGAATCCTTAGACTATCTGCAACAACGGAATTCCAGCGTACTTTGGCCACTAAAACAGTGTCTACCGTTCTAAAGTTTGTCGCACTCAACATTTGGGCAAAACTAAACGATTCTAATTCTGAAAATTGAATTTTGGCATCTTTCGCTAAATCAATGAAATCAAAATTATAAATGGATTCACTTTTGGACGTTACAGCGAGTTTCAAACTATCTATAGTAAAATTCAATTGTTCAATGAGCTGATCACGCTCATCTATTTTATCTAAAGCAATATCATACAACTCCAAAATTTTATCTGTACTTCGATTACTGTTGCCATTGATGATTAGTTTAAAATCTTTGAGATACTCGTAGTCGTTAAGCTCATTGAGTAAATCTGATTTTGTGGCGTCATTGACGTCACCATTGAAATTCAAGGTGATAGTTTTTGCTTTTGTATCTAAATCCTCACGTTGAAGCCATAAGCTTGTATTGCTGTTGATTTCTTTTTCTAAATAATTTTTGTAGTCAAACTTATATTGGGACTCTTTAAGTACATCATAAAAAGTCCAACCTGCAGGGAGCATTACAGCAAAAGCAAGGATACCAGCAATTCTAGCTACATTTTTTCTGCGTCGAGAATTGGCATAATTCAACACAGGAAAACGCAATACTTTCAATACAATAAAAGTTGCTAGGGCTATAAAAATTGTATTGATTGCAAATAAATACATGGCACCGATAAAATAATCCCAATTTCCTTGTGATAGCCCATACCCAGCGGTACATAAAGGAGGCATCAAAGCAGTGGCAATAGCAACACCAAAAATAACTGTAGCAATAGTCCCTTTTTTGGTTCGTGCTATGATAAGCGCTAAACCACCGAAAAACGCAATAAGTACATCTCTAATATCGGGTCTTACACGCCCCAAGAGTTCGGATGTGTCTTGATTGAGAGGAAATAAATAGAAAAATAAAAAAGCGGTCAATAAACTCAAAACCAGCATGGTCAGTAAGTTTATCAATGACTTTTTGAGGGTGTCAATGTCATTAATTGCTATAGAAAGCCCAACCCCTAGGATTGGCCCCATTAGCGGCGAAATAAGCATCGCTCCAATGACCACGGCCGTAGAATCTGCATTTAAACCAACAGAGGCAACAAAAATAGAACAAATAAGAATCCATGCTGTTGCACCTTTGAAAGGGATGTCTGCTTTTATGGCAGAAATTGTGGCTTCTCGATCGGTATCCTCTCTAAAATCAAGCAGTTCGATTAAGAATATTTTGATAGACAAAAATAAACCTTTGGCATCGGCTTTTACCGCTGCTTTTGAGTCATTTGCTTCCTGATTAATTTCTTGGTGGTCGGAATTATGAATCATTTTTAAATATAATTTTCTCCAAAAGCATCTTTGACATTTTGCCGTAGTTGCTTGATGTCTTGTTCCTTACTTTTTGGAAATATAAGCAAAATTTCATTCTCTTCCACAACGATATAATCATTCAAACCGTCTAAAACAACGATTTTATTAGAACTGCTTTTGATCATATTACCTTTTGCATCAGTGGCCAAAAGCCGAGCATTAACTACTGCATTTTCACTTGAATTATCAGAAATTTTATCATACAAACTACCCCATGTTCCCAAATCATTCCAATCGAAAGTGGCAGAAATGACATATACATCTGTACTGACTTCCATAATGGCGTAATCGACTGAAATATTTTCAGCTTTTTCATAATGCGTTGATATGAATTGGTCTTCATCAGGTGTATTATAAACCAAATTTCCTTTGTTAAATAAGTGATACATTTCTGGTTGTGCTGTTTCAAAAGCATTCAAAACAGTTTTAGAGGACCAGATAAAAATACCTGCATTCCATAGAAAATTTCCTTCATCTATAAACTGTTTAGCCGTTTCGTAGTCTGGTTTTTCTTTGAAATTTTTTACGCTTTTAACCTGGGCCTTCGTTGTAGCATCATATTCAATGTAGCCATAACCCGTGTTTGGAAAACTAGGTCTAATACCAAGTGTCATCAGCGCATTGGAATGTTGCGCATGATCAAAAGCAGCTTTCAAATCTTTGGAAAAAGCATTTTCGTCTTCTATCCAGTGGTCACTAGGTGCTACAACCATCACCGCATTGGGGTTTTCTTTATGAATTTTTAGCGATGCCATTAAAATACAAGGTGCGGTATTGCGCATTGCTGGCTCAGCAATAACCTGATTTTTAGAACATTGAGGTAACTGCTCTAAAACCAAATCGGTATACGCACTATTGGTCAAAATTCGAATATTTTCTGATGGAATTAGCTGTTCGAGTCTAGATACAATTTTTTGTAAAAGAGTCTGCCCAGTACCCAACATATCATGAAATTGTTTTGGGAAGGACGTTTTGCTTACTGGCCAAAAACGCGAACCCACTCCACCTGCCATGATAACTGCGTAATAATTTTTATTCATTTAAATCCTTTATTAATTCAACTTCTGCATTGGGGTTAAAAGCGTATGAACGCCCCGAACTCAGCTCTGTAGCTTCAAAACGTGTTCGCCTTTTTTTACCCTTCGAAAAAATTTTACCGTTTGGTGTTTTAAATTTTGCACCTTCTACAAGTTCAAAGATATAGGTTTTTTCATTGGGAGGATCAAATTGCTTTAACGATCTGGAAAGCAATACATCAGAATCGCTACTTGCTTTTGGATTTTTAAAATATTGTGCCAAAAAAGGCAGTGTATGATTTGGGAAAATTTCTGGACGAAGAAATGGAAGTGCAAGACGCTGAAAGGTTAACTTCCACTCTTTACCATGAGGTTTTATGGCAAAACCATAAATTTTATAGGCCTCAAAATGAGCAATTTCGTGTAATAAAGTGACTAAAAAACGATAGGGATTCAAATTAGAATTTACTGTAATTTGATGACGCCCATTATTGAGTTTCCTATAATCTCCGTGACGCGTTTTTCTGGCTTTTTTTACGAGTACTTGCAAAGAATCGTCACCAAGTAATTGCGAAATCTGATCACTTGCGGCCACTGGAATGTATGATGTCACATCTTGATTCATGTCTAAAAATACTACATGCGTTCAGGAACTTGAATACCCAATAAGCCAAAAGCATTTTTTATGGTATTCCCAACAGCTCTACACAAGTTTACTCTAAAATTCATCAATGCTTGATTTTCGGCACCAAGAATTGAAATATTTTGATAAAACGAATTGAACTCTTTTACGAGATCGTAGGTATAATTTGCGATAATAGCCGGACTGTAGCTGTCTGCTGCTTGTTGAATTGTATTTGGGAAAAGTTGGAGTTGTTTCAATACGTTTTTTTCTTTATCTGTCAGCGTTATTTCTGAAAAATCGGAATGCTCTTTCACAGAGGCCTTTCTTAGAATGGCCTGAATTCTGGCATAGGTATATTGAATGAATGGCCCTGTATTACCTTGGAAATCTACTGAAGCTTTAGGGTCAAAAAGAATTGATTTTTTGGGATCTACTTTCAAGATAAAATATTTTAGCGCACCTAATCCAATGGTAGTATAGGTTAGATTTTTTTCGTTTTCAGAGTAGCCATCAAGTTTACCTAATTCTTGTGAAATAAGTTTTGCTGTATTGGTCATTTCCAAAATCAAATCATCGGCATCAACAACAGTTCCCTCTCGGCTTTTCATTTTACCACTCGGCAAATCTACCATACCATAGCTCAAATGATAGAGGTTTTGAGCCCAGTCAAACCCTAGTTTTTTAAGAATAAGGAAAAGGACTTTAAAATGGTAATCTTGCTCATTACCAACAGTATATACCATTGCAGAAATATCTGGACAATCTTTTACACGTTGTACGGCTGTTCCAATATCTTGAGTCATATATACGGCGGTTCCATCGGCGCGAAGAACAATTTTTTCATCTAATCCATCGGCTGATAAATCGCACCAAACTGATCCATCTTCTTTTCTGAAAAATACTCCTTTTTTCAATCCTTCTTCGATAAAAGCTTTACCCAAAAGATAGGTTTCACTTTCGTAATAATAACTGTCAAAATCTACTCCAAGATTTTTATAAGTTACTTCAAAACCATCATAAACCCACTGATTCATGGTGTTCCAAAGTGCAACGACTTTTGGTTCTCCCGCTTCCCAATTACACAACATTTCTTGTGCGGCTAATAGTATTGGAGCTTGTGCTTTTGCTTCTTCCAAAGACAGCCCCTCTTGCTCTAGTTGCGCAATTTCTTTTTTGTATTCCTGATCAAATTTGACATAGAAATTCCCCACAAATTTGTCACCTTTGAGTCCTGTAGATTCTGGGGTTTTTCCTTGTCCAAAACGCTGCCAAGCCAACATGCTTTTACAGATATGAATCCCCCGGTCATTGATGATTTGTGTTTTGTATACTTTTTTGCCAGATGCTTTAAGGATTTCAGCTACACTATACCCTAAAAGATTGTTTCTAATATGCCCTAAATGCAAGGGTTTGTTTGTATTTGGTGATGAGTATTCTACCATCACCGCATCTGTTTGACTTGGTGGAATAAAACCAAATTGATCGTCTGAAAAAATTTGATGAAACAGATCGACAAAATAGGTGTCCGAAAGAACTAAGTTTAAAAACCCTTTGACCACATTGAAAGCGATAACCTCATCGGAGTGTTCCACCAAATAGTTGCCTAATTGCTCACCCAATTGAACTGGATTCATTTTGACAGCACGCAACATGGGAAAAGTAACAATCGTAATATCGCCTTCAAAATCTTTTCGAGTAGACTGAAATTCTACACGCTCAATATCAGTCTGATACAATGAATTAAACGCTGTTTTTACATGTTGATAAAGAATGTTTTGAAGACTCATTAATTGGTGTTTTTCACAAACAAAGATACATTTTTTTGTATCTATTAATTCAGGGCTTTCGGTAAAAATATCTCTGCCATCATGCACCTTGCACTTCCGCCACCACAAGCTTCAATGGTGCCTAAAGGACTCGATATGATTTTTGTGTGCTTTTCAAGTTTTGCGCGTTGATCTGAGCGTAATGATTCAAAAGAAGATTGACTCATGATGAGATATGGAGTTTCTTTTTCGCCCATCAATTGGAGCATGTTTCCTGCAAATTGATTGACTTGATCTTCTGTGATATCAATAATTTCTTTATTGTCTTTTTTTAAATGATTCAGTACCTGTTTGCGCTCCTTTTTATCATCAATTGCATCCAAACAAATTACTGCAAAAGTGGCGCCAATACACATCATTACATTGGTATGGTATATTTTTTCACGTTTTTGATGCACCGTTTGATAGGCAGAAAAAACAACAGGAAAAAAATCAAAATCTTCACAAAATTCAATAAAAAGATCTTCATCTGCGCGTGGCGAGAGTGCACAATATGCCTTTCCATATGCGCGATCCAAAATAATACTTCCTGTCCCTTCAAGAAAAACGTGTTCTTGCTCTGCTCCACTATAGTCTATAATGTGCTTTATAGAAAACCCTTTTTGCTCCACAGCTTCCAAAACGGATTCTTTCCGTTCATGACGTCTATTTTCGGCAAACATAGGATAAAGAGCCACAGTTCCATTCTGATGAAACGAAATCCAATTGTTAGGGAAAATAGAGTCTGGGGTGTCAAATTCTTTGGTATCGCTCACTACAATAACTTGAATTCCAACGGATTGTAATTTTTCTACAAAGTCATCAAATTCCTTAACTGCCATTGTATTTACTTCCTCTGGGTTTAGGTTATCAATGATTTTTTGATAGTAATTATTAACCGCTGTTTGTTCATTCATGCGAAATTGAACAGGGCGAATCATAAGTACAGTATTTGTTATTTGCTTGTTCATATTTATGAGCGAATTAGCGGCATTGTAGAGCATCTGAAAAGACCACCTTGTTTTGAGATTTCAGCGTAGTTTATTTTTTCGACTTTGAAATTTTGTGCTTCCAGCCAGTTATTCAAACGGCTAAAACTTGGATCGGAGACAACAACATCTTTTGAGATTGAAAATACATTACAATTCATGCTTGCCATTTCTTCTTTTGTGGTCAAAAAAATGTGTTCTTTACCAAACAAGTTTTCTAAAAAAAAATAGTCGTTTTCATTTAAAAATCCTTCTTTGTGCATGAGCGCTTTACCATATCCAATAGGTTGAAAACAACAATCCAAATGAAGTGCGCTTTCTAGTGGATTTGTATTTGATTTTTTTAATTCTAATGCTTTTACTTTCTTGTTAGGAAAAAGTTCTTGAAGTGCTTCAACAGCTTGAATATTGGTTCGTGCTGTGATGAATTTTGAGTAATCATCTCCAGTATATACCCCAACAAAAATATAATCGTTGTGTACAATAACATCTCCACCCTCGACATGACACTCTTCGGGTAATTCAATGCAATTTTGTGGATTGATATGATTTAAAATAGACGATAAAGCCGTGAACTCTTCTGCCCTATCTGGTAAAATATTTGATTTTATGAGTTTATCTTCAATGACAAAGGCAATATCTCTTGCAAATATTTGATTACAGCCAGGTATGATTTCTGGGCGATATACTTCCAAACCATAGGACTTAAAAAGCTGTTCCAATGCTTTCATTTCTTCAATCATATCTTTTTCTAATGGATATGTGCCTTGGAGAACGTGTTTTAAACTACTGGGGTCGTAACAATCTTCTGGCGAAGGGGTTGGCCCATTGCTTTGAGCAACGCCTAAAACCACTGCTTTTAATGGGTTGAATTCATTTAAAACGTTTAGGTGAAGCATCAAGAAAGAAATTAATTAACGCTTTACAGACTTGAAAGAACGGAAAGTTTGGCCGTTATAAATTTGTCTTGGACGACCAATAGGTTCTCTACGTAAACGCATTTCTCTCCATTGACCAATCCATCCTGGCAGTCGTCCTAAAGCAAACATGACAGTAAACATATCGACAGGGATACCCATCGCTCTATAAATGATTCCGGAGTAGAAATCAACATTTGGATAAAGTTTTCTTTGTACGAAATATGGATCTGCAAGAGCTTCTTTTTCTAGTCCTTTGGCAATATCCAAAATTGGGTCTTCTACACCTAAATCGTTCAAAACCTCATCGGCTGCAACTTTAATGATTTTTGCACGCGGATCAAAGTTTTTGTATACTCTGTGCCCAAAGCCCATAAGTCTAAAAGGGTCGCTTTTGTCTTTGGCCTTTGCCATGTATTTTTTGGTATCTCCCCCATCTTCTTTAATTGCTTCTAACATTTCCAATACAGCTTGGTTTGCACCACCATGAAGTGGACCCCATAGTGCCGATATTCCCGATGAAATCGATGCAAATAGGCCAGCATGAGAAGAGCCTACAATACGAACTGTAGATGTAGAGCAGTTTTGCTCATGATCGGCATGTAGGATGAGAAGTTTATTTAGAGCATTGACAATAATTGGGTTTTGAATATATGCTTTGTTTGGTTGCTTAAACATCATTTTTAGGACGTTCTCTACAAATCCTAAATCTTCATCACCATAATCGAGGGGTAAACCTTGTTTTTTACGCATAGTCCATGCCACCAAAACAGGTAATTTCCCAAGAATTTTCACTACAGAATTATACATATCCTCTTCGGATTCCACATTGACAGACCCTGGGTTGAATGCTGTTAACGCACTTGTGAGTGATGACAACACTCCCATAGGGTGTGCTGCTTTTGGAAATGCATCTAATATTTTTCTAATGTCATCATCGACAATAGAATTTTCCTTTATGTCTTCATGAAATTTCAAGAGTTGTTGTGCAGTTGGAAGTTCACCAAAAATTAATAAAAAGGCAACTTCCAAAAAGTCGGCCTTTTCTGCAAGTTCTTCTATTGAATACCCTCTGTATCTCAAAATTCCTTTTTCGCCATCCAAAAACGTAATTGCACTTTCACATGAGCCCGTGTTCTTGAATCCAGGGTCAATAGTTGTTAACCCGCCAGTGACTGCGCGCAAATTACTGATGTTGATAGCCATTTCATTTTCTGTTCCATGCACAATTGGGAAATCGTATTTTTGTCCGTTGATTTCAAGGGTCGCTTTTTCTGACATTATTCGATGGGAAATTTTAATTATTAGTCCCGCAATTTACGAAATTGCCTTCTTTTTTCAATAAAAAATATAAGTTTATTAAATATCCAAAAACAACAAAGCCTTTCTGTGTGGAAAGGCTTTGAAAAAACATAACATATATGTTTGTTTTATTTTATCTTGAATGCTTTTTCTTGAGGATAATAAGCTGTTTGACCTAACTCTTCTTCAATTCTAAGCAATTGGTTGTATTTGGCCATACGATCACTTCGTGAAGCCGATCCTGTCTTTATTTGACCGGTGTTTAGCGCAACAGCGAGATCTGCTATTGTATTGTCTTCAGTTTCTCCAGATCTATGAGACATTACAGAGGTGTACCCTGCGTTGTGTGCCATATTTACAGCTGCAATGGTTTCTGTTAGTGTCCCTATTTGGTTGACTTTAATTAGGATTGAATTTGCGATGTTGTTTTCAATTCCACGAGACAAACGCTCTACGTTAGTCACAAATAAATCATCGCCAACAAGTTGTACTTTATCTCCTACTTTTTCTGTTAGGTATTTCCATCCGTCCCAGTCGTTTTCATCCATTCCATCTTCTATTGAAATGATTGGATAATTCGCAGAGAGTTCTGCCAAGTAATCGGCTTGTTCTTTACTGCTACGTACTTTTCCATTTGAACCTTCAAATTTTGAGTAGTCGTACTTACCATCAACATAAAATTCTGCAGAAGCACAATCCAAGGCAATCATAACTTCATCGCCTAATTTATATCCTGCTTTTGCAACTGCTTTTGCAATTGTATCAAGCGCATCTTCTGTACCGTCAAGTGTAGGTGCAAAACCACCTTCGTCCCCAACAGCTGTACTTAGACCTCTGTCGTGTAATACTTTTTTGAGGTTATGAAAAATTTCTGTTCCTATTTGCATGGCATGTGTAAAATTTTTGGCTTTTACGGGCATGACCATGAATTCTTGAAAGGCAATTGGAGCATCACTATGAGACCCTCCATTGATGATGTTCATCATTGGAACAGGAAGTGTATTAGCACTAACTCCTCCTACATAGCGATAAAGTGGAATACCAAGTTCTGCTGCTGCGGCCTTAGCTACAGCAAGTGAAACTCCAAGAATAGCATTTGCTCCTAGTTTAGACTTGTTTGACGTACCATCAAGATCAATCATGGTTTGATCGATTAGGTTTTGTTCAAAAACAGAAGCACCAACTAATGCTTCAGACAAAACAGTATTGACGTTATTTACAGCATTGGAAACCCCTTTGCCCATGTAGGTGTCACCTCCATCGCGAAGTTCTACAGCTTCGTGTTCTCCTGTTGAAGCACCTGAGGGTACTGCAGCTCTTCCTACAAAACCATTTTCAGTAGTTACATCTACTTCAACGGTTGGATTCCCTCGAGAATCTAAAATCTGTCGTGCATGAATGTCTAGTATAATACTCATAAAATTTACTTTGGTTTGATTTGAGTGCAAATTTACAAAAATGTTGTGTTGTGTCCTTCTTTTGTGATGAGAAAAGTCACAAAATTAAACTACAACGTTATAGTTTGTTTTAGAACATCCATGGTCTATATTTTCTTTGAACACCTACTTTAGTAGATCTATAAATTGATCGAAAAGGTATGACGAATCATGTGGGCCAGGACTAGCTTCTGGATGATATTGAACAGAAAAACACTTTTTGTTTTTCATAGCAATTCCTGCAACAGTGTGATCATTCAAATGAACATGACTGATTTCTAATTCTGGATTTGCTTCAGCATCTTCTCTATTTACGGCAAAACCATGATTTTGAGAAGTGATTTCACCTTTACCTGTTTTTAGGTTTTTTACAGGATGATTTATCCCACGGTGACCATTGTGCATTTTGTATGTAGATACACCGTTGGCCAAAGCAATAACTTGGTGCCCAAGACATATTCCAAAAAGTGGAAGGTTTTTTTCAATAATTTTTTTGGCCAATACTTGTGCCTCAGCTAGTGGCTGAGGATCACCAGGACCATTTGATAAAAAATAACCATCTGGATTCCAAGCGCTTAATTCTTCAAAAGTTGCGTTGTAAGGAAATACTTTGATACGTGCATCACGCTTTGCAAAATTTCTGAGAATATTTTTCTTTATCCCTATGTCTAAAGCTGCAATTTTGTAGGTGGCATTTTCATCGCCAAAGTAATAGGGTTCTTTAGTAGAAACTTTAGAAGCCAACTCCAAGCCCTCCATATGAGGTACTTCGGCGAGTTGTTTTTTTAATGTGTCAAGATCTGTTTCTGTCGAAATAACGGCATTCATGGCGCCATTTTCTCTGATGTAGCTCACCAAAGCTCTAGTGTCTACATCCGAAATCGCAAAAAGATTGTGTGTTTCAAAGAAATCCTCTAAGCTCCCACTAGAGTCATCACGTGAGTAATCGTAGCTGAAATTTTTACAGATAAGTCCCGCAATTTTAATATCATTGGATTCCATCTCGTTGTCATTCACTCCGTAGTTTCCTATGTGTACATTGGCGGTGACCATAAGTTGACCGAAATAAGACGGATCTGTAAAGATTTCTTGATAGCCCGTCATTCCGGTATTGAAACATACTTCACCAAATGCTGTTCCTTCTTTTCCAATGGCCTTACCATAAAATATAGTACCATCTGCGAGCAGCAAAACTGCTTTTTTTCTTGATTTATATCTCATATTTGCGTGTCGGTTATAGCGTTAAACAAAATTGCATAAAAAAAAGGATAAACTAAAAAAGTTTATCCTTAATATTTCAAATGATTATCAACATTTATTCTTCTTCTTGAGTTGCTTCTGAAGTAACTGCTGGAGCTGCTGCTTTAGCTTTTCCTCTTCGGCTTCTTCTCGTTGTTTTCTTTTTTGGTTTGTCGGCATTGTAAATCTCATTGAAATCTACAAATTCAATCATAGCCATATCTGCATTATCTCCAAGACGGTTTCCAAGTTTTATAATTCTTGTATATCCACCAGGACGATCACCAATTTTTACTGCAACATCTCTAAAAAGCTCTGCAACAGCACCTTTTTGACGTAGTCTACTGAATACAATTCTACGGTTGTGCGTTGTGTCTTCTTTAGACTTTGTGACTAGGGGCTCAATAAATTGTTTGAGTGCCTTTGCCTTTGCTACAGTTGTGTTGATGCGTTTATGCTCGATAAGTGAACACGCCATATTGGCAAGCATCGCTTTCCTGTGTGCTGTCTTTCTTCCTAAATGATTAGTTTTCTTTCCGTGTCTCATTTTGTTTTTTATTAACCATCATCTTGCTTCAACCCAGTACTATATAATCGAACTGGGGCGCAAAATATGATGTGTTACTCTTTGTCTAATTTATATTTACTAAGGTCCATTCCAAAGCTAAGGCCTTTTACGCTTACAAGTTCTTCTAACTCTGTAAGAGATTTTTTTCCAAAGTTTCTGAACTTCATCAAATCGTTTTTGTTGAATGATACCAAATCACCTAGTGTATCAACCTCGGCTGCTTTAAGACAGTTAAGGGCACGCACAGAAAGATCCATATCGATTAGTTTTGTTTTTAACAATTGACGCATGTGTAGCGACTCTTCGTCATATGTCTCTGTTTGTGCAATTTCATCCGCCTCTAAAGTGATGCGCTCATCGGAGAACAACATGAAGTGGTGGATTAAAATTTTGGCAGCTTGAGTTAGTGCATCTTGTGGATTGATAGATCCATCAGTAATGATTTCGAATACTAGTTTTTCGTAGTCTGTTTTCTGTTCTACACGGAAATTTTCTACGCTGTATTTCACATTTTTGATTGGTGTATAAATAGAATCTGTAAAGATTGTACCTACAGCTGCTGATGATTTTTTGTTTTCTTCAGCTGGAACATATCCTCTACCTTTTTCGATAGTAAGTTCCATAGAAATGTTGACTTTTGGATCTAGATTACAAAGTACCAAATCTGTATTTAGGATTTGAAATCCTGAAATGAATTTCTGAAAATCTCCAGCTGTTATTTTGTCTTGTCCAGAAATAGAAATGGAAACAGATTCGTTATCTACTTCTTCTATTTGACGCTTGAATCTTATTTGTTTTAAGTTCAAGATGATTTCTGTAACGTCTTCGACAACACCAGAAATTGTTGAGAACTCGTGGTCTACTCCTTCGATTTTAACTGAAGTAATTGCAAATCCTTCAAGAGATGAGAGTAATACTCTTCTCAGAGCATTTCCTACGGTTAAACCATAACCAGGTTCAAGTGGTCTGAATTCGAATTTACCTTCGTAATCCGTAGAATCTATCATGATGACTTTGTCGGGCTTCTGAAAATTTAAAATTGCCATAAGGGTATGTGTTTCAGTTAATTATTTAGAGTACAATTCGACGATGAACTGCTCGTTGATGTTTTCTGGAATTTGAATTCTTGCAGGTACAGATACAAAAGTTCCAGATTTTGTATCGTTATTGAATGTAATCCATTCGTATACCGAAGATGATCCATCTAGTGATGAGTTGATCGCTTCTAAAGATTTAGATTTTTCGCGAACAGCAACAACATCACCAGCTTTTAGACTGTATGATGGAATATTGACAATATTACCATTTACAGTAATGTGACGGTGAGAAACAAGTTGTCTTGCTCCTCTTCTTGAACGGGATAATCCCATCCTATACACTACGTTGTCTAGACGTGATTCACAAAGTTGCAAAAGCACTTCACCAGTAATTCCTTGTGATGCAGTTGCTTTTTTGAATAAGTTTCTAAATTGTCTTTCGAGAATACCATAAGTATACTTCGCTTTTTGCTTCTCCATAAGTTGGATTGCATATTCAGATTTTTTGCCACGGCGTCTGTTGTTTCCGTGTTGTCCTGGGGGATAATTTCTTTTTTCGAAAGATTTATCTTCTCCGAAGATTGCTTCGCCAAACTTTCGGGCGATTTTTGTTTTAGGACCAGTATATCTTGCCATTTTGTTTTTGTTTAGAGAGGTATTGGGAATTAAGGTCTTTTTGTCTTATCCTTCGCCAATTTTTTATGCTCTCGGTTATACTTATTTGTTGTTAAACGCGACGTCTTTTAGGAGGTCTACATCCGTTGTGTGGTGTTGGTGTTACATCGATAATTTCTGTAACTTCTATTCCTCCATTGTGGATGCTTCGAATAGCAGATTCTCTGCCATTCCCTGGACCTTTAACGTACACTTTTACTTTTTTAAGGCCTGCTTCTTTTGCAACAGTAACAGCATCTTCTGCCGCCAATTGAGCAGCATAAGGTGTGTTTTTCTTAGAACCTCGGAATCCCATTTTACCTGCAGAAGACCATGAAATAACGTCTCCTTTTTTGTTGGTCAACGATATGATGATATTGTTGAATGAAGCGGTAATGTGGGCTTCTCCATTTGATTCTACAATGACCTTTCTTTTTTTAGTACTTGACTTTGCCATATTACTAATGATTATTTAGTTACTTTTTTCTTGTTCGCAACTGTTTTTCTTTTTCCTTTTCTTGTTCGAGAGTTGTTTTTTGTACGTTGTCCACGTAGTGGTAATCCAGATCTATGACGGATTCCTCTATAACAACCAATATCCATAAGACGCTTGATGTTCAATTGTGTTTCTGAACGCAATTCACCTTCAATTGTGTAGCTTCCAACAGCATCACGAATTTTTCCAATCTCTTCATCGGTCCAGTCGGATACTTTTGTGCTTTCGTCTACTTTTGCTGTAGCTAATATTTCTTTAGCACGGCTTCTACCAATTCCATAGATATATGTCAATGAAATTACTCCTCTTTTTTGTTTTGGGATATCTACCCCTGCAATTCTAGCCATAATTAACCTTGTCTTTGTTTGAATCTAGGATTCTTTTTGTTGATTACGTAAAGTCTTCCTTTTCGTCGTACGATTTTACAATCGGCACTTCTTTTTTTAATTGATGCTCTTACTTTCATCTTACTTATTTTTAGTATCTGTACGTTATTCTCGCCTTAGATAAATCGTAAGGACTCATTTCTAATTTAACTTTATCTCCAGGCAATAACTTGATATAATGCATACGCATTTTTCCAGAGATGTGTGCGGTCACGATATGACCATTTTCTAATTCGACACGAAACATTGCATTCGATAATGCTTCGATGATTGATCCGTCTTGTTCTATTGCTGCTTGTTTTGCCATCTTATTTCAGTTTTATACGGATTTTCTGTTTTTGCCAGTTTTCATCAAACCGTCATAATGTTTATTCAACAAGTACGAATTGACTTGTTGCATTGTGTCGATGGCTACACCTACCATAATGAGTAATGATGTGCCTCCAAAAAACAATGCCCAACCCGCCTGAATGTTCATGATTTGAACAATAATTGCTGGAAATACCGCAATCAATGCCAAAAATATTGAACCTGGCAAGGTGATTTGTGACATGATTTTGTCTAAATATTCTGATGTTTCAGAACCTGGTCTTATGCCGGGTATGAAACCACCGCTTCTCTTCAAATCGTCAGCCATTTTGTTTGTTGGCACTGTAATCGCCGTATAGAAATAGGTAAACACGATAATCAGTAAACCAAACACAATATTGTACCAAAGGCCAAACATACTATTTCCGGCAAAATTGGCAACGAGCCATTGCCCCACTGTCGAATCTTTTAAAATATCTAATCCTCCAATAAGTCCAGGAACAAACATAATTGCTTGTGCAAAGATAATTGGCATCACGCCAGATGCATTTAGCTTCAATGGGATATATTGTCTTGACCCCATGATGTTCTTTTCATAACTTCCTGAAGCTGTACGTCTTGCATACTGAACAGCAATTTTTCTTACGGCCATAACCAGCATTACGGATGCGAGGATAATAGCAAACCATATTACCAATTCAATTAAGATTTTAATTAAACCTCCTTGGGATTGATTTACTGCTGAATCAAATTCTTGAGCAAAAGACAAAGGCATATTAGCAATGATTCCAACCATAATTAGGATAGATATCCCATTTCCAACTCCTTTATCTGTAATTTTTTCTCCGAGCCACATCGCAAAAATACATCCTGTTACCAAAATGATTACTGATGAAAAATAAAATACACCACTTTGACCAAGTATAAAGGCCTGAGTGCCACCCATCAAAGTAGGTAAACTCGCTAAATATGCAGGGGCTTGAACCAAACAAATTCCTATGGTTAACCAACGTGTGATTTGTGTGATTTTCTTTTGGCCACTAGCACCTTCTTTTTGCAGTTTTTGCAAATAAGGAATGGCTATTCCCATAAGTTGAACAACAATAGATGCAGAAATGTATGGCATAATTCCGAGGGCAAATACCGATGCTTTGGCGAAAGCTCCTCCAGTGAATGCGTTGAGTAATCCTAAAAGACCAGAGTCTGTGTTGGAAGCCAATGAACCCAATTGAGAAGCGTCAATTCCTGGTAGTACGACTTGAGCGCCAAAACGATACACCAATAACAGGCCTAAAGTCAGAAGAATTCTGTCTTTCAGCTCTGTGATTTTCCATACATTTTTTAGTGTCTCTATAAATTTCATTCCTTGGGGATTACAATGTTACTACTTCTCCACCTGCAGCTTCTATTGCAGCTTTTGCTGTTGCAGTAAATTTGTGTGCAGATACTTTTAGTTTTGCTTTTAATTCGCCACGTCCTAAGATTTTGACCAACTCGTTTTTACGTGCCAAACGCAATTCTACGATCGTATTAAAATCCAATTCCGATTTTATTTTTTTGTCATCTACCAATTTCTGTAGCGTATCAAGGTTGATTCCTTGATAGTCTTTTCTATTGATGTTTGTGAATCCAAACTTAGGGACACGTCTTTGAAGTGGCATTTGACCTCCTTCAAAACCAATTTTTCTGGAGTAACCAGAACGTGATTTTGCTCCTTTATGTCCTCGTGTGGCTGTACCGCCTTTACCAGAACCTTGACCTCTACCAACGCGTTTTCCTTGACTCTTAACAGAACCTGCTGCAGGTTTTAAATTACTTAAATTCATTTTTCAGTATGTTGTATGTTTAAGCTTCTTGAACAGAAACTAAATGTTTTACTTTATTGATCATCCCCAAAATATTTGGCGTGTCTTCGTGCTCTACAGTTTGACCAATTTTTTTAAGTCCAAGCGCTTCTAATGTAAGCTTTTGTCTTTTGGTGCGGTTGATTGCACTTTTTTCTTTTGTTACTTTTATTTTAACCATGCTGTCTATATATTATCCGTTAAACACTTTTTCAAGAGAAACTCCACGATCACGTGCAATTTTCTTGGCATCTCTTAATTGTAAAAGCGCATCAAATGTGGCTTTTACAACGTTGTGTGGGTTTGATGACCCTTGTGATTTTGAAAGTACATCATGAACCCCTACGGCTTCTAGTACAATACGTACGGCACCGCCGGCAATAACTCCAGTACCAGGTGCTGCTGGAATGATATTCACTCGTGCTCCACCATATTTACCTTTTTGCTCATGTGGCAAAGTTCCTTTCAAAAGCGGTATGCGTACTAAGTTTTTCTTAGCATCTTCTACTGCTTTAGCAATAGCACTTGCGACGTCTTTTGACTTTCCTAAGCCATGACCTACAACGCCGGCTTCGTCTCCAACAACAACAATTGCTGAGAATCCGAATGCACGACCACCTTTGGTCACTTTTGTAACTCTTTGTACACCTACCAATCGGTCTTTAAGTTCTAATCCGCTTGGTTTTACTAGTTCTGCACTTTTGTATTTTTGATACATATTTCTTTAAAATTTAAGTCCGGCTTCTCTAGCGCCTTCTGCTAATGATTTTACTCTTCCATGGTATAGATAACCACCTCTATCAAAAGTGATGTCTGAGACACCTGCTTTTAGGGCTTTTTCGGCTAAAGATTTACCCACCAAAGTTGCAACTTCAGTTTTGGTACCTTTTGCAGTACTCAAATCCTTGTCTCTAGATGATGCTGCAGCGATTGTCTCACCAGTAACATCATTGACCAATTGAGCGTAAATTTCTTTATTACTTCTAAAAACAGCTAAACGCGGCTGAGCATTTGTCCCAGAAACGGTTTTTCTAATTCTGTTTTTTATACGTTGTCTTCTTTCGTTCTTTGTTAGTCCCATAATCTTAATTATTACGCTGATTTACCTGCTTTTCTTCTTATTTCTTCACCAACAAATTTGATTCCTTTTCCTTTGTATGGTTCAGGTTTTCTGAACCCACGAATTTTGGCAGCGACTTGTCCAACAAGTTGCTTGTCAAAAGATGAAAGTTTGATGATTGGGTTTTTCCCTTTCTCCGACACTGTTTCTACTTTAACTTCGGGAGCAATATTTAAAACAATGTTGTGTGAGAAACCAAGTGCCAAATCTAATTTATTTCCTTGATTTGATGCTCTGTATCCTACCCCTACGAGTTCCAATTCTTTGGACCAACCTGTTGTTACTCCATGAATCATATTGTTTACCAATGCTCTGTACAAACCGTGCTTGGCTTTGTGCTCTTTCTTTTCAGAGTTGCGTTCTACGGTAATTGTGTTGTCTTCTATTTTGAAGCTTACTCCAGAGTACTCTTGTGTCAACTCACCTAGTTTACCTTTGACCGTGATGGTGTTCTCGGCAATATCGATAGTTACGCCTTCTGGTACTGAAATTGGATTATTTCCTATTCTTGACATTTCTTAATACTTTAAAATTAGTAAACGTAACATAAAACTTCTCCACCTACATTTTCGCGTTGAGCTTGCTTTCCTGTCATAACTCCGTGAGAAGTTGAAATGATAGCAATTCCAAGTCCGTTTAGGATACGAGGCAGTTCTTTTGAACTAGCATATTTACGTAAACCAGGTTTACTGATCCGTTGAATTTTTTTGATGACTGATTCTTTTGTGTCCTTGGTGTACTTCAAAGCGATTTTGATAGTTCCTTGACTAGATGAGTCATCAAATTTGTAACTTAAAATATATCCTTGATCGAATAATATTTTAGTGATTTCCTTTTTTAAATTAGAAGCAGGAATCTCGACCACTCTGTGGTTCGCAAGTACTGCGTTTCTAATTCTTGTTAAATAATCCGCTATTGGATCTGTATTCATAGTTATTAATTTGCGGTTTTGGTTTTCTTTATAGAACCTGAAACCAATTTATAATTCTAATTTATTGTGTTTACCAGCTTGCTTTTTTTACACCTGGAATAAGTCCTTTGTTGGCCATTTCTCTAAACATTACTCTCGAAATTCCAAATTGACGCATGTAGCCTTTTGGACGACCAGTAAGTTTGCAACGGTTGTGCATACGAATTGGTGATGCGTTTGCAGGAAGTTTTTGTAATCCTTCGTAGTCACCAGCTTCTTTTAGTGCTTTACGTTTTGCAGCGTATTTAGCAACTGTTTTTGCACGTTTTACCTCACGGGCTTTCATTGATTCTTTTGCCATAGATTAGTTCTTTTTAAAAGGTAACCCTAGTTCTGTTAATAATGATTTTGCTTCTTTGTCGGTCTCAGCAGAGGTGACAAAGGAAATATCCATTCCTGAAATTTTGTTGACTTTATCGATGTTTATTTCTGGAAAAATGATTTGTTCTGTAATTCCTAGGTTGTAGTTCCCACGTCCATCAAAACCATTGGCTTTGATGCCGTTGAAATCACGTACACGAGGTAGTGCAGAAGTTACCAATCGATCCAAAAATTCGTACATACGCTCGCCTCTAAGGGTCACTTTCACTCCAATAGGCATTCCTTTTCGGAGTTTAAATGATGCAACGTCTTTTTTAGAAATTGTGGCCACAGCTTTTTGTCCTGAAATTTTCGTGATTTCGTCGACTGCGTGGTCAATTAGTTTTTTATCTGCAACTGCAGCACCTACTCCTTTAGAAATAACAATCTTTTGAAGTTTAGGAACTTGCATTACATTTTTGTAACCGAATTCTTCTGTAAGAGCAGAGATTACTTTGTCTTTATACTCTTGTTTCAATCTTGGTATATACGTCATAACGTTTATATTACTTCGTTAGATTTTTTTGCATAGCGTACTTTCTTACCATCTTCCATTCTGTAACCAACACGTGTGGCTTCACCTTTTGAGCTGATTAAGGATAGGTTAGAAATTTGAAGCGCTGCTTCTTTTTCTACAATACCACCTTGAGGATTTTGAGCATTTGGCTTCATGTGCTTTTTGATCATGTTCACACCCTCTACAATGGCTTTATTTTTTTCGATGAGTACGGTAAGAACTTTACCTTCAGACCCTTTGTGGTCTCCAGCAATTACTCGTACTGTATCTCCTGTTTTTATCTTTAGCTTTCCCATTGTTGTTTTATATTAAAGCACTTCTGGTGCTAATGAAACAATTTTCATGAATTTCTTATCACGAAGTTCTCTTGCTACTGGTCCGAATACACGGGTTCCTTTCATTTCGCCATTGGCATCCAAAAGAACACATGCATTATCGTCGAATCTGATGTAAGATCCGTCTGGACGACGTACTTCTTTTACGGTACGCACAACTACTGCTGTAGACACCGCTCCTTTTTTGACGTTTCCGTTAGGAGTTGCATCTTTTACAGAAACAACTATTTTGTCGCCCAATGAAGCATATCGACGTTTTGTTCCGCCTAAAACACGGATGGTCAATACTTCTTTTGCTCCAGTATTGTCAGCTACTTTTAATCTTGATTCTTGTTGTACCATAATTATTTAGCTCTTTCAATAATTTCTACTAATCTCCAACATTTGGACTTGCTCAAGGGTCTAGTTTCCATGATCCTTACAGTGTCGCCTTCGTTACAGTCATTTTGTTCGTCGTGTGCTACGTACTTTTTTGTCTTTAGTACGAACTTTCCATACATAGGGTGTTTTACTTTTTTCACTTCAGAAACCACAATAGATTTCATCATTTTGTTACTTGTAACAATTCCTATACGTTCTTTTCTTAAATTTCTTTTTTCCATCTTTCAACAAATACAATTATTGTACGTCTCTTTTAGTTAGCTCTGTTGCCAATCG
>JAQWFW010000040.1 GCA_029238515.1 Flavobacteriaceae bacterium | reverse complement strand
CCTGTAAATGAATGAATTAACCCAAATATTGGGTTGAGGTTTGAAGTTCGATATGTTCTGTCTTCGGGGTCTATGACTATCCCTTCTGGAAACAGTAATTTTTGAACAGATAATTTAGTCTCATATTCTCCAGACACCCATATACACCACTCTTTTGGGGCCATTTAATCTTTTCTTTTTTACAATCTATTTCGGTAAAATAAAATTTAGACTTAAACTCTTCAACTAAAGATTTGTAATCTTTAATGAATTGCTCTTTGTTGTAATCTATTGTATACTGTATCATATCTTTGATTTCTTCTCTTGTAAAATCTATTTCATCTTCAATAAAATCAATAGCGTCCTCCATATTATAACTGAGACAGTATTGATCGTAAACATATTCTAACATTGTTTCAGTATAACTCATATATATTATAATTTAAACTATTACAAAATTACGTTTTATGTAGTCCATGATTTTTTTAAACTTTTTGCATATTCAACACCTATAACTCTAGATGATTTATTTTGATTATTGACTATACTATCTTGAATTTCATTATCTCTTTTCCAATCTCCTCCAGTATAGGTGAACCTAAATTGTTTTTTTCCATTCCATGATTGATCAATTATTTTCATTATCGAACATTCACTAATAAATGTATTTTCAATGTTTTCAACTAAATCTTTAAAACAATCATCTTTAATCGAGGTTTTAAATATCAGAGTACCAGAAAAAGTAATTTGTGATCCATCTAGTTTAATTTGAAAGTCATTTGAATGTACATAACCACTAGATCCTAAATAAATTTTCCAACACGAGTCTGTATTAGTTCTTTTAAATCCAAAACCAAAAGTAAATAAATTAAAAGGATGTGTCACTCCTTCTTTTAGGGTTTGCATACCATTAATTGTTTCATACCCTGAATCTAAAATAACAGTAGGATTTTCATTTAATTCTTTAACTGATAAATCGATATCATTAGATTCTTCATTATTGACAAAACCGTTAAAAAAATATTCTTGGGGTTCTTCGAAGTTTAATTTTAAAAATACTTGCATTTTGTTTATTTATAACGTGTGTTAATTACTAAGTATAGTTTTAATTAATGGATTTTAAAAATTATACTATTATAATTGTTTCTTTTCCTGGGTAATATAATAATATATGATGATTTGTTTTCATGTTCTATTTGAACTCGAACCAATTACCCATGTTTCGTCTTCATCAACAGATCCGTAAAAATCTGACATGTTATCTATTTTTTCTCCTGTTTGATAAATTTCACCAGTACTCATATTAATTTTTACATCACATTCATGAGTAACTGATCCTACACCAAAAAAACAAGGAGAAAAGTCAGAGACATCGTCTGTTTCGTTTGCTTCAAAATACCCTTCACTAAATTTTGTGTTAATTTCTGAAACCTCTTCATAGGAAGAATAATCCTCTCTATCATACAAGGACAAGATAAGAACCTTAGCTATCTCACTAAATCGATAATCTAGATTTGAAAAACTATTGACTATCATGTCAATATTTTCAAATAAGGAACTTTCACTTTTTGATATAAATTTACCATTATGAAAAAGAAAAAAATATTGTTTTTCTGACTCTCCTTCATACCCCTTGGCAATATGAATATTTAGTTTTCCATTAATATTATCGATGAAATCACTCTCAGAGTCATCTTCACAATATCCAAACCTTAGGTTATAATAATCTTGCATCAATATCATTTTACTCATATTTAAATTTTTAAAAAACTAATTAAAATTATGAAAAATAAACCACCCCCAAAAATAAAAACCACTCCGATTGGGGTTTTGGGGAAAAGTTCTTTATAAGTACAAGAAACCTCAATTTTGGTTATAATATTTATTTTAATATGGGCAGAGTTGGCAGTAGGTCTTTTTGAAACTCCTTTTGCAGGTAGTTAAGTAAACAATCGCTTCAGTTTTGCTGTAGTTTTGAATAATAAAGGTGAGGGGAAATCAAAATCATGTTAGTTCAACTTTTCATAATAAGAGTCATTATGTGATGAGTGTCGATTAAGTCTTTTGGAGTTAGACTTATGTTCGATATTTCAATAGTGTTATCTACTAAATCAATAAAACGGTTATACTTTTATAAAGTGTAGCCGTTTGTTAATTAAAAGATTTTGTTCAAACTCTTTCCAAAATTAAGAGTAAATAAATGTCAAAAAATTAATCTCAACCCAATGCGTGTATGGTATTAAATAAAAATTACCCATATTTGTATAAAAATAATTCAATCATGAAAAAAATATTTTTAATCTTAACTTTATCAATCTTCGCTTTCAGCTGTGAAAATGAAGATACAGATAATATAGTATCTACTCAAGCAAAAGTTCTTGGAGAATGGGAATTGTATAAGTTCGAAAAACAAGATTTGATTCAAGAATTTGTAAGTGGTGAAATATTGCAATCTATGCAATGGATTGACCTAACTCCATCGGCAGAACCTGAACCTTCAGTAACATTTGAAAATGATAATACATTTGAAACAAATTATGCAGGTGTTATTACGGGTGATGGTGTTTGGATTGAAATAGATGAGAATACATTCAGTTTTACATTTAGTGACAACCCATGGTCTATTTTAGAGAGCAATTATATTGTACAGTTTCATTGTGATAATACAATTTCAATAAAGCATTTGGTGGAGCCACCTGCTGGTAATCATGATTTTCAAGACTCTGACTGGTACGTAGTCCGATACTTCAGGATGCCAGGTACTGATGAGTGTGACGATTTAGTTAATTACTATGTTACTGATTAAATAGATTGTTAATTCAAAATCTCTTGGCGTGAAATAAATGTTCGATATTTCAATCGAGTTATCTACTACCCAAGACGGATTAGTATTTTACTAGTCCGTTTTTTTTATGTTTAATCGTACATTAAAAAAGCGAAATAACTGCTCATAATAACTTTTAAAAAGCAATCAATTTTATTATATTTGAGATTATTAACCAATTTATTTCAAAATGAAAAAACTAATATTAGCATTATTTGTGTTTGCAGGGGCAAACTTATCGGCTCAAGTTGCAAAGTCACGTTACATCAAAGTTGATGAAGACAAAGGAGAACAGGTTTATGAAGCCATCAAAGCCAAAACTCAGAAATACAACCAATCTGCAGAAAAAGGGGCACACTACACGTTCTATATAGAAACAGGACCTAGAGCAGGGCAGTTGTTTAGAGCAAGGATAGAACAAGATATGGCCGCTTTTGATGAGGATGGAAGTCCAGAAGAATATCAAATGTGGAACGAAACCGTAGCACCTCATGTTACAAATGATTTACCACAAGTATGGTACTACAACAAAGATGTTTCTCATGAAATCACAGACCTATGCGTAAAGCCATTACGTCAAGTTATTCTCTATAATATTGATCCTGCTAAAGCTGATGATTTTTGGGCATTCCGCAAGCGTGTTTATGATGCTGTTGTCAAGTCTGATGCTCAGCTTGACATGGGTGTTTGGACTGTTTATGCTGGAAATAGGGGTTTAAATGTACTTGTTGGATTTGCTCACGAAAACCATGCTGAGATGGATTTAGACGGTTCTGAAGAATGGTCTAAAGTTGTAACCGCTTACAATGAAACTCATGGTGAAGGGCAATTCAAAGCAGACAATGCAAAACTAAGAGAAAGTATGTCTGCGTGGGGCAACAGTACACAACTTTGGACATTTTTGCCAGAGCTGAGTTCCCCATGTATAACTCCATAACTAAAATATCACTTTATAGTTTTTATTTAAATATTTAAAAAAGCTCGTAGCATTCCTACGAGCTTTTTTTAGTGCTAAGGGCGCTATAACGTATTTTTTGAAATCATCAAGGGCTACATTTATTTATATTGCCATTTTGAACTCGAAACAAATATGTTGTGGTCTAATGACAACATATGATTTTAGTTTATTTTCGGTACAATCTTTAAGCATGCCCTTTTTCTTTCTATTTACAGGTTAATTAGGTCAAGTCAAGTGTGTGTTGAGGTAAACAAATTAATTTCATTTGTATACTAATTGTAGTGTTTTATTATTATAGCAAGCTAAAAAATAGCCTTATTTTGTGATGGTGTTTTTTTTTGACAAAAACACATTTTTTTTGAATAGATAACAAACAACCAATCACAATATTGATAAATTTTTAAATGGATTTAAACAACAAAATATATATAGGTAAGAACGCTGCAAATTTTTCGAATCAACAAGTTTCTGGTGATGAGGTAACTTTTGGAAACGAAGTTTTTTATAAGATTTCTAATTATAACAAAATGCGCCCATTCTTCATGAGCATCGTAAGCAACTCCGATCACTGGATGTTCATATCGAGCACAGGAGGCCTTTCCGCAGGGAGAAAAAACAGCAATTACGCTCTTTTTCCATATTATACAGACGATAAAATTACGGAATCGAGTGAACACACTGGGGCTAAGTCAATTTTTTTAGTGCATAAAGGAGAAAAAGTTTTTCTATGGGAACCATTTTCTATCCGTCAAGATGGGGTCTATGAAGTCTCAAGAAATTTATACAAGAATGCATATGGTAACAAGGTTATATTTGAAGAAATTAATCATGACCTTGAAGTTTCATTTACTTACGAATGGAATTCTAGTGATGCTTTCGGATTTGTACGTAAATCAACTTTAAAAAACACATCAGGGCAGGCAGTAAATATTCGATTGCTGGATGGTATTCAGAATATTTTGCCCTATGGTGTAGAAGTTGCACTTCAAAACAGTACCAGTAATTTGGTAGATGCTTACAAAAAATGTGAGCTCGAAGTCGATACTGGGCTTGGTATTTATTCTTTAAGCGCCATTATTGTAGATAAAGCAGAACCCAGTGAAGCACTCAAAGCTAATGTGGTTTGGTCACTTGGTTTAAATTCATCAAAAAAGCTCATCTCTTCTGCACAAGTTGAGGATTTTAGAAGAGGAAAACAAATCAATGAAGAAATTGACATCAAAGCTGAACGAGGAGCATACTTCTTAAATGCCGACATTACACTTGAAAAAAACACACAAGAACAATGGACTATAGTAGCCAATGTGAATCAATCCATCAATGAAATTGTTGAAATTAAGAAACGCATCAACAATCAGTCGACGCTAGTACAAGAATTGAACGATTCTGTTGAAGAAGGCACACAGCAGCTTATTGCTTTGGTTGGCGCTTCGGATGGACTTCAACTGACTTCTGACCGTGCACGAAACACAAGACACTTTGCAAATACTATGTTCAATATCATGCGTGGAGGTATTTTTGATCATAATTACATCATTGAAAAAGATGATTTCAATACTTATATAGAGAATGCAAACCACAAAGTCTTTTTTAAGAAGGCAAGTATTTTGAATGCACTTCCAGATTCATTTGATTTGAGTCATTTGAAGTCTATTGCTCAAGCCGATGATGACAAAAATTTTAAGCGTTTGTGTTATGAATACCTTCCATTAAAATTCAGTCGACGTCACGGTGATCCTAGTAGACCTTGGAACAAGTTTTCTATCAATACCAGAAATGAAGATGGTTCAAAAATTTTGGACTATCAAGGAAACTGGAGAGATATTTTCCAAAACTGGGAAGCACTAGTGCATTCTTATCCGGAGTTTATTGAAGGAATGATCCACAAATTTTTGAATGCAACTACTTTCGATGGGTACAATCCGTACAGAGTAACCAAAGACGGATTTGATTGGGAAACTATCGAGCCAGACAATCCTTGGTCATACATTGGTTATTGGGGGGATCACCAGATAATTTATTTGCTCAAGTTTTTAGAATTTATTGAAAAATATTACCCCAACAAATTGGAAAGTTATTTCTCAAAAGACTTATTTGTATATGCCAACGTTCCATACAGAATCAAACCTTACGAGCAAATCCTTAAAGATCCAAAAAACACTATTGACTTTGATCATGAAGCAGAAGCAAAAATTCAGCTAAAGCGTGATGAAATTGGAGTAGATGGAGCATTGCTAAGGGATAAAAATATATTCATATATAAGGTCAATTTCATTGAGAAAATTTTGGCGACAGTTTTGGCCAAAATCTCAAACTTTATTCCAGAAGGCGGTATTTGGATGAATACCCAACGCCCAGAATGGAACGATGCAAATAATGCATTGGTAGGGAATGGTGTGTCCATGGTGACACTATATTACTTGCGTAGATTTTTGAAATTCTTTGCCACTACTCTAGAAAGTACTTCAACCAAAGAGGTTGAAGTTTCTTTAGAACTCATTGAATTTTTCAACAAAGTAACCAAAACGCTTCAGGACAACAAACACCTTCTTTCGGGAACTATTTCTGATGTTGATCGTAAAACGGTTTTAGATGGTCTTGGTGTTGCTGGTAGTCAATACCGTACAACAATCTATGACCAAAGCTTTTCTGGAGAGAAAAACACACTCAATTTAGATCAAATTTCAAACTTTGTTTCTGTAGCTTTAGAACATTTAGAACATTCTATTGAAGCCAATAAAAGGAAAGACAACCTCTATCATGCCTATAATCTAATGACCATTGAAGGCGATGATGCGGTTTCAGTATCTTATTTGCCAGAAATGCTAGAAGGTCAAGTCGCAGTTTTAAGCTCGGGTTACCTCTCTGTTGAGGAATCTTTAAGTGTTTTAGATGCCCTAAAAGCGAGTGCATTATTTAGACCAGACCAATACAGTTATATATTATATCCAAACAAAACGTTGTCAAGATTTGTTGCTAAAAATACAATTTCTAAAGCACAAGTAGAGTCTTCAACTCTCTTACAAAAATTAGTAGAGATAGGAAATACTCAAGTAATTACTAAGGACAGTAACGGTGAGTATCATTTCAATGGAAATTTCAATAATGTTGACAGCTTGAAAGCCGCAATAAAAAACTTACCTGAAGAATTTACAGCTTTAGCCACCAAAGAATCCGAAAATGTATATGCTATTTTTGAAGCTATTTTTGATCATAAATCCTTTACAGGACGATCGGGTACTTTCTTTGGTTACGAAGGTTTAGGTTCGATATATTGGCACATGGTTTCTAAGTTATTATTAGCAGCATTTGAAACCACACAAAAAGCAATAGATGAACAAAATGACCCAGCAACAATCGGAAAACTTTTTGATCATTATTTCGAGATTAATGCTGGTATTGGAGCACACAAATCTCCGGAATTATATGGTGCTTTCCCCACAGATCCATATTCACATACGCCAGGAGGAAAGGGAGCGCAACAACCAGGGATGACTGGTCAGGTAAAAGAAGATATTTTGTGCCGATTTGGAGAGTTAGGGATGCGTGTAAAAGATGGTATTCTTGGCTTCGACTCGAGCATCATGAAAGCTTCAGAGTTTATACAAAGCGAAGAAGTTTTTCAATATGTGGACGTTGCTCAACAAAAACAAAGCATCGCATTGAAAAAGAACAGTTTGGCATTTACCGTTTGTCAAGTTCCTGTGGTTTATAAAAAGGCCTCCAAATCTTCAACTTCTGTTGAGTTTTTTGATGGTCCAACCAAAATGTTTGATGCCAATACATTAGATGCCGAAACAACAAAGCATGTCTTTGAACGTACACATAAAATAAAGCAGATTACTGTTTTTGTGCTTAAATAGATAAAATTGCCGAACGCGAACAAAAAATAAAATTATGGATGCCCTTAAAAGATACATAAAAATCAGCTTTTTCTTGATGTGTATTTTAAGTTTGTCCTGTAATAACATAATAAAAAAGAATTTGAATAATAAATCTGCAGCAGAACTTCTCGGAAATCCTAACTATTTGGCCATTTCATATGGCGGTTATCGTATGACATCACGAGAAATTCAACCTTCGATTCAAGCTATAAAGGAAGATTTAAACATCATGTATGCCATGGGTATTCGTATGCTTAGAACCTATAACTTACAATTCGATCAAGCGCCGAATATACTCAAGGCCATAAAGGAATTGAGAATGGAACGCTCTGACTTTGAAATGTATGTTATGCTTGGCGCATGGATTGATTGTGAAAACGCATGGACAGATCAACCACCAAACCATGACAAAGAAGACGAGCAGAACAATGCCTCAGAAATTGCCAAAGCCATTGAATTGACAAATCAATATCCGGAGATTGTGAAAATTATTGCTGTTGGAAATGAATCTATGGTGCACTGGGCACACCCTTATTTTGTCAAACCTGAAGTGGTATTGAAGTGGGTTAATCATTTGCAAGAACAAAAAGATAATGGACGTCTACCCAAATCACTTTGGATTACCAGTTCAGATAATTTTGCCTCTTGGGGTGGTGGAAGTTCCGACTACCACAACGAAGATTTAGAAAAACTTGTGGCAGCTGTAGATTATATTTCTATGCATACCTATCCATTTCATGACACGCATTACAGCCCTGGTTTTTGGTTAGTGCCAGAAAATGAATTTCAGCTTTCCGAGTCAGAAAAAATTGAAGCTGCAATGCAGCGTGCCAAAGACTATGCCATTCATCAATATCAAAGTGTGAAAGATTATATTTCCTCTTTGGGGCTCAACAAACCAATTCACATTGGAGAAACTGGTTGGGCAACAACTTCGCATGGGCTTTATGGTGCCAATGGATCTCATGCCGCAGATGAATACAAACAAGCTTTGTATTATAACTTAATGCGTGAGTGGACCAAAGAAAACAATATATCATGTTTCTTTTTTGAGGCATTTGATGAGCAATGGAAAGACATCAATAACCCTAATGGTTCCGAAAATCATTTTGGGTTATTTACTATAGATGGTCAGGCAAAATTTGCACTTTGGCCGTTAGTAGATAAAGGAATTTTTAATGGACTTTTAAGAGATGGAAATTCAATTAAAAAAACCTACAGGGGTGATAAAAACCTTATGTTGAATAATGTTCTTTCACCAATGCCAACCCTAATTCTTAACGCAAATTAATCTAAAATGAAAACCTTAAGTCTATTTACCGTTTTAATCGTTTCCTTCACACTCATTGTATGGCCATCTTCATCTGAAATAGTCGAAGTTTCCGGAAAGCAATTACTCGTAGACGATCAGCCCTATTTTATGAAAGGCATATGCTATCACCCAGTGCCAAAAGGGGAAACAACTCGAAATTTCAAAACCATTGATCAAGATTTAGAATTGATGAATGAAGCAGGTATAAATACCATTCGTGTTTATGCACCAATTGACGATATAGAGATATTGGATAAAATTGATGCTGCAGGCATAAAGCTCATTGTTAGTTTTGGATATAATCAAAATGGAGTTTATGATATTCTTTCGGGTACTTTTTTGGACTATATCAAAAAATATAAAGACCATAACTCAATTTTAATTTGGGAGCTTGGTAACGAATATAATTATCATCCAGAGTGGTTTGATGGTGATATTCAAAATTGGTACAATGCTCTGAGCGCAGCTACAGATTTAATTCATAAACACGATCCAGGTCATCCTGTAGCAACAGCTCATGGTGATATACCGGACAAACAAGCATTTGCATCAAATCCAAACATTGATATTTGGGGATTGAATGTGTATAGATGGGATCAACCACAATCTGTTTTTGAAGAATGGAAAGCGGTAAGTGACAAGCCCGTATATCTTTCTGAAGCAGGTGCCGATAGCTATATGAAGATTGCAAAAGCAGGATTCCAACAAGGTGAAAATGAACATGCTCAAGCAGTCGCAAATGCGAAAATTATTGACGCTGTTTTTGCCCAAAGTGATGTGGCATCAGGAATTCTTATTTTTTCCTTTACTGACGGTTTATGGAAAGCTGGAAACCCAGATCAGCAAGATGTTGGTGGGTGGGCACCAAACAGTAGTGGTGTTCCTTATGACGGTGCTCCAAATGAAGAATATTGGGGCATTGTTGATATCAATAGAACTAAGAAAGAAACTTTTGAGGTGATTAAAGAAAAGTTTTTAAATTTTTTACTAGAAACACAAAACAAACAATAAAAAACATGAAATTTAAAGTATATTTTTCTCTAATTATTTTAATTACAACGAGCGCTTGTATGAACTCATCCAAAGAAACAATTACCGTTTTTGAAACCTCACAAAGTGGTCATCAACTCACAGAACGTGCAGATTTTCAACTTGAAGCAAATCCATCATCAATAAAACTAAATTTTGATCAAAAATTACAAACGATTTCGGGATTTGGTGGAGCATTTACAGAAGCTTCAGCATACTTGCTGAATCAGATTAGTCCTGAAAATAGAACAGCCATATTGGAGGCCTATTTTAGTCGAAAAGGCGCAAACTATTCTTTAACGAGAACCCACATGAATTCTTGTGATTTTTCTTTGTCAAATTACTCTTATACTCCTGTTGCCGGCGATAAAAATTTAGAACATTTTTCAGTAGACGAAGACAAGCAAGATCTGATTCCCATGATAAAAGATGCACTTGCTACCACAGAAGACGGGTTTAGACTATTTGCATCGCCTTGGACTGCAGCGCCATGGATGAAAGATAATAACGATTGGGTAGGCGGAAAATTACTTCCTGAATATTACGACACATGGGCATTGTTTTTTTCAAAATATGTTGATGCTTACAAAGCCGAAGGTATAGACATTTGGGGGTTTACTGTAGAAAACGAACCTCATGGGAATGGCAACAACTGGGAAAGTATGCATTTTTCACCTGAAGAAATGACTGATTTTGTTCAAAATTTTCTTGGTCCACAATTAGAAGCAGATGGTAAAGGAGATTTGGTTATTCTTGGCTATGATCAAAATCGTGAAGGCATCAAAGAATGGGTAGACGTGATGTACAAAGATGAAGCATCTTCAAAGTATTATGATGGAACAGCGATTCATTGGTACGAGAGCACCTATGATTATTTTCCAGAAGCACTACAATATGCTCATAAAAAAGCACCAAACAAATTCTTGATTCAAACCGAAGCTTGTGTAGACTCTGAAGTACCTGCATGGAAAGACGACAGCTGGTATTGGAAAAAAGAAGCCACCGATTGGGGTTATGATTGGCGTGAAGACGAAAAAAAATATTTACACCCAAAATATGCTCCTGCAAATCGTTATGCTCGAGATATCATAGGATGTCTCAACAATTGGGTTGATGGTTGGGTCGATTGGAACATGGTTTTAGATCGTCAAGGAGGTCCAAATTGGTTCGAGAATTGGTGTGTGGCACCAATTATAGTAGATCCTCAAGCTGATGAAGTATATTATACGCCATTATATTACATTATGGCACATTTTAGCAAATACATTCGCCCTGGAGCAGAAGTCATAGGGGTGGATTCTAGTGATAAAGACTTGATGGTTACAGCGGCCAAAAACCCTGATGGTTCTGTTGCTGTAGTGGTATTCAATGAAGGAATGGAACAAAAATCATTTGAATTAAAAACATCTGCATCCACTAAACAAATTTCGATAAATCCACAGGCAATCCAAACAATATTGATTACTAACTAACAAACAAAAAAATATGAATAATTTAATCAAAACCAACAAAGTACCGATGGGCCAAAAAATTGCTTTTGGCTTTGGTATGTTGGCCAATCAAATGTTTCCAGCCATCTTGGGAATCTTTATGGTCGTTTTAGTAGAGGACCTAGGATTTTCGGGTTGGATGTGGTCTTTAGTTTTTCTTTTTCCAAGAATTTTTGATGCTTTCCTTGACCCTATCATGGGTTTCATATCAGATAACACAAAGTCTAAATGGGGAAGACGCAGACAATATGTCCTTATTGGTGGAATACTTATGGGTCTTGCCTATATTTTTATGTGGCAGCTCTATAAAGCTGATGGCGTTGAATACAACTTTTGGTATTTCTTTTTATGGTCTTTAGTATTTTATTTAGGATTGACCATTTTTAGTGTTCCTTACGTGGCTATGGGCTACGAAATGAGTGATGATTTCCACGAAAGAACAAACATCATGGCCATCTCCCAATGGATAGGTCAGTGGGCTTGGGTTATTGCACCTTTGTTTTGGATCATTATGTATGATGAAAACTGGTTCCCATCAGCAGATGTTGCTGTACGAGAATTAGCAATTTGGGTGGCTATACCCTGCGCTATTTGTGCCATTGTGCCAGCAATTTTTATTGATAGTAAATCAACTTTAAATGAAAATTATGAACCTTTAAATTCAGCAAATATTGGCAATAGTTTAAAGAAGATATATGATAGTTTTCATGAAGCATTTAAAATCAAAGATTTCAGAAAATTATGTGGTGCAACGTTTTTAATATTTAACGCTTTTAATACAGTTGCAGCACTAACCTTTTTTGTTATCGTTTATAAATTATTTAACGGTGATGCCGGTGCTAGTGGAATCTGGGTATCCATGTTTGGATGCTTAGGGGCTTTGGGAACAACTTTTATTGTGATTCCTACTGTAGCTTGGATGTCCAAAAAAATAGGTAAGAAAAAAGCATTTATGTTGTCACAAGCAATCTCATTGGTTGGCTATGTAATGTTATATTTCTTGTTCATTCCAGGAAAACCTTGGATGTACATTATAGCATTGCCTTTCTTTTCATTCGGAATAGGAAGCTTATTTACAATCATGATGTCCATGACTGCCGATGTAATAGACATAGACGAAATAAATACAGGAAAGCGAAGAGAAGGAATTTTTGGTGCAATCTATTGGTGGATGGTGAAAGTGGGCTATGGGATTGCTGGAGCACTAAGTGGGGTTATCATTACTGTTGTTGGTTTCAACCCCGATCTTGTAACTCTTGATCAACAGTCTGCTGTAGATGGACTACATGGCTTCTTTTGTTTTTTTCCAATGGTTGGAACAATCATTGCAATGATTGTAATGTGGAAGTATAGCATCACAGAAGAAAAAGCCAAAGAAATTAAAGCAATATTAACTAAAAGAAAAAACGAAAATAAATTAGAAAACTAATTAAAAAAAACTTAACCAATGTCATATAGAAAAGAAAAATATAGATCACTTCTCGGAATTGACACCAATCAATTAGGAGAGAAAGAACTTCGAAAAATCAGTCAAACTGTTCTAAAAGCAGGAATGCACGGGCTATGTTTTAGTCCATACGAAGAAGGTCAAGAACCCGGAGATCCAATTTCTGAAGCTCAAATTAGAAGGAAATTAGAATTGATTTTACCCTACACCAAATGGATCCGTACATTTTCATGTACAGAAGGGAATGAACAAATTCCAAAGCTCGCCAAAGAATATGGACTAAAGACTTTAGTCGGTGCTTGGTTAGGCGACGATGCCGAAATCAATGAAAATGAAATTGAAGGACTTATCACATTAAGCAAGGAAGGTTTTGTTGATGTTGCGGCTGTAGGCAACGAAGTCATGTACCGTGGAGATTTAGAAGAAGCCGAACTCATTTCATTTATAAATCGTGTAAAAAAACAAATTCCAAACGTTCCAGTTGGTTATGTTGATGCATATTATGAATTTTCAGAACGTCCAAAAATTACAGAGGCATGTGATGTTATTTTGGCCAATTGTTATCCTTACTGGGAGGGCTGTAGCTTAGAGTATTCATTGGTTTATATGAAACAAATGTTTTTTCAAGCACGTGCTGCGGGTAATGGAAAAAAAGTCATCATCACAGAAACGGGTTGGCCAAGTGAAGGTGCAAGTCTCGAAGGTGCTTATCCATCTTATGAAAATGCATTACGGTATTTTATCAATGCGCAAAAATGGTCTAAAGAAGACAACGTAGAAATGTTTTACTTTTCGTCTTTCGATGAATCATGGAAAGTCGATTCTGAAGGAGATGTAGGTGCTTTTTGGGGGCTTTGGGACAAAGACGAAAATTTGAAATTTTAAGTTATTTTTCATAACTTTAATTCATGGATTATACAGAAGTTTTAGGAATAAAAAAGGGTGCAGCAGTTTGCTATTCAGGCTATCGTAATGGGCAACGCCCAGGGCATATTTACCCTTCATACGACGAAGTCAAAGAAGATTTACGCATTATTGAAAAACAATGGCAATACATTCGACTTTACAGTTGCGATACACATTCAAGAACAGTCCTAGAAGTTATAAAAAATGAAAACCTTGGCTTGGGCGTGATGTTAGGTGCTTATATAGAAGCAGAGGAAAATAATCCTAATTGTCCATGGGGAGGCGGCGTTTACACTCCTAGTCAATTAGCGGAAAACAAAAAAAGTAATCAACAGAAAATGGATGTTCTCATTGGCTTAGCCAATCAATATCCTGAAATTATTTTTACGTTATCTGTGGGTAATGAATCCTGTGTAGATTGGACTGATCACTTAGTCCCTGTTGATGCTGTTATTTCGTATGTAAAATATGTTAAAACACACACACACCAGCCCGTAACCTTTTGTGAAAACTATGTACCATGGCTCGACAAATTAGAACCCTTGGTTGCCGAAGTAGATTTTATTTCCATACATACCTATCCCGTTTGGGAATATAAAACCATTCATGAAGGTATGGAATTTACAAAGCAGAACTACGATGCAATAGCCAAAAAATATCCCAATAAACTAATTGTCATTACAGAAGCCGGATGGGCCACACAATCCAATGGCTACGGTATACCAGTAGCGCATGTAAATGATGAGGTTCAAAAAATATATTACAAAGCCCTCACGCATTGGAGTACAACAGAGACCATTCTTACTTTTGTTTTTGAGGCCTTTGATGAGCCGTGGAAAGGGTCCGCAGACCCCAATGAACCAGAAAAACACTGGGGTTTATTTACTGTAGATCGCACACCAAAACTTGCCATGCAGCCAATTACCTACAAATAGGTAAACTTTTTTAAAATTTCACTAAATTGCAGTACGCCATTTCGGCGATACATGCGTGAAAACCCATATGTTCTATTCCTATGAGAGATAAAATAAAATGCCCTAATTGTGGCCATGGATTTGATGTAGAAGAAGCTTTGAGTGGACAACTACAAGCACACTTTAAGGCAGAATTTGAAAAAAAAGTTCAAGATCAAGCCAAAGCATTCAATCAAGAAAAAGAAAAACTCGAAAAGGAACGCTTAGAATTTCAAACTAAAAAAGAAAAAGAGAATGAAATTTTTAAAGCAAAATTAGAACAACGCATTCTACAAGAAAAAGAAAAAATTCAGAACAAAACAAAATCTGATTTTGAGTTAGAACTCAAATCCCTAAAGGAGCAATTTGAAGAAAAAAACAAAGAAGTTCGAGCTCTGAAACAACAAGAAATTAACCTCAAAAAAAGAGAATTAGAATTAGCAGAAAAAGCAAAAGACCAAGAGCTTTTGGTACAACAGCAACTTCTTGAAAAGCAAAAAGAAATTGAAGAAAAAGCACGTGCCAAAGAACGTGAAGCCAACGCTTTGAAAGAACGAGAGTTTCAAAAACAACTAGAAGATCAAAAGAAGCTCATTGAAGAAATGAAACGAAAAGCCGAGCAAGGATCTATGCAAATGCAAGGAGAGGTGCAAGAATTGGCTTTAGAAGAATTATTGAAATCGACTTTTCCTTTTGATGAAATCTCCGAAGTTTCCAAAGGGGTGCGAGGTGCCGATGTGGTGCAAACAGTAATCAATGCCCAACAAATTCAGTGTGGAACAATTGTTTTTGAGAGTAAACGAACCAAGAATTTTGACAACAAATGGATCGATAAACTCAAGCAAGACCAAATGCGTGTCAAAGGCGATATTGCTGTTTTGGTCACCGAAACATTACCCAATGATTGGGAGCGTTTCGATTTTAAAGATGGGGTCTGGATTTGCCATTTCACTGAAGTTAAAAGTTTGACAAAAGTATTACGAGAGGTCTTGATTAAGGCACAGACCGTTGCAGCTGTTCAAGTGAACAAAGGGGATAAAATGGAATTGTTGTATAACTATCTTACCAGTAACGATTTTACTCAAAAAATCAAGCGCATTATTGAAACTTATGACACAATGAGTACTCAATTGAATTCAGAAAAAAAGGCGATGAACCGTATGTGGGCAACTCGGGAAAAACAAATTTGGTTAGTGCAAGAAAACTTGAGTGCTCTATTTGGCGACATCAAAGGGATTGCTGGAAATGCTATTGATTCTGGCAACTTATTAGAGTTGAATGATCCTAATTTTGATGAGTAATGAAATTGCTTTAAGAATTCTCTTTTCTGTAGTTTTTTTCCCAATTCCAAGCAGATTTTACCATAGAGTTCAAATCGCGTTTTGCCCTCCAACCTAGCTTTTTGGCCGCCAACTCAGTAGATGCAAAGACTATAGGGACATCGCCTTCGCGACGTTCTGTGATTTCGTATGCTAACGACAAATTGTTTTGCGTTTCAAATGCTTTGATGACTTCCAAAACGGAATATCCAGTTCCTGTTCCTAAATTGTAAATTTCGAAATTTTCCTTTTGTTTTTTGTGAATGAGGCGATCTACAGCAACCACATGAGCTTCGGCCAAATCCATAACATGAATATAGTCACGCACCGCAGTTCCATCTTTTGTTGGATAATCGTCACCAAAAATCATAAGTTTTTTGCGAATACCTGCTGCGGTCTGTGTGATGAAGGGCATAAGGTTGTTGGGGACTCCATTGGGGAGTTCACCAATATCTCCTGATTTGTGCGCACCAATAGGGTTAAAATACCGCAAACTAATGGTTGAAAAACCTGAATTTGAATTGTCTTCTAAGATTTCTTCAGCAATCTTTTTTGTGTTCCCATAGGGAGAAAAAGGTCTCTTTACGGGGCTATTTTCCGTCACAGGACAAGATTCTGGAATCCCATAAACCGTTGCTGAAGATGAAAAAATAAAATTTTTAATACCAAATTTTTGTTGTGCTACAAGTGTATTGATAAGCGAAAACAAGTTATTTTCGTAGTACTGCAATGGCTGCTCAACCGATTCTTTTACTGCTTTGTATGCCGCAAAATGAATTACTGCCGAAGCATCTTTATGAGCTTCAAAAGCAGTATTGGTTTTGTTTTTGTCTTTTAAATCAACGACACAAAGCTCTGGTCGAGTTCCAGTAATTTTCTCAATCCGGCTGATGCTCTCTTCTGATGCATTAGAAAGATCATCAAAAATGACGACTTGGTATCCTTGTGCAATCAATGCAATACTTGTGTGCGCCCCAATGTATCCGCAACCTCCAGTGACAATTATTTTTGACATGAATTGTTTGTTTTTTTAAATGTATCAATATTATTAATAACACTACGAATTTAACAGAAATAAATTAAAGATTAATGGGGTAATTTGTTCCTTAGTGATCCGTAGAGGAAGGTTCCCATAAGTGCGCCCACAAGAACGACACCAACAATAGGGAATCCTGCGCCCAGTAGAGTAAAAATAGGCCCTGGGCAAGCACCTACTAAGGCCCATCCTAGTCCAAAAATAATTCCTCCAAATAGATATCTTTTGAATCCTTTCTCTTTAGGGATAAACTTTATGGGTGAGCCATAAAACGATTTTATATTGTAGTGTTTAATAAGAAATGTTGACACCACACCAACTGCTAGAGCAGTCCCGATAATCCCGTACATGTGGAAGGATTCAAAACGAAACATTTCATATATCCTAAACCATGACGCAGCTTCAGATTTGTACATTGTTATACCAAAAATAATTCCGATTAATAGATATAAAAGTGTTTTCATAATTCTAAAAAATTAACGGAAATAAAAGGTGTATCATAATAAATCCACCTATGAAAAATCCAAAAACAGCAATTAGTGAGGGTAGCTGTAAATTACTCAATCCTGAAATTGCATGACCTGAAGTGCAACCCCCTGCATATCGTGCACCAAATCCTACAAATAGACCACCAAAAAATAGAAGGGTTAATATTTTTGGGTCAAATAAAGAGTCTTTCCCAAATAGTTCTGTTGGTAAATAGGCACTTCCAGCACTTTCAAATCCAAGTGTTTCTAAATGAGCTATAGTATTTTCATTGATTATTATACTGCTGTTATCAGTCATAAAATTAGCAGCAATATACCCTCCAATGATAGCACCTAAAACTACAGTAAGGTTCCATTTTTGATCTCTCCAATTAAATCTAAAAAAAGCAGTATGTTTTCCTGCACCACAAATACTGCATAAGGTTCTTAAATTGCTAGACATTCCAAATTTTTTGTTTGAAAGTTGCAATAACAACATTACAAGTGCGATGACCATGCCTGAACTGTACCAAGGCCATGGTTGGTATATAAATTCCATAATTAATATCTTATTGTAGGCAAAAATAATTTATTTCCAATTAATCCGAAGCTTACTTAGCGAAGAATTCCATGTAGAAAATAAATACTGCCATTAGAAGTATGAAATAACCAAATCCTTTGCGAATTTTTTGTCCATCAAATAAATGATTCATAAAGGTTCCAATGAAGATACCAATGATGGCTACTGCAGTAAATGTCAATAGAAAAGCCCAATCTATGGTCATTGTAAGTGCATCTCCTAAAAAGAATCCGATCAAAGACTGTAGGGTAACGATTGCAAGGGATGTACCAATGGCTTTTTTGATGTCGATTTTAGTTAAAATCACCAATGAAGGGATAATCAAAAATCCACCTCCAGCGCCGACAATTCCAGTGAGGATCCCAATCACAGTCCCCAAAAGCATCATTAGTGGATAATTGTATTTTGTTTCAATGGATTTCGAATTTTCAAGCACAGGAGTTGGTGATTTCAACATCGCAATTGCTGCAGGAATCATCACGAAGCCAAACAGCCCAAACATTAGCATGCGTCGGGTTACCACAATGTCATACAGGTTAAATAGCTCGTCAGGAATAATTGGAATTAAAAATGAACGAATCAGAGAAACACTAAAAATAGCAGGGATACCAAAAACAACGGCAATTCTTAAATCTATATTCCCTTTTTGAGCTTGTTTTAACCCACCCACCAGGGCGCTACAACCAACAACAAAAAGAGAGTATCCAGTGGCCAATTTTTCGTCAAGTAAAAACAAATATGCCAATGCAGGAACGGCCAAAATAGATCCGCCACCTCCAATGAGTCCCAGTGTAAGCCCAATTAAAAGTGCTGCGCAATACCCCAAAAGGTCGATGGATTCCATAAATGAGAAATAGAATTGAGTACAAAATTAGTACGCTCAAAAGTAACAAAAAATGCAGAGCTGTGGGCTAAAATCTATGTCTAACTTTTTTTTTGTAAATTTATGAAATCCCATATTTCATGATCAATTTACTCAAAATCAATGTATTGTGATTAATTTATTCTCGTATGAAAAGTTTTACAATCTTGCCCTTTCTGAAAAGGTAAAGCTAAAAATTGAAAAAAGCATTTTAGTGATTGCCATGGTGAGTTTCTTGGTTCACTTGGCTTTGATTTATTTGAAAAGATATGGTTTGTTGCATATTTTTGAGGATTCCAATTTTTTTGACAATCCTATTGCAGCCATATATACGCCGTTCTCATTTATTTTGATTTATGAGGTATATTTATTGATTTTTTACCTTCCAAGGTCCATTACAACATATATTACCAAACAATACGAAATCATCACGCTTATCGTGATTAGAAGAATTTTCAAGGACTTATCAAACCTCGAATTATCATCAAATTGGTTTGATATCAAAAATGACATTGCATTTACTTACGATATCATAACCGCATTGATTCTCTTTTTTATGATCTATGTATTTTCTTACCTCAGAGAAAGTTTAGAAAACAGAGTTGCCAATCATGTCGAAACGCCTCAAATTATGCAGTTCATTAGGATAAAAAAAATAATGGCCACACTGCTCATTCCAACGTTTATTTTTATTGGCCTTGTTACCTTTGGTCGTTGGATAATGGATGCTGCACCTGAAAATCTTTCAGCGGCACTCAAAGATGTTAATAGTTTGTTTTTTGATGAATTCTTTGCGGTGCTCATCATTGTAGATGTTTTGCTGCTTTTAGTATCGTTTTTTTACACAGATCAATTTCATAAAGTCATAAGAAACTCAGGATTTATTATCTCTACTATTCTCATCAGAATGTCATTTTCTGTTGAAGGTGTTTTGAATAATATTTTGATTTTTGCATCAATTGCTTTTGGTCTGGGGATCCTTTGGATTCATAACAAATTTCAAAAAAACCTCAAATTAGAGTAAAAAAAATCCAAACTTAAGTTTGGATTTTCATTGCTTTAATGATAAGAAAATAGAGATTTCTCAGGTAATTATTTTTTACCTTTTCTATTGAGGTTTTTATGCTTTTTTTTCATGAGTTCTCTCTGCTTTGTCTTGTCTTCCCATATTTCATATTGTGCTGGGGTCAAAATTGATTTCATGCTTTTTTTCATGGCAATTTTTTCATCCAACTGATCAACTTTCATTTGGTAGAGTTCGGTATCGCTAGGACGTTCTTTTGGTCTGTTGGTTCTGCGTTTCTTTTGATTATTTGCTTTGTTCAGTACCAGGTCATAAACTTGTTTTTGTTGTGACTCGTTTAGGTCTAGTTCTAGTGTCATTTTTTTCGACCAAAGTGTTGCATGTTGTTCTGGAGTCATGTTTTTTATTTTCTCCATTCGCTTTCCCCCTTTTGTTCCTGCGTGAGGAGGTTGCCCTATGGCAGAAAAACCGATTATCATAACCAAAACACTTAAAATAGTTTTCATAATATGATTAATTTAAAATTATACTATCTATAACTCCATAAAGTGAAGTTTATTACAATCAGCCCAAAAAGTCAACAAAAAGTTGATCTTCTGACTTGTAAACTTTAGCTAGGCCTTGTTTGGTTAGCCCTTTAATGCCTTTGTCCCAACCTTTGTTGCTGAGTCCTGCTTTGGCTTTTAAATCGTTAAGTGCAAGTGTGTTTTCTTGCTTTAAAACCGCAAAAATAGCTTTTTCATTTTCGTTCAACTCTAATGCTTTTTTCTCAGGTTTCATCTGAGGGAAAAATAAAACTTCTTGAATGGAAGCGTTATTGGTCAAAAACATAATTAATCGATCCATACCAATACCCATTCCAGATGTTGGGGGCATACCGTACTCGAGCGCACGAAGAAAGTCTTCATCTATAAATTGTGTTGCTTCGTCATCGCCACGGTCAGCGAGTTTAAGTTGTGCTTCAAAGCGTTCACGTTGGTCTATAGGGTCATTCAATTCTGAATACGCATTGGCAATTTCTTTTCCGCAAACCATAAGCTCAAAACGTTCTGTAAGTTCTGGGTTATCACGATGTTCTTTGCACAATGGACTCATTTCTTTTGGGTAATCTGTTATGTATGTAGGTTGAATATAATTGCCTTCACATTTTTCGCCAAAAATTTCATCGATCAATTTTCCTTTACCCATGCTTCCGTCGACCTCGATCCCCATGTCTGTGGCTGCTGCTCTGAGTTCTTCTTCTGTTTTTCCAGTGATATCCAACCCAGTAAATTCTTTGATGGCGTCTGTCATGGTTACACGAGCATATGGTGCTTTAAAGTCGATTTCGTGACCGCCAAAAGTGGCTTTTGTTGTTCCATTAACCGCTATCGCACAGTGTTCAAGAAGTCGCTCGCAAAATTCCATCATCCAGTTGTAGTCTTTATAAGCGACATAAATCTCCATAGCGGTAAATTCTGGATTATGTGTCCGATCCATACCTTCATTCCTGAAGTTTTTTGAAAATTCATAAACCCCATCAAATCCACCAACAATAAGGCGTTTTAAGTACAATTCATTGGCAATTCGCATATACAAAGGGATGTCCAAACTGTTGTGATGCGTTACAAAAGGCCGAGCCGCAGCTCCACCAGCAATAGGTTGAAGAACTGGAGTTTCGACCTCAAAATACCCAGCGTTGTTAAAGAAATCACGCATGGCATTAAACAATTTTGTGCGCTTAACAAATACTTCTTTCACGTGTGGATTGACCGCCAAATCGGCATATCGTTGGCGATATCGCATTTCAGGGTCATTAAATTCGTCATAAGTATTTCCTTCTGCATCTGTTTTTGGAAGCGGAAGTGGTTTTAAAGCTTTGCTTAACAGTTTAAAGCGTTTGACCATAACAGTTTTTTCGCCAACTTGCGTGGAAAACAATTCGCCTTCAATACCAATAAAATCACCTAAATCGAGGAGTTTTTTAAAAACTTCGTTGTATGCTGTTTTATCTTCGCTTGGGCAAATTTCATCGCGGTTAAAATAGACTTGAATTCGGCCCTCGCTGTCCTGAAGTTCAGCAAAAGCAGCTTTTCCTTGAACTTTTTTACGCATCAATCGTCCTGCAATAACCACTTTATCTCCTTCTTTAAAGTTCGTTTTTATGTTGTTTGTAGTGAGGGTTACTGGAAATAAATCTGCGGGATAGGGATTGATACCTAACGCTCGTAATTTTGTCAGTTTCTCGCGACGTACAAGTTCTTGTTCTGAAAGCTGCGCCATAATTGATTATAAGATTTAAGCCACAAAGATAACGACTCTGCATTGGATTTCAATAAGCGAAGCAAAAATTAAGTTTATTGTAACGAATTTGCAGTATTTTAGTCTAACATTTATAATAGTTAATTCATCTAAAATTTATGAGCTTTTGGCGCGTTCTTCTTTCTATTCTTTTCCCTCCTTTGGCTGTCGTTGATAAAGGTTTTGGATCTTTTGTTATTGTCTTCATACTCACGCTTTGTGGTTGGGTGCCAGGCGTTATTGCCGCTTTGGTTATATTGAACAACCCTAACCGTTAATCCCTTATATTTGCACCATGAATAAAACAATTCATGTTCAAGATTTAGGCCTTAAAGACTACAAAGAAACTTGGGATTATCAAGAAGATTTGTTTAGGAAAACCGTCGACTGTAAGATAAAAAATAGACGCGAAAATGCTGGCTTACCCACTCCAAATCACTTTTTGTTTGTGAGCCATCCTCATGTATATACACTTGGCAAAAGTGGTGATTTTTCAAATTTACTTTTGAGCGACGAGCAACTTGCTCAAAGGGGCGCAACTTTTTACAAAATTAATAGAGGAGGCGATATCACCTACCATGGTCCTGGACAAGTAGTAGGTTATCCCATTTTGGATTTAGAAAACTTCTTTACAGATATTCATAAGTATTTAAGGTTACTAGAAGAAACCATCATTTTGACCCTTGCCGAGTATGGCCTCACAGCTACACGTAGCGATGGCGAAACTGGTGTGTGGTTAGATGTTGGTACTCCTTTTGCACGCAAAATCTGCGCTATGGGTGTTCGTGCTAGCCGTTGGGTAACGATGCATGGATTTGCTTTAAATGTTAATACGGATTTGGGGTATTTTGACAACATTATTCCATGCGGAATTCGCGGAAAAGCAGTGACCTCACTTCATGTTGAGCTGAATCGAGATACTGTAAATGAAAATGAAGTCAAGGAAAAATTACTAAAACATTTTTTTGCACTTTTTGAAGGTGATTTAGCTCAATAAATTTGATACATAATCAGTTCTGAAGCGCTACTTTGACAAATAAATTCTAACGCTGAATCTTTATCGGCATTTGAAAGATCTATTTTGGAAATACCATAGACAGGAAACCCCGGAAAAACGGATCCGTTACTATCAAAAAGTGTAATTTTTTGAGCCTGTTGATCTGTTAGTACAATGTAGATTTTATCATTTAAATAAAACAGTTGAGGGGATAAATAACTCCCAAAATCCAATATGTTTTTCTTGTCCTTAATTTGCAATTTATTTGTCCATTGCGCTACCAATGTTCTGCTCGAAGTCGTGATTTGCGTTTGCGCATCAAAGCCCAATGTTTGTCTACTCACACGCCCCTTCATGTCTACTTGAACGAGATCTCCCTGAGTGTCCAGTGTAGTAAATTTGTTGTTATAGAAAAAGATATCTTGATCAGAAAAATTTATAGATTCCTTGACACGAATTCTGTCTTGCCCTCTACGGTTCAAAATTTTCAATTTTTTTCCAGCTGCAAATACAATATAATCCTTACCGTTGTATCTAATATGTTGTGGAGAAGTATTCACCGTAGCATTAGATTTGTGCTTAAATCCTTTTACCTGTTTTCCATTGCTATCATACATCAAAAGGGATTTGTTTTGAGTGACCAAAAAACGGTAATTTTTATTTTTATCATAATCAAAAACAGAAATGGCTTGTGTGATTTTATCTTTAAAATTTAAAGGGAAAGTACCAACATCTCGTCCCAAACGATCCAAAACATAAACTTTATTGGGCGTAGAAAACACTATTTGCAAACGTCCATTTTTAAACAAATCCACCTGATTTATTCGTCCTAAAATAGCGCCAGATAGCTTCTTTTTACAACGAATAACACCTTGATTTGATATCAAATACAAATTATTTTCTATGTCCTGGACTGCAATGTCTTTTTCCTGAGTTCGGTGATTTTCTAAAAACTGGACATTGCCCAAAATTGGTGCGTCAAGTGTTAAGCTAAACACTTCACTTACATTGTTTTGTTGTTGTGTTGGGCGAAAATTTTCAATTTGTGCATTGATGTGTACCACAGCATCATCTTTTATGACTTGAATCACGGAATTTTGATAATCGTCCAAATCGCTTGCAGACAGCGAAGTCCCCAAAAGTGAATTTAGCGAACGGGTCAAATCATCAGAGCTTAATGTGTTTTGAAATGATAGTTCATCGCTTAGTTTTTGTGTTGTATTTAGAAAAGCTTCACTTGTATTCAAATTGTTTTTATTGGAGTATTTAGAAATGATTTCTTCAAGAACATCTTGTTGATCGGAAAACACCAAAAAATCATCTAATACAGTGTAAGTCGATGTGTTCATTTTGGGTAATAGTACACCAAAAGATTGCTGGAAAACTGTATCATTATTGAATTTAAAAATAGGTATGGAACGAAATGTATTCAATTCTTCTTGAAACCCTATCAGTGCGTCCCGTGTAGCTCTCATATCTAGTGAGTGTAAAGCAATGGCTGTGCCATTGGTGGTGTTCAAACTTCCTATTTCTTTAATTGTACCCATCAAAGATTTTGAAAATTCTGAGAAAGTCAAAGTACTATCTATGGCTTTTAAATTTTTTGAAAATTGCTCAAAATCTGAAAACACAAAAGATTTGAAATTCTGTGCATCGCTGGGCGCAATTTTATCTAACTGTTGTGCTTTTGGAGTGATTTGATCAAACATTTTCACCCAATCAGAGTTGGAGTCTGTGTACATTCCATTAATGGCAATACTTTCTGGAGTGGCATTTACATCTAATAGGACGTTTTCAAAAAGTAAAAATTCATGCTGTTTTGTTTTTGCGGTATAAATTGAAAATGTTGCATTTTCGTCCAAAATACTACTAAGTTTTTTAAACGGATGTTCCAAAAAGGACTCTTTAGATTTTAGGGGTGAAGAAGGAAAAACCCAAATGCTATCTTGAATATACTTCGGAATCAACAAAGATTTAGTATCTACATGTTTTTGCTCCGCAATGAATGTGTAGGAGGGGGTTTCATTATTCGAGTTTATACACACCAATAACGGACCAGAAATTTTCAAGCTATCGACTGGCCCAAGATTGGATTCCAAAATGGATTGTAATTTTGTTTTGGAAAGTAGAACATTATTTTTCAAAGCACTTTTAAACACATCCATGGAATTGATGCGCAGCACAAGCTGGGCTTTGGTGGGGATATAATCCTCTATAGATTTCTTCGGATTTAATGGATTTTGACAACCATAAATCAGAATTAAAATTAATAATAAGCTAAACTTTCTTTTCATGAATTTGAAACAATCAACCACAAACAAAGATAGAATTAAAATTCAAAACTTAACTGGTCGGGAAGAAGTTTAAATGACGTTCTGTGGTATTTCGTTGGCCCATATTTCTTGATGGCTTCGCGGTGTTCTTTTGTAGGATAGCCCTTGTTTTTTTTCCAATTGTACATGGGAAATTCTTCATGGATTTTTGACATATAATCGTCTCGGTATGTTTTGGCAAGTACAGATGCGGCCGCAATATTGAGGTACTTCCCATCCCCTTTGATGATTGTTTCGTGTGGAACAGTATTGTAAGCTTTAAAACGATTGCCATCTACACTGATGAATTCTACTTTTTCTAATTCATCAATGGCATGATGCATGGCCAAAATAGAGGCATTCAAAATATTTATTTCATCTATTTTGTTAGGATATATATGGGCCACACCAAATCCAATAGCTTCTTTTTCGATAATTGGGCGAAGTAGGGTACGTTTGTTGTGCGAAAGTTGTTTGGAGTCGTTCAGTAATTCATTTTTAAAGTCTGGAGGCAAAATTACTGCAGCTGCAGTCACAGGTCCTGCCAAACATCCACGACCCGCTTCATCTGTGCCGCATTCAAATTTTTTGTTGGAAACGCTATGTTTGAGCATCAATCTTAAATTTTGTCTGTAAATATAAATTACTTTTTTTGATTCTTGTTAAATCCATTAAAATCCCTAATAATTTCCTACTTTTGATGCAGTAATTTTGATGCACAAAATTTTATGTACAAATACGCATTGGTATTTTTTTTGCTGCTTTTCTCCAAAAACCTTTTTGGACAAATCGATCGTGAATTGCGTCAACCAGAAGGAGGAAAAATGCAAAAAATGGACCTCAAACAGCGCGGTTTGGATAGTATCCCAGATCGTGAATCCAGAAAGGTTGCAAAAAATGACAAAGCTAAAATTGAAGACTACAAAATCATCTCTCGCAGTCGGGACACAGTGCATGTAGATACCACGCTTACCATACAGAAAGAGTTCAAATTCAATTACCTCAGAAGAGATTATTTTGAGCTGTTACCCTTTAATAATATGGGGCAAACCTACAATACATTGAGCAAGGACATATCTAGCCGAAATTTGTTCCCCAGCTTTGGTGCTCAAGCGAAACATTTCAATTATATGAGTGTAGACGACACGCATTATTATCATGTGCCCACTCCACTCACCGAATTAATGTTTAAATCAAACTTTGAACAAGGGCAGCTATTGGATGCTTTTTTTACTGTAAATACCTCAGAACAATTTAATTTTTCCATAGCTTACAAGGGAATGCGCTCTTTAGGGAAATATCAAAATATTCTATCAAGCACTGGAAATTTCAGATTCACTTCCAGTTACCACACCAAAAACAAGCGTTATCATGCTCGTGCCCATATGGTGACTCAAGATATTTTAAATCAAGAAAATGGAGGTATTTCGGATGAAGATTTGCTAGAGTTTGAAAATGGGAACGAAGAATTTTTAGACCGCTCTTTGTTTGATCCACTTTTTGAAGATGCAGAAAACAATTTGGAGGGCCGCCGTTTTTATTTAGACCACACTTATCAGTTGAAAGTCAAAGATTCTTTGGGGAACAATGGGATCAGCATTGGTCATGCTATATATATTGAGGACAAATATTATCAGTTCAAACAAGATCAAAATACCCCTATTTTTGGCGATGCTTTCGTCTCATCAAAACTTTTTGATAAAAACACATTTGAACATTTCTACACAGCATTTAATGCAGAATACTCAAATAAAACACTCGGTAAAATATCAGCACAATTGGGATACAACTCTTTCAATTATGGCTATGACGCATTGGTCATTCTTGATGGGCAAACCATCAGTAATCGCCTCAAAGAATCTGCGCTATCATTTGAGGGATATTACCAAAACCAACTAGGACCTGTTGGGCTAACAGCCGATTTGGGAATCAATATTGCTGGCGATTTAGAAGGAAATTTTTTAGATGCTCAAGCCGATGTGCAAATCAGCGATGATATGTTGGCTTCAATTAAGCTCAATATAAACTCTACAGTTGCAGACTACAACTACCGTTTATACCAAAGTGATTATTTGAATTATAACTGGCAAAACAGTTTTAAAAATCAACAATCTCAACAATTGGCTTTTCATCTCAATTCAAAAAAATATGGTAATCTGTCAGCAGATTACACGACCATCAGTAACTATTTGTTTTTTGAGCAAAGAGAAAACCTAGGTGTGAAACCCTATCAATTTGATGGGGCGGTCAATTATGCACGTGCCAAATACGAGAAAGAATTCAAATACAAGAATTTCGCCCTTCACAACACCGTGATGTACCAGCAGCTACTCGATGGTGATCAAGTGCTCAATGTACCTCAATTCAATGCCAGAAACACCTTGTATTATGCCAATGAGTTTTTTGACAAGGCACTTTATTTACAAACAGGGGTTACCTTTAGTTACTTTACAGAGTACAATATGAATGCCTATGACCCTGTTCTTGCCGAATTTTATGTGCAAAACCAAAAATCTTTAGGAAATTTTCCGCGTTTAGACTTTTTTATAAACGCCAAAATTCAGCAAACACGACTGTTTTTAAAGGCCGAACATTTCAATTCTGCCATGACCGGCTACAATTTCTACTCGGCACCCAACTATCCCTATCGTGATTTTGTAGTTCGTTTCGGTCTTGTTTGGAACTTCTTTTTGTAGATTTATCAGGTTAAAATTGACATTTATTTATTTTTTTCAAAAATTAATTTAAAAAGTATTGTGAGTGTAGGAAAAGGGTTTTATATTTGCACCCGCTTTGCGTCTGAGTGCGCAAAGTTTTGTTTTGAAAGACGTTCATTAAACATATTGATTGACAGCGTTAAAGATT
>JAQWFW010000039.1 GCA_029238515.1 Flavobacteriaceae bacterium | reverse complement strand
AATCTTTAACGCTGTCAATCAATATGTTTAATGAACGTCTTTCAAAACAAAACTTTGCGCACTCAGACGCAAAGCGGGTGCAAATATAAAACCCTTTTCCTACACTCACAATACTTTTTAAATTAATTTTTGAAAAAAATATAGAAGTTTTTTTTTGGTGTTTTTTTGCAGCTCCAATAACTTTGGTTAAAGTGCTAAAAATGAGCTATTTATATTGTTTTATGAAAAGCAATATACCGAATGTACAAGCACAACTTATTCCTGTAAGATATTGTTTAAGAATAGATATAAACCTATATTTGTCCTCCATATAATGATTTTATGATACATATTACTTTACCCGATGGAAGTATTCGCTCGTATGAGGAGCGATTGACAGTTATGGATGTCGCCAAAGACATCAGCGAAGGGTTTGCACGAAATGTTATTTCGGCGGCCTTCAATGATCAAGTGGTGGAAACAACCACCATTTTGGATACCGACGGTCGACTTGTCCTATATACATGGAGAGATGCAGAGGGTAAAAAAGCGTTTTGGCACTCTACTGCCCATGTCCTTGCTCAAGCATTGGAAGAGTTGTATCCTGGTGTAAAGTTATCTATAGGACCAGCCATTGAAAATGGGTTTTATTATGACGTAGATTTGGGCGAAGATTCGATATCAGATAAAGACTTTAAATCTATTGAAGATAAAATGCTCGAAATTGCTCGAGGTAAACACGATTTTAGAATAAAATCTGTGTCAAAAGCCGATGCATTACAGAAATATAAAAAAGAAAATAACGACTATAAAGTAGAGTTGATTGAAAATCTTACCGATGGCGATATTACGTTTTGTGATCATGCAACATTTTCGGATTTGTGTCGTGGTGGTCATATCCCAAATACCAGTATCATTAAAGCGGTAAAAATACTAAGTGTTGCTGGAGCTTACTGGAGAGGTGATGAAAACAATAAACAACTGACACGTGTTTATGGGACATCTTTTCCAAAACAAAAGGAATTAAAAGAGTACTTAGCGCTTTTGGAAGAAGCTAAAAAACGTGACCACAGAAAATTAGGAAAACAACTCGAATTGTTTACGTTTTCGAAAAAAGTGGGTCAAGGACTTCCGCTTTGGCTACCCAATGGTGCAGCTTTGCGCTCTCGCCTAGAAGATTTCTTAAAAAAAGCACAAATAAAAGCAGGTTATGAAATGGTGGTCACACCACATATTGGTCAAAAAGAACTGTATGTCACTTCTGGGCATTATGAAAAATATGGGGAAGACAGTTTTCAACCCATAAAAACACCAAAGGCCGACGAAGAGTTTTTGTTGAAACCTATGAACTGCCCTCATCATTGTGAAATTTATAACGCTAAACCATTCAGTTACAAAGAATTACCAAAACGCTATGCCGAATTTGGTACGGTATATAGATATGAGCAAAGTGGCGAATTGCACGGACTTACTCGAGTGCGTGGATTTACGCAAGACGATGCTCACCTTTTTTGTACACCAGATCAATTGGATCAAGAATTCAAGAATGTTATTGACTTGGTATTGTATGTTTTTGGATCTTTAGGGTTTGAAAACTTTACAGCACAAGTTTCTGTTCGGGATTTGGAAACGCCTGAAAAATATATCGGTTCGGTAGACAATTGGGAGAAAGCAGAACAAGCCATTATCAATGCTGCTGAAGATAAAGGATTGGATTATGTAATTGAGTCTGGCGAGGCCGCTTTTTATGGTCCAAAACTAGATTTTATGGTCAAAGACGCTTTGGGCAGAAGTTGGCAATTGGGTACGATTCAGGTCGATTATAATCTTCCTGAACGTTTCGATTTGACGTATAAAGGTGCTGATAATGAATTGCATAGACCTATTATGATCCACCGCGCACCATTTGGAAGTATGGAGCGATTTGTTGCGATTTTGTTGGAACATACTGGAGGGAACTTCCCACTTTGGCTCATGCCAGAACAAGTTGTGATCCTAACCATTAGTGAAAAATATGAGAAATACGCCGAAAAAGTTTTAAATTTGTTAGAAAATAACGAAATTCGCGCCCTCATTGACAACAGAAATGAAACTATGGGTAAGAAAATTCGGGATGCCGAAATGAAAAAAATACCTTACATGATCATTGTCGGTGAGCAAGAAGAACAAACATCAACCCTTTCTGTCCGCCAGCATGGTGGTGAAGATTTAGGAACATTAAATGTTTCAGAATTTTCAAAAATCATTGAGGACGAAATAAATAAAACATTAAAACAATTTCAAGTTTAACTAAAACAAAAAAGTCATAGCAATACGTAGAAGAAGAAGCCGAGGCCCAATGCGGGTCATCAGAGAAGACAAACACCGCATCAACAGAAAAATTACTGCTGAAGAATTGCGTTTGGTTGGTGATAATGTAGAAGTTGGAGTATATAAACTCTCAGCTGCATTAGCCATTGCCAACGAACAAGGATTGGATCTTGTCGAAATTTCACCAAAAGCTGTTCCTCCTGTATGTAAAGTTATGGATTACAAAAAGTTTCTTTACGAACAAAAGAAACGTGAAAAAGCGCTAAAATCTAAAGCTGCAAAAGTTGTTGTAAAGGAAATACGCTTTGGACCAAATACAGATGACCACGATTATAACTTCAAGAAAAAACACGCAGAAAAGTTTTTGAAAGAAGGTGCAAAATTGAAGGCGTTTGTGTTTTTTAAAGGACGTTCTATCATATTTAAAGAACAAGGTCAAATCTTGTTGTTGCGTTTGGCGCAAGATCTAGAAGACCTTGGAAAAGTAGAACAAATGCCAAAATTGGAAGGTAAACGTATGATTATGTTTATTGCACCAATTAAAAAGTAAAAAATAAAAGCGAATAACTAAATAAAAAGCAGAACATGCCAAAAATGAAAACAAAATCTAGTGCCAAAAAACGCTTCAAGCTTACTGGCTCTGGAAAAATCAAAAGAAAGCATGCGTTTAAAAGCCACATCTTGACAAAGAAGTCTAAAAAACGCAAGCTCGCCCTCACCCACAGTACTTTGGTACACGAAAGTGACGAGGCCAACATCAAACAACAATTACGCTTAAAGTAAGGGTAATTTAGGTAACATTAATTTTTAACCATGGAGTTTGGCCGATAAAAGATCCTAAAATAAGTTTGGGACGCCAACTACAAAAAAAAGAAACATTATGCCAAGATCAGTAAATTCAGTGGCCAAAAGAGCCCGCAGAAAAAAAGTCCTAAAACAAGCTAAAGGTTATTTTGGGCGACGCAAAAATGTATGGACTGTTGCAAAAAATGCAGTAGACAAAGCCATGCTGTATGCGTATAGAGATCGTAGAAACAAGAAAAGAACGTTTCGTGCCCTTTGGATCATTCGTATCAACGCTGGTGCAAGACTACACGGAATGTCGTACTCTCAATTTATGGGAAAACTTAAAGCTAATAATATTGACCTCAACCGTAAGGTTTTGGCCGATTTAGCCATGAACGACCCTAAAGCTTTTGAAGCTATTGTACAAAAAATAAAATAAGGCAACTGCCTAATTAACAACCTTTTATTCGCTTAAAAACCCGCTCTTTCGAGCGGGTTTTTTATTTAACGATTGTTAATTTGATTCATTTTGACCAACATCACAGTTTTCATCAATTGCCCGCGTTCTTTGGCTTTTAAGGCAATTTCGCCTTCATAAAAACGGTCAATTGTGGCTTCCCAAAGTTCTACCCAGCGTTCAAAATGTGTTTCTGTTAGAGATTCCTTGGCGTTTAAAGCAATATGTTTCATCATAGGATTGCCTTTGTATGCAGCAGTGCCCAACAGTGCAAATGGTCGTCCCAATCCACATTGGCTACGTCATTAAAAATATAGCCAATACAATCGTCATTTCTAACCTCATTATAAAAACTATCGACCAGAAATTTAACATCGGTGGGGGTTGAAATATCTCTTTTCATAGCTCCAATTAACCAATAATTAATAAAAATTTTGAGGGCTCGAGAGCTACAACTTCGTGGATTTCTTCCAATGGAATATCGTATGTGTCTGAATGGCTTAGTGATACAATTTCATGAAGAGATCGGTATTCAATAGTACCAGATACAACAAAAATTTTGGCGCGGCCTGAAGCTTTATGTTCTTTTAATTTTGACCCCTTTTCCAATTCCAAAAGAATAATTTTGAAATGATTGCTTTTTTGTAAAATGCTTATTTTGGGTCGAGCAGGGTTAGCTGTACTGAATGTGTTTGTCATGATTTGAAGATTTAGGTACGACAAAGGTAACTAACTAAAGTATATTTTTGAAGCGCAAAGCGAAGAAAAAAATTAGGTTTTTCTTTTTTTCTTTTTTGCTGCAGGAAACAAAACATTATTCAAAATGAGTCGATAACCAGGAGATGTTGGATGAAGTTCCAGTTCGGTTTTGGGATCCCCTACTCTATGGGTGTAGTCTTCAGGATCATGACCTCCGTAAAAAGTAAAAAATCCTTTTCCCTTAATTCCGTGGATATACCGCGCTTCGTTGTTCAGTTTATTTTCACCAAGAATCAATACATTGGATTTTATTTGTGTCCTTCCATAGGTCGTAGTTTGCCCCATAAATCCTTTTACCAGAGCGGTGTGGTTCTGATTCAGCATGGTTGGAATTGGATCCCATTTGGCCGAATACTCCATCAAGGTAAAGTAATCCGATTCTTTGGGGATTTTACGGACATTGGTTTGGTCAATAGAAGAAAATTCATAGACATTAGGATCGCGTTCTATGATGAATTCTTTAAACGCAAAAGTGTTTGAAAAATCCAGTTGGGATTGATAATTAGGCGTGGTTCCATCGCCATCAAACATAGGTTCACAAATGTCTAGTTTTTCTGCGGCTAAAGCAATATCAAAACTGTCTGTTGCGCTGCACATGGCAAACATGAATCCACCACCCAAAACATATGCTTTTATTTTTTGAGCTACGGCCAATTTCGCTTCAGATACTTTGGCATAACCCAATTCTTTTGCCAGTGCCTCTGCATTATTTTGTTGCTCAATGTACCACGCTGCATTGCGGTATGCTCTATAAAATTTTCCATATTGCCCCGTAAAATCCTCATGATGTAAATGCAACCAATCGTACAGAAGCAATGCATCATTTAGAACCTCAGTATCGTATACAACATCGTAGGGAATTTCTGCATAGGTCAGAACTAAGGTTACTGCGTCATCCCAAGGTTGTTTTCCACTTGGAGAATAAACAGCTATTTTGGGAGCTTTCTCCAATACAATTGCGTCCATATTTTTGCTTGGACTACTCATTTCTTGAAGAATTTGGGCAGTTTTGCTGTCGCTAATTAATTCGTAAGTAACACCACGAATCAGACATTCTCTTTCGGTACGTTCCGAACTGGGTACAAGAAATGCTCCACCACGATAATTTAACAACCATTGAACATTTTGTTTTTGCTCTAGCAACCAATACGTAATACCATAGGCCTTCAGGTGATTTTCTTGAGTTTTGGCATCCATTGGAATTAGAATATAACTCGCATATGATTTTGTGAAAAGACAAAAGAAAAATACTAAAAAAATGAATTTACGCTGCATGGATTATTCCATATTTTGGATTAATACGGCGTATCGTCGTCAGGTGGACCAAATGCATCGTTCGGATCCATTTGGATTGAATTATCGTCAGAAAAAGTATCATCGTTGGCGGCAGCGTTCATTTTGGAATGGAACTCAGCATCAAAAGGAGAGTCAAAATTATCCAAATTATCAAATTTACCTAAATGGCCAATGAATTTTAACCTTATACTGTCCAATCCTCCGTTTCTATGCTTGGCAATGATGAATTCGGCCTGACCTTCGCAAGGCGTATGCTCCTCGTCGTCCCATTCTTCGATTTTGTAATATTCTGGTCTATAGATAAAAGATACAATATCTGCATCTTGCTCAATTGCACCAGACTCTCTCAAATCGGAAAGTAAAGGACGTTTGCTTCCACCACGTGTTTCTACGGCCCTTGACAGCTGAGAAAGTGCGATAACGGGAACACTCAATTCTTTGGCCAAAGCTTTGAGGTTTCTAGAAATCATCGAAATTTCTTGCTCTCGATTGCCTGTTTTTTGACTTCCACCAGCGGTCATCAATTGCAAATAATCTACAATAATAAGTTTGATGCCATTTTGTGAAGCCAATCGTCTGGCTTTTGCCCGTAAATCAAAAATGGATAATGATGGAGTATCGTCTATGTATAACGGTGCTTTTTCGAGTGATTTTACTTTTACATTAAGTTGTTCCCACTCGTGCTTTTCAAGTTTTCCTGTTCTTAATTTTTCTGAACTGAGCCCTGTTTCTGAAGAAATCAAACGGGTAATGAGCTGTACAGAAGACATTTCGAGTGAAAAGAACGCTACTGGAATATTTTGATTTACTGCAATATTTCTTGCCATGGAAAGCGTCAGCGCTGTTTTCCCCATACCCGGACGAGCCGCAACAATAATCAAATCACTTTCTTGCCAGCCGGATGTGAGCTGATCCACTTTGTCAAAACCAGAGGGTATTCCACTCAATCCTTCTTTGTTGGAAATTTCTTCAATTTTTCGCTTGGCTTGGAATACCAAATCTTGAGCTGTTTCTGTAGATTTCTTTATGTTGCCTTGTGTGACATCATAAAGTTTGGATTCAGCTTTATCAAGAAGATCGAATACGTCTTTTGTTTCGTCAAAAGAGTCTTCTATAATTTCATTTGAAATTTTAATTAAGCTACGCTGAATAAATTTTTGTAAAATGATACGCGCATGAAACTCAATATGTGCCGATGATGAAACTTTTTGGGTGAGTCCAATGAGGTAGAAATCGCCACCTACGGTATCTAATTTCTGATTTTTTCTAAGTTGTGCTGAAACCGTTAAAAGATCTATAGGTTGACTGCTTTCAAAAAGCTGAAGTATCGCTTCAAAAATATGCTGGTGTGCTTCTTTGTAGAAAGATTCGATACTTAAAATATCGATCACTTCATCTACTCCTTTTTTATCAATCATCATGGCACCCAAGACTACTTCCTCAAGATCAATGGCTTGTGGTGGAATTTTACCTTGTTCTAGACTGATGATTTTGGATTGATCAGTAGAATAGCTTTTATAGGACTCTGGTTGTTTCATGGTAACGAATGTACATAAAAATTGCCATTAGCGTCTAGCAATTATACGACGATTACTCAACAAAAAAAATGTTAACAAGTTGTGTTTATTGTTGATAGTCCTCAAAAAATTGATTTTCAAGGATAACGGATCTTATGACGGCACTAAATTAGTCTTTATAAACCCCCATCTGCGCATATTTGTCCATGCGTTGTTCTACCAATGCTTTTGGTGTGAGGGGTTTTAATTCTTCAAAAGATTTTAGAATCGCGTTTTCAATAGCCGAATATGTTTTTTCAGGGTCTTTGTGTGCTCCTCCAAGTGGTTCTTTTACTATTTGATCGACTAATTTCATGCGCTTCATGTCTTTTGCCGTGAGTTTTAAAGCTTCGGCAGCTTGTTCTTTGTATTCCCAGCTTCTCCAAAGAATTGAAGAACATGATTCTGGCGAAATTACAGAGTACCAAGTGTTTTCGAGCATAAGGACTTTATCACCAACACCAATACCTAAAGCACCACCACTAGCACCTTCACCAATGATGACCACAATAATTGGAACTTTTAGACGCGTCATTTCCAAAATATTACGTGCAATGGCCTCTCCTTGTCCGCGTTCCTCAGCTTCAAGACCAGGATAAGCACCTGGAGTATCGATAAGCGTAACAACAGGTATTCCAAATTTTTCTGCAGATTTCATCAAACGCAGGGCTTTTCTGTATCCTTCAGGATTGGCCATACCAAAGTTTCTGTACTGTCGTGTTTTGGTATTGAATCCTTTTTGTTGGCCAATAAACATAAAACTTTGGTCTCCTATTTTTCCAAGACCACCAATCATGGCTTTGTCATCTTTAAAATTACGATCCCCATGCAACTCCAAAAACGATCCTTTGGTTAGCGCATTGATATAATCTAAAGTATAAGGTCTATTGGGATGACGAGACAGTTGTACACGTTGCCACGGAGTCAAATTTTTATAAATTTCCTTCTTGGTAAGCTCAAGTTTCTTTTGAATTTGATGGCAAGTTTCAGTGACATCCACTTCGCTTTCTTCGCCAATAACTTGGCATTTCTGAAGTTGATCTTCCAATTCTTTTATAGGTAATTCAAATTCTAAATATTCCATAAGAAATTGCTTTTGGTTAGCTAGACCACAAATATATGAACTTTATGTTTTAGTCATCAATCTAGATTAGATTTTGTTGCTTTTTTTTGCTTGAAAAGTGCATTTAAAACTAAAGTACAAATGATGAGTGAAGCCCCAACATAAAAAGAAGTACTCATGGTTTCAGATTCTGGAAAAAGAATCAACGCAAGAACAATACCGTATATGGGTTCCAAGTTATAGGTCAACACTACGGAGTAGGGTGTTATGTATTTCATCACATGTACAGAAGCAATGAAAGCGTAAGCTGTGCAAATGGAAGCCAAAATGAACAAATAACCCCAATCTGAAGTCGACAAACTGAAAAACTCTTGATCAAATCCATCAGCAGAAAAACAAAGAAATATGGAAATGAATACTACTCCACTCACAAACTCATAAAATGAGATGGTACTGGCATTGTAACGGGCTACAAATTTACCATTGAGTACCGCAAAAAGCGATGAAAATAAAGCTGAAGATATGCCTAAAATAATTCCTAAAAAATACTGCAGCTCTGTTTGCATAATGAGCAAAATTCCTGCGATGACAAGTATCCCAAAAAGTAGTTCGTATTTGATTATTTTTCTTTTGTAAAAGATGGGTTCGATTAAAGATGCAAAAAATGCACCTGTAGAAAACATAGCCAAAGCAATAGAAATATTAGAGACTTTAATGGATGCAAAAAAAGTAATCCAATGCAAAGCAATAATAATACCTGCAAAGGAAAACTGAAACAAGGTTTTTGGAGATACGGATAAGTTTATGCCTTTCAATTTTATAAAAACAAACATCAAGAGACCAGCAATCACCATCCTATACCAAACCAGTGGTATGGCTTCAAGTGAAATCAATTCGCCCAAAATTGCTGTGAATCCAGCAACAAATACCAAAAAATGTAGGTGGATCTGATTATTAAACTTAGCGCTTGGCATTGTATAGAAGATATATGGCGAGCACACCAAAAATGATATTAGGAAACCAAACGGCAATCAATGGGGAAAAATCCGACTGTTCGGCCATAACACCAAATACTTTATCAAAAAACACATAGATCATCGCAATGACAATCCCAAAAGCCAAATTGACCCCCATACCCCCTCTACGCTTTATGGAAGACACCGCTACAGCGATAATTGTCAAAATAAATACTGCAACTGGTAAGCTCCATTTTTTATATTGCACTACTTTATATCTATTAATATTGGACGAGCCACGGGCCTCTTCACGTTCGATAAAATCTGAAAGTTCGTTTATGGTCAAGGTTTCTGCTACATACATAGGTGGTGTTAAATCTTGAAGATCAAAACCCAAAAGCGTATCTAAACGACGTTGAAAAATCAATGTATCATCATCCACGCCTATCCGACGCAGATTGTAGTTAGACAAGCGGTAAACACTGTCTTTTTCAATGTAACGAATAGCTGTTGCATGAATTTTATATTCTAGTTTATTGCCATCAAAATGTTCTAAAGTAAAATTGTTTCCACGCATGGATTTGGTGTCAAAATTACTCACATAGATGTATTCATTTTCATTGATTTGTTGATGAATGTATTGGGTTTCTACAACTTTTTTGTTTTTCAGGTATTTGTATGTGAATTCGTTGAACCCCTTGCTTGCAACAGGTGCCCAGTACATGCCCAACAGCAATGCCAATGTGGCAATTATGGTTGCCCCAATGAAATATGGTCTTAAAAATCTTGAAAAAGAAATTCCAGAACTCAAAAAAGCAACAATTTCTGTGTTGTTGGCCAATTTTGAAGTAAACCATATAACCGACAAAAATAAAAATAAGGGAAAAAGCAAATTTGCAAAATAGATGGTAAAATCTACATAATATGCGACAACTTCTTCAAAAGGGACTTTGTTTTCGAGAATTCTATCTATTTTTTCTGCCAGGTTTACAGTAATTCCAATAGGAATGAAAAGCAACAACATCAAAAAGAATGTGAGCAAATAACGCTTTAGGATGTACCAGTCAAAAATTTTCATAAGCTATAGGCGCTTGTCCATTTGGGCCACCATCATGGTTTTCCAGGATTCAAAATCTCCTGCTAAAATACGCTTTCTGGCCTCACGAACCAACCATAAATAAAATCCAAGGTTATGAATTGTGGCAATTTGTTTACCTAATAATTCATTCACACTAAACAAGTGTTTCAAATAAGCTTTGGAATATTCTGTATCGACCCAAGTAATGCCCATGTCATCAATTGGAGAAAAATCGTCTGCCCATTTTTTGTTTTTAATGTTGATGGTACCATGCGCCGTAAACAGCATCCCATTGCGTGCATTTCTGGTCGGCATCACACAATCAAACATATCGATACCAAGGGCTATATTTTCTAAAATGTTTATGGGAGTTCCTACACCCATGAGATACCGAGGTTTGTCTTCGGGAAGTACCGCACAAACCACATCTGTCATGGCATACATTTCTTCGGCGGGCTCACCCACAGACAATCCACCAATAGCATTTCCAACAGCATCTGCATTGGCAATATATTCGGCCGATTGTTTTCGTAAATCTTTGTATGTACTTCCCTGAACTATTGGAAAAAAGGCCTGACTATACCCATAATTATAGGGCAATTTTTCAAGATGATTTATACAACGATCAAGCCATCGATGCGTCATATGCATAGAGCGTCTTGCGTAGTTATAATCGCAAGGATATGGAGTACATTCATCAAAAGCCATAATAATATCGGCACCAATACTACGCTGAATTTCCATGACATTTTCCGGAGTAAAAACATGATAACTACCATCAATATGACTTCTAAACTTAACACCCTCCTCTTTAATTTTCCTATTGGCCGACAATGAATATACTTGATATCCGCCAGAATCTGTAAGTATGTTTCGATCCCAGTTCATAAACTTATGTAAACCACCAGCTTTTTCTAAGATTTCAATCTGTGGACGAAGGTAAAGGTGATATGTGTTCCCTAAAATAACATCTGGATTGATGTCATTTTTGAGTTCTCTTTGGTGTACCCCTTTGACCGTACCGACAGTGCCAACTGGCATAAAAATTGGGGTTTCAATAACCCCATGATCCGTAGTCAAAGTAGCAGCTCTCGCTTTGGTGTTTTTGTCCTTTTTTAATAAGTTAAATTTCAAATGTCAAAAATTGAATGGGTCATTATTACTTAATCCATCTATAGCAATACTGCACTAAAAAATCAGCATTTGATTATAAAAATTTGATGGAATTTTCAATACCAAAGATACAAATATAATACTGATGCCAAAGGGGGATTTTTGATGTTTAATAAGTTGTTAGTTATTTGTCACAAATAATAAGTAAAAGGTCATTGTCAAATAAAAATTAAATTTAAATTTGAAGGTATAATTTTAACAAACCAAACATGTCAATTACACAGCTAAACGATCTTACAATTCAAGTCCGGCGCGATATTTTACGCATGGTCCACAAAGTCAACTCTGGACATCCTGGAGGTTCACTCGGGTGTGCCGAATTTCTTGTCGCTCTTTATTCAGAAATCATGAACAGAAAAGATGGTTTTGACATGAACGGTCATGACGAAGATTTATTTTTCCTATCTAATGGACATATTTCACCAGTCATTTATAGTGTACTCGCACGAAGTGGCTATTTTCCTGTAGAGGAACTCAATACTTTTAGACTTTTGGACTCAAGATTGCAAGGCCACCCAACAACGCATGAGGGTCTTCCAGGCATTCGTATCGCATCGGGATCTTTAGGGCAAGGTCTATCGGTCGCTATTGGTGCAGCTCACGCCAAAAAACTAAACAACGACGCAAATCTTGTATACAGTCTTCATGGCGATGGCGAACTTCAAGAGGGTCAGAATTGGGAAGCAATAATGTATGCTTCGGCAAAGAATATTGACAACATCATTGCAACTGTAGATCTCAATGGAAAACAAATTGACGGATCAACAGACGATGTTTTGAATATGGGAAGTTTAAAAGCAAAATTTGAAGCTTTTGATTGGACTGTTGTCGAAATCAAAAAAGGAAATGATTTAGAAGCCATTCTGGAAGGAATGGCCAAAGCCAAATCGGAAACAGGAAAAGGAAAACCTGTTTGTGTACTGCTTGAAACCATGATGGGAAATGGTGTAGATTTTATGATGCATACGCACGCATGGCACGGAAAAGCACCAAACGACGAACAATTGGCCTCGGCCTTAGAACAAAACCCTGAAACACTCGGCGATTACTAATATTCAAAACCAAAAAAAATGAAAACATACACATACACAGAAAAAAAAGATACAAGAAGTGGTTTTGGAGCTGGACTGGCCGAACTTGGAAGAACAAACCCAAATGTCGTTGCGCTTTGTGCAGACCTTATAGGGTCACTCAAAATGGATGCATTTAAAAATGAAAATCCAGAACGTTTTTTTCAAGTAGGAATTGCAGAAGCCAACATGATGGGGATAGCCGCTGGACTAACCATTGGTGGTAAAATTCCATTTACTGGAACATTTGCCAATTTTTCAACAGGTCGTGTTTATGATCAAATTCGACAATCGATTGCATATTCTGGAAAAAATGTAAAAATCTGTGCATCACACGCTGGTCTTACTTTGGGAGAGGATGGTGCTACTCATCAAATCCTAGAAGATATTGGATTGATGAAAATGCTACCGGGAATGGTCGTCATCAACCCTTGTGACTACAATCAAACTAAAGCCGCTACTCTGGCTATTGCAGAGCACAACGGACCAGGATACTTACGTTTTGGACGTCCCTCTGTCCCTATTTTTACCCCTGAAAATCAAACTTTTGAGATTGGAAAGGCAATCCAATTACAAGAAGGTAGCGATGTTACTATTGCAGCCACAGGACATTTGGTTTGGGAAGCTCTAGAGGCAGCAAAAGCACTTCATGCTGAGGGAATTAATGCAGATGTCCTTAATTTTCACACCATAAAACCATTGGACGAAAAAGCACTTTTGGCATCTGTTGAAAAAACAGGATGTATTGTTACTGCCGAGGAACACAACCACTTGGGTGGTTTGGGTGAAAGTATTGCAAGAGTACTTGGACTCAACAAACCTACACCACAAGAATTTGTAGCCACAAATGATACTTTTGGGGAGTCGGGAACCCCAGCTCAGTTGATGAAAAAATATGGCCTAGACGCGTCATCAATTGTAGCAAAAGCAAAGAAAGTCATTGCAAGAAAATAACTTGGCTTAAAACACAAAAAAACCCGCTAATTGCGGGTTTTTTTATTTCTTATACTTCAGTTTCGGTTAGTTCAACGTTTGTGCATCTGTAGAATCCAAATAATTTGGAATACCATTTCCATTGGTATCCTCAAGTGTAATAAGTTTGGCCGAAAACGTTCCATCATCTTTAGCTTCTATAGGTGTAAAGAATTGATTAGAATTTAATGGTGTTAGTGCTTGCAATTGTGCTTCTAGACCAGAACGGCTTGAGTCAGTATACTCTGTGTATAGAACTTCTCTGAACGTTTTATACCCGTCTCCATCATCATCATTATCGGAAAAGTTATTGAACCGATCGTTATCTGTATTATCGTTAAAAACGTCTAAATTATCGTCTTCATCTTCCATATAACTTGGAATAAAATCATTGTCGTGGTCCATAACTTTATGCTGAAACAATTCAAACTTAAAGGTAAGGCAAGAATAGGCAGAAATTCCTGAAACTGCATTGTTAAAATAGCCGAGTCCAGAAGGTAAAAACATAACACCTATACCATAATTTTCAAAAATTACGGTACCGTCATCGTTGGTGGTAAATGTGCTCGCCGTTTTAAATTGTGGCAACACACGGTTCCAGCCCGAAATGGAAAATACCAAATCCAAATCGATTGGATTAACAGAGCTATCAAATTCATTGCCATTCATAGTAGTTCCCTCGTAATTTACACGAACTTGATCTGTGAAATGAGGATTTTCTCCCAATCCTTCTTCAATACTTAAAATGTAATATGTGTACGATACATCTTGATATGTTGTTGTCTTTGACACAACAGCGTTGGACAACATCGTTGTGTTTGGCGGTTGAGTTTCTCCTTCTTCCAATTTAGAAATAACAACATCGTCAATCGTTGGATATGTAGGCAAAGCACTCAATGCTCCAGAATTATAGTAATGGGTGTCAAAATAATTTTGAAGTGTATCCATATCACTGGCTTGTTGTTCTGCTCGATCTCTTGGCGGAATTGAAGTTGTTTCTTCTTCATCTTCGCTACAGTTAAAAACAAAGAGTGCAAGGAAAAAAATAAAGAGGATATGAAGCTTATTTCTCATAATATCATTTTTGGAGCTGCAAGATACAATATTATGTTATTTTTGTGTAAAAGAAAACCGAGTTTTAAAAAAAATATGAGGATTGATAAGTTTTTGTGGTCTTTACGCTATTTTAAAACAAGAACTATGGCTTCCAATGCCACAAAAAAAGGGCATGTCCGTGTAAATGACGCTGTGGTCAAGCCCAGTAGAGAAGTTTATCCTACGGATAAAATTAGTGTGCGGATTAATCAAGTAAATTATCAACTCAACGTGCTCGATATCCCCAAAAGCCGAGTGGGTGCGAAATTGGTAGACATTTACAGACAAGACACCACGCCAAAATCTGAATTTGAAGCTCAAAATCTTTTAAAACTTACCAAAGAACATTATAGAAAAAAAGGTGAAGGGCGTCCCACGAAAAAAGATCGAAGAGACATTGAAGGATACTTAGACTTTGAGGACAATTAATCCACTAAGTTGAAATGTCTTTTTTATATTTGAAAAAAAGAATTGTATGGCACTGACACAAAACTGCATTTTGAACAATCAAGAGATCAATCATAAAATCAAACGAATAGCGTACCAAATTTATGAATCTAATGTTGATCAAAAAGAAGTCATCTTAGCTGGAATTCAATCCAATGGATATATTCTTGCTGAAAAAATAAAGCAAAATCTTGAACAAATTTCAGAAATCAAAGCCCAATTGTGCGCAGTAAATATCAACAAAAAAAAACCAACTGAAAAAATCAGTACTTCGTTGTCTGCTGATCAATACGCCAACAAATCTTTAATTCTTGTTGATGATGTTTTACATTCAGGTACAACATTAATTTATGGCGTAAAATATTTTTTGGATAGCCCTTTGTCACAATTCAAAACAGCTGTGCTTGTCAATAGAAATCATAAAAAATATCCGGTAAAGGCCGATTTCAAAGGGATTTCGTTATCTACTTCACTTAATGAGCATGTAGATGTTATTTTTGATGGTGAGCACTCAAAGGTTGTACTCATCTAAATCATTACAAATTTCTTGTACAATACGTTTTACAGAAAGATCATCAACGCTTAAAGTTAATTGTGCTTGATTATAAAATCTTGAACGCTCAAATAAATGTTTGGCTATAAATTCTGCGAGGTCGTCATCATTAATATTAGCAATTAGGGGCCGTTTAGATTTTTCTTTCACCAAACGATTTGCGAGTGTTTTTACGGACGATTTAAGATATATTGCACAAACACTAGGATGTTGATTTAAAAAATCCATAGTATTGCCATAGCATGGAGTTCCACCGCCTAATGCCAACACCAAATTGGTGTGAGTTCTGCAAATTTTTTGTACCGCTTTAGCTTCGATTTTTCGAAATTCTATATGACCTCTTCTCTCGAATAATTCAGAAATAGACAACTGTTCTTGATCTTCTATAAAGGCATCCAAATCCATAAAGTCATAATCGAGTTCCGCGGCAAGTTTTATTCCAACGGTCGATTTTCCTGAACCCATATATCCCAATAAGACAACTATCATGATGGTGTGTTTTTGTTTTTTGATGCACAAAAAGACTTATTACAAAAAAACGAAAAAATATTGATAAAAAAAGATTGTATTATTAATTAAACCCATTATCTTTGCAGCCGCATAAAGTAAGTCCAACCGACTTGGTAGCTCAGTTGGTAGAGCATCTCCCTTTTAAGGAGAGGGTCCTGGGTTCGAGCCCCAGCCAAGTCACAAAAAGTTAAGCACTGTCTTAACTTTTTTTTTCTACAATGGTTTATTGCGCACGTGGCGGAATTGGTAGACGCGCTAGCTTGAGGGGCTAGTGGGAGTTATTCCCGTGGAAGTTCGAGTCTTCTCGTGCGCACTTTTTATAAAAACAATACATCTTTCATTATTTTTTAGTAATTTAGTAGAACCAAATCTACAAAATAATGAACACTACAGAAAACGTCTTTAGTATCAAAGACCTAGAAAACCTTTCTGGTGTAAAAGCACACACCATCCGTATTTGGGAAAAGCGATACAACCTCCTCCAGCCCAAACGTAGCGAGACAAACATCAGACATTATGACCTTCATAATCTTCAAAAACTACTGAACATTAGTTTTTTAAACAATAATGGGTTCAAGATTTCGAAAATTGCTGCACTGGATGAATCTGAGCTTGCACCTAAAACAAGGGAATTGGCCTTTATGGGCAAAAATGACAGTCAGGCCATTGTGGCCTTCAAATTATCGATGCTCAATTTTGATCAAACTTTATTTTACAATACATACAACAGATTGTTAGAAGAAAAGAGCTTTAGGTCAATTTTTTATGAAATTTTCATTCCCTTGATTTGTGACTTAGGGATGCTCTGGCAAACAAACACCATATCTTCATCTCATGAACATTTTTTGACTGTACACATCAAACAAAAAATTCTGGTACACATCGAACGTCTCCAGAGTACAGATCCGCGCCCAAGTACAAAAACCGTTGTGCTTTATCTTCCGGAAAATGAAACACATGATTTAGGGTTATTGTTTATAAATTATGAAATTTTGAGCTTAGGGTATCACACTATATTTTTAGGAGAAAATATTCCTTTAGATAACCTGAAACATATCAACAAATTATATGATGATATTATTTATGTGTCGTATTTCACAATAAAACCAAGCGACAATGAAATTCATGATTATTTAGATACATTTTCAAAACAGTATTTGGCCAGTACCAACAACAGTCTAAAACTGATTGGACACAAGACAAGATATATAAATCCAAAAAACATCCCAAAACACGTGATGTCATACGACAAAATTGAAGATTTAGTTAAAGATATGCAAAAAAGACTTTAGAAGTACAAGTCTGTATAGTCTTTTCATTACTTTTATAGACAAATGAAGAAAACTATACACATCATAGGGTCGGGATTTTCCTCCCTAGCTGCATCTTGTTATCTTGCTCAAGCGGGATACGAAGTGACCATTTTTGAAAAAAACAAAACCATTGGTGGCCGAGCAAGGCAACTAAAAAAAGAAGGTTTCACTTTCGATATTGGTCCAACATGGTATTGGATGCCGGACGTTTTTGAACGCTTTTTTGCAGATTTCAAAAAACACCCATCAACTTATTATTCTTTAGAAAAATTGGACCCAGCTTACAGCGTGTATTTTGGTAAAAAAGATTTCATTACTATAGAAGATAGTTTAGACAAAATCTACAACACTTTTGAAAAAGAAGAACCAGGGAGTTCAAAAAAACTTATGGAATTCATCAGTGATGCAAAGAGTAATTATGATATTGCTATAAAAGATTTGGTGTACAATCCTGGTGTTTCACCTTTGGAGTTGGTAACACCCAAAACGGTAATGAAGCTAAATCAATTTTTGAGCACCATTAAACGGGATGTCAGAAAACGCTTCAAAAATAATCGTCTTGCACAAATTTTAGAATTTCCTGTTTTATTTTTAGGTGCCAAACCAAGCGATACGCCTTCTTTTTATAGTTTTATGAACTACGCGGATTTTGGACTCGGAACATTTCATCCAAAAAAAGGGATGTATCAGGTTATTTTGGCTATGGAAGCTCTAGCCAAGGAACTTGGTGTTACTATAAAAACAGAGTCCAATGTTACTTCAATTTTAGTTGAAAATGGTACGGCTAATGGTATTGTGGTAAATGGTAATACAGAAAAATGCGACCTCATTTTGAGTGGTGCAGATTACCACCATACTGAAACACTTTTGGAAGAAAAACACCGCCAATACTCTGAAAAATACTGGAGTAAAAAAACATTTGCGCCTTCATCTTTACTGTTTTATGTTGGTTTTGATAAAAAATTGAAAAACGTAGACCATCACACACTGTTCTTTGATGTGGATTTTGATGTGCATGCAGAAGCGATTTATGATCATCCAGCTTGGCCAGAAAAACCACTTTTTTATGCGAGTTTCCCAAGCATTACCGACGATTCTTGTGCGCCAAAAGGTAAAGAAGCTGGTATTTTCCTCATACCATTAGCACCTGGATTAGAGGATACTCAAGAGCTCCGCGACACGTATTTTGAGAAAATTATTCAAAGATTTGAAATACTAACAGAGCAAAATGTTAAAAATAATATTATCTTTAAGGAGTCATTTTGTGTGAATGACTTTATAAAAGACTATAATTCATACAAAGGAAACGCCTATGGAATGGCCAACACGCTCTTGCAAACTGCGTTTCTCAGACCAAAATTGAAAAGTAAAAAAGTTAAACATTTATATTTTACGGGACAGCTCACCGTCCCTGGACCTGGAGTCCCGCCCTCGCTAATCTCTGGAAAACTTACTGCCGAACTTATTCAAAAAGTCTTATAATTGACTGTTTTGTAATGGTTCCTAAAATTTAAGTATATGAAATCTATTTTCGACACTGTATCCAAAGATTGTAGCAAAATTGTTACAAGAACCTATAGCACTTCATTTTCGATGGCTACAAAAATGTTGGCCAACTCTATTCGTCAAGACATCTACAACATTTATGGATTTGTCCGTTTGGCTGATGAAATTGTTGATTCTTTTCATGACTATCCTAAAGAAGATTTATTTGCGAAACTTGAAACAGATTTGGAAATAGCACTCCAAAATAAGATCAGTTTAAACCCCATTTTGAATGCTTTCCAGCACACCTATTACAAACATAATATCGATAGAGCTCTTGTTGATGCTTTTATGAACTCTATGCGGTTGGATTTACACAAATCAACGTACAAAACAGAAGAAGAATTTAAAAACTACATTTATGGTTCTGCCGATGTCGTTGGCTTGATGTGCCTAAAAGTGTTTGTCAATGGAGATCAAAAAAAATATGACACACTGAAGAAACCCGCTATGGCTTTGGGTTCTGCTTTTCAAAAAGTTAACTTTTTGAGAGATTTAAAAGCAGACCACGATGAGTTAAACAGAACTTATTTCCCAAATACAGATCTCAATAATCTTGACGAAATTGCCAAACAACACATTATCGACGACATAGAAAATGACTTCGCTGAAGGGTTGAACGGAATAAAATTATTACCTATTGAAGCTAAGTTTGGCGTTTTTATGGCCTATCGCTATTATAGTCAATTACTCAAAAAACTCAAAAAGACTCCTGCTTTAGAAATCAAAAACACACGAATTCGCGTACCTAATTATAAAAAAGTAGAACTACTCACGCGCAGTTATGTTAAATATCATCTAAATCTATTATAAACCTAAATATTATGAACACACTTTTATGGATAGCTGTTTTCTTAGCCACATTCGGTACTATGGAATTTATGGCATGGTTTACACATAAATACATCATGCATGGCTTTTTATGGAACCTACACAAAGATCACCACCACAAGGATCACGACAGTTGGTTCGAGCGCAACGATGCTTTCTTTATTTTCTATGCTGTAGTGAGCATGATTTGTTTTTATTTTTGGAGTTACGAAGGTTTTTGGGCCGGACTTCCCATTGGATTGGGCATTATGGCTTATGGAGCAACCTATTTTTTGGTACACGATATATTTATCCATCAACGCTTCAAAATATTTCGTAAGGCCAACAATTGGTATGCCAAAGGAGTTCGTCGCGCACACAAAATTCACCACAAGCACCTCGGTAAAAGAGATGGCGAATGCTTCGGAATGTTAATCGTTCCATTCAAATATTTTAAAAAATAAATTGTGAACTCGCTTTACTTGTGGCTAAATATTGGATCAATTTCTGTCCCCTTTTTGTACAGTTTTCATCCTAAATTAAAACTCCACAAACAATTTCATTGGCTATTCCTCTCGATGATTCTAACAATGATGGTGTTTATTCCTTGGGATGTCGTTTTCACAAGACATGAAATCTGGGGATTCAACCCAGATTATTTTCTGGATACTAAGATTTTAAGTCTACCCTTGGAAGAATGGCTCTTCTTTATTTGTATTCCATTCGCTTGTGTGTTTACACACTATGCATTGTTACTCTATTTCCCCAAATTGAAACTTGACAAAAACAGCTCAAAAGCAATTGCTATTGGTTTGATTCTCACACTAGCATTACTTTTAATTTTTAACTATGACAAATGGTATACTCTAGTCAATTTTACTATTGCTATTGTATTGACAATCATAGTTTTAAAATATAATTCAACATTATTACAACACTTTTTTCTAACTTTTTTGGTCATGCTTATTCCATTTTTTATTGTGAATGGCGTCCTTACAGGCAGTTGGATCGAAAGTCAAGTCGTCTGGTACAACAATGCCGAAAATCTAGGTATTCGAATGGGTACCATCCCTGTTGAAGATAGTATATATGCCTATTCTATGATTTTAATGAACTTGTTCTTTTTTGAATACTTCACCCAAAAATCTAAGCATTAAAGAAGATATATCAGATTAGTTATTTTTTTTATAAATTTAGTATCAAGAAACGCTCCAAACGTTCTACATCCATGAAGTAAGCTTGATACTACTCAAGAGATTTACAGATTTTTTTTATAACGGATGGGGCATAATGTCTTTTACAAATGAAAAAAATACTGATACCGAGTTGTATGGTTTTGATCGCTTATTTTGGTTCATGTAAACCCGATGAACCGGCAGAGAGAGAGCTATTAATCGCAAAATACAGAGTGACATTTAATTTTAAATGGAATGCGCAAGATTTTCCAACAGATTATCCCTCAAATGCACATTTTTCGAAACTCATTGGGTGGAGTCACAAGCCATCAAGTGAATTTTTTAAAGTAGGCAGTATCGCTTCGGAAGGCATCAAAAACATGGCCGAAGTTGGAAGTACAGAAAAACTTACTGATGAATTTACCACTAAAATTGAAGCCAATGAAGGTCTAAAAAATATCATTGGTAACGGATTAGGAAGTGGTGTTGGAGAACTCAGCGTCACATTGGATGTAAATGAAAAATTCTCTTCGATTACACTTGCCACTATGCTTGCCCCAAGCCCAGATTGGTATGTTGCCATAATCAATCAAAACCTACTGGAAAATGGAGAATTTATTGATGAAAAAACAGTTGATGCGCTAACGTACGATGCGGGTACAGACAGAGGGGAAATTTCACTTCTAGCAATGCACCAACAGTTCCTAAAGTACCGATATCTGTTATCAATACGCCACCTATTAGTAATGGAAAAACGATTGCCACAGTAAAATTCGAAAAGCTGTAGCTATTTAAGCGTTTTGTTTCTTAATCAAATTAAGTGCAGACCCTTCATTGAACCATTCTATTTGCGATGCGTTATAGGTGTGATTTACAGAAATTACATCTGTTGTGCCGTCGGTATGTACCGCCTCAATTGTAAGTGGCTTACCAGGTGAAAATTGGTCTAAATCTAAGAAATTGAACGTGTCATCTTCTTGAATAAGGTCATAATCTGCTTCGTTGGCAAAAGTGAGTCCTAACATCCCTTGCTTTTTCAAGTTTGTTTCGTGGATACGCGCAAAAGATTTTACAATTACAGCCGCAACTCCCAAATGACGGGGTTCCATGGCCGCATGTTCTCTTGACGATCCTTCACCGTAATTATGATCACCGACAACAATTGTATAAATTCCAGCATCTTTATAAGCACGCTGAGTTTTTGGAACAGCATCATATTCACCATTCAATTGATTTTTAACAAAATTGGTTTTCATATTGAATGCATTCACAGCACCAATCAGGCAGTTGTTAGAAATATTATCTAAATGTCCTCTGTAACGCAACCATGGACCAGCCATAGAAATGTGATCTGTAGTACATTTTCCATGTGCTTTAATGAGTAGTTTAGCACCTTTAATCGAATTTCCGATTGGTACAAATGGTGTCAACAATTCCAAACGTTCCGAATCTTCAGCGACAACAACCTCAACACCACTACCATCTTCTACAGGAGCAAGATA
>JAQWFW010000036.1 GCA_029238515.1 Flavobacteriaceae bacterium | reverse complement strand
CGATTGTATGGATATTTCTGTCGTTATACCCCTTTTGGATGAGCAAGACTCATTGGTAGAACTCCACGATTGGATTGCACAGGTCATGCAATCCAATCGGTTGACTTATGAACTTATTTTTATAGATGATGGCAGCAGAGATAATTCATGGGCCATCATCGAAGATTTAAGCCAAAAAAATCCATCAGTTTCAGGAATCCGCTTCGCCAAAAACTTTGGTAAATCTCAAGCGCTTCATGCGGGGTTTGAAAAAGCAAAAGGTGATGTTGTGGTCACTATGGATGCCGATTTGCAAGATAGTCCCGACGAAATTCCAGAACTTTTTCGGCTTGTAAAGGAAGAAAACCTCGATATCGTTTCGGGTTGGAAAAAAAAGCGTTACGACGCATTTATTACAAAAAATTTACCCTCAAAATTATTCAATTGGGCAGCGCGACGAATATCGGGACTACACCTTCATGACTTCAATTGTGGACTAAAAGCATACAAAAAAGAGGTCACAAAAAGCATTGAAGTCTATGGAGAAATGCACCGCTACATCCCTGTACTTGCTGTAAATGCTGGATTTAAGAACATCACAGAAAAAGTAGTAGTACACCAAGCAAGAAAATATGGAAAAACAAAATTTGGTATGGAACGATTTATAAATGGATTTTTGGATTTAATCACGATATGGTTTGTGTCAAGATTTGCCAAACGCCCTATGCACTTTTTTGGGCTTTTAGGCGTTTTGATGTTTGTGATTGGTTTTGGGTTTGCCCTCTATTTAGGGCTCGATAAATTATACTTCAATCCAACAGGAAGACTCATTGCAGAACGTCCAGAATTTTTTATCGCATTGACCACCATGGTGATTGGAACACAGTTTTTTGTGGCTGGATTTTTGGGTGAAATTATTTTACAATCCAAAAGCAACAAAGAACGTTACCATATTATTGAAGAAACTAAGCCACACAAAAATTAAATTAAAAGAAAGCAAATATTTACATTTGCAATATATTTCAATAAAAAACATGATTACACTTAACGCTCAGTTAACTGAAAATATAGAACTCTGGTCCTCAGAACTATTTGACGAAAATACACGATCAGAAATAGAACGTTTAAAAAACAACCCTGAAGAACTCGAAGATCGATTTTATAAAAATTTAGATTTTGGAACTGGTGGAATGCGCGGCGTTATGGGTGTTGGTACCAACCGCATCAACAAATATACATTAGGAAGAAATACACAAGGTCTGTCTAACTATCTGAAAAAGCAATATCCCAACCAAAACCTAAAAGTAGCTATCGCTTACGATTGTAGAAACAACAGCAAATCATTTGCTCAAATCGTTGCCGATGTATTTTCGGCCAACGGAATAGAAGTTTTTCTTTTTGAAGACTTGCGCGCTACCCCTGAGCTTTCTTTTGCGGTGAAACATCTGAACTGCAAGTGCGGAATCGTGCTTACAGCTTCACACAACCCCCCAGAATACAACGGCTACAAAGTTTATTGGGAAGATGGCGGACAACTTGTACCTCCGCATGACAAAGCTATTATTTCAATCATTAATGATTTAGATTATACCGAAATTAATTTTTCTGCAAAAAAAGACCTCATCCATTCCATTGGTAAAGACATAGATGATGTATTTATAAATGCGTCTGTAAAAAATGGAACTCTAGAAAAAAGCAACAACACCAACAGAGAAGAATTAAGCATTGTATTTACTTCTTTGCATGGAACCTCTATAACAGCAGTTCCAGAAACATTGAAAAGAGCTGGATATACCAATGTGCACCTTGTTGAAGAACAAGCAGCACCAGACGGCGATTTTCCGACCGTCAAGTCTCCTAATCCAGAAGAACCTGAAGCCCTAGAAATGGCTTTAAAATTGGCCGAAAAAGTCAATGCAGATATCGTTATTGGTACTGATCCTGATTGTGATAGACTCGGAATAGCTGTGCGCAATATGGATGGAAAACTTACACTGCTCAATGGAAATCAAACCATGGTGATCATGACAAAATTTTTACTTGATCAATGGAAAAACCAAGGAAAAATAAACGGTAATCAATTTGTAGGATCGACTATCGTCTCGACGCCCATGTTGTCAAGACTTACAGAATATTTTGGCGTTGAATGTAAAATAGGACTTACTGGATTCAAATGGATTGCCAAAATGATTGAAGAATACCCTACAATGGATTTTATTGGAGGTGGCGAAGAAAGTTTTGGGTTTATGGTTGGTGATTTTGTTCGAGACAAAGATGCGGTTACTTCTACCCTATTGGCTTGCGAAATTGCAGCGCTAACAAAAGCCAGTGGCAGTTCATTTTTTCAAGAACTTATTGAATTATATAGCACACATGGATTTTATAAAGAGCGATTGATTTCAATGACCAAAAAAGGAAAAAAAGGTGCTGAAGAAATCCAGAATATCATGGATCAAGCACGAAACAATCCACACAATACCATCAACGGTTCTAAAGTTGTAACAATAGATGATTACCTCTCATCTTTGTCAAAAAACATACAAGAAAATACTACGTCTTCCATTTCAATCCCAAAAGCAAACGTACTTATTTTCACAACAGAAGATGGCAGTAAAATCGCGTTAAGACCTAGCGGAACAGAACCAAAAATAAAATTCTATATCAGTGTACATACCACACTTCCAAGCAACGGAAACTATGCCGAAGTAAACAGCGCTCTGGAACAAAGAATTGATAATATTATTGAATCAATGCAGCTCGTTTAGAATGAAAAAAATCATACAACAATTATTACCATTTATAAAAAACTACAAAAAACATGTAGTACTAAACATTGTTTTTAACCTGTTGTATGCACTCTTTAGCACTCTGGCATTTGTTTCTTTAATTCCGATGCTTAATGTTTTGTTCGATAGAACTCAAAAGGTAACTAAAGAACCTGTATGGAACGGAATTGGAGGACTGAAGGACTACGCAAATGACTTGCTCAATTATAAAGTATCTTCCTTATTGGAAAATGATAATGCACAAATGGCATTACTCATTGTGGTGGCCTTAGTTATTTTTACTTTTTTTCTAAAAAATCTATTTGGATACCTCTCTATGCAACACGTTATGTATCTCAAAAATGGGGTTTTAACGGATTTAAGGAAGGACATGTACAAACACATCATTGAACTTCCAATAAGTTTCTATTCTAAACGAAAAAAAGGTGATATCATGGCTCGAATTTTAGGCGACATTGGAGAGATGCAGAACTCATTTTTTATCATCCTAGAATTGATTATAAGAGAGCCACTAAGCATCGTATTTTCACTCATTGTAATGTTCTCAATGAGCTGGCAACTCTCTATTTTTGTACTTCTTTTTATTCCAATATCGGGGTTCTTGATATCGAGTATTGGTAAACGACTCAAGCGTCAATCATTACAAACACAACAAGAAGCAGGACGACTTATTTCTACCGTTGAAGAAACACTCAGTGGATTAAAAATAATTAAGAGTTACAATGCAGAACAAGCATTCAAAAAACGTTTTTTAAAATCAGCAGATAAAATTTTAAATCTTATCAACAAAATTGGAGTAAAAAATAATTTGGCAGGGCCAATGAGTGAGTTTTTAGGCATCATTACTATCGCTATACTACTCTGGTATGGGGGAAAACTGGTGCTCATAGAAAAAGTTATTGAGGGTACCACTTTCATAGGGTTTATGGCTTTGGCTTATGGAATTCTTACCCCAGCGAAAGCTATAAGCAAAGCATCTTACAGAGTAAAAAATGGTATTGCTGCAGCTGATCGGGTGTTTGAAATTTTGAAGCAAGAAGATTCTATGCCAGATTTGAAAAATGCGACAGAGCTTTCAGGTTTTAACAAGGTTATAGAACTAAAAAATATATCATTCAAATATGAAAATGAATTTGTTTTGAAAGATTTTTCACTCAAAGTCAAAAAGGGAGAGACCGTTGCACTTGTGGGACAATCGGGAAGTGGAAAGTCTACTATTGCAAACTTATTGACCCGTTTCTACGATGTTAATGAAGGATCTATTTCTATTGACGGAAAAGACATTAAACACATTACTAAAACCTCATTACGTTCGCAAATTGGTCTGGTGACCCAAGATTCTATTTTATTCAACAACAGCATAAGAAATAACCTCAAAATTGGAAGTGAAAATGCTACTGAAGACCAAATGATTGAAGCCCTCAAAATTGCTAATGCATGGGAATTTATAAAAGATTTACCAGAAGGAATTGATACAAATATTGGAGATAGTGGAAATAGTCTTTCTGGCGGTCAAAAACAACGCTTGAGTATTGCTCGAGCAGTTCTAAAAAACTCCCCCATAATGGTGTTGGATGAAGCTACTTCGGCGTTAGATACAGAAAGTGAGCAACTTGTACAAGTTGCACTGGAAAACATGATGAAAAACCGAACTTCGATTGTTATTGCGCACCGCCTATCTACAATTCAAAATGCAGACTTTATCGTTGTAATGAAGCAAGGTAAAATTATTGAACAAGGAAAGCATCAGGAGCTTTTAGATAAAAAAGGAATGTACCACAAACTGGTTTTACTACAATCGCTAGATTAATTTACTCTGATTATTTTTACTCGAAAATCAACTTTACTATTCGCCCTTTTCCAGCGGCAATCGCTGTATGATCGTTCAAAAAACGTAGGGTATAAAAACCTTCATCACTAAGATGACGCCAATGCAATCCACCGTCGGAACTATAATCAATCCCCTCAAAACCGACAGCGACCAATGCTTTAGCTTGACTACCCGAAACATATTGAACACAACTTCTATAACCAGGTCCATCAACTTGTTCAACAACAATCCATGATCTCCCGCCATCAGTCGTTTTTATTTTTGTCTTCATATTGAGTTTTGGTTGAGTATAATCTCCGCCAATGGCATACCCATTGTGTTCATCATAAAAATCGATACTGTATATACCTGTTGTGGGTGTTCCTTGTACAATGGGCGTATAAAAAATTTCCCACGAACGACCCTTATCAGCTGAAAATAAAACACGACTGGCTATACCTCCACTGGCAATCCAAACCTTATCGCCAACCAACGAAATATTGGTGTCACTAGCCGCAAAAGCCGCCTCTCCTTGTATAGCTTTTGGCAATTCGTCACAAGGTGTTTTAAGCCAATTTTGCCCTCCATCTCGAGTGATCAAAATACTGAGACAACCTTCTGTTGGATCACCCATAGCTATCCCTTCTTTGTCGTTCCAAAAATCCATACTGTTATAAAAAACATCCGGATGGGTTTCAGAATAAACAAGTTTTGTGTTTTTGTGCAAAAAAGCAGGACTTCCAATGCTCAACGTAAAAACTGAATCGTTTACCAAAGCTATCGAACGCACGTTGAGTGTGTCCGATGAAAAACGACTTTTAGATAATTTCTCAGATTTTAAATCATAACGATAAACATCGCCAACAGATGACACAGCAACCACATGACCACCATTAAGTTCTAATGCTCTAACATTCAAAAAAGAATCTTCAATAATGGGTTCAATCGTGAGAGCTGAAAAACTAGGTTTCTGTGGATTTTTAGTACAACTAAAGGCCAATAGGACAGACAAAATGAATAATAAACGCATAGGTTACATGTCAAAAAACGATTGGAATTTCAATCCAATATACATAATTCTGCAATGTCAAACCATTTATTAAATGTAACTTTGCAATTGATAAAGAATCAATTTATGCGTTTACACAGAAATTTATGTTTTGCCGTCATCGACGGTGTTTTGGAAGTTTTTAATGACGGAAAATATGCCGATAAGGTCATTCAAGCACTTTTGAAACGTGATAAACGCTGGGGCAGTCGCGATCGTGGTTTTGTTGCCGAAACGACCTATGATATTGTACGCTGGAAGCGTCTTTATGCAGAAATTGCAGAAGTAAAAGAACCTTTCAGTAGAGATGATGCTTGGCGCTTATTTGCGGTTTGGGCTACACTAAAAGGCATCAAATTACCCGATTGGAAATATTTTGAAGGCACACCTACACGTAAGATCAAAGGCCGATTTGATGAGGCCTCGAAAACACGAAAAATCAAAGAATCAATTCCTGATTGGATTGATGTATTGGGTGTAGAAGAATTGGGGGAAAAAATTTGGTCAAAAGAACTAAACAAACAAAATGAACAAGCCGATGTTATTCTTCGTGTAAATACGCTCAAAACCAACAAAAAAGACCTTCAACTCAAACTGCAATCTGAAGCTATTGAAACCACAGAAATTAAAGGTTATCCTTATGCGCTAAAGCTTGTCGAACGAGCCAATGTATTTAAAACAGAAGCATTCAAAATGGGCTGGTTTGAGGTACAAGATGCATCATCGCAATTGGTTGCCGAATTTTTAGACATAAAACCAGGCATGAAAGTTGTAGATGCTTGTGCAGGTGCAGGTGGAAAAACTTTACACTTATCAGCACTAATGCAGAATAAAGGATCGCTGATTGCCATGGATATTTATGAAAGTAAGCTTAAAAAATTAAAAATTCGCGCACGACGGAATGGTGCACACAATATTGACATGCGCGTCATAGAATCAACAAAACCCATAAAAAAACTCAAAGCAAAAGCCGATCGATTACTCATTGACGCACCTTGTTCTGGATTGGGTGTTTTGCGCCGAAATCCTGATTCTAAATGGAAGCTAGAACCCGAATTTTTAGACAAAATCAGAGGAACACAACAACATATTTTGCAAGATTACTCCAAAATGCTAAAACCTGGCGGTAAAATGGTGTACGCAACGTGTTCGGTTTTACCCTCTGAAAATCAAGAACAAGTTGCAACGTTTTTAACTTCCGAAGCAGGTCAAAATTTTAAATTGTTAAAAGATAAGAGTATTTTAGCACACAAGAGTGGTTATGATGGGTTTTATATGGCACTGCTCGAAAAAACAATTTCATGAAAAACATTTACACATTTCTTATTAC
>JAQWFW010000014.1 GCA_029238515.1 Flavobacteriaceae bacterium | reverse complement strand
ATCAATAGGTTACCCCAGTAGCTTCACCACCTCTTTTGCAAAATAACTCGCAATAAGGTCTGCGCCAGCACGTTTAAACGCCATGGTGGTTTCTAGTACCGTTTGGTCGTGGTCTAACCATCCTTTTTCGCTTGCCGCTTTGATCATGGCATATTCGCCACTCACTTGATAGGCCGCTACAGGGACATCAAATTCATTTTTCACCTCTCTAATGATATCCAAATAGGCCAATCCAGGTTTGACCATCACAATATCGGCGCCTTCATCAATATCCATTTCGGTTTCGCGCAGGGCTTCAAAGCGGTTGGCATAGTCCATTTGGTAGGTTTTTTTGTCTTTCGGAATATTATCTTTTGCTGCTGGTGCAGAATCCAGTGCATCTCTAAACGGGCCATAAAATGAGGAAGCGTATTTGGCGCTATAACTCATAATGCCTGTGTCTAAAAATCCATCGTCCTCTAGCGCTTCTCTTATGCTTAAAATGCGGCCATCCATCATGTCGCTAGGTGCGACAAAATTGGCGCCTGCCTCGGCATGAGACAAACTCATTTGTGCTAAAACATCAACGGTAGGGTCGTTAATGATTTTTCCGTTTTCTATAATGCCATCATGGCCATAAATGGAATAGGGGTCCAAGGCCACATCGGTCATAACCAACATATCCGGACAGGTATTTTTGATGGTTTTAATGGCGCGTTGCATCAGCCCATTGGGGTTTAGGGCTTCTGTTCCACGGTTGTCTTTTAGGTTATCGTCAACTTTGACAAACAACAAAACGGCTTTAAGCCCCAAAGACCACAAAAGTTTTACCTCCGCTTGAAGCGTATCCAAACTAAAGCGGAAATAATTGGGCATCGATGGAATTTCGTCTTTAATCCCTTTGCCTTCAACAACAAAAAGAGGGACTAAAAAGTCATTTGGTGTAATGCTGTTTTCACGCACTAAACTTCGAATGGATGCGTTGGCGCGTAAACGTCTGTTTCTTCTTAGTGGATACATAATTAATAGTTTTAAGCTTTAAGCCAAAAGCTTAAAGTGATTTTTTAATGGTTTTGATTAATGAAAATAACATTTTTTTAATTTCATCTATTTTTTTCAAAAGTGTTTTAGAGTCTTTTGTAGAAATAAATTTTAATTCACTGGACACCAAAATCAAGTACTCTAACTCATGAGCAGAACCTGATGAAATATAGAGGAATCTTATTAATTCTTTCTGAGTTTCTCTACCACAACCTTCTACAATATTGGTGGGTATGGACAAGCTTGCACGGTTAATTTGTGAAACAAGATTGAATTGCTCAGACTTTGGGAAAGTTGAAGTGATTTGATATATATCAATTACAAGTTCATGAGACTTTTGCCATACTTTGTAATTTTTATAATCGACCATAACTTATCGCTTTTAGCTTTAAACTTATAACTTTTAACTTATAGCTTTATGCTTTGAGCTTACTAAACCCATTCAACAGGGTTTTTTAAGACTTCAATTAACTTTTCTTCTTCGCTCCCTTCTTTAGGGTGATGATCATACACCCACTGCACGTGTGCCGGCAGACTCATTAAAATACTTTCAATTCTACCGTTAGTTTTTAGTCCAAACAAGGTGCCTTTGTCATGAACCAAATTAAATTCAACATAACGCCCTCGTCTGATTTCTTGCCAATCGCGTTGAGCTTCTGTGTATGTTAGGTTTTTTCTTTTCTCGACAATGGGGGTATAAGCTTCCAAGAAACTATCGCCAACTTCAGTTACAAAAGCGTACCACTGTTGCATATCCATGGTGTCGTTGGCTTTACAATAATCGAAAAACAATCCACCAATACCACGACCCTCATTTCTGTGGCTGTTGTAGAAATATTCGTCGCAACGTTTTTTGTAGTCTTTATAAAAGTTTTTGTCGTGCTTGTCACAGCCAGATTTACAGATGCTGTGGAAATGCTTTGCATCTTCTTCAAACAAATAATATGGGGTTAAATCTTGTCCACCGCCAAACCACTGATCTACAATAGCTCCATCTTTATCATACATTTCAAAATAACGCCAATTGGCATGCACTGTGGGCACCATAGGGCTTTTGGGGTGAATCACTAAACTCAAACCGCAAGCAAAAAAATCAACCTCACCAACATTGAAATAGCTTTGCATGGCTGGGGGGAGTGGGCCATGGACTTTAGAAATATTAACACCGCCTTTTTCAAAAACGTTTCCGTTTTGAATCACTCGCGTGCGGCCACCACCACCTTCATTGCGTTGCCAAAGATCTTCTTTAAATTTTGCTCTGCCATCAATTGCCTCTAATTTTGAGGTGATTTGATCTTGCAAATGTTCAATGTAATTATAAAATTGATTTTTCATAATACGTAGATTTTAGGGGGGTTATGAATTATATGATTTTACGGCATCAATAAATGCTTTGGCATGATCTACTGGGATGTTGGGGAGTATACCATGACCAAGATTTACGATGTATTTGTCTTTACCAAAAGCATCAATCATTTGATGTACCATTGTTTTGATTTCAGACGGTGGAGAAAGCAATCTTGAAGGGTCAAAATTACCTTGAAGTGTGATGTTTCCACCCGTTAAATAGCGTGCGTTTCTAGCCGAACAAGTCCAGTCTACGCCTAAAGCAGACGCATTAGATTTTGCCATTTCCCCCAAAGCAAACCAACACCCTTTACCAAAGGCAATCACAGGGGCATCGTCTTTTAGGGCTTCAATAATTTGATTGATATATTGCCATGAAAATTCTTGATAATCTGTAGGGGAAAGCATACCGCCCCATGAATCAAAAATTTGAACCGCATTGACGCCTGCCTTTACTTTTTCTTTTAAATATGCAATAGTAGTGTCTGTGATTTTTTGTAGTAGTTGATGTGCGGCAACTGGATTTGAAAAACAAAAGGCCTTTGCTTTGTCAAAATTTTTACTGCCTTGGCCTTGTACACAATAACACAAAATGGTCCATGGAGATCCTGCAAAACCAATCAATGGAATTTCATCATTGAGCAATTCTTTGGTGGCCTTTATGGCTTTGTACACATAATCTAATTCAGTTTTTACGTCCGGTACAATTACATTGTCCACATCTTTTTGGGTTCGGACAGTATGCGGTAAATAGGGGCCAAAATTTGGTTTCATTTCAACCTCAATATTCATGGCTTGAGGGATGACAAGAATATCACAAAACAAAATCGCAGCGTCCATTCCAAAACGGCGGATGGGCTGTACGGTAATTTCGCTTGCGAGTTCTGGGGTTCGGCAGCGTGTAAAAAAATCATATTTTTCTCGAATGGCCATAAATTCAGGCAAGTAGCGTCCTGCTTGACGCATCATCCAAACGGGAGGACGTTGTACGGTTTCGCCTTTTAAAGCACGTAAAAATAAATCGTTTTTAATCATTGTTTTTGTCTTTAGCAATGTAGTGTTCATTGACCATCTCGATGACGCTTTCTATGGTTGGGATTTTTGCAATACGCACATCTTTAAAGTATTTTGCGGCTTCTTTGGCTGTGGTTTCGCCAATGCAAAAGGCGACACAATTTGGCGTGTTGTTTTTCAAAAAACTCTGCACAGTCGATGGGCTATACAGCATCACGCCTTCTATAGATTTAGGTAATTTTGGTGCTTCGAGCTTTGTGCTGTAGGCCGATATTTCGTTTACAGTAACATTGTTTTTTGTTAAAATCGTGGGGAGGTCGTCCATTCTGATATCACTACAGAAATAGGAGACGTCTGTTCCGTCCAGATATTCCACTAGATATTCTGCAAGTAATTTTGCATTTTTAGCACTATGCTTAACAGGGCCAATTTTTTGTTCAATCAATTTTTTGGTGCGCCGTCCTACACAATAGATGGTTTTAAAATTTAAGTCTTCAGCAGCACAATTGTTCAGTAGTGCTTCAACACCATTTTTACTTGTTATGATGACGTTTTCATGAGTCTTTTTCAGAACCGAAGTTTTGATTCTGTTGGGTGTAGTTTTTATGAAATCTGAACTTTCAACTTTAATAGCATCAGCAAACAAATCTTTTTGTCCTTCGCTAAGTGTTTTTGAAGAAAACATATTGGTTTTTTGTGGCTTTAAGCTGTTTTTACTCACCAAGTTTTTTCCACCTCGGTCTACAATAAATTCTACACACTCATCTACAATCGACAAGTGTTTTCCTAAGGGTGCACTGCGTTTTGCTTCTACTTTTTTTGTGCCGTCTTCACTTAATATGATGCCATGGAAATGAACTTCTTCGTCTTTTATGAAAGCCAAAGCTCCAATGGGTGCACTACATCCACCTTCTAATTTGTTTAGGAAAGCACGCTCCATTTGTGTGCAAATTTCAGTTTCTTCGTGATTTAATACCGAACAGATTTCCAAGGTTTCTTTATCGGATTCTAAACAGGCAATCATGATAGCGCCTTGTGCTGGTGCAGGAACCATCCACTCTAAATTGACAGCATTTTCAGGTGTAAGGCCAATTCTTCCCAATCCGGCTGCGGCAAAAACTGCACCATTCCAGTCTTTGTTGTCTTCTAGTTTTTTCAGTCTTGTATTAACGTTTCCTCTAAGACCAACTATGGTGTGCGTTGGATATCTATTTAGCCACTGTGCTTTTCTTCGGAGACTTCCAGTGGCTACAATTGCATTTTTTTGCGCTAAGAATTCTTCATTATTTTTAAAAACGAGGGTGTCTCTTACGTTTCCACGTTTTAGCGCAGCTGCTTGTATGATGCCTTTTGGGAGTAATGTTGGCACATCTTTAAGGGAGTGTACGGCAATATCAATCTCCTCATTAAGCAGAGCGATATCGAGTGTTCGCGTAAAAACGCCTGTAATACCAAGTTCATATATGGGCTGATTGAGGACTAAATCCCCCGTCGATTTTACAGAAACAATTTCTGTTGTGTGGCCCAAATGCTCAAGTTGTTCCTGAACACATTTTGCTTGCCAAAGCGCAAGTTGGCTATCACGAGTTCCAATGCGAATAGTTTTTGGCATAGCTATGAGTCGAGTTGAAATATTTTTTGAATTAATTCTAAACTATTATTGTTCGTGTTGGCTTCTTGTTTGAGATGATGCGCAAAATGATTCGTGATTTTTTGGACAATCTGTGCACTGATTAAGTCTGCCTGTGTTTTATTGAAATCGTCAAGTTTTTTGCGTTGCGTATCAATTTCTGCTTCTGCAAATACATTTAGTTTTTCTTTAAGCGCTTTGATTGTGGGGGCAAATTTTCGATACTCTAACCACGCTAGAAATTCATTTTTTATTTCATCAATTATTGCTTCGGCAACTGGGATGAATTCCTTTCTTTTATTTAAATTTTCGTCGGTAATGTCAGACAACTCATCCAAATGCGTTAGGGTGATGTTTTTTAACTCTTTGACATTTTCATCAACATTTTTCGGAATAGACAAATCCAAAATAAGAAGCGGTTTTTTGTTTTGAATGACTTGTTTGTCTACTGTTGGGTGTTGAGCGCCTGTAGCTACAATAAGTATATCCGTACTTTTTATTTCTTCTGGAAGTTGAGCGTAGTCTTTCACAAGAACTTTAAATTTTCCAGCAATTTTTTCAGCACGATCTCTTGTTCTATTGATCAAAGTAATGTGCTCATTTTTGGTGTGCTTGATGAGGTTTTCACAAGTGTTTCGTCCGATTTTTCCTGCCCCAAAAAGAAGAATGTTTTTGGTATTTACGTCTTTTACAGATTTTAAAATATACTGTACCGAGGCGAAGGACACCGAAGTCGCTCCAGATGAAAGTTTTGTTTCTGTTTTGATACGTTTACTGGCATGAATTACAGAATTTATAAGACGTTCAAGATAAGCATCAAGAAGGTTATATTTTTTTGAAACTCTTGCGCTAGATTTTAGCTGACTGATGATTTCAAAGTCTCCAAGAATTTGACTGTCAAGCCCAGCACCAACGCGAAACATATGTTCAATGGCCGCAGTATCTTTTAATGTGTAAGAGACTGGTTTGAAAGCATCAATTGTTCCAACAGTATTATTGCACAAAAGTTCAACAAGTTGGGAGGGGTGGTGTACAAAGCCATAAATTTCTGTTCTGTTGCATGTAGAGGTTGCAACAATGCTTTGGATTCCCAAATGTTTTGCTTGATCGAGTAAACTTGCTTTTTTGGTTGGGCTTAAGCTATAGTCCCCACGCAATTTTGCGTCTGCTTTTTTATGGCTAATGCCAATAACATAAAAAGAAGCTGAGTGTTTACCTTTAAGTTGTTCCATTCATTTGGGCAATCAGTGGATTTGAAGGCAAAAATAGTATCTATAGGAAACAAAAAATAACGCTAGAGGAACTTTATTTGTCGTTTAGGGTTTAGTCTATAATAATTCCTTATTTTTGCAATTCAGTTTTGTATAACAGGTTTAATTTGATAAATATTATAATTTTTATTTATAATGAATCTAAATAAAGAAAATTCATCTTCGTTAAGTTCATCATCAAAAAGTATCGCTACAGGTGCTTTTTTAGAAACTTCTATTGAATCTGGGTTTACAGTCATGACATTTCAAAATGAAACAGACGACTTGAAGGTTTTGGAAAAAGCTATAGATAATTCCTTTATTCAGTTTCATTTTTGTCTTAAGGGATCAACTCAATTTTGTTTCAATAACAACACTTACACACTAGATATTCCAGAAGAAAACTCGTTGTTGTTGTACAATCCCCAGCGAGACTTACCCATCCATATGATTGCACAACCAAACACATGGGTTGTTTCTGTTTTGATTTCTATCAAAAAGTTTCATGGATTGTTTTCTCACGAGGCGAATTACATTACTTTTTTGAAGGACGACAACAAGCTAAAAAAATATTATAAGGACGGATATATTTCGCCGTCGATGGCTATTGTTTTAAATCAAATTATGAATTATAATTTGAATTCCAATCTTCGTGAGTTGTACTGCAAAGCCAAAGTATATGAATTGTTGAGTTTGTATTTCAATCGTGGCGAAGATGCCAACGTAGAACAATGTCCTTTTTTGGTAGACGAGTCAAATGTTTTGAAAATAAAAAAGGCCAAAGATATTGTCATTCAGCGCATGTCTGAACCTCCAACGCTTGTAGAGTTGTCCAATGAAATAGAACTCAGTTTAAAAAAACTCAAAGAAGGGTTCAAACAAATTTATGGTACTACGGTGTATGGGTTTTTATTTGATTATAAAATGGAACTTGCTCGAAAATTATTAGAATCAGGAACTCATAATGTCAATGAAGTTGGCCTGAAAGTTGGCTATAGTACAGCCAGTCATTTTATATCCGCCTTTAAAAAACAATATGGGACTACCCCAAAAAAATACATTCAATCCTTAAATTAATCAATACTCAAAAATGAAAGGTATTTTATTAGTCAATTTAGGCTCACCCGACAGCCCTAACCCAAAAGATGTAAAAAAATATTTAGGAGAATTTCTTATGGACGAACGCGTCATTGACGTTCCGAATTGGGCCAGAACATTGCTTGTCAAAGGAATTATTTTGAACACTAGACCCAAAGCTTCTGCAAAGGCCTACAAAAAGGTTTGGTGGGAGGAAGGATCTCCTTTGATTGTTTTGTCCGAACGCCTAAAAGAAAGCGTACAACAACACTTAGATCTGCCCGTCGCTTTGGCTATGCGTTACGGAAGTATGTCCATAAAATCGGGGCTTCAAGAGTTGGAACACAAGGGCGTTACAGATGTTTTAATCATTCCACTTTATCCGCAATTTGCGATGGCTACAACAGAGACAATTTTGGTTTTAGCCGATGAATTACAAAAAGAATTTTTTCCAAAAATGAGCTTGGAACATTTGCCGCCTTTTTATAATGATGATGATTATATCAAGGTACTTGCAGAGTCCATTAAAGCGTATTTGAAAGATAAAAAATATGATCATTTATTATTTTCATACCATGGAATTCCAGAACGTCACATTCGAAAAAGTGATGTTACAAAAGAACACTGTAAAATAGACAAATCGTGTTGCAGCACCCCTTCAAAAGCACATGCTTATTGTTACAAGCATCAATGTGTTGAGGTAACGCGTTTGGTTGGCGAGTATTTAAAAATGGAGCCAGGTACTTTTTCAACCTCGTTCCAGTCGCGTCTTGGTTTTGATCCATGGTTGCGTCCATACACAGACCGAACGATTGAGCGTTTGGGAAAAGAAGGCACCAAAAATATGGCCATTGTTACCCCTGCATTTGTAAGTGATTGTTTGGAAACATTAGAAGAGATTGCTATGGAAGGCGAAGAAATTTTTCATGAAGCTGGTGGCGATAATTTCACCACAATCCCTTGTTTGAATGACGATCCACAATGGGTTTCGTTGCTTGTAAAATGGATTCGTGAATGGGAAACAAAAGCAATAACTTTAAGCTAGATGACCAAACCAATAGTTTCAGATTTTGGAACAGAACCGATAGGTAAATTACTTGTACGCCAAGCTGTTCCAGCATCTATCGGAATTTTAGTCATGTCGCTTAATATTCTTGTTGATACTATTTTTGTCGGGCATTGGATTGGCGCTCAAGCTATTGCTGCAATCAATGTCGTTTTACCTGTCTCTTTTTTCATTGCTGCCTTAGGGATGTCTATTGGGATAGGAGGATCATCCATTATTTCTCGTTCTTTAGGTGCGAAAGCAAAGCCCAAAGCATTGAAAACTTTTGGAAATCAAATCGCACTCACCCTTGTTCTTACGCTTACTCTAATTGCTTTTGGACTTTATTTTATAGACGAAATTATTCCCGCTTTTGGTGGGAAAGGTACCATTTTCGAGCCCGCCAAAATCTATTATAGAATCGTACTTTATGGAGTGCCGCTGTTGGCACTATCGATGATGGGTAACACTGTGATTCGTGCAGAGGGGAAGCCAAAATTTGCCATGTATGCTATGATGATTCCATCGGTAACCAATTTAGTACTCGATGTTGTTTTTATAAAATTTCTAGACTTAGGCATGATGGGAGCCGCATGGGCAACCACAGGGTCTTATACTTTTTGTTTTCTGTTTATTTTGTGGTTTTTTGTTTCAAAGCATTCGGAAATGAAAATTGAATGGCATCACTTTGGACTCAAAAAAGTAATTGTTTCCGAAATAAGTAGCTTAGGATTGGTCACTTTATCGCGTCAAGCCGTAGTGAGTGTGACCTATCTGTTGATGAATAATATTCTCTTTGATTTTGGTGGCGAAACTTCAGTTACGGCCTACGCCATTGTATCAAGAATGCTCATGTTTGCATTGTTTCCGATATTTGGAATTACTCAAGGATTTATTCCCATAGCAGGATATAATTATGGGGCTAAAAATTATGAACGTGTTCGGCAAAGCATCAATATCGCCATTCGTTATTCTATGATTTTGGCGACTTTAGTTTTTTTGGCTCTGATAGGAATTCCAGAACTTATTACAAAGGCTTTTACCACTGATCTTTTGGTTTTGCAAAAAACGCCTAATGCTATGCGTTGGGTATTTGCAGCAACTCCAATCATTGCCATTCAGCTCATAGGTGCGGCATATTTTCAAGCTGTTGGTAAAGCCACCCCAGCGTTATTGCTTACGCTTTCGCGTCAAGCATTTTTCTTTATACCTTTAATTTTTATATTACCTTTATGGTATGATGAGCTTGGTATATGGATGGCATTTCCCGTGTCAGATGTATTATCGACGCTCATGACAGCTTATTTTTTAAGGAAAGAAATCAAACAAAATTTAAAAGCATCCTAATGGAATATTACAACTATATTAAAGCACTGCATTTGATTTTTGTGATCACTTGGTTTGCAGGGTTATTTTACATTCCACGTCTATTTATATATCATATAGAAGCGACAAAAAAAACGGCTTCAGAACAAAAAATTCTCTCCGAACAGTTGAAGCTTATGAGCAAAAGGTTATGGTATATTATCACTTGGCCTTCGGCGATTTTGGCAACTATTTTTGCACTTTGGCTTCTGCATTTGGCACCCTATTGGATAGAACAACCATGGATGCATGCCAAACTTGCTTTTGTGGTATTGCTTATTGTGTACCACCTCAAAACCCACATGATGTTTAAAGCATTCCAACGCAATGAAATTAATTATTCTTCAAATTTTATGCGCATATGGAACGAAGGTGCTACACTTCTTTTGTTTGCCATCGTATTTTTAGTCATTTTAAAAAATACACTAGATATGGTTTATGGCTTGTTGGGGCTTATTGGACTTGCAGTTGTTTTGATGTTAGGGATTCGTCTTTACAAAAGGACGCGAAGCATGAAGTCCTAGGAATCCTTCATTTTTCATATATTTATAAAAAAGATATCTCGCATGGCAAAACGCAGTCTGTCATTAAGCTCAAGAATTTTCTTCTACATGATCCTTTTGGTGGTCTTGGCTTCGATTTTGATTGCCGCAGTTACAGTATACCAATATAATGAGCAATCTCAAGACTATCACCGTAAGCGATTGGAACGAAAAGAGGCACAACTCATTTCGAGTATAGACTATGTTTTAAAAGAGTCTAGTTGGGAGATCAAAACCGAAAATTTGCAACTCATCTTTAAAGATAAAATATATGAAATTGCCAATATCCACAATGTAGCATTCAATCTTTATGACTTAAAAGGCCAGTTGATAAAATCTTCTAAACCCTGGTTAGAAAATGACCCTGTTCCAGAGCAACTTCCAGAGTATATACTTGATACGCTAAGTCAAATGTCTTCGAAGCGGTTTGTAGAAAAAAACAAACTTTTGGATGGCAATTACAGATCTTCATATTTGATTTTAAATGACCCGTTTTCAAAGCCGTTAGGGATTTTAAATGTGCCTTACTTTGATGATGACTCTTTGAATTCAGGAGAGTTAAAAGAATTTCTAATTCGTCTTGGTTATGCGTACATCATCATGATGTTAATTGCGATTGCTTTTGCATATTTCATGTCTAAATTTATCACTAAATCTTTAAAAGCAATTAGTGATAAAATGTACCAAACACGTTTTGAGAAACGCAACAAAAAGATTGCATTGGAAGGCGCTACAACAGAAATAAAATCACTTGTGGAATCTTACAACAACATGATTGATGCTTTAGAAGAAAGTGCTCAAAAATTGGCTTCAACCGAACGCGAACAAGCGTGGAGAGAAATGGCAAAACAGGTTGCTCATGAAGTCAAAAACCCTTTAACACCCATGCGGCTGAGTGTACAAAGTTTTCAGCGTAAATTTGACCCAAACGACAAAGATATTCTTAAAAAAGTTGATGAATACAGTAAAACCTTGATCCAACAGATAGATACTATGAGTAAAATTGCAGAGGCCTTTTCGAGTTTTGCAAAAATGCCCGCTCAAAACATAGAACATTTAGACGTTGTTGAGGTCGTAGAACATGCCCTTGATATTTTCCCTGATGCAGCCATAAAGTTTTCCAGTAGTTCAAAACATATAAAAGCTGATTTTGACAGAGATCAGCTGAATCGAATAGTAACCAACTTGGTCAAAAATGCCATTCAAGCCATACCAGAAAACAAGGATCCCAATATCGAAGTCGAGTTGTCAGATGAAGCTCAACTTATTTATATCAATGTTAAAGATAATGGCAGTGGTATAGAAGCCACCATTGGAGAAAAAATATTTGAGCCAAAGTTTACGACCAAATCTAGTGGAATGGGGCTTGGATTGCCCATGATAAAAAATATTATTGAAGCTTACAAAGGAGAAATTACCTATAAAACCACTTTGGGGGAAGGAACTATTTTTAGTGTTTCTTTTCCAAAAAAACAATAAACATATGCAATTCAATAACCTTATTGTACATATTGAAAATAGAGTAGGGGTCATCACCATTAATCGCCCTAAAAAACTAAATGCCTTGAATAAAGACACCATATTGGAACTTCACCATTCCATAAAAAGCTTAGATGCAGACAATGACATAAGAGTCGTCATCATTACGGGGAGTGGAGACAAAGCCTTTGTGGCGGGGGCAGATATTAGTGAATTTTCTGATTTTGATGTGCAACAAGCAGCGCAATTGTCTCGTGAAGGCCAGGTGATGTTATTTGATTTTATTGAAAATTTATCAACTCCAGTTATTGCAGCAATCAATGGTTTTGCACTTGGTGGCGGATTAGAATTGGCCATGGCAGCACATTTTAGAGTTGCCAGTGTCAATGCTCGTATGGGGCTTCCTGAAGTGAGTTTGGGGGTAATTCCCGGATATGGTGGTACTCAACGCTTGGCGCAATTGGTAGGAAAAGGCCGTGCATTAGAGATGATTATGACGGCTCAAATGATAGACGCAACTAAAGCGGAACACTGGGGTTTGGTGAACGCAGTAATTCCTGAAGAAGAGCTATTGCCTTATTGTTTTTCATTAGCCGAAAAAATAAAACAAAACGGCCCACTTTCTATTTCTGCCGCGATCAAAGCTGTTAATGCTAATTTTAAAGAAGGTATTTGTGGATATGATGTAGAAATCTCAGAGTTTGCAAAGTGTTTTGGTACTGATGATTTCAAAGAGGGGACATATGCATTTTTAGAGAAGCGAAAAGCAAAATTTACAGGACAGTAATTTTTCGGCACAAAAAAACCCTAAAACAAATGCTTTAGGGTTATACTTTTTTCGAGATTTTGTTAATCTGCTAAAACAATAATTTTGTTGGCATTCATTTCAATCGTTCCGGAGTTGATAGCGAGCCAATATCCTTTTTCTTTTTGTTCAAATTTTGAAGCGTTACTCTCATCAAGATTTATATTACCACTTATTTTCACAAAACCTTGTTTAAGAATAGAAACAATAGGGGCGTGATTGTTGAGCATTTCAAAGTCTCCATTAACACCAGGGACAGAAACACTATCAACTTCACCTTTAAAGAGGGTTGTTTCTGGAGATACAATTTCTAGATACATAAACTATTTTTTAAGCTTCAGCCAACATTTTTTCACCTGCTTCAATCGCTTCTTCAATGGTACCTTTAAGGTTGAAAGCTGCTTCTGGCAAGTGGTCCAATTCACCATCCATAATCATATTGAATCCTTTGATGGTTTCTTTGATATCTACAAGTACACCAGGGATTCCTGTAAATTGTTCTGCAACATGGAATGGTTGAGAAAGGAAACGTTGTACACGACGTGCACGTCCAACGGCCAACTTATCTTCTTCAGAAAGTTCTTCCATTCCAAGAATTGCTATAATATCTTGTAGTTCTTTGTAGCGTTGTAATAACTCTTTTACACGTTGCGCACAGTCGTAGTGCTCATCGCCAAGAATGTCTGCACTCAAAATTCTAGATGTTGAATCTAAAGGATCTACGGCTGGGTAAATACCAAGCTCTGCAATTTTACGCGATAATACTGTTGTAGCATCCAAGTGCGCAAACGTGGTTGCTGGTGCTGGATCTGTAAGGTCATCCGCAGGGACATATACAGCCTGTACTGATGTAATCGATCCTTTCTTTGTTGATGTAATACGCTCTTGCATCGCACCCATTTCTGTGGCAAGTGTTGGCTGATATCCTACTGCTGATGGCATACGCCCTAGAAGGGCCGATACCTCAGAACCTGCTTGTGTAAATCGGAAAATGTTATCGACGAAGAACAGTACATCTTTTCCCTGTCCATCGCCTGCGCCGTCACGGAAATATTCCGCAATAGTAAGTCCAGAAAGTGCAACTCGAGCACGTGCTCCAGGTGGCTCATTCATTTGTCCAAAAACAAAAGTTGCTTTAGATTCTTTCATGGCGGCTTTGTCGACTTTCTTAAGATCCCATCCTCCGTCTTCCATAGAGTGCATAAAATCTTCTCCATATTTTATAATTCCTGATTCCAACATTTCACGAAGTAAATCATTTCCTTCACGAGTACGTTCTCCAACACCTGCAAATACTGAAAGTCCACCGTGTCCTTTAGCGATATTGTTAATTAACTCCTGAATCAATACTGTTTTACCTACACCTGCACCTCCAAAGAGTCCAATTTTTCCACCTTTAGCATAAGGCTCAATAAGATCTATAACCTTGATTCCTGTAAAAAGAACTTCGGTTGACGTTGAAAGATCTTCAAATTTTGGTGCTTCTCTGTGGATTGGTAATCCGTCTTTTCCAGCTTTTGGCAAGTTTCCTAGACCATCAATAGCATCTCCAATAACATTAAAAAGACGCCCGTACACATCATCTCCGATAGGCACTTGAATCGGCGCTCCAGTAGCATTGACTTCAGTACCACGACTTAATCCATCGGATGAGTCCATGGCAATGGTACGTACAGAATTTTCACCTATATGCGACTGTACTTCGAGTACGAGTGTTGAACCGTCTGGACGATTGATTTCTAGAGAATCATAAATTTTTGGAAGATCTGCACCAGAACCAAATTCTACATCGATAACTGGGCCTACAATTTGAGAAACTTTACCTATAACTTGTGACATTACTTCTGTGAGTTTTATTTTTAGCTAAAATTATGTTTAAAAAACCAGTGGTTTTTGCGCTGCAAAGATAGAGAATATAATTAAAAAACCCAGAGCAAATCTCTGGGTTTTTTTAAATGATTTATGTATTTTTTTTATTGTAATAGTGGACTGTATGCAATAGGATAATCATCTGCTTTAGCAAGACTTCCTGATGCCACAAAATTTGAACCGTAATACTCATCAATAGCTTCTAAGAAAGAGTTGGCCATATAGGCATACCCTCTTGCGGTAAGGTGAATACCGTCTAAGCTTACCAAACCTCCAGTCACTAAACTCGCATCTAGCAAATAGTCATCAAACATAATGCCTGTCGAAGAGGCTTGTGCAAGGATAGATTGCAAATCAACATAAGCAATTCCGTAACTATCTGCAGCAGCTTCTACCCTATCGTTCATTGCATCGGTTGCCAAAATGATTTCTTCAATTTCTGTTTCAGTAACTACCCATTTATCTACCATAGGCAATGTGACGCCAACAGCAGATAATTGACCAGCCAATGTTTCCGAAATTCCTTGAGACATTAAAAACGCAGCATTGTCGTCATCAACTTCTGAGATTTCCGATGCTGCAGGTAAAACAACAAGGTCATTTTCTGTAGCAGGCCTGGATTGACCATAGGTGCTTCCTAGTAATCCTGCAACTAATGGCGCAGCCGCTGCTGGTAAGCCAAATTGAGCAATGAATGCTGGGAAGTCTGGATTAGCCGCTAAAACTCCCGTAATTTGTGCTGATAAATCTGTTAATTCTTCATCTTTAATGACTAAGGGATTTGACGCATCTGTAACAAATACAATATTTCTTTCAGATAAATCTAGTCCTGGCGTAGTAGCTTCTAAGTATGTATAAACTCCATTTATAGCCCCATAAATTTGGTTTAACAGAGGGATTTGCGCTGCTAAATCGGGATTAGTCGGGTCTAAAGGATTGTGAGGAACCGTCGTAAAGTATGGTAAATCCGTCACATGTGGTGTTCCAGAAACCACACCTTTTGCATCATTTGCAGTTAATGCTGTCAAGGCACCGTTTAAAGCGGTCTCAAATGTTGTTATTAGTGTGATGGCATCTGTTGTTTGATCTGCACCTCCTGTGGCATAGCCTAAAACATCATTTCCACCAAATAATGAAAGCGTAAAGAAACTAGGATTTTGAGAGGCCGCAAGTTCAATAATTGAAGCGTTGGGGGTAGCCCCTGTTAAACGCGTGGCGTATGGGTTCGCTGTGTTATTATTCAAATTGGCAACATTACCATAGCCATTAGTAACAAAATGAAAACTACGTGCGCCTGGTACACCAAGGTTATTAAATGGTCCTGTTGGAGGATTTAAAACATCTGTTTGAACTGTTACTGGCCCAACAACTGATTCTAATGGAACTGGCCCAGCACCACCAAATACAAGTCTTGGACCTACAATTCGTGTTCCACCAAGAGCAAGCCCTCCAAAGTTATCATCCATAGTGGGTTGTTTGAACTCACCTCCGCCGACTTTTGAAAACTCCATAGACATGATATTTGGCCATGAATTATTTTGACTCGCTAAAAACACAGTCCCATCTGAGACTCCTGCGGAAAATGAAGGCCCTACTGCAATATAATTAGAAAAGTCTAATCCAGTCCCTTCAATAGAAAGTGCAGGTAACATTTCAGGTTCTTCTATTGAAGCTCCATTGTCTTCTAAAACATCTTCTACTTCATTACAGGAGTATAATCCAATAAGAAGAAATGAGAAAAATATATATTTTAAGTTTTTCATTGTGTTAATTTTATAAGTTATTAATTGTCCATCCTACATAGTACATCGATCCGATAAACCCTGTACCAAAGGCCGTAAAGTATTCATCGCCTAAAAGGTTTGTTGCTCCCGCTTTAAATGTAGATTTAAAACTAGGAACTTTTAAGTTAACCTGGGCATCAAGTACATGATATTCTGGCACGATACCATTTCCAAACGTTGCTTCCCAGTAAAAATCATCGCTGTAACGGTAGGCAATATTAAATCCAAGATTTTTTACTACTTCTGTATTTCCAAAGGACGCTTTAAACTTATGTTCTGGTGTGTTGAAGTTTGTTGTAAAATCTGGATAGGTATCACGATCAAAATCTAATTTAGCATAAGTATAACTTCCTCCTAAATCATAATTTCCAAAAACTTTGGTTGAGACACCCAAAGACGCACCATACGATTTAACAGGCGCTTTAGAATTTGTGTAGGTGCTGTAGGCCTGGTAATCACCACTAGCAATTGCTAACTGAGAAAGAGTAAGTCCACTTGAAACTACTGTGTTATCAGAAACATTTCCATAAAACGGAGCTAAAACAACTTCTTGAGAAATAAAGTCTACATAAGTGTTGTGGTATGCACTGAAATCGATGATGGTTTTTCCAAATTTACCACGGTATCCCACTTCTATTGAAGTTACCTGCTCTGGTTTTACCACATTTGGATTTCCTATTTGTAATGCATTAGGATTACTAGTTGCTCCAAAGGCTTCAACCGATGAAAGGGTGTATGAATTATTATACGCTGCAGCACCGGTTTGTGTGATTGATGCTCCCTGTCCAAGCAATTGCCCCGTTGGAGAAACATCATAATCTCTAGTCCAACGGTCTAGGTTTGATGGCGCAGAACCTACCAAAATAGCACGTCCAGCATCTAATCCAATAAATAAGTCCTGTGTGGTTGGGTTTCTAAACCCAGTCTGAACAGATGCTCTAATGTTATGGTCTTTATTAATTGTCAAACCAGCAGATAAACGTGGCGAAAAGAAGCCATCAAAAAACTCAGATTTATCATAGCGTACAGAACCTGTTAGTTTTAATTCTAATTCCGAAGAAAGCTCCAATTCTTTTTGAACCTGAGTGTATAACCCATATTCTGAGTAGTCAATAGTGCCATCGCCAACCGGGTCTGTATAAATGGTTCCTTGTGAATTTAGGCTATATTGTCTGAATGACCCACCGACTTGAATGTCAGCAACATCAATAAGATGACTAAAGTTGTAGTTAAAATCTCCATGATAATACTTAGATTCATCTTGGAACTTAGAACCTGTGCTTAAATTTGGATCATTTATACTTTTATTATAAGCAGCTTCATATTGTGGAGTTCCAGGCATAAAACGTTCAATATCGTCTTCTTGTCCAGCAGGATCAAATACTTCATCCGCAACGCCTCTAGAATAATTATGAATTTCTTGTTGACTTAACCCTTGAGGATTTCCTGCAAGAGCTACACCGGCAAAGGCTCCAATATAATCTTGAAACCACTGGGTGTCACTTTTCCATACTCTGTTGATGTTAATTCCTGTAAATACCATATCATAAGAGTCACCAGCATTATCACTTACAACATATCCACGTACAAAAAAGTTATCATTTCGCACCTCCAGCTTATGTTGTTGTTGGAAGAAGTTTTTGATATTATAGCGGTTTGTACCTTGATAGATGGTGTTACCAGTTCCTACTTTTCCAACGTAAGAAATTTCAAAATCATTTTCAAATGGGCGGTAGTATAACCCCCAATCTGATTTGATGCTTTCCGCGTTGTAGTTGGTTAGATCTCTTTCGTTGTACCCTGTTCGACTTACTACAACGTCTGGAATTATCCCAAGACCAGAAGCAGATCGGATATTTGTAGAAACTTCATCACCATAGACATTGATTCCGTTGTAATTTGGATTAGTTGCTCTAGTACCACCAATCATATCACTATCGACTTCACTTGTAGCAGCCCAATCCGTTCCTTTTAGGTAACCAAAATTAACTTTAGCTGCAAATTTTTCGCTAAACTTATGCGCCATTCTAATGCCGAGGTCTGTGTAGGCATTGTCGCCAGCAGCTTCTTGAGAAGTCATACCGCGTTTAAGATTTACACTTATACCTTCATGGTCAAAAGGGTTTTTACTGCGCATAAACAAAATACCATTAAAAGCATTTGCACCATATAGCGCCGAAGAAGCACCTGGAAGAAGTTCTACACTTTGTACATCTGACTCAATCATACCCACTAAGTTTCCAATAGGGAAGTTAAGCGCTGGTGTAGAGTTGTCCATACCATCTACCAGTTGCATAAAACGTGTGTTTGCAAATGTGGCAAATCCTCTTGTGTTGATGGATTGGAAGGTCAAACTGTTGGTATTGACATCAACACCTTTTAAGTTTTCTAGTCCGCCGTAAAAATCAGCAGAAGCAGTATTTTTAATTTCTTTAATTCCAAAACGCTCAACAGTTACAGGCGATTCAAAAATACGTTCAGGTGTTCTCGACGCAGAAATAACAACTTCGTCTAAAACACTACCCTCATTTAAGGCCACTGTAATGTCTTGGTTGTTTGAAGTAATTTCTTGTGTTGAGGTTTCAAAACCTACACTACTTAGTTGCACCGTAAATGGTGGGTCTTGGCTTACAGTTAATGAGAATTTTCCGTCAAAATCTGAAATGACTCCAGATGATGTGCCTACGACAATAATATTTGCTCCAGGCAGAGGTAATCCGCTTTCGTCATTGATGGTTCCCGTTACAGTTGTTTGTGCAAAAGAAACTACACCAAAGAGTAAAATAAAAATCTTTAAAATAGTTTTCATTAGTTATAAAATTTTGGTTTGCTTGTTATTCTATTAATAAAGATATTAAAATAATTGATGAAAATTAACAAATTACCAATAAATAACACAATAAAATGCTAAAATTATAATTTTGAGACCATGTAGTCTGTTGATTTTAAGTGGAATAGAGTAAATTACTCCACGGTGATGGGGTTTTCTAATGTGTTCAAAGTTGTAACCCCTCTTTACTTTCCCACTTCAACTTTCATTCTTTTAATGTAAAGTGAAAGAGAACTTTTGTTCCACATCTTATTTGTTAAAGTACGATAACCTTTATCGTTCAACCTTTTACTAATTTCATTTAAAGATAAAGAATTCTCAACTCTTAACTTAGAGATAACTCTATTCAGTTCACTTTTCTCACTTTCTGAAAGTTTAGATTTATGATTGTTTGGTATCTGTAATGTTAATGATGAGGTGTTTAATCCTTTATCAATTTGATACTTTCTTTTCCCACTTTTATCTAAACCATCATTAATAAGTTTATCCTCAACTATTGGGTACTTAAATTCAAAATCAAACTTATGAGATTGAATCTTAGGAATGTATTCAACATCAATTTTATTGATGTAATCATTCAAAAACTTTTGTTTTTTATCTAAATCATAACTCTGAACACTATCTATCTCTAAATACATTTGATTTAACCAATCCATCCAATGAGTGGAATTCTCATAGATTGTAAGTTCCCTCTCTAATCTATTAATCTCTGAACTTACTTCACTCATCATATCAGAGATTTTAGTTATCATTTTTTTACCCTTATCCTTATCAATCTTATTTGTTAGAATATCTACTTCTATATCAATAATATTATCTGAGTAACCCTTATATATCTTATTCTTTTCTTTTATGTACTTTATCCTTTTATCCTTTTCTTTTTTGATGTTTTTAACTTCATCGAATTTTGGGGATAGTGTTTTTACTTTAAAGTTCTCTCTAACCCTTTTAGATTCTTTAATT
>JAQWFW010000023.1 GCA_029238515.1 Flavobacteriaceae bacterium | reverse complement strand
TGTAAAAGTGTAATCTGTAGTTGTTGTTGGATCAAACGCAGGACTCCAAGTTCCTGTTACGCCATTAACATCTGCTGGGAGTAATGGACTTGAGTCGCCTTCACAAATAGGGTTAATTGGGTCAAATGTTGTTGTGATGATAGGGTTTACTACGACTTGAAGTGTAGTCGGAGATGCACATTGTACATCAGGGGTAAAAGTGTAATCTGTAGTTGTTGTTGGATCAAACGCAGGACTCCAAGTTCCTGTTACGCCATTAACATCTGCTGGGAGTAATGGATTTGAATCGCCCTCACAAATAGGGTTAATTGGGTCAAATGTTGTTGTGATGATAGGGTTTACTACGACTTGAAGTGTAGTCGGAGATGCACATTGTCCAGCATCAGGTGTAAAAGTGTAATCTGCAGTCGTTGTTGGGTCAAACGCAGGACTCCAAGTTCCCGTTACGCCATTAACATCTGCTGGGAGTAATGGACTTGGGTCGCCCTCACAAATAGGGTTAATTGGGTTAAAAACTGTAGGATTTTGTGGCGTTACTGTAATTATTACATCTTCTGTTGTTGGTTCACCACATACGTCTTCTATAGTTACCGTGTATGTGGTGGTTGTTGAAGGTGAAAGAGTTGGGTTAGGAATATTTACATTACTTACTCCTGTGCTAGGACTCCAAGTATAGGTATTTCCACTTGGAATTTCAGCATCAATTTGTACAGACTCCCCCTCACAAATGGTTTGGTCTTGTAATAATAAATTGTCAACAAAAGAAATGCTATTGAAACATACTTGGTGAAGATTTGAGCTCCCCCCGGTAGAACTTACAAAACCAAAATACACTGAGCTATCTCCACCAAAAATAGTGTTTTTTATGTTTTCGTTTAAAGTTAATCGCAACTCACAATCAAAAAACACTTCAAAAGTCTGTGTTGAAGCCGTCCAAACGATTTTCACATCATGATCCACACCATCTTCCATGTTGTTACTTGTGCTTGTTGGTGGCACAGGACCAACTAAATTATTGGGGCTAGAGTGGGAAGCATTTCCATTAATCATAATCGATAAATGATCATAAAAAGGGTCATTTTGACTAGTATTTTGCCATGTATCAAATTCTACAATTAAAGAGTTTGAAATACCTTCGTAACCAACGCCACCTCCAGAATTCCCTAGGGCTTCGGTTGGTGTAAAAATATTTGTTCCCTTGAAGACTAAAGCCATACCATCAGCTCCAATGCCATCTTTATTCCCAAAATTATTTTTATAGTTAATGGTGAAATCTTCATCGAAATCAATGGGATTATTATACCATACCCCTCCTATTTGCCAAACAACATCCTCAGTTATTATATAGCAGTTATTCCCAATAGATTGTGCATCTTCAATAGTTACAGCATTGAGTTGAGCATATCCCTTTGTTGAAAAAAACACAAATAAGAGAGCAATAAAGCATTTTTGAAGAAGATTTTTCAAAGTAAAATTATAATTATTGAATCTAAGATTTAGTTTAAATGACCTTGAGGTCTAAGATATAATATACATGGGACTCAGAAATTAAAAAAAACAATACATTTACCATACAATATTGGAAATCAACCTACAAATAAGTTGTTTTTGCTAAATAAAGCGGCAAAATTACTAATCATTAACAATTTTTCAGCCAATTTTTTATGGAAACATGATCATCAATCAGGGCGTTTAAATCCTTAATTGCTACCCGTTCTTGTTCCATTGTGTCTCTAAAACGAACTGTAACGGTATTGTTTTTTGCTGTTTCATGATCAACCGTAATGCAAAATGGTGTTCCGATAGCATCTTGTCGGCGGTAACGTCTTCCAACGGCATCTTTTTCGTCGTAAACAACATTGAATTCCCATTGCAATTCTTGTAAAATTTCTTGGGCAATTTCTGGAAGTCCATCTTTTTTTACAAGGGGTAAAATGGCTGCTTTTATCGGAGCCAAGACCGCGGGAAGTTTTAATACTGTTCGTGTGGAGTTGTTTTCTAATATTTCATTTTTTAAGCTATTAGAAAACACAGCCAAAAACATACGATCTAAACCAATGGAAGTCTCTAAGACGTAAGGGACATAGTTTTTGTTTTCTTCTGGATCAAAAAATTGAAGTTTTTTACCTGCATATTTTTCGTGTTGGCTAAGGTCAAAGTCTGTTCTGGAATGTATGCCTTCAAGTTCCTTAAAACCAAAAGGGAATCTAAACTCAATATCGGCTGCAGCATCGGCATAATGCGCCAATTTTTCATGGTCATGAAAACGGTAATTTTCTTCACCCATGCCCAAAGAAAGATGCCAGTTTAGGCGTTTTTCTTTCCAATGTTCGTACCATTTTCCTTGCGTTCCAGGTTTGATGAAAAATTGCATTTCCATTTGTTCAAACTCTCGCATTCTGAAGATAAATTGACGTGCAACAATTTCATTTCTAAATGCTTTTCCTGTTTGCGCTATACCAAAAGGGATTTTCATTCGCCCGGTTTTTTGAACATTTAGAAAGTTTACAAAGATACCTTGAGCAGTTTCTGGGCGAAGGTACAAATCCATCGCGCTATCTGCAGATGCACCTAACTTTGTACCAAACATGAGGTTGAATTGTTTCACGTCTGTCCAATTGCGGCTTCCACTTACAGGATCTGCAATTTCAAGCTCTTCGATAAGTGCTTTTACATCCGCCAAATCTTCATTTTCAAGAGATCTGGCCATGCGTTTTAGGGTTGCATTTATTTTTTCTTGGTAACCCAATACACGCTGATTGGTACTCAAAAATTCGTTTTCATTGAAAGTATCTCCAAAGCGTTTTTTAGCTTTTTTGACTTCTTTTTCAATTTTTTGTTCAAGTTTAGCGCAATAATCTTCTATGAGCACATCGGCTCTGTACCGCTTTTTAGAGTCTTTATTGTCTACCAATGGATCATTAAACGCATCGACATGCCCAGAGGCCTTCCATGTTGTAGGGTGCATAAAGATTGAAGCATCTAGTCCTACAATGTTGGTGTTCATTTGCACCATGGCTTTCCACCAGTATTCGCGTATATTTTTCTTTAATTCTGCACCGTTTTGGCCGTAGTCGTATACAGCACTTAGTCCGTCGTAGATTTCGCTGCTCTGGAATACAAATCCATATTCTTTAGCATGAGAAATAACGTTTTTAAAATGATCATCTTGGTTATTCATACCACAAAAATAGAAAACCCCAAGAAATTAAATAGCGAGAATCAAAAAAATATAAGATTATTTTTAAATTTACTCAACCTCAACGCTATGTCTTTAATGAACTATTTAATCGATTTATTTTTTCCACCCCAATGTCAAGCATGTGCATCTATTTTGAAAGACAATGAGTTTCAAATTTGTGTAGCTTGTAGGCACCAGCTCCCTGTTACAAATTACCATTTTCAGGAAGATCATCCATTGCAACATTTATTTTTTGGACGAATATACTTCGTTTCACCCACGTCTTTATTTTATTTCCAAAAGCACAGTCGAGTTCAAAAACTCTTACATAATTTAAAGTATAAACAACAAAAATCTGTAGGGACAACTTTAGGGCTATGGCTTGGGAGAGAAATGAAAGCCTCTAAACGTTTTGATAAAATTGACCTCGTTGTCCCTGTACCTACACACAAAAAAAGACTCAAAAAGCGAGGTTACAACCAAGTATTACCTTTTGCATCGGCAATTGCAAAAGTATTTGGTGTCCTTTGTGATGATACTATTTTAGTAAAGATAAAACATACAAAAACACAAGTTTTCCAAACCAAAGAGGAACGTTGGAAATCTGTTGTGAACAGTTTTCAATTGGTTAAGAAAGATAAGATTATTGGAAAGCATATTTTGTTGGTCGATGATTTAATCACTACGGGTGCTACCATTGAAGCGTGTTCAAAAGTGTTGCTCGATGCTGGGAGTAAGCATTTGAGTTTAGCAACCATAGCAATTGCCTCTTCTGTGTTTCGCTAAAATTAAAATAAGTTGTTTCTTTGTGATGCTTAACGTAGGGATATGTCAAAATCATTTTTAAATTATGTTTTTTTTACAGCTGTTGGCTTGATTTTATATCAATGTGCTAACCGCGGAACAGCGAGTGGAGGTCCAAAGGATGAAACACCTCCCGTAGTCATAAGTGAAGAACCCAAAAATTTCTCGACAAATTTTGATACTGATGAAATCAGAATTGATTTTGATGAATACATAAAATTTAAAAACCTACAAAGGCAACTCATTGTCTCTCCTCCAATGGATCCTGAGCCCATCATAACCCCTTTGAGCACAGCAAGCAAGTCCATCGTCATTAAAATTTCCGACACACTGCGACCCAATACAACTTATGCATTCAATTTTGGTGAAAGTATAGAGGACAACAACGAGGGTAATCTATATCCGTACTACAGATATGTTTTTTCAACTGGATCATTCATCGATTCTCTTTCGGTTGAGGGATTGGTTATTGAAGCTTTAGACTATGAAACACCAGAAAAAGTTTCGATTTTATTGCATGAGGTCGACAGTACTTATACAGATTCTATTATTTTCAAGCAAAAACCAAAATACATTGGTGTGACTGATAGTTTGTCTCAATTTTCTGTAGAAAATTTAAAGGCAGGAACATATTTGCTCACCGCACTGAAAGAAGAAAATACAAATTATACATATCAACCAAAAGACGATAAATTTGCATTCAGAAGCCAGTTTATCACAGTGCCTTCCGATACAGCTTATGTGTTAAAGTTATATCAACAAGACGCTGAATTTAAATTTTCTCGCGCTCGTCAATTGGCTCAAAATCGAATTGGATTTGCCTATGAAGGGTCACTCGATAGTTTAGGGATTAAAATGTTGTCGGAAGTTACCGATGATTTTTCGTACCGCATCACTAAGGAATTGGAAAAAGACACGTTGAATTATTGGATGAGACCAAAACCAGAAATAGATTCTCTGCGCTTTGAAGTGTCATACTTTTCAATCAAAGACACGGTTGATGTACGCATGAAAGCAATGGATAAAGATTCATTGATCATTAACTCGGTCAATACTTCACTAAAGCCAGACACGGCTTTTCAATTGCAGTCTACCATACCGCTAGTTTCTGTTGATGACAGTAAAGCGTCAATTATGGATAAAGATTCATTATCGATTAAAGGGCAATTGTCTTTAGATGATTTGCGTCCAACTTTGGCAAATTTTAAATTTGATTTAAAGGAAAATAATACTTACGATATACTATTTTTACCAGGTGCATTTAAAGATTTTTATGGTGTAGAAAATGACACACTCCGTTTTAAAGCTGGAACGAAACTTTTGTCAGATTATGGGAATATTCGTGTAGATCTTCGCAATGCAAAATATCCCATCATTATTCAATTTGTAACTAGCAATGGAGATGTAGTGGAGGAGCAAATTGTTAAGGGTCCAGACCCAATTGATTTTAAGAACATTGATCCTGGAATCTATTTTCTTAGAGCTATTTTTGATTCCAATGACAATGGTAGATATGATTCAGGAAATTTTCTCAAAAAAATCCAACCCGAACGGGTAAGCTATGCAGATGAGCCCGTTGAGGTTCGTGCAAACTGGGAAGAAATCACAGAATTTATTTTGGAGGATTAACCCTTTAAGTTGGCTTTGACCAATTCTCGATTCATGCGCGCAATATTTTCCAATGAGATACCTTTTGGACATTCGACCTCGCAAGCACCGGTATTGGTACAATTTCCGAATCCTTCCAAGTCCATTTGAGCAACCATATTTTGAACTCTATCAGCAGCTTCAACTTGTCCTTGAGGGAGTAAAGCATACTGAGATACTTTTGCACCTACAAACAGCATCGCAGAAGAATTTTTACAAGTCGCTACACAAGCACCGCAACCAATACACGTGGCGGCATCCATAGCTTCATCGGCAGCATGTTTTGAGATTGGAATGGCATTCCCGTCTTGGGTGTTCCCAGATGTATTAACAGAAATAAACCCACCAGCATGTTGAATGCGATCAAAAGCCGTACGATCGACCACCAAATCTTTCACTACAGGGAAAGCATTTGCTCTAAAGGGTTCGATAAAAATAGTGTCACCGTCTTTAAATTTGCGCATATGCAATTGACATGTAGTTACTCTACGGTCTGGCCCGTGTGCTTCTCCATTGATATATAATGAACATGATCCACAAATGCCTTCACGGCAGTCATGATCAAACGCTACTGGTTCTTCCCCTGCAGGGATAAGTTGGCTGTTCAAAACATCGAGCATTTCTAAAAATGACATGTCTGGTGAAATATCTTTGATGTTATATTCAATAATTTTACCTTTGGCATTGGCGTTCTTTTGACGCCATATTTTTAATGTTAAATTCATAGCAATTTCTATTTGTATGAGCGTTCCTTAACTTCTATATTTTCGTATTCTAGTGTTTCTTTGTGGAGTTTGGCATCTTTTGGAGCACCTTTATATTCCCAAGCAGATACAAACTGAAATTCTTTTCTTCTTTGTGCTTCACCTTCTTTGGTTTGGTATTCCTCACGAAAATGTCCTCCTGCAGATTCTTCTCTGACTAATGCATCTTTGGCAAACAATTCTCCGAGTTCCAGGAAATCGGCTACACGTCCAGCTTTGGCCAATTCTTCATTGAATTCATTAGCATCACCAGGAACAAGTACATCCTTGTAAAATTCCTCACGTAATGCTGAAATTTCTTCAATGGCTTCTTTCAGTTCTTTTTCGTTTCTAGCCATTCCGCATTTGTTCCACATGATTTTCCCTAATCGTTTGTGGAAATAATCAACCGGTTTTGTGCCTTTATTGTTAATGAAACGATCAATCTGTTGGCGTACATTGTTTTCGGCTTCTTCAAATTCTTTACTGTCTGTAGAAATTGGCCCTGTTCTGATGTCATCAGATAAATAATCTCCAATGGTATAAGGCAATACAAAATATCCATCTGCAAGTCCTTGCATCAGAGCCGATGCGCCAAGTCTGTTGGCTCCATGATCTGAAAAATTGGCTTCGCCAATGGCATAAAGTCCTGGTATTGTTGTTTGTAGATTGTAGTCGACCCATATTCCTCCCATTGTGTAATGCACCGCTGGATAAATCATCATTGGTGTTTCGTAGGGGTTTTCGTCCACAATTTTTTCATACATCTGAAATAAGTTGCCATACTTGCTTTTTACAACTTCCTTACCTAACTTATTGACTAAATTTTCGTCATTTTCATCCAGTCCTTTGACGTGTGCTTGTTCTTTGCCATAGCGTAGGATTGCCGCAGCAAAGTCAAGAAAAACAGCTTCGCCGGTTGCATTGACTCCGAATCCGGCATCGCAACGCTCTTTTGCAGCTCTAGAAGCGACATCACGTGGAACTAAGTTTCCAAATGCTGGGTAGCGGCGTTCCAAGAAATAGTCGCGATCTTCTTCCGCTATCGCGGTAGGTTTTAGTGTTTTATTTTGAATGGCTTTCGCATCTTCTAATTTTTTTGGCACCCAAATTCGACCATCATTTCGAAGCGATTCAGACATAAGTGTCAATTTGGATTGATGATCTCCTGAAACTGGGATACATGTAGGGTGGATTTGTGTATAGCAAGGATTTGCAAAATATGCTCCGCGTTTGTGTGCTTTCCATGCTGCAGTAACATTACTTCCCATTGCGTTGGTAGAAAGGTAAAAAACATTTCCATATCCACCACTTCCAAGAACAACAGCATGTGCCGAATGGCGTTCAATCTCGCCTGTCACTAGGTTACGTGTAATGATTCCTCTTGCTTTTCCATCGACAACCACTACATCTAGCATTTCATGTCGGTTGTACATTTTTATTTTTCCTCGTCCAATTTGACGGTTCATTGCAGAGTATGCACCCAACAACAATTGTTGTCCTGTTTGCCCCTTAGCATAAAATGTTCGAGATACCAAAACACCTCCAAAAGAGCGGTTGTCTAATAAACCGCCATAATCTCTGGCAAAAGGAACTCCTTGAGCTACACATTGGTCAATGATATTGGTTGAAACTTCAGCGAGTCTGTATACATTGGCTTCTCTTGAACTGTAATCTCCTCCTTTTACGGTGTCGTAAAATAGTCTGTAAGTAGAGTCGCCGTCGCCTTGGTAGTTTTTGGCGGCATTTATTCCTCCTTGAGCAGCGATAGAGTGTGCTCTTCGAGGAGAATCTTGAAAGCAAAATGCCTTGACATTATAGCCCAGTTCTGCAAGTGTTGCTGCTGCAGAACCCCCTGCTAGTCCTGTTCCCACAACGATTATATCAATAGATCGTTTGTTGGCTGGATTGACCAGGTCTATTTTATTTTTATGATTGGTCCACTTGTCTGCCAAAGGCCCTTGTGGAATTTTTGATTCTAAAGCCATAAGTGTATAGTTTTAGTGCGAATTATTAAAAAAATGGAACAAAGCAATCACGATAAAGCCAAGAGGAATGAGTACCGCATATGCTTTTCCGAATCCTTTCAGTGCTTGAGTATATTTGTTGTTTGCCCCAACAGATTGAAAGGCAGAACTGAACCCATGCAAAAGGTGGAGCGATAAAAACACAAAGCCAATACAATACAACAACACGCGCCACAATGGCACAAATTTGTGTTGAAGTTCTTCAAAATAACGGAAGTCGCTACCATCGGTCAGAAGACCAGAAGAATCGCCTATAATATATTTTGTATTGATTTCTGGAATCCAAAAATCTATAAAATGAATAACAAGAAAAATAAGAATAAATCCGCCACTATAAATCATATTTCGGCTCATCCAAGTCGAATTGGCATTTCCATTATTTACAGCATAACCAACACTGCGGGAAGTGTAATTTTTGAATTCTAAAACAAAACCCATTACAAAATGAAAAATGACTCCAAAAATAAGTATGGGCTGAAACACAAATTGCACTACTGGGTTGGAGCCCATAAAGTGTGAGGCCTCATTGAAAAGATCTGGGTTGAATACAGATAAAATATTAATTGCGAAGTGTTGTAACACAAACACCATGAGGAAAAATGCTGAAAGTGCCATGGCAATTTTTCTCCCAATTGAAGACTTTAAAAATCCACTCATTTGATTAAATTTTTATAACTAAGCAAAGGTACTACACAATGCGGTTTTAGACAATAACATTTATCATATTTTTCTTATTAAGAATAGGTTTAAATAGGGCTGTACTTCATTTTTTTTCTAAATGCTTTAAATCTTCGTAATTTTCGTAGAAAATATTTACATTTGAAAAAATACATTCCTATGAAATACCTACAAATTGACCCGCAATTGTTTATCAAAAACAGAAAAAAATTTGCTGCACAAATGGCTCCAAATTCTATTGCAGTGTTTAATTCGAACGATGTTTTTTCTACTGGAGCAGACAGTACACTCCCTTTCCATCAGCACCGCAACATTTTTTATCTCAGTGGTGTGGACCAAGAGGAGAGTATTCTCGTTCTTTGTCCCGATGCCAAAAATGATGCGCATAAAGAGATTTTATTTCTAAAAGAAACGAACGACTATATTGCCATTTGGGAAGGCGCTAAGCTTAATAAAAAACAAGCCACACAAACTTCTGGAGTTCAAACCATTTATTGGTTAGATGATTTTGAAACTATTTTCGAACAATTATTGAATGATGTTAATCTAGTTTATTTCAATAACAACGATCATTATCGTCAAGCCGTTGAGATGGAAACCCGCGAAGATCGTTTCATAAAAGCCGTAAAAACCAAATTCCCGAAACATAAAATCGAACCCAATTTTCCAATTATGGAAGCACTACGTGGAGTGAAAGAACCAGAAGAAATAGCCCTCATCCAGCAAGCTTGTACTATTACAGAGAAGGGGTTCAAGCGTGTTTTAGGTTTTGTAAAACCAGGAGTGATAGAATATGAAATAGAAGCAGAATATGCTCACGAATTTCTTAGAAACCGCTCCAAAGGATTTGCTTATACACCCATTATTGGCTCTGGTTTCAATGCTTGTGTTTTACATTATATAGAAAACAATCAGCGTTGCAAAGCAGGGGATATGCTGCTTATGGATGTTGGTGCAGAATACGCAAATTATGCCAGTGATATGACGCGAACCATACCTGTAAGTGGGCGTTTTACGGCACGTCAAAAAGCAGTTTATCAAGCAGTTTTGAATGTAAAGAACGAAGCAACAAAAATGCTTTTACCTGGGACTATTTGGGAAGAATACCATGTAGAAGTAGGTAAACTCATGACCTCTGAGCTTTTGGGTTTAGGTTTGATTGATAAGGCCGATGTTCAAAATGAAGATCCAAAATGGCCTGCCTATAAAAAATATTTCATGCATGGTACATCACATCATATGGGATTGGATACGCACGATTTTGGTGCCCTTAAAACACCAATGTTGCCCAATATGGTCTTTACCGTCGAGCCAGGGATTTACATCCAAGAGGAACAAATGGGGATTCGCTTGGAAGATGATGTGGTTATTCAGTCCAATGGCGCACCATTAAATTTGATGAAAAATATCCCTATAGAAATAGACGAGATTGAAACACTAATGAATGCTTAGGCCTTTTTGGTACAGCACTTTTTTTTGCATTCTTTTTTGCAGTCTTTATTTTTTGCGCAACACTCTTTTTTGCAGTCTTTTTTACAAGATTTAACAGAAAATGGTTGATCTGAAAGTTTCACATCTTTTACAGAGTAGGTGTCACTCACAGATGAAACCGTTGAAACAAGTGCATCTTTATCAATTTTTTCTGCATCAAATTCTACAGTTGCCAATTCGTTTTCGAAATCGACTTTTGCGTTGTACATACCGTCCATTTTGGCCAATTTTTTTTCAATGGCTTTGGCGCACCCCATGGCACAAGTCATTCCTTTGATGGTAAATTGAGCAGCTGCATAGTTTTCACTATCTTGGAAATTGGCAACTTGATTTTCGTATGCTTCAGTGTTTTCGGTTGTACCGTTCTCAACAGTTTTGATTTCTGCTTCCGTTTTGTTTTTACAGCTAAGTGCAAGTAAAACTACAGTTGTTAGGAGTAAAATAGAGTTTAGTTTTTTCATGATTATAAATCTTAGGATAACACAAATTTATCATTTTTCCTCAAGTTTTGGAATAATTTGGTCAACTTTGTGTTTTCTAATCAGAATTTATGCCAAATCAAAATGCCAGAAAATGGAGTTTCCTAATCCTCTTATCACTTATTTGGGGGAGCTCGTTTATCCTTATTAAAAAAGGGTTACTTGGGCTTAGTCCGCTGCAATTGGGAAGTTTCCGCATCGTATTGTCTACCATATTTATTTTTGTTGTAGGATACAATTCTTTAAGAAACATAAGTAAAACACATTGGAAATGGCTTACTATTTCTGGGTTTTTAGGATCATTTTTTCCATCGTTTTTATTTGCTTATGCCGAAACAGAAGTAGACAGCAGTATTGCTTCTGTTCTTAATTCGTTGGTCCCTTTGAATACCATTATAATAGGTCTGATTATATTCAAGATTAATTCAAATCGCATTCAGGTTTTTGGAGTTTTACTTGGGTTTTTAGGCGCTGTGATGCTCATCTTAGAAGGGTCCGAACTTAATCCTGGTCAGAATTATTGGTTTTCGGGTTTAATCATTGCAGCAACTTTAATGTATGCCGCTAATGTCAATATTGTCAAAAAACATTTGAAGGATGTTCGCCCTTTGGCTATTGCTACAGCCAATTTTGTTGTTATTTTTATTCCTGCATTGTTGGTGCTTATTTTTTCGGAAGGATTAAGCGCTTCAACATTGAGTAATGACGCTTTTTTACCTGCACTTGGTTGTGTGGTTATTTTGTCTCTTTTTGGAACTGCTATGGCAAAAGTTTTGTTCAATGAATTAATCCAAATTTCGACGCCAGTTTTCGCCTCTTCGGTTACTTATTTGATGCCTATTGTCGCTCTTTTTTGGGGTGTATTGGATGGCGAAGTTTTTGATCTGTTTCAAGGTTTTGCAGCGCTGTTGATTTTGGGTGGAATTTATTTAGCGAATAAAAAATAAACAAAAAAAAGACCGCATATAGCGGTCTTTTTTTAATCTAAATAAGATAGCATTTTATTTAAAATCTTCTTCGGTTACGCCAGAATTCACTTGTACTTCACTAGCGTTAATACTAATGACTTGTGGTCCTGTAGAGATTTTTCGTCCAAAAGGAATCAATACCCCATTGACTGCTCTATAATCCGAAATATCTTCGATGGAAGTTATCGTTTGTCCCTGTGCTTCTTCAGTTTTTTCTTCTCTTATGAGTAGCCCAGATGTTGCATCATAATAACGGAACGATTCTTTGTCACCATTCACTTTGATTTTGTATACATCTGTACCGTCCAAATCACTTAAACTTACCAATTCAATGTCTTCGGCAGTATAGTGTGCCTCAGGGAATAATCCTTTTTGACTGGCTTGATCTGCAATTTGCTCCTCAGTCATCGGCTGTTTCATG
>JAQWFW010000012.1 GCA_029238515.1 Flavobacteriaceae bacterium | reverse complement strand
TTTTCCATGTGCTTTAATGAGTAGTTTAGCACCTTTAATCGAATTTCCGATTGGTACAAATGGTGTCAACAATTCCAAACGTTCCGAATCTTCAGCGACAACAACCTCAACACCACTACCATCTTCTACAGGAGCAAGATAGCCCGCATCCTCAACAGCAAATCCTTTTTCTGGAAGTTCAAATCCTGTGGGTTCATCTAGTTTTACAACATCTCCTTGTTCGTTTACTAAAGTATCGGTCAAAGGGTTAAAATCCAAACGACCTGAAATAGCTATCGCAGCTACAAGTTCTGGTGATGCTACAAAAGCATGTGTATTTGGGTTTCCATCAGCACGTTTTGCAAAGTTTCTGTTGAACGAATGCACAATACTATTTTTTGGTGCGTTTTTTGGGTCTTCATAACGAGCCCATTGTCCAATACATGGACCACAAGCGTTGGTGAATATTTTGGCATCTAATTTTTCAAATACATTCAAAATTCCATCACGATCAGCTGTGTAACGTACTTGTTCAGAACCTGGATTGATCCCAAATTCTGCTTTTGTTTTTAGCCCCTTCTCTAAGGCTTGTTGAGCAATAGATGCTGCTCTAGATAAATCTTCGTAAGATGAATTTGTACACGAACCTATCAATCCCCACTCTACTTTAAGTGGCCAATCATTTTCTTTGGCTTTCGCAGTCATAGTACCAACAGGCGTTGCCAAATCTGGCGTGAAAGGCCCATTAAGGTGAGGCATAAGTTCTGATAAATTAATTTCAATTAATTCATCAAAGTATTGTTCAGGATTTGCATAAACCTCTGGGTCAGCGGTTAAATAGTCTTTCACTTCATTGGCTGCATCGGCCACGTCATTACGATCTGTTGCGCGCAAGTAGCGTTCCATTGATGCATCATAACCAAAAGTTGATGTTGTTGCACCAATCTCGGCACCCATATTACAAATGGTTCCTTTTCCAGTACAGGACATGGATTCTGCACCTGGACCAAAATACTCAACAATCGCACCTGTACCTCCTTTAGCTGTTAGAATTCCTGCAACTTTTAGGATGACGTCTTTTGGTGCTGTCCATCCAGAAAGTTTTCCAGTTAGTTTAACACCGATTAACTTAGGGAATTTTAATTCCCATGGCATTCCTGCCATAACATCTACTGCATCGGCACCACCAACGCCAATAGCAACCATTCCTAGGCCTCCCGCGTTTACAGTATGAGAATCTGTTCCTATCATCATTCCACCGGGAAATGCGTAGTTTTCTAAAACAACTTGATGAATGATTCCTGCTCCCGGTTTCCAAAATCCAATACCATATTTGTTGGATACTGATTCTAAAAAGTTAAATACCTCATTACTGTTGTTTAAAGCCGTTTGCAAATCTTTTGTAGCGCCTACTTTGGCTTGGATTAAGTGATCGCAGTGAACAGTAGTAGGAACAGCGACTTTTTGCTTACCAGCTTGCATGAATTGCAACAATGCCATTTGAGCTGTTGCATCTTGACACGCAATGCGGTCTGGAGCAAAATCTACATAGTCTTTTCCGCGCTCAAATGCTTTCTCAAGTTTTGAATCCCAAAGGTGGTTGTATAATATTTTTTCTGAGAGGGTTAGTGGGTGCCCAACGACCGCTCTAGCATGGTCAACCTTTGTTGCCATTTGTTGATAAACTTTTTTGATGATATCGATATCGAAAGCCATAATGAGATGAATTTTAAAATCGGGGTTAAATGTACAAATTTATGCGTAATCTTTGTGCAATAAAAATCCAAATTATATTGAAAATTTTAGAATAAACTTTCAATAATTTGTTCTACACTGATGCCTTCTGCGGCTGCCTTATAATTCTTTATGATTCTGTGGCGCAAAACGCTAATGGCTACAGCTTGAACATCTTCTATGTCGGGTGTATATTTACCCTTAATTACGGCATGAGTTTTGGCAGCCAAAATTAAATTTTGCGATGCTCTAGGACCAGCACCCCATTCGACAAATTGCTGAACCATATCGGCGGTATGTGCATCGTTTGGTCTAGATTTAGAAATTAATTGTACTGCATATTCTACAACATTGTCGGCCACAGGAGTCTTCCTTATGAGTTGCTGAAATTCTACAACATGATTGGCATCAAAAATAACATCTAGTGTTGCATTTTTATCCGAAGTTGTTTGTTTTACAACCTCAACTTCTTCATCAAATGACGGATACTGAAGGTTAATTGCAAACATAAAACGGTCTAGCTGAGCTTCGGGTAGCGGATATGTACCTTCTTGCTCTATTGGATTTTGTGTTGCCAAAACAAAATAGGGTTGATCCAATTTGTAATGCTGCCCTGCTACAGTTACTGAACGTTCTTGCATGGCCTCTAAAAGTGCCGCTTGCGTTTTTGGAGGCGTTCTGTTGATTTCATCAGCTAGAATAATATTAGAAAAAATAGGCCCTTTAATAAATTGAAACTTGCGTTCGTTGTTCAGTATTTCGCTTCCTAAAATATCACTAGGCATGAGATCGGGGGTAAATTGAATACGCTTAAAGTCTAATCCAAGAGTTTTTGCAATTGTATCGACCATGAGGGTTTTGGCCAAACCCGGAACACCAACCAAAAGAACGTGTCCTCCAGAAAATATTGATATTAAAATATGTTCGATGACTGCATCTTGTCCTACAATTATTTTGGCAATTTCTTTTTTGAGTTGCTCAAATTGGTTAACATAGTTATTTATTGCAGTGACGTCCGACATTATTTGATCTTAATTTTTAAACCAGTTACTATTAAAATCACAGGTTCTCAAATTACCATTAATTTTGATGTATGTATCCATGATTTTTTCTTCTTGCCAATCGGAAATCGCATTGAGTTGCTTTTCTTGTAATGCGAGTGCTTTAATTTTTAAATAATCTTTGGCAAAATCTGCTTCGTGTTCATCGGTTCGTTGCGTTACTGTAAGGATTTTGAACTTGATTGGATGTGTACGATCTCCGTCTTTGTAGACAGGACTAACTTCGCCATCCTTAATGTTTTGAATCTGTGCATACAATTCTGGATCCATTTTGGTAAGTTCAAAATTATAGTCTTGTGTTTCTGGATTGCGCAACTGACCTCCATCATACTTGGTTTCTTTTTCGTCACTAGCTTCCTTTGCGGCTTCAGCAAAAGAAATATCACCATCGACAATGCTTTGGCGAACTTTCTCTAATTTTTCTTTGGCAGCCAAAATTGCTTCATCGGTAAGTTTTGGACGCAACAAAATATGACGAACATCGAATTCTTGTCCTCTAATTCTTTCGAGATAAATGATATGGTAACCAAAATCAGTTTTGAATGGTTCTGAAATATCACCTTCTTCTAATGAAAATGCAACTTCTCTAAATTCTTTTGCCATTCGTGGTTGTTTTCTGTTTAGCGTATACTTACCACCTGTTCGTTTGGACCCTGGGTCTTCGGTATACAATACAGCTTTTGTAGTAAAACTAGTGCCATTATCCAAAACATCGGCTTTGAATTCCCTAAGTCTTTTTACGACTTTATCAATTTCTTCTTGAGTAGTTTCTGGTATAACAACAATTTGAGCAACACGAAGCTCTGTACCGAACAATGGACGTTCGTCTTCCGGAATTTTATTGAAAAATTGGCGTACTTCTTCTGGAGTAACTTCGATTTCCTCTATAATTTGTTGTTGCATCATAGAAGCCATTTTTCCATTTTTGTTAAGCTCATACATTTCGTCTCGAAGTTCCTGCTCGGATGACTTGTTGTAGTAAGCAATCAATTTTTCCATAGAACCAATTTGCTGTGCAAAACCTTCTAATTGTTGATCAACATAGGAACGGATTTCGGCATCATTGACTTGAATACTATCCAAAATAGCATGATGCATGTACAATTTATCTTCGAGAAGTTTGCCAAAAAGTTGACAACGCGTAATTTCTTTTGTGGATACTCCACTGGCTTCAAGTTGTGTGAATTGTTTGTCGATATCAGAGTCTAACACTACAAAATCTCCAACAACTGCGGCAACACCATCAACTTTTATGAGCTGTGTAGAATCGACTTGAATTGTCTTGATTTCTTCTTTTTTATCTTCAATAATTTCTTGTGCAGTCAATTGGCCACACACCAACAAAGTTATGCATGTAATTATGGACAGGGACTTATTCATAAATTTCAAATTTTTTATTTTTAATGGCATCATTTACAATTTCATTTTTTAGTTGACCTACAAGTTTGAGCTTGCGTTTGTTAATGATAATTTGACGCAAGGTTGGCAACACATATTCTAAGGGGGCTTGCATGCCAGAGCTTAGCACTTCATTTATTTTAATCAAATATAGCTCTAAAGAATCGTTGAGCTGAACAAAATTTGTTTTTTTTAGTAACAGCTTATTAAATCCTTTTTGCAGGGGTTTGATTTTTGAAATCACTTGATCAGATTTGATCCAAATCGAATCATTTAAAAAAAATGAATTGAATTGAATCGAAATGGTATCCAAAATCGCTTGATCTTCTAAGTTGTAACGTTTGAAACGACGTTTGATATCTTGAACATTTGAAATGTTAGATTTGATGTTGATGTAGCGAAGTTTTAATAAATTTTCTTTCAAAACAAAAAGTTCTTTGTTTTGATTGTATGTTGCAGTCAGCTCTTCTTGGGTAATGATTGTATCCAAATTACGTTTTACCAATGCTTCCAAATACGCTGAAGTATATAAATCTGTTTTGTATTGTTGCACAAGCGCTTCAAAATCAGCTTGTTGTTTTTCCTCTAAATTTAATGTTGCACCGTCTATTAGTAGTTGTTGTGTTGCCCAGTTTCTAACCATTGTTCGAATTTGAACTAGACTATCGTTCGAGTTAAGGTCATCAAATTCAGAAAAATCAATATTATCCACCATTAAAAATGCATCATTTACTCTCGCCAGAGGAGCACCTTCTTCATTTGATTTTGATAAATCACATGCTGTGCATAAAAGCAACAATAGTAGTAAAAGTGCCTTTTTTTGCATTAATTCAGACGTTTAGATTTTAGCGCGTCAAGGGCATTCTTGTTTATTGAAATGTTGTATTTCGTACGTAAATTTTCTATCCAATGCTTTTCCAACTCAGCTTGGTAACTTGAAATTACGGCTCCTTTTGAATCTTCAAAGGATTGCATTTTTTGAGGAGACTGTGCAGAAATATTGAGAACTACATAGCTATCTTCTATTGGAAAAATAGAAGATATACCTTCTTTGAACTTGACTTTTTTAGGCAACAAAGGGTTATCTATTTCAAATGAACCTGTAGACAAAATAATTTGTTGACGTTTGGCATTAAGATCATTTGTAATGTCATCGTTTGAACGACCATCAGACCACATTTTTATGATTTTTTTAAGTGCACTTTTCTTTTTGGAACGTGCTATCGTTCCCGTTATTTCTGCTGAAGCAATAAACTTTGCTTGGTTACTTTCATAATGATTCAATAGACCGATAGAGTCGTTTTTCGCGCCATCCCAAATTTTTTCCTGCATAATATCAAAAAGCATTAGCCCCTCCTCATATTCTTTAAGAATTTGTGCATATTCTTTATTTTCTAAGGGAAGTCGATCTTTTTTGTACTGCATCAATTGTTCTTCTAAAAAGGTATTATAACTCCTTAATACAAGCTCCGAGGTGGAGCTATTGTTTTTTAATGATCTTTTTTTGTTCAAAAAAATCAAAAAATCATCATGAGTAAGTACACGGTTTTGGATTTTTATAAATTGATCTTTTGGGGCTACACCATCCTGCAAAGTCCAATCATTCTGTTCTTCAACTTTGAAAAATAAAGATGAAATTTCATCTCGATTTGGTGCATCAATCTGGTATTGCTTTTTTAGGGATTCAATCATTTTTTTCTCGATAAGAGAAGACCTACTGTCGCGCTTTACTTTCTGTTCTAAATCAAATTTAATCTCTTCAAAATCTTTTACGGGAATCGTAGAAATCAATTTTATGATGTGCCAACCAAACTTGGTTCGAATTGGGTTCGAAATTGCACCATCTTCCAAACCAAAGGCAGTATCTACAAAAATCTCGGAGTTAATTTCACTAGATGAAAAAGGTTTCAAATTCCCTCCATTTTTAGCAGAGCTTTTATCTTCAGAAAATTGCTTTGCCAAATTCTCGAAAGATTCTCCCTGTAGCAACAAACGATGTAATTCGTTGATGCGTTGTTCTGGTGTTTGAAGACTATCTTTAGAATTATGAGCAATCATGATATGAGCTGCCTTGGCTTTACCTCTTGAGGGTCTTTTGTCGAGAACTTTGACGATGTGGTAACCAAACTGTGTTTTGAAGGGCTGAGACACATCACCTACGGAAGTATTAAAGGCAGCATTTTCAAAATCGTAAACCATTTTGAAAGCCGAAAAATACCCTAGATTCTCTGCAAAAATCTTTTTACCATCATGGATTTCTTTTTTAAGTAAATCAAAATCCTCATTTAAAAAGCGGTTGCGCAAAACGTTTAATTTTTCTGACGCTGCAAGTGTATCCTGATCAGAGCTTGTACGTACCAAAATATGTTGTGCTTTTACTTCCTCAATTGTGCGGTTGTACGCTTCTTGAATTAGGGCTTCTGTGACATTCTTGTCTGTTAAATATTTTTGCTCTAATTGTTTTTTATAACCCTCGTATTCTTGCTTATAGCTCTGCTTTTGATCATATTTTAATGCCCTTGCCTCCAAAAGTTTGAGCTTATAATTTAGGTATAATTCTAAATAATCGTCAATATCTTTTTGATTAACATTTTGAACTAAATTGATGTTTTTGTTATAAACATCAAGAAATTCATCAACTGTAATTTCTTCACTATTGATGGTAATTAAGATTTCAGAATTTGTGGGTTGCTGTTGGCCAAAATTTGACCAAAAACACAATAAACTTATAGCTAAAATAAATGCTCGCATATTTTGTATTTTAAAAAGGGACTAAATGTAAAAAAAAGGTTTAATCTACGCAAGATTATCGCGAATAGTTGGGCGCTTCTTTTGTGATCATCACATTGTGAGGGTGACTTTCACTAATTCCAGAAGATGTAATTTTAACAAACTTACCTTTGTCTTTAAGGGTTTGAATATCTTTTGCGCCACAATAGCCCATACCGGCACGAATACCACCAACAAACTGATGGATGCTTTCATACAAGTCGCCTTTGTATGGTACTCGACCAACAATACCTTCTGGGACTAATTTTTTAATATCGTCTTCGACGTCTTGAAAGTAACGATCTTTACTCCCTTCTTTCATAGCTTCCACAGAACCCATACCTCTGTAAGATTTAAATTTTCTTCCTTCGTAAATAATGGTCTCGCCAGGAGATTCTTTTGTTCCTGCTAGTAACGATCCAAGCATTACACAATCGGCGCCTGCTGCAAGGGCTTTAGGGATATCACCTGTATAACGAATTCCGCCATCTGCAATTACAGGTACCCCTGAATCCTTCAGCGCAGCTGACACTTCTAGTACTGCAGAGAATTGTGGAAAACCTACACCCGCAACAACTCTAGTTGTGCATATTGAACCTGGTCCAATTCCGACTTTTACAGCATCAGCACCCGCTTCAACTAAATATTTGGCAGCATCTGCTGTGGCGATGTTGCCGACTACTACATCGAGCTTAGGAAATTCCGATTTGATGGACTTAAGTACAGATACTACTCCTTTAGTATGACCATGTGCTGTGTCTATTATGATAGCATCTACTCCAGATTTCACCAATGCACTGGTGCGTTCTACAGCGTCGTGCGTAACCCCTATTGCGGCAGCTACGCGCAAACGGCCGTATTGGTCTTTATTTGATATTGGTTTTTGTGATAATTTTGTAATATCTCGAAATGTAATTAGACCTATGAGTTTGAAATCTTTATCGACAACAGGAAGTTTTTCAATTTTATTGTTTTGAAGAATAACTTCGGCTTCTTGAAGTGATGTTCCTTCTGATGTTGTAACTAAATTTTTATAGGTCATCACTTCTGTTATTGGGCGATTGTTGTTCTTTTCAAATCGTAAATCTCGATTTGTTACAATTCCCTTTAATAAACCCTGATCATCAACTATAGGAATCCCTCCTATGCTATGTTCTTTCATACTTTGTTTGGCATCGCTTACTAGGGCATCCAAATCAAGCGTTACTGGATCAATGATCATTCCACTTTCTGCACGCTTGACTTTACGCACTTCTATAGCTTGTTGACTAATGGTCATATTTTTATGCAAAACACCAATACCGCCTTCTCGAGCAATGGCAATGGCCATGGCGCTTTCTGTAACGGTATCCATTGCAGCAGAAACAATAGGTACATTTAAACTGATGTTACGCGTAAATTTAGTCTTGATACTGACTTCTCTTGGTAATACTTCAGAATAAGCAGGAATCAGTAATACGTCGTCGTAAGTAAGACCTTCTCCAATAATTTTTAAAAGATGTGATTGCATTGCAATTAGGTTTAATTGCATGCAAATTTACGACTTTTTTTAGAAAAAAGAGGCACAAAAAAAGACTTTATCTGATAACGACAAACAAAAAATGAAATTTATTTTTATTTATTCTAAATAAACTTTGTGCAAACTAAAAATGGTTCGTAGATTTGCATCATAAAATGAATTTTATTTTTAATCAGTCTAAATAAGAATTACTATGAACTATAAAATTTTGCTCCTGTCACTTCTCTTTCTGGGAAGTTTAAATGCTCAAGAATCAGTCGCAAAAAAGTCGGATTCCATACAAAAATTGGAACAAGTATTCATCAGTACAAAAGTTATTTTTGGCAACAAATACGAAGCTGAAAATCGATCTGGATCGTCCTACTATGTTTCTCCAAAAGAATTAGAGAAATTCAGTTACACGGACATCAACAGAGTTTTGAGAACTGTGCCTGGTGTAACAATTTATGAGGAAGATGGCTATGGATTACGTCCGAATATCAGTTTGAGAGGAACATCTCCAGAGCGAAGTGCCAAAATTTCAATCATGGAAGATGGGGTGCTTATTGCACCAGCACCTTACAGTGCACCTGCTGCATATTATTTCCCTTCTATTGCACGTATGCAAGCTGTTGAGATCTTAAAAGGAAGTAGTCAAGTACAATATGGTCCTTTTACAACGGGTGGTGCAATTAATTTTGTTAGTACTCAAATTCCAAATGAATTTAGAGGGAGCTTAAAAACGAGCTATGGTAGTTTCGACACACACAATACACATGTTAAAATTGGAGATAGAAAAGCACAATATGGATACACAGTAGAGTACTTGAATAACAATTCAAATGGGTTTAAAGATTTATTAAACGACAAAAATACTGGTTTTGATAAAAATGATGTTGTTGCCAAATTTAGAGTCAACAGTAAAGAAACAGCAAAATACAATCAATCATTGACGTTTAAATTTCAATATTCTGATGAAGTTTCCAATGAAACCTATTTGGGGTTGACCGTGGCGGATTTTGCCAAAAGCCCATTTGCACGCTATGCAGCATCGCAAAACGATAAAATGACAAACAAGCACCAACAGTACATGGCAACACACGAAATAGAATTTTCAGATGTGCTTAAAGTATCGACAAGTGGATATTACAACGGATTTTCTAGAAATTGGTATAAATTAAATGATGTGGTTTTTGGTGGCGATAAAGTCAAAATTGCTTCTATATTGAATCAACCTGAAAATTACAGTAATTATATGGATATCATCAAAGGAAATTCAAACTCCGGTGCTGATGCATTGCTAGTAAAAGCAAACAATAGAGCATATGTTTCTAAAGGGATTCAAACGAAATTAGATTTTCATTGGAATGGAGCTCAAGTTTTCCATGATTTAGAAATTGGTCTTCGTTATCATTATGACGAGGAAGATCGTTTTCAGTGGAAAGATGGGTACAATATTGTAGGCGGACAAATGAATTTGACCACATCAGGTGCACCAGGATCTGATGCCAATAGAATTAGTAGCACAAAAGCATTTGCCGCTTCAGTATTGTACAAATTAAAATATAAAAACTTAACACTAACTCCTGGACTTAGATATGAAGATATTACATTGAGTCGTGACAATTTTGGCACATCTGACCCCAACAGAACTGGAGCAGATATTTCTTCTAGAGAAAACAATGTTTCCATATTTATCCCTGGCATTGGAATGCACTACAAATTCAATAATCTAACTTCTATTTTTGCGGGAATTCACAAAGGGTTTTCACCTCCAGGAAATACAGTTGGCCAAAAAGCTGAAGAAAGCATCAATTATGAAATTGGAACACGTTTCAATTATAAAGGAATAAGAAGTGAAATTGTAGCTTTCTATAACGATTATAGTAATCTATTGGGTAGTGATTTGGCAGCCAGTGGAGGTACTGGTTCTTTGGATCAATTTAATGCTGGAGAAGTCAGTGTCAAAGGGTTTGAACTCCTTTTAAATTATGACTTATTAGACAACAATTCTAAATTCTCATTACCTATAACATTTGGCTACACGTACACAGATGCTAGCTTTTTGAACAGCTTTGGAAGTGATGAAGACTTGTGGGGAACAGTTGAGTCTGGAGATGAATTGCCTTACATTGCAAAACATCAATTCAACACCTCTATATCTTTGGAACATGACAAATTTGAACTTCATTTGAATGGACGTCAAAATGGTGCTTTTAGAACTGTTGCTGGCACCGAAACCATCAACACCTCAAATGGTGTAACTTCCAACTTTATTGTTGATTTTTCTGGAAAATACCACATCAAAAACAATTTGAGTATCACAGGAATGCTCATCAATGCATTAGACAAAACCTATGCAGTTTCAAAAGTACCTGCAGGACTTAGACCAGGCCACCCATTCGGAATCTATGGTGGAATTGAATTTCGCTTCTAGTGGTATTTAGAAAACAATTTTAACGCCTCATTGTGAGCGCTTTCATAAGCGAGCACATTGAGGTTTGTTTCTACTTTTTGTGTCGTACAATAAGAAATTAGTTTTTCAGTGGGCATATTACCAGTCAATTCGTCTTTGGCCATTGGACAACCACCAAAACCTTGAATTGCACCATCAAAACGCAAACAACCGGCCGTGAAAGCGGCATCAACTTTTTCGTGCCAAGTGGCAGGATGTGTATGCAGATGCGCTCCAAACTCGACACTCGGATAAGCAGGGATAAGGTTTGAGAATAAATAAGAAATATTTTCTCGAGTTGATGAACCAATAGTGTCGCTTAAAGATAAAATTTTGATGCCCATTTTATGCATCCGTTCAGTCCACTCCCCTACGATTTCAACATCCCAAGGATCGCCATAGGGATTACCAAAAGCCATGGACAAATAAACCACAAGCTCTTTGTTGTGACGATTGGCAATATCTGAAATCTCTTTTAAAACCTCAACAGATTCGCTAATAGTCTTGTGTGTATTACGCATTTGGAAGTTTTCAGAAATAGAAAACGGAAAACCTAGATAATCAATTTCTTTAAAAGCCGAAGCAGCTTTTGCACCCCTCACATTGGCAATAATGGCAAGAAGCTTACTCGAGGATTGACTTAAATCCAACTGAGAAAGAACCGCAGCGGTATCTTGCATTTGTGGAATTGCCTTTGGCGACACAAAACTCCCAAAGTCAATGGTATCAAAACCAACACGTAAGAGAGATTGAATGTACTGAACCTTCCTTTCGGTTGGAATAAATGTCTTTATGCCTTGCATGGCATCTCTTGGACATTCAATAATTTTTACACGCTTTGGCATGGAATTGCATTAGAGCATAAAAATAATGTTTATTTAATAAATAGTCTAGACATCCAAAACAGTTGTCGTTGTTTAGTAAATCGTAGTTTGTAGATAGTTCATAAACTCCAGCTGTGGGTCCAATTTCTGTGACATTAAAATCATAAGAATAACAAAAACGAAAACCCTACCAGCCCATTCTTAAAAAGCATTAATTGAGGTTTATAAAGATACTGAATCTTCAAGCAGTATTGGGTCTATACTGTTTGTGTTGATGTCACCACTAAAAACATTGATTTAATATTTTTTATAGGTCATATAAATGCAAATAACTTAAACGTATTTTCTTTACAAATTCTAATGCATCAAATGTATTTTAGATCTTTTTTTCCATCTTGCCTGACTCTTATAATCAACAAAATAAATCAACAAATCAGCTTGACTTTTATAATCTACAAAATAAATTGTTTTATCTGATTGACTTCTATAGTCAACAAAATACCACAAACCTTCATTGCCTTTTGCCTCACTTTGGTATTTGACTTTAAAAACATTAAGATCGGCTTGACTTTCATAATCAACAACAAAAACTTTTATGTCGGCCTGACTCACATAGTCTACGCTATATACAAATTGTGCATGGCAAAGGTTTGAAACAAAAAAGAGAAAAATGATTAAATGACATTTTAAAAAATGCATAGACTAACGAACAATAAATTTCGACTGTGCTGTACGCCCCAAAAGGGACACACGTACAATGTATAATCCTGCAGCAAAATGTGAAACATCTATGGTTTTCGAATGATTCGATTGAATAATTCTTTGCCCCAACTGATTATAAATAAAAACTTCAAAATCATTAGAATTTACTCCACTGATGGTAATAAAGCGGTTGGTTAGAGTTGGTGAAACAGATATTGAGAATTCCTCTTCAGTTTGCAAAGAAAGTACCCCCCAAGTATCAACTGCTAAAGGGCCATTCCATATTAAAGTGGCCAAATAAGGATTATCAATAAATGGGTTGCGGTTGCCTTGATAAGATGAAATCACATCATTTCTTGTTTGTTCTAGTGGAGAAACTGGATCTTCTTCATTCCATTTCAAAAACACATCAGGCATATCACCATTAGGGGAATAATCGGCAGTTCCTGTTGCAGTGTTTATGGCTTCACACTGAATGGGGTAACGCAAATACATGTACATAATAATTCGTGCTACATCGCCTTTCCATTCTTCACCCGGATAAAAATAATTTACATTTATTTTTCTAGATTCCTCTCCAGTACTATCAATAAACAAATTATTACTTTTTTCATTATTTTTTGCAGGATCTGCAGCGCGAAGATTGTGAGCATCAGTCCCAGCACTTGGGTAATTAATAACTAAATCTGGATCTGCAAGGGATCTTGAAAATACATGTTCTCTGTTCCATTTATCTTCACAAAATGAGACGTGGCAGGTTTCAAAAGCACCACGAGTTCGGTCTGTTTTGAAAAGACCATCAAAATCATTAAAACCATAGATCAATAGTACATTATCGGAACTAGAGTTTTCCAAATCACTAATGCTTAAAATATCCCAAGTATCTGTGTTCGAGGTGGAGGTATAAGGAATAAGTGTAGTATGTGTATCAGTAATAAGCATCGAAAGCTGCACTTTTAAATTATCTCCTGTTTGTGAAAAATCAATGGATGAATAATACGATGGAATTTGTGCTGCTGCTAAACTTGAACAAAATATGTATATCAAAAAAAGTGAAGAAAGTGAGTGCTTAAACATCTATAAAGTTAAAGGTTTGGATTACAAATTTACAAAATAAATAAGTGCGGTTAACCGAAAAACTCTATTTTTGCCACAACAAAATTTACATGTAATGACATTACTCTTGATGGCGGCCGGCAGTGGAAGTCGATATGGAAAACTAAAACAATTTGATGCCCTTGGGCCAGCAGGCGAGTTTTTGATGGAGTTTAGCATTTTTGATGCTCTAAAAAATGGCTTCAATCACATTGTAGTGATAACCAAACAAGAAAATCAAGAATTTCTTCAAAAACACCTTTCAGAGCGCATAAACAGCAATGTAAAACTAGATGTTCTTGTTCAAAAAATTGAAGATATTCCAAGTGGAATAGATGTCCCAAATGAAAGAACAAAGCCATGGGGAACCGCTCATGCTGTGTGGACTGCAAGAAATGTCATAAAAACACCATTTGTCATCATTAACGCCGATGATTATTATGGCGAAAAAGCTTTTGAGAGCGCTGCAGATTTCATCAAAACTCAAGAAAATTTATCCACTTTTGCGCTCGTTGCATACCGTTTAGAAGACACGCTTTCAGCATTTGGTTCGGTTTCAAGAGGAGTATGTACTACAGAAAACAACAAGTTAAAATCCATAAAGGAGCGCACTAAAATTGTTAAAAAAGCCGGACAAATTATTGATGAAGAATCTGGTTTAGAATTGGATGCAGACGCTTCAGTATCTATGAATTTTTGGATCTGCACACCACTTATTTTTGATTATACAAAAGAATATTTTGCTCAATTTTTAGCAGACACAAACAACCACGAAAACAAAGAAATATACCTTCCCTTTGTGGCACAAGAAATGATGGAAAATGGACACGTTTCTGTAAACGTTATGACCACAAAAAGTCAATGGTTTGGGGTTACTTATTACGATGACAAAAAAGTAGCAGTAGAGACTTTGATGCAGCTCACAGCGGATGGAATATACCCTTCACCACTTTGGCAAAAAGTTTAGTATTCAATCGTTAATCCTTTGAATTTCCACTGGGAAAATCCACCCTCTAAATCGTAAATTTTTTCAAATCCTTTTTCAACCAATTTTGAGGCACATTTGGCACTTCTTCCTCCAGATTTACAATACACAATGATTGGTTTGGATTTGTCCAGAGTTTCAATTTTCTGGTCAAAGTTTTCATCATAAAAATTTATATTTTGTGCATCAGGCACATGCCCCGCGTTGAATTCTGATGGTGTACGAACATCGACCAATTGAACGTCTTCCAAATTCAGTAATTCCTCCATCTCACCAGAAGTTATGAGTTGTAAAATTGATGATTTTTTTTGCTCCTTACAATTGTAAAAAAAACAAGTAAACAACAGCACTGTTATTAAAAATAAATTTTTCATGATAATTTATGTTTAGTATTCAACATCACCCGTCCATTCACTAAACCCTCCTTCTAAATTGTAGGTATGTTCAAATCCCATTTGTTGCATCACAGCACAAGCTTGAGCACTTCGCGATCCTGCTCTACAATACACAAAATAATGGTCATTTTTGTTTAGTTTTTCTAGCTCAGATATAAATTCTTGACCTTTGTATATATCAATATTAAATGCATTGGGTATGATGCCTTCTTCAACTTCTGAATCAGTACGGACATCCAATATTTTTGCTTCGGGAGTTTTAGAAAGCTCATTTGCCCACTCTTCTTGCGTAAAGTTTTTCATTTTTAGTTTAAAGTTATATTGTGATTAAGACGTTATAAAAGTCAAATTGTTACACTTAAATTTTAATTGAACAACCAATAGCACGAGTTTTCGTTACGGATACAGGATTTTTTGCCAACAAAGCATTTACGGCTTCTTCAACATATTTTACTTCTACAGCGTTAGCATCTTTGTAATTGTCGTCAATTGCACCAATATAGCGTACTACATTAGCATCATTGGATTTCTCTAAAATATACACATGCGGAGTTTTGGTCGCACCATATTGAGGAAAAATAGTTTGCTCGCGATCAATGAGGTAAGGGAATGTAAATCCCTTTTCTTTGGCGCGTCGTTTCATTGCATCCAAAGAATCCCCAGGTTTAATTTCGATATTATTGGGCATAATTGCAATCACAGGATATCCTTTGGTTGCATACATTTTGTTGAGTGCTTCAATGCGATCTTCATAAGCAACAGCATAAGGACAAGTGTTGCATGTGAACACTACAATGAACCCTTTGGCTTGCTCAAAATCTGAAAGTGAAACAAAAGTTCCATCTATATTTTCAAGTTTAAAATCAGTGGCAGTTGCACCTATATCGTAGCCGCTTTGAGCTGAAAGAAGTGTGGTTGCAAAAAAAGTGGTCAGTAAAAATAAATTTATTTTTTTCATGATTTAAGGTTTTAGTTTATAAATTTTTTAACCTCTGTCACCAATTGATTATAGGTAAATGACTGAGGATAAAATTGACGTTTTTCTTTATTATAAATTAACGTGACAGGAATGGCTCCATCCCATTTTGAATCGATTTTTGGAATCCAAGAATTCATGTCTACATCATCTAAAACGATGACTTTCGATTTTAATTGTTTTTCTTTTAAAAAGGGTTTTAATTTTGTTTCATACTGGCTAGGAAAATCCAAACTTATTAGAATGGCCTCAATTTCATCTTTATATTCATCTTGAATTTGCTCAAAGAAAGGCAATTCTTTAATGCAAGGTGCACACCATGTAGCCCAAAAATTAATCACATAAGTTTTAGAATCATTGAAGTACAAAAACTGTTCAATACCTTGAAAATCATACACTTCCAACTTATCTTGTTTTGGTGCACAATTCAAAATTAAAAAGAACAAAGCAGTGATTTTGAGGGATTTCATACCAATAAAAATTTAACAAAAATTTATTGACTAAATTACAATTTTTGAAATTAAATTTAGAACTTTGTGAAGCAATTAAAAAAATTACAACTTTATGAAATCAATTAAATTATTATCAATAGTATTCGTTTCACTAACGCTTTTCGCTTTCAGCACAGAAACTATCAAATCTATTAATGTTGAAGAAAGTATTGTGAAATGGACTGGATATAAAGTCACAGGACAGCACGAAGGAACAATTTCTTTAAAAAGTGGAGCACTTATTTTTGAAGATAATAAACTCACTGGAGGTAAATTTGTAATGGATATGACGACCATCAATACCACAGATATCGAAGGAGACTACAAAGCAAAACTCGACGGACATTTGAAAAGCAATGATTTTTTTGGAGTAAAAAAGCACAAACAAGCGCTTTTAAATTTCACATCAATAAAGCAAAAAGAAGATAAATACATTATAAAGGGAGATTTAACCATAAAAGGCATTACAAATGAAGTTACTTTTGTGATGGGACTATTTAAAGATTATGCTGTAGCAAAATTGAAAATTGACCGTACAAAATTTGATGTAAAGTATGGTTCTGCAAGCTTTTTCGATGGATTAAAAGACCGTGCTATTTACGATGAATTTGATCTTGATGTTAAATTAAAATTCTAAATATTTAAAAAAATATTTGTTCAATAAAAAAAGGTGCTTATATTTGACCAAAATATGAATAATACAAAACAAAATACTTGGTGGTGGACAACTCGATTTCAACAGTCGTGAGCACCCCTCGTATATAAATATATTTAGGCTTGTCATCACGACAGGCCTTTTTTTTTAAATGAAAACATATAAACTACATACCCACTACAAAAAAATATTGGCAGACACACTTTCGCCTGTGAGTATTTACTTGAAAATCAGAGATAAATTCCCCAACAGTATGCTCCTGGAAAGTAGTGACTACCATGGGAACGACAATAGTTTTTCGTACATCTGTTGCAACCCAATCGCATCAATCAAAATGCAAGGCAATACACTTACAAAAACATACCCCGACCAATCAAAAGAAAGTACAACTATTGAAAACAGCGAGGTTACAAGTGAAATCCACCAGTTTACAAAACAATTTGAAACGGAAAGCAATGAAGAATTCAAATTCATAAACAATGGGCTTTTTGGATATACGTCTTATGATGCAGTAAAATATTTTGAAACCATTGAACTATCAACCAAAGAAAACTCGATAGCAATCCCTGAATTACAATATGCTGTATATCAGAATATTATAGCGATAAATCATTTCAAAAACGAAGCGTATATTTTTGCACATTGCTATGAAAATGAAAATAACATTGACGAATTGCACCACATCATCAGCATGGATCGATTTGCAGTATATGGTTTTGAAACCACTAGCGCTATTGAATCGAATTTAACCGATGATGAATTTAAAAATCATGTAGAGATTGCCAAAAAACATTGTCAACGAGGCGATGTATTTCAGTTGGTTTTATCGCGTAAATTTCAACAAAAATTTAAAGGAGACGATTTTAATGTCTATCGTGCTTTGCGCAGCATAAATCCTTCGCCCTACTTGTTTTACTTTGATTATGGATCATTTAAAATTTTTGGAAGTTCACCCGAAGCTCAACTTGTCGTAAAAAATAAAAACGCTGAAATTCATCCCATAGCAGGAACCTTTGCTCGATCTGGAGATGATATGAAAGACTCCGCATTGGCACAAAAATTAGTGGAGGATGAAAAAGAAAATAGCGAACATGTTATGCTTGTCGATTTGGCCCGAAACGACCTCAGTCGTCATTGCTCAGAAGTTAAAGTAGAAAACTATCGTGAAATTCAATTTTTTTCACACGTGATTCACTTGGTTAGCAAAGTTGTTGGTACGGTTCGAGACCACACGCCTACCATGCAGATCGTAGCGGATACTTTTCCTGCCGGAACACTTTCAGGAGCACCAAAATATAAAGCGATGGAACTCATAGAAACTTATGAAAAAACCAGTCGTGGGTTCTATGGAGGAGCAATTGGGTTTATGGATTTTAATGGAAATTATAATCACGCCATTATGATCCGAACTTTTTTGAGTAAAAATCAACAATTGCACTGGCAAGCAGGTGCAGGAATCGTATCAAAATCGAATTCCGAAAATGAATTACAAGAAGTTTATAACAAACTAGGCGCCCTCACCAAAGCCATCAAACGCGCAGAAAAAATTTAACATGAAAGATATTTTAGTAATCGATAATTACGACAGCTTCACCTATAACTTGGTGCACTATTTAGAAGATTTGGAATGTAAGGTAAAAGTCGTACGCAACGATCGGCTTGAGTTAGACGATGTTGCACCATTTGACAAAATTGTACTCTCTCCAGGTCCAGGCATCCCCGATGAAGCTGGACTTCTTAAACCCATAATCAAAACCTATGCCCCAACAAAAAGCATATTGGGTGTTTGTCTTGGAATGCAAGCCATTGGCGAAGTTTTTGGTGCTGAACTTTACAATTTGGATACCGTGTTCCACGGGGTTCAAACCAAAGTAAAAATCACCTCAGAAGATGAAATTTTGTTCAAAAACTTAGGGCCAGTCATTGATGTTGGACGTTATCATTCTTGGGTGGTAAAAGACCAACTTCCAGATTGCCTGGAGATAACATCCGTTGACGAAAACAATCAAATAATGGCACTCCGTCATAGAGATTATGATGTCAAAGGTGTGCAGTTTCATCCAGAGTCTGTATTGACTCCGGATGGAAAAACTATGTTAAAAAATTGGATTAACTCTTAAAGAAATGAAAGTACTCTTAAATCGGCTCATAAACCACGAAAGCATCAGTGCTGAAGAAGCAAAACAGATTCTGATTAGTATTTCCAAAGGCGATTATAATCAGGCACAAATAGCTTCTTTTCTCACCGTATACATGATGCGTAGCATTACTGTCGAGGAACTACAGGGCTTTAGAGATGCTCTGTTAGAACTGTGTATTCCTGTTGATTTGAAAAGCTATAATCCTCTTGATTTATGCGGAACAGGTGGCGATGGCAAAGACACATTCAACATTTCAACACTTTCATCTTTTGTAACTGCTGGTGCTGGTGTAGCTGTAGCCAAACATGGCAATTACGGAGTGTCTTCGGCCTGTGGGTCTTCCAATGTTTTGGAAGCTTTAGGAGTCACTTTTTCGAATGAACAGGACCACCTAATAAAAGCCATAGAAACCGCAAATATTTGCGTACTACATGCTCCATTATTTCATCCTGCTATGAAAAATGTAGCACCCATAAGAAAAGCGCTAGGGTTCAAAACATTTTTTAATATGTTGGGCCCCATGGTCAATCCGTCCTTTCCAAAACACCAGATGGTAGGCGTATTCAATTTAGAATTGTTAAGATTATACAACTACCTCTACCAACAAACTGATAAAAACTACAGCATTGTTCATGATTTGGGGGGATACGATGAACTTTCGTTGACCAATTCCGCAAAAATTGTTTCAAACCAATCGGAATTGTTATTTTCTCCGAACGATTTAGATGTACAACCCGTTGCGGCAACATCAATTTTTGGAGGCAATACTGTGAAAGAAGCTACAAAAATTTTCGAATCTATTATCTCTGGAAAAGGCACTCAAGCGCAAAATAACGTCGTATGTGCCAATGCTGGATTGGCTATTGCTACTGCAAAACAAATCACACACAAAGAAGGATTTGAATATGCCAAAGAAAGTTTACTCAGTGGAAAAGCCAAAACATGTCTGACAAAATTAACCGCACTATAACATGACGATTCTCGAAAAAATCATAAAAGATAAACGTCAGGAAGTTGCCCTGCGTAAAAGCTTGATTCCAGTACACCAACTGGAACAGTCTATTCTATTTGATCGTACAAAAAACTCTCTAAAATCGCGTTTAAATAGCAGCTCTACAGGAATAATTGCCGAACACAAGCGACGTTCTCCATCCAAAGCCATCATCAATCAAAATCTGAATGTTCAAGATGTAGCAAAGGGATATCAAAAGGCAGGAGTATGCGGAATGTCTGTACTTACCGATATGAAATATTTTGGCGGAAGTCTCGACGATTTACTCACAGCTCGAGCAAGTTGCGACTTACCTCTTCTACGCAAAGAATTCATAATAGACCCCTATCAAATAATTGAAGCTAAAGCGTACGGTGCCGATGTGATACTGCTTATTGCCGCTGTTCTGAGCAGAGAAGAAATTAAATCTTTATCAGAATGTGCTCAACAACTCAACCTAGAAGTACTTCTTGAAGTACACAACGAAGAGGAACTACACAAATCTATTATGCCAACATTGGATTTGATAGGAGTAAACAATAGAAATCTAAAAACATTTGAAGTAGATTTGGAACACAGCACAGCATTGAGTGCTCTCATTCCTGACGAATTTGTCAAAGTTTCTGAAAGCGGCATCAGCTCAATTGATGCCATAAAAATGTTGCAACCTTATGGATATAAAGGGTTTCTAATTGGAGAAAATTTTATGAAAACAAATGAACCTGGATTAAGTGCAACTCAATTCATTCAAAAACTAAAGTCATGAAACTGAAAGTATGCGGCATGAAATATCAAGATAATATTTTGAACGTGGCAGTACTCCAACCTAATTATATGGGCTTTATTTTCTATGAAAATTCGGCACGTCATATTACGACATCCATTCCTGTTTTACCCAAAACCATAAAAAAAGTAGGCGTTTTTGTCAATGAATCACTCAAAAATATAAAAAATACTATCGAAAAACATCGCTTAGATGCTGTTCAACTGCATGGACAAGAAACACCAGAATTTTGCAAACAACTTAAAAACGAGAGACTAGAAATTATTAAAGTTTTTTCAATAAAAAATAAATTTAATTTCGAAAAGTTAATCCCATTTGAACCCTTTATCGATTATTTTCTTTTCGATACCAAAGGCCCAAATCCTGGTGGTAATGGATTTTGCTTTGATTGGAGCGTGTTGCAAGATTACAATGTAAATAAACCTTATTTTTTGAGTGGTGGAATTGGATTAGAACAACTTGAATCCCTAAAAAAATTCAAGAATAGTACCGCTGCCAAACAGTGTTATGCAATAGACATCAACAGTAAATTTGAACTAAAACCAGGACTTAAAGACGATATTAAACTTAAAAACTTTATTCAACAATTATGAGTTATCACGTAAATGAAAAAGGGTATTATGGCCAATTTGGTGGTGCATTTATTCCAGAAATGCTTTACCCAAATATTGAAGAATTACGCCAAAAATACTTAAGTATAATGGCGGAGCCAGACTTTAAAGCTGAATTTGACCAGTTACTAAAAAGCTATGTAGGCCGTCCAACACCCTTGTATTTTGCCAAGCGTTTTTCGGAAAAATACAATACTAAAATTTACTTCAAAAGAGAAGATTTGTGCCATACTGGCGCACATAAAGTCAACAACACTATAGGTCAAATTTTGATGGCCAAGCGTTTGGGTAAATCGCGCATTATTGCAGAAACTGGAGCTGGACAACACGGCGTAGCTACGGCTACGGTTTGTGCACTAGCAGGTATACAATGCATCGTATATATGGGTGAAATAGATATTGCAAGGCAAGCACCAAACGTTGCACGAATGAAAATGCTAGGTGCAGAGGTTCGTCCTGCAACATCAGGGAGTCGCACCCTAAAAGATGCAACCAATGAAGCCATTCGCGACTGGATCAATAACCCAGAAGACACACACTACATTATTGGAAGTGCGGTAGGGCCACATCCCTATCCAGATATGGTATCACGTTTTCAATCTGTTGTTTCTGAAGAAATCAAATGGCAACTTAATGCAGCTGAAGGCAATGAAAACCCTAACTATGTGGTGGCTTGTGTAGGAGGTGGTAGCAATGCGGCGGGGGCCTATTATCATTTTTTGGATAACGAACGTGTTGGACTTATCGCTGTAGAGGCCGCCGGAAAAGGGGTAGATACAGGCGAAAGTGCTGCCACTTCAATTCTCGGAAAAGAGGGAATTATTCATGGAAGTAAAACCCTTTTGATGCAAACCAATGATGGGCAAATCACAGAACCCTACTCCATTTCAGCAGGATTGGATTATCCTGGTGTTGGTCCTATGCATGCACATTTGCATACCACCAAACGAGCAGAATTTATACCAGTTACTGATGATGATGCCATGACAGCTGGGTTAATGCTTTCGCAATTAGAAGGCATCATTCCCGCCATTGAAACAGCTCATGCCTTTGCCATTTTCGAAAATAGAACCTTTAAACCAGACGATGTGGTGGTTGTATGCCTTTCAGGACGTGGAGACAAAGACCTCAACACATACATTGATTATTTTAAATTATAATCCAAATGAACAGAATTCAAACCAAACTAAAAGAAGACAAAAAACTACTTTCTATCTATTTTTCTGCAGGATTCCCATCAATTAATGACACTGTTGAAATCATAAAACGCCTTGAAAAAAGCGGTGTAGATATGATAGAAATTGGACTACCATTTAGTGATCCACTAGCCGATGGACCAACCATTCAAGCAAGTTCCACTAGAGCCCTAAAAAATGGCATGAATACGGCCTTGCTTTTCAAACAATTAAAAGACATCAGAAAAGAGGTTTCTATTCCATTGATCCTCATGGGTTATTTTAATCCAATGCTACAATATGGTGTCGAAGCTTTTTGTAAAAAATGCCATGAAGTTGGAATCGATGGCTTTATCATTCCTGATTTACCTGCACAAGTATACCATGAGGAGTACAAAGCGATTTTTGATCGCTATGGATTACTCAATATTTTCTTAATTACACCACAAACCTCTGATGAACGTATTCATTATATGGACTCGATTTCAGAAGGATTTATTTATATGGTGAGTAGTGCCAGCACAACTGGAACTCAAAGCGGTTTTGGACAAACACAACAAGATTATTTCAAGCGCATTGAAAATTTGAACCTAAAGAATCCACAAATTGT
>JAQWFW010000011.1 GCA_029238515.1 Flavobacteriaceae bacterium | reverse complement strand
GGAATTACTCAAAAGCCCGTTTGAAGCTTCAATTCTCAAACGTGCTATTGATGCCAATTTGGTGGAAGTTCACGTACACAATCTTAGAGACTATACTACTGACAATTATAAATCTGTAGACGATTATCAGTTTGGTGGAGGTGCAGGGATGGTCATGACCATTGAACCCATTGACAAATGTATTTCGCAATTGAAAGCGGAGCGTCACTATGACGAGGTAATTTACATGACTCCTGACGGAAATGTACTGAATCAAAAGATGGCCAATCAACTATCGTTGAGTGGGAACCTCATCATTTTGTGTGGCCATTACAAAGGGGTAGACCAACGTGTGCGCGATCATTTCATCACCAAAGAAATTTCCATTGGCGACTATGTCCTCTCTGGCGGCGAATTGGGTGCAGCCGTGTTGTGCGATGCCATCATTCGATTAATTCCAGGGGTATTGGGCAATGAAACCTCGGCCCTCACCGACTCTTTTCAAGACAATCTTTTGGCACCACCAATTTATACGCGACCACGATCGTACAATGGATGGGATGTCCCAGAACTATTATTCAGTGGAAACTTCCCTGAAATAGAAAAATGGCGAGAAGCGCAAGCCCTTGAACGTACAAAATCCAGAAGACCTGATTTGTTGGAAGAATAAAAAAATTAATCAAAGCCCTTTTTAAAAAACTCTTCGGGTGTGACATTGAATGCTTTTAAAACTTTTAGTAAAGAACTAAAACGTAAATCTTGCCCTTGCTCATATCTACCATACTGTGCGCGTGGTAAATTATGCTCATAGGCGAATTGCTCGTAATTAGAATATCCTTGTTCTAAACGCAATTCACGTAATTTGTTTCCCAAATTTTTGAGTTGCTTTTCGGTATATAAGTCTTTCTTGGTCATACAACAAAATAATAACAATTCATATCAATTTGTTACTATTTATAAATTCCTACTTATAAGTAGTTTTTTTAAAATAATTTATATATTTGTAAAACAAATGGCTCAAGACTAATGCCCCTGTCGAGCCAAGGGGCAACCAAATTTATATAATATGAACAAAAAACTTATGAAGAGTAAATTGATTACTCTGGCGATTGCATCAACATTTCTAATGACAAGTTGTGCGACAATTTTTACAGGAACTAAAGACACTATAAGGTTTAATTCAAATCCACAGGGAGCTAAAGTCTACATTGATGGGTTTGAAGTTTGTAACACTCCTTGAACGACTCAGATTAAAAGAAGTCTATCTAAAAAACTTGCTGAAATTAAATTAGAAGGATATCAAACTAAGGTAATAACATTAGATAGAGAATTTAATGTAGTAAGCGTTATCAATTTAGGTAGTTTATTGGGATGGGGAATTGATGCTGCAACAGGTTCCATAATGAAATATGGTAAAAAAGGTTACGATATTGAATTAGAAAAAGATAATCGAACCTCACTATTACAGAACCCTTCAAAAATTGAAATAAATACTGGTGCAAAAATTATTGATGTATATGTAACTCAATAATAATGACTTTAAAACACGACCTTATGAACAAATACCTATTACAATCAAAAATGAAATCCACAGGGACGGCCTATCTCTGTTGGTTTTTCTTAGGATGTCATTATGCCTATCTTGGAAAATGGGGAATTCAAATTCTGTATTGGATTACCTTAGGAGGAGTCGGTATATGGATGCTTATCGATTTATTCCGAATGGGGTCAATAGTCAATAAGCACAATGCACTCATTGCACAACAAATTGAAGACATAGACAAAAAAGAAAAAGATGAAGCACATGAGCGCAATATGGCTATAGCCAAATCAAATCAAAAATAGTTGTACATAATTTTTGTATTCATTTGAATACATAATTGATGTTCAATTTTAAAAATCATTTTTTTAATGATTTAGGTTTTAAGAATCCGGTAGTGTTATGCTATCGGATTTTTTTACTAACTTAGTAGAACAGAATAAAGCCCAAATCTATTCTACAACCATGATCCTAAAAATTGAATCTATAGATTTGGTCTAACCCTAAATTCTAAATGTTATGGAACAAACAAAAAACAAGAACTACAAACCTTATTTATTTATTTTTCTATTACTCTCTACGTTTTCGATAATGATTCTCGCTATCGAAGAAGGGCTTAAAAGCTTAGCGGTTGCTGCAACAATCACAGGAGTAATCCTTATTGGCTATGGCCTGTTTAGTGTACTCAATGTTACAGGGAAATAGATGTTTTGAACAATGAGATTGTGTAACATAAAATTTTAATAATCCTTGGACATATAAAAAATGAGTTAAAAATTGCAATCATATAATTATTGCTTATATTTGCACCCACTTTTGGACTAACCTCTAGCGAGATCCGTGCATGTTGCTTCAAAGAAATTCATAAAATAATAACTATGGAATCCTTAATTAAATTCGTACAAGACGAATTTGTAGCCAAAAAAGACTTCCCAGAATTTTCTGCTGGTGACACCATCACTGTGTATTATGAAATTCGTGAGGGACAAAAAGTAAGAACTCAGTTTTTCCGAGGAGTAGTCCTTCAGAAAAGAGGTTCAGGAAGTTCTGAAACATTTACCATCAGAAAAATGTCTGGAACTATTGGTGTAGAACGTATCTTCCCAATAAATTTACCAGCATTGCAAAAAATTGAAGTCAACAAACGCGGTAAAGTACGTCGTGCACGAATCTTCTACTTCAGAGAATTGACAGGTAAAAAAGCAAGAATTAAAGAACAAGCAAGATAGTTCTTCAATCATATTCTTTTTATAAAAGCGTTGTTTTCAGCGCTTTTTTTTGTTAAATTATTACTATTTCATCAAAATTTTAGCACTCCTTTAAAGATGTTATAATAATGTTAATTTTCCTCTGTTTTTAAGGTTGGAAGAGAATTGATTTTTATATATTTGTGCGCTTTTTGTAAGTCAAAACACAAACCAAAAAATTAAAAACTTTTTCCTCGAATGGCAAAAATCATATATACAATTACTGATGAAGCTCCTGCACTGGCAACACACTCATTCTTGCCCATTGTTTCATCGTTTATTGAGCCCTATGGCGTATCTATTGACACCAAAAACATTTCGCTTGCAGCACGTATTCTTTCTGCGTTCCCCGATTTTTTATCTGAAGATCAGAAAGTAGAAGATGCTTTAGGTACTTTGGGGCAAATTGTAAAATCGCCAGAAGCCAACGTCATCAAGTTGCCTAACATTAGTGCTTCTATCCCTCAACTTCGAGAAGCTATAGGGGAATTGCAAGCCAAAGGTTATGCTCTTCCAAAATATCCAGAGCAACCCAAAAACGAGGCAGAAAAGAATATAAAATCGCGCTACGACAAAATTAAAGGGAGTGCGGTAAATCCTGTTTTGCGTGAAGGAAACTCCGATAGACGTGCACCAAAAGCCGTAAAAAATTACGCCAAAAAGAACCCACACAGTATGGGTGCTTGGGCATCAGATTCCAAAACCCACGTGGCCAGTATGCAAGCCGGTGATTTTGCGCACAACGAACAATCGGTTACCCTTGCATCTGCTACAGAAGTTAGCATTGTCCATGCCGACCTATCTGGAAACAAAACCGTTCTAAAAGAGAATATTACCCTGCTTGAAGGCGAAATTTTTGACGCCACTGTCTTGAGTATCAATGCTTTAAAAAGCTTTCTAAAAACACAAATTGAAGATGCCAAAGCATCAGGAGTATTGTTGTCTTTACACATGAAAGCCACCATGATGAAAGTCAGTGATCCGATTATATTTGGACATGCCATTCGTTTGTTTTTTGCTGATGTATTTGAAAAATACAACACCGTTTTCAACAGCATTGGAGTGAATCCAAATAACGGATACGACAATATTTTGCAAAAATTAGAAAAATTAGATGATGCTCAACGTTCAGAAATTGAAGCTGCATTTGAAAATGCGTTGAACAATGGTCCAGATTTGGCCATGGTCAATTCAGAAAAAGGCATCACCAATTTGCATGTTCCTAGTGATGTCATCATTGATGCTTCTATGCCAGCCATGATCCGAACTTCTGGACAAATGTGGAATGCCGAGGGAAAACTACAAGACACCAAAGCCATTATTCCAGACAGTAGTTATTCTGGTATATATGCTGCAACCATTGATTTTTGCAAAAAACACGGTGCTTTTGACCCTTCCACTATGGGTACAGTGCCCAATGTGGGCTTGATGGCACAGAAAGCCGAAGAATATGGGTCACACGACAAAACATTTGAAATTCAAGCCGATGGAACTGTAGATGTGGTGGATCAAAATGGGACTTCACTCACTTCACACACTGTAGAGCAAGGCGACATTTGGCGCATGTGTCAAGTCAAAGACGCACCGATTCAAGACTGGGTAAAACTGGCTGTCTCCCGTGCGCGTGCTTCTGAAACACCTGCGGTGTTCTGGTTAGATGAACAACGTGCACACGATGCAGAACTCATAAAAAAAGTAAAAAATTACCTTGCAAATTACGATACCAAAGGATTAGAATTTAAAATTTTATCTCCGATTGAAGCCACACATTATACCTTGGCTAGACTCAAAGACGGACTAGACACCATCTCTGTAACAGGTAATGTTTTACGTGATTATTTGACCGATTTATTTCCGATTTTAGAAGTCGGCACAAGTGCCAAAATGCTGTCCATTGTCCCCCTAATGAATGGCGGTGGACTCTTTGAAACTGGTGCTGGTGGATCGGCGCCAAAACACGTAGAGCAATTTTTGGAAGAAAACCATTTGCGTTGGGATTCCTTAGGAGAATTTTTGGCATTGGCAGTCTCTTTAGAGCACTTCAGTCAAGTACATAACCATCCAAAAGCAGCCATTTTGGGTGCCACTTTAGATGATGCTACAGAGCAACTTTTATTACAGAAAAAATCACCTTCAAGAAAAGTAAACGAATTGGACAATAGAGGAAGTCATTTTTATCTGACGCTTTTCTGGGCTGAGGGGTTAGCTGCACAAGATGAAGATCAAGAACTTAAAGTGGCCTTTACAACTGTAGCAGAACAATTGAAAGCCAATCAAGACAAAATTTTGGAGGAACTCATTGCAGTACAAGGCCACGCAATAGACATTGGCGGATACTACCTTCCAGACGAAGACAAAGTTGGAAAAGCAATGCGTCCTAGCGAAACATTCAATGCGATTTTGAATTTGTAAAAACAAACATCAAAGTTATGTTAAAAGCACCTTTTAGAGGTGCTTTTTTATTTAGTTTTACGGTATAAAATACCTTTATGACTATTCGTTATTTTTATTTGCTTTTTCTTTTTGGCGTATTTGGATTTTCTCAAAATCAATACACCCTTAGCGGTACCGTTTATGAAACTGAAGGGCAAGAAACGCTCATTGGCGCCAACATCATCATCCCTGAACTCAAAACAGGAACCACAACCAATGAATATGGTTTTTATTCGATCACGCTAGAAGCGGGAACCTATGAAGTAGCTGTCAGTTATATTGGTTTTGATAGTCAAATACAAACCATTGAGCTCAACCAAAACATTACCCAAAATTTTAGCATCAGTGAGTCAGTAGACCGATTGGACGAAGTGGTTTTGGAAACCAATGTAGAACGCGTAAACATAAAAAGTCCACAGATGAGTGTGAATGCACTCACGGCCAACAGCATCAAGCAAATCCCTGTTGTCTTTGGTGAGGCCGATGTCATCAAAGCCATTACCCTACTTCCAGGTGTTTCAAATGGCGGAGAAGGTTCGGGAGGATTCAATGTTCGTGGGGGATCTACAGATCAAAACTTGATTTTATTGGACGAAGCCACACTGTTTAATTCATCCCATTTGTTTGGATTTTTCTCTGTTTTTAACCCTGATGCCATCAAAAACATCAAACTGTACAAAGGAGGAATCCCTGCAAAATACGGAGGACGAGTCGCTTCAGTTCTAGACATTTATCAAAAAGAAGGCAACAAAAATGAATTTCATGGCAATGGGGGTATTGGTTTAGTGGCCAGTCGTGTATTGCTCGAAGGACCTTTAAAAAAAGAAAAAGGATCTTTTTTGTTGGGTGGACGATCCACTTATGCACATCTGTTTTTACCGCTTTTTGACATCGAAAACATCGCTTATTTCTATGATTTGAATACCAAATTGAGTTATCGTCTTGACCCCAACAACAAAATCTATTTGTCGGGGTATTTTGGCCGTGATGTCTTTAATGTTTCCAACAGTTTCGAAAACACCTATGGCAACACCGTAGTCAATTTTCGTTGGAACCATTTATTTTCAGATCAGTTGTTTTCCAATTTATCGCTAATTTATTCTGATTACTACTATGGATTGGACCTGAATTTTGTGGGCTTTGAATGGAATTCTGGGATACAAAACATGAACATCAAATACGATTTGAAACACTACCTCAATGACCGCTATAGTTTAGAATATGGATTGCATAGCACCTACTACACGTTCAATCCAGGCATTATTCAACCCAATGGACCAACATCAGGCATCAACAGAGAAGCATTGACTAAAAAATATGCTTTTGAAAACGCTATTTATTTAGATATCAAACAACAACTCAGCGATAAATTGTCATTGAGTTATGGCGCTCGATTGAGTAGCTTTTTACGGCTTGGACAAGACGAATTGAACAGCTATACAAACAACACAGCTGTGGGTTTCAATCCCAACTTACAAATCTATGAATCCATTGCCCCTAATGGCAGTATTCAAACATCAACTGGAAGCGTAGAAAAATCATTTTTAAACATAGAACCTAGAGTCGCGGCATCTTATGTTTTGAATGACAATAGTGCTGTAAAAATGAGTTACAACCGCATGGCGCAATACTTGCATTTGCTGTCCAATACCACTGCACCAACACCTTTGGATGTGTGGGCGCCAAGTGGCAAATACATTCAACCACAAGTGTTGGATCAAGTGGCTGTAGGGTATTTTAAAAATTATACCAACTACAGTTTTGAAGTCGAAGCATTTTATAAAAAAACAAAAAACCGTATCGATTATATCGATGGTGCAAATTTGATTGCCAACAAAGCCATCGAACAAGTATTGCTCAATGGGCGCTCTAGGGCCTATGGGTTGGAAGTGTTGTTGCGCAAAAACAAAGGCCGTTTCAAAGGATGGTTGGCCTACACACTCTCTAAGTCGGAACAGCAAACTCCAGGACGAAATGCATCGGAGCCAGGCATCAACAATGGCAATTGGTACAATACCCCTTTTGACAAAACCCACGACTTGTCCATCACCTCCAGTTATGAGCTGAATGAAAAATGGAAATTGAATGCCAATTTCTTGTTTCAATCTGGACAGCCCACCACCTACCCCAATGGGCAATATGTGTACAATGGGCTTGTGATTCCGACATACGAAGCACGAAACTCTAGTCGACTTCCGGCCTACCACAGAATGGACGTTTCGGCAACCTTCAATCCGAAACCCGAAAAAAATAAGGGCTGGCAAGGCGAATGGGTATTTAGCATCTACAACCTGTATAACCGCAAAAATGCTCAGTCGCTCAACTTTAGACAAAATGTTGATACTGGCCGAAATGAAGCCCTAAAACTTTCCATTTTTGGTGTTATTGGTGCGGTAACTTATAACTTTAAATTTTAAGTGATGAAACGATTTATTTTATACATACTCTTGGGATGCACATTGACTGCTTGTGAAGACGTCATTGAGCTGGATTTGGACACTGCCCCTGCACGATTGGCCATTGATGCGCAACTGAAAATGAATCCAAACGAATCATCAACTCAAGTCATTATTTTAAGTCTTACCACTGGATTTTATACTGAAACCCCAAATATGGTGACCGATGCGCTTGTCAATATTATAGAAGTAGACAACAGTACCACACACACATTTGTACACGATACCAATACACCTGGCCATTATACTTTGGCTTTTGTGCCAAACTTTAACACCAATTACAAACTGCAAATTACTTACGACAACGCCGTTTATGAATCTTCGATAGAACAGCTTGTGCCAAGCGTTCCAATTGACAACCTCACCCAAGGTACAGAAACCTTGTTTGGTGGGGATGAAATTGAAGTTTTGGTCACCATTACCGATGAAGACAACCGTGACGATTTTTATATTTTTGATTTTGGATACAATAATTTTTTGGCTACCAAAGATGAATTTTACCAAGGCAATGCGTTTACATTTTCTTATTTCTTCGATGATTTGGACGCTGGAGACACTGCAGAAATTTCCGTTTATGGCGCAGACGAACGCTACTTCAACTTCATGTCTGCTGTGATTGAGCAAACCGAAGAAGGCGGAGATCCATTCAAAACCACGCCCAGTACCGTTCGTGGAAACATCTACAACTCCACAAACGCAAGCCACTACCCTATGGGCTATTTTAGCATTGGGGAAACTTATAGTGCGAGTCTTTTGTTAGAATAAAAAAGTCCCACAAAAAAGCTATTTTTGTATATGGACTTTACAAAAACTACAGAACAAGACTCACATTACAACCACTTGGAGCAAAAGTCCGTAGACGAACTCCTAAAGGCCATCAACAACGAAGACCAGAGTGTTCCAAAGGCCGTTGCCAAAGCTTTGCCACAAATTGAGCTTTTGGTTGAAAAGGTAGTTCAGCAACTCAAATCTGGAGGACGTTTGTTTTATATGGGGGCTGGCACCAGTGGCCGACTTGGTATTTTGGATGCTTCGGAATGTCCACCGACCTTTGGCGTACCGCACGATTTGGTGATTGGACTCATTGCTGGTGGCGATTCGGCCATTCGAAAAGCGGTAGAATTTGCCGAAGACGACAGCGAACAAGGATGGAAAGACCTTCAACAGCAGCACATCAATGCGAAAGATATTGTAATAGGCATCGCCGCATCGGGCACTACGCCCTATGTTATTGGTGCCCTAAAAGCATGTGGAGCCCAACAGATTCCAACAGGGTGCATCAGCTGTAATGCGGGGAGTCCACTCACCCAAGTTGCCGATCTTCCCATAGAAGTTGTCGTTGGCCCAGAAGTGGTTACTGGCAGTTCGCGCATGAAAGCGGGTACGGCCCAAAAACTCATTTTGAATATGATCACCACCACTGCAATGATTCAGTTAGGACGAGTAAAGGGAAACAAAATGGTAGACATGCAATTGAGCAACCACAAACTCGTCAATAGAGGTACACAAATGCTGATGAACGAATTACAGATTTCTGAAATAGAGGCCAAAACACTTTTGGATACACACCAAAACGTACGTGCCGCAATTCATGCTTTTAAAAATACATAATGGAACCAAAACGCACCAACCGACCACTGCTTGTACAAGGACTTAAAACCATGGGACTCACCCTAGTACTGCTCTTTTTGGGGCCTTTTCTGTTGCATGCAGGACTGTCCAACCCCGACAAACCGCTACATATCCCTCTTGTTGTTGTAGGAATTGGGGGTTGTGGTACAGCAATTTATAAGGGATTCAGAGGGATCAAAATTATTATGGATAGTATTTTTAAATGATAGTGATTTAAAACTCCTTAGCGTGCACTTTTCTCTTTTGCACCACACAACCCCTTACTGTTTCTCTATCTGTTTGGTATTCAGTAAAATAACGAATTTCAAATAAAACATAATTTTTTATACTTTTATAGGGATAAATTTAAAGGATGTAAAGACATCAATGAAGTTAGAGATAGATATTTTGAAAATCCTAAACTCATAAAAAATCTTCATCCATACGAACAAAAAATATTTATTAAACATATATGAAAGTAAACATCGCACCAGCTAACGCACAAATCTTGTTATTAATCTGGTTTAACATACTGTATATCAATATATCACAAGCTTTGCAGTGGAAAATTTCCACCTCAAAGCAAAGCATAAAAAAAGCCCTCACTTTAGTGAGGGCTTCATGGATACTGAACCGGTGTTCAGTATAAAAAAAGGCGGTGACCTACTCTTCCACAAGTGTAGTACCATCGGCGCTAATGGGCTTAACTG
>JAQWFW010000038.1 GCA_029238515.1 Flavobacteriaceae bacterium | reverse complement strand
CCAATCGTGGAGTTCTACCAATGAGTCTTGCTCATCCAAAAGGGGTATAACGACAGAAATATCCATACAATCGACTTACGAACCCCAAAAATAGCGAAATTAAGCTTCGCTTGTATTTGTTTTTTTAACGATTAGTGCAACGATCAATCCAATTACAGCATATAAAGCCAAGCTAAATACATAGGATTGTAGTTGAGATCCTACCGAGTAGTTATTTTTTTTGCTCGCTTCATCAAGTGCCGCTGCCATGGCGTCTTCTGGCATGCCAAATCCTTCCATCATTTGTTTTGATTTTAAAAGGATTTGCTCGTTGAGGTGTGTAGCGGCTTCTGGATCGACGAAGTTAAAAATTACAACTCCGACTACTACACTAATGGCTGTTCCTACAGCAATGGTGATGAAATAATTCACAAAGGCCTCTTTGAATGAAAGAAATCCTCCATTGTTGTTTTTGGCGCGTTTGGCCGATACAACACCAAAAGCGATAACGATGACAAGCAAAGCAACGCTTAACCACCATTCGACCATAAGGTCAAGGTTGATAGCATAAATAAGGACAATAACAGCAGCTAGTGTAGCGCCTAAATACAGCCCAAGATTGATTGAATTTGATTTGTTGGTTGGTTCCATAAGATATAATTTAATTAATTTTAAAGGTAAGACGCAAGGGATTACAAATTGTTACAATTTGATGACAACGATTTACCAATCTAAAATAATGTACCTAGGTTGTACTTAAACGAAAAGTAAGGTATAATAAAATCGTCTATATAAGCATAATTGGTCACTGATGTGGTGTAAGCCCCAATGGTAAAGCTAAATTTTTTCTTTTTGTATCCCAGTGCAAAATCCCAAGCAAAGTAAGCAAAATCTTCTTGACTATAGGAAGGCACAGCAGTATTATTGACGTAAAATGTTTGCTTACTTGTAAAGTCTGTTCCTATATTTAGTCGCGATTTTCCGAGATGAACAACCAGCTCAGCATTTTTAAAGGCCTTGATGTGGTAGTCCAAATACACAGTATACCCAAAAATTAACCCGTAGTCTGCGGATTGAAATCCCTTATCCCCTGGAATTTCATGTCCTCCCATTGTTATGAGATCGTAGCGCATACTGTGCGAAAAGCCCAAAGATAAGTTTTTAGTGATATAATAATCCAATGTATAAAACAAAGCAGGACCAGAGTTTTGTGAATCAATTTGCGTTGCACGGTTAATGTTTTCTCCTGCTTTAAAAATAACGGGAGAACGGTATTCATATATAGGTGTAATTCTATATTGTGTACCCACCGAAAAAAATAAACTTCCGTTTCGCTGGTCGTCATCTTGAGTGTTTTGATCAAATAGAGTAAGACTGATAAACCCTAAGAGTAGTATATATATTTTTTTCATGATTATATTTTTAAATAGAGGGCTGTTTTTTTTAAGAAGCAGCCCAACGCTTGTGAACTTAAAATCCTCTAAAACAGGTATTTGTGAGATGAAATGTCCAAAAAGTGGACGGCTTTCTGTTGAGGGTGTATAAAAATTCATGCCGTTTGGGTGCTGTTTCTGTGTAAAATTCTTAAATTTATACCCGTTGACCTATGCAAAAACCAATTTAATTTATGCAAAAACGCATAAAATGAATATTGGGATTAAAATAAAACGCCTCAGAGAAAGCCACAGGATAAGCCAATCCGCGCTGGCCAGTATGCTTGATACAGAACAAAGCCATTTGTCACGAATTGAAAGCGGTAAAACCAATAAATTTACCATTCAATTTTTATATAAGCTTTGTAAAGTGTTTCATGTCGATTTTATGTATTTTATAGATGAGGAAGACGCCCAAGCCAACGAAAACCTCGCTCAGCTTTTTCAGAATTTTGATATAAATCCAACGGATTCAGAAAAACATCAAGAGCTTGTGGAAGACATTAAAGCTGCTCAAAATTCCCTAAAAAAGCTTATAGAATCATTTAAAAACAAGCGTTGACTTAACGTAAACATTTGTTTTTTGGTGTTTTTAAAAAAATAGTATAAACCATTGTAGATTTATAAAAAATAGTTAAATTTGCAACTCGATAAAAAATCGAATTAAATACAAAAGAGATGAAAAAAGATATACATCCAGAAAATTACAGATTAGTTGCGTTTAAAGACATGTCCAACGACGATGTTTTTTTAACTAAATCTACTGCCGATACTAACGAGACTTTAGAAGTTGACGGTGTAGAGTATCCACTTGTCAAAATGGAAATTTCTAGAACATCTCACCCGTACTACACTGGTAAATCTAAACTTGTAGATACTGCAGGACGTATTGATAAATTCAAAACAAAATACGCTAAGTTTAAGAAATAATTTAGCACAACACGATATAAAACTATGCCCTTCATCAAATGAAGGGCTTTTTTATTACTTTTACAAAAAGATTGTAGATGAATTATATTCTGTTTGATGGCCCTTTTAGAAACGCGCTCTTGCCGTTTACTTATACCAGACCTGTTGCAGACATCCGTGTAGGGATCTTGACTATTCGCGAGAAATGGGAAATGGTCTTGGGCAGTACCATCACAACCATAACAGAGGATTACCTTGTATCCAAATTCCCTATGGTTGAAATGGAAGAAAATACGCTCATCAATGCATCTTATACTCCGAACGAGGATTTAGTGGAAATGATTCAAAGCCTTGAGCCAAAACAAGCCATATTTGATGGAGAAACTGTGGTGGCCTTTAGATCAGCAGAAACACAAGAAAACATAGATTTTACTGCTTTTGAGTCCATAAGTTGTCCAGAATCTGTTCTGGTCATCAAAAACACTTGGTCTATTTTTCAATTGAATGGTGCAGCGATTGAAGCAGATTTTCAGTTGATTACAAAAAACAGAAGCTCTCAACCCATTCCAGAAAAAACGGTTGCTTTTAATCCAGCAAAAATTTTTATTGAAGAAGGTGCCACGCTACCGCATTGCGTTTTAAATGCCACAAATGGCCCTATTTATATTGGGAAAAATGCAGAAATAATGGAGGGTAGTTTGGTTCGAGGTCCTTTTGCACTTTGCGAAAATTCTGTTCTTAAAATGGGTGCAAAAATTTATGGCCCAACAACCATTGGCCCCCATTCCAAAGTAGGGGGCGAGGTTAACAATTCTGTTTTGTTTGGGTATTCAAACAAAGCACATGATGGATTTTTAGGTAATTCGGTCATTGGCGAGTGGTGCAATTTGGGTGCCGACACCAATACATCTAACCTTAAAAACAACTATACCGAGGTGCGTTTATGGAATTATGACACTGAAAATTTTGCAAAAACAGGGCTACAGTTTTGTGGACTCATGATGGGCGATCATAGCAAATGTGGCATCAATACCATGTTCAATACAGGAACTGTTGTGGGTGTAAGTGCCAATGTTTTTGGTAGTGGATTTCCGCGAAATTTCATTCCAAGTTTCAGTTGGGGTGGACACAGTGGTTTCAGTACGTATTTAACTTCAAAAGCTTTTGAAGTTGCTAAAGTAGTGATGAAAAGGCGAGGAGTAGAATTTTCAGAACATGACGACACTATTCTTTCCGAAGTGTTTGATCAATCCAAAAAATTTAGAAGCACCTAATTTTTTTGTACATTTTTGATTTCCAATAAATTGGTAGGATTAATGCCTAGTCCAGAAATATTTTTTTGCACAAAGCGTAAAACTTCATCATAAAACAAAACCACAACAGGAGCTTTTTGAATGACGATTTGATCCATTTTTTTGTATAATTCAAGGCGTGTTTTTGTATCCGATTCAGATAGTGAACGCCTGTAAAGTTGATCGAATTTATCGTTTTTAAAATGGGTGTAATTTGGTCCATTTGGCGTAAAATTCTCGCTGTAAAATAAGGATAAATAATTTTCAGCATCAGGATAATCGGCGACCCAGCTGGCGCGAAAAACATCCAATTTACCATTGGCTTTTGCTGTTTTTAATGCAGACGCAGGCATCACCTCAATTTCTACAGTAAGTCCAATATCAAGCAAAGCACGTTGGATGTATTCGCAAAAATTCAAGTAATTTTCATTGGTTGTAATGGTAATGGTTGGCGCTGGATTTTTCGATAGTGTTTTGTATTCTCGAACTAGTGCTTTTGCTTTTTCAGGTTGATAAGTGTAGCCAATTGTATCGTTGTAACCAGGAAGACCCTTAGGAATGAATCCGCCATGTGCAGGAATCCCAATTCCATTTCTGAGATAAACCATCATTTTTTTTCGGTCAAAGCCATAATTAATGGCTTGTCTGATGAGTGCACTTTCAACTTCAGAGGTTTCAGACGGCATAAAAAAGCCCAAATATTCTGTGTTTAAATACGGGCTACGCAACATCTGAACTTGCGCTGCATATTTTGGGTTGAGTTCTCCTTTTGGTGTTAAAATATCATCTTTGTAGGATGCATCCAATCCAGAAACAAAATCTAAATTCCCTTGAACAAATTGAAGATATTCACTTTGTTTATCAGGTAAAAAAGTAATGGCTATGGCCTCCAGATGTGGAAGTTTTTTTCCGTCTTTATCAACTTCGAAATACTGCTTGTGCTTACGAAATACCAATTTGTTGTTTTCCGACCAGTATTTGAATTTGAATGGCCCTGTTCCTATTGGGTTAGCTCTAAATGATGGTCCATAAAATTCTACAATTTCTTTTGGAACGACACTGAAATATTTCATGCTGAGTAACCCCAAAAATGCTGGAAATGGGTATTTGAGTTTTATTTCAAATGTGCTTTTGTTTATTGCTTTATAATTATCAACTGTACCAAGAACCCAACCTCCTGGGGAGGCCACCTTGGGATCACTCAATCGCTGGAAGCTGTACACAAAATCATCTGCCGTTACAGGCCTTGTCTTGCCAACACCAAATTGTTCATGAGGATGATACAGTACATCTTTTCTAAGCTTAAACGTATAGCGTGTTCCTGTCTCAGAAATACTCCATGAAGTTGCAATACAGGGTATAATATTCATGTCATTATCCATCTGAACCAACCCATTGAAAAGCTGATGAACAGCCCAAATATCTGCATTATCTTTGGCAAAAGCAGGATCTAATCCACTGATATTCTTGTGCTCATTGTATCGAAATACGTCTGAATCTCTGTTGATTTTTTTTGAATGCTGACACCCAAAAATGGTCAATATTAAGAAGACGATGATCCATCGGTTGTAGATAAAGAAATTAGTAGTGCACTTTGTCATTCAGCTTGTTAGTTGTAAATTTGTTCACTTTGTAAAAGTACAAGAATGAACGCCAAAAAAAAAGTCGCATTTTATACTCTTGGGTGTAAGCTGAATTTTTCAGAAACATCTACAATTGCTCGAGATTTTGAACAGGAAGACTTCGATCGTGTAGATTTTTCAGAGTCAGCAGATGTTTACGTCATCAATACATGTTCTGTTACAGAGAATGCCGATAAGCGTTTTAAAACTATTGTTAAACAAGCCCAAAAGGCAAATTCGGAGGCCTTTATTATAGCCATTGGATGCTACGCACAGCTTCAACCCAAAGCACTTGCCGACGTAAATGGTGTCGATTTAGTACTTGGCGCTGCCGAAAAATTCAAAATCACAGATTATTTAAACGATTTAACCAAAAAAGAAGTTGGTGCGATTCATTCTTGTGAAATAGAGGATGCCGATTTTTATGTTGGTAGTTATTCTTTTGGAGATCGTACCCGTGCATTTTTAAAAGTTCAGGACGGTTGTGACTACAAATGTACCTATTGTACTATTCCATTGGCACGAGGTATTTCTAGAAGTGATACGCTTTCTAATGTTTTAAAAAATGCACGTGAAATTACTCAAAAAGGCATTAAGGAGATTGTACTTACTGGCGTAAATATTGGTGATTATGGAAAAGGTGAATTTGGCAATAAAAAACACGAACATACTTTTTTTGAATTGGTTCAGGCCTTAGACAAAGTGGAAGGATTGGAACGGGTTCGTATATCTTCTATTGAACCAAATCTTCTAAAGAATGAAACTATAGATTTTGTGGCACAAAGCGATAATTTTGTTCCTCATTTTCATGTCCCGCTACAAAGTGGAAGCAATGCGTTGCTCAAGTTAATGCGCCGACGTTATTTGAAAGAACTCTATATTGATAGGGTAGCGCATATAAAATCAAAAATGCCAAATGCCTGTATTGGCGTTGATGTCATTGTTGGTTTTCCAGGTGAAACAGACGAGTTGTTTCTAGAAACCTATGAGTTTTTAAATAATTTGGATATCTCTTACCTCCATGTTTTTTCTTATTCTGAACGCCCAAATACTGTAGCTGCAACCATGGACGGAAAAGTCCCTAAAGCTGTTCGCAGCAAGCGTAGCAAAATGTTGCGCGGGCTTTCGGCAAAAAAGCGCAGAGCTTTTTATGAATCACAGTTGGGTTCAATTCAAAATGTGTTGTTTGAAGGTGAAAATAAGGAGGGATATATTCACGGATTTACGCGAAACTATGTCAAAGTAAAGGCACCCTGGAATCCGAATTTAGTCAATACAACACATGAGGTATCTCTAAGAGAAATTGACCAAGATGGTTTGGTGCGTTTCGAATTTGTTTCAGCAGTTGTGGAGCGTTAAATACGAATGCCTACAGGAAGCATTTTCTTGTAGCGTCTATTTCTTTTGATAAACTTAGCGATAGGAGGGCTAGTGGGCACCACACTGATGTTTTTTTCGCTGATGTCCTCAAGAACAATTTTAAGAAAATCTTCAATAAAATCATCAGAATCAATACTTTCAGGAACATTAAGTTTTGTAAGAAAGATTTTACGTTCTTGTTGTGCGTATTCGATGGTAGCCATTTCAGTACCAATTTTTATTTCGTATTGACGTAAAAAAGGATTATCAACTAGATCTGAAGCTTTAAGCATTATCAAATGATTTAAATTCTGGGAATATACTTTGCAAAATTACAAAAAAAACTTAGGTTGATTTTAATTTTAACACTTTTTAGATAAATTGTATGTATATTTTATAATCTAAATTTTTATTTATTCATCATTTTTTCTACATTAGAACTCCATAAATCACATACCTATGAATGTTTTTAAAAAACCAATCTTTTACTTTTTGTTAGTTGCTATTGCAGGTTTTTTGTCCTTAGCTTTCACGAAAAATTCTCTTGAAAAATCCCCGAGATTGACACCAATTTTTGATTATAATGTTTACGCTTTGCCGATGCCTCAGCATCTTGATTTTTCTGAAGAATCAGTCCCTTTAACACTTCCAGATATAAGAGAACGTATGGATCGCGAATTGTTGGTCAATACCTACTGGCAGTCCAATGGATTGTTGCTTTTTAAGCGTGCCAACAAATATTTCCCTATCATCGAACCGATTTTGAAATCTTACGGAATTCCAGACGATTTTAAATATTTGGCTTTGATTGAAAGTGGTCTCCAAAATGTTACTTCTCCAGCAGGAGCAAAGGGGTTTTGGCAAATCATGAAATCTACGGGTAAGGAATATGGATTAGAAATCAATAGTAATGTAGATGAGCGCTATAATCTAAAATTATCGACACATGTAGCTTGTCAGTATCTTTTAAGAGGAAAAGAAAGATTTGGCTCTTGGACCTTGGCTGCTGCATCCTATAATGCAGGCATGAGTGGCATAGCATCCGAATTGGATCGGCAGTCTGTTGCTAGTTATTATGATTTGCTTTTAGGTCAAGAGACTGGGCGCTATATTTTTAGAATTGTTGCTTTGAAAGAAATCATGACGCACCCAAAGCAGTATGGATTTAATTTTGAGGATCATGATTTGTATGCTTATGCTCCAACATATGAAGTAGAAATTGACACTGCCGTAGCGGATTTTGTCAAATTTGCCAAAGATTTTGGTCTAAATTACAAGCAATTAAAGCTGCATAATCCATGGCTTAGGGAGGAGTTTTTAAATAATAAGTCAAGAAAAAAATATCAAATCGAGATACCAGAGGCCAAATATTACGGGCAAGAAGTACTGCGCTAAGCAGTGTTAGCGTCTTCTGCCACCACGCATTTGCCCATAATGCTGGTTGGGTATTGAAGCTTTTTTCATTTGTTGTTTCATCATTTTAATTTGCTCGGCGAGCATATCTCTTTTGTCCAATGTTTGCGCTTCTTTAAGCAGTCGTTGAGCTTCTTGTTTGCGACGCTTTGTAAAGGCAATTCCAGCTAAATTAAGCTTTGCCATAGCCATATCGTGATCCATTGAAAGTCCTAAATTTACTGCATTCTTGAAAAATTTCTCAGCAGCTGTCATATTGGTTTGTGATACCATAATCCCTTTGAGGAAGTTGTAATAACCTTGTTGTTTTTGAGTAAGTGCAGTTTTGGGATTTTTAATTCTGCTTAACCAACGTTCTGTTCCTACAAAATCTTGTTTACGTAATTTTAAAAAAGCCAATAAAATGAGTTCATTTTTGTAATAGAGAAACAAAAAAGTCAATCCAATGAGAATAAACATTATACCATTACCAACAAGCGATTCAGTAAATTGATACACAGCATAAGCAAAAGACAAGACAAAGAGGGCGATTTTTATATTTTTATTGAACATAATTAAATTTTATTACGGAGCACAAATGTAGTAAAAAAACAAAATAAAAATATTTTAAAATTGCGTTTGTCATAGTAAAAACTCTTTGTATATTTGCACGGCGCTTTTTTAGGAGCAATACAAAATTTGTAAAACTTATAAACCCTTACAGGTTTAACACGGATAAATAACATGAAAAGAACATTTCAACCATCTAAAAGAAAGAGAAAAAACAAGCACGGTTTTAGAGAAAGAATGGCTTCTGCTAATGGAAGAAAAGTACTTTCTAGAAGAAGAGCTAAAGGAAGAAAAAAATTAAGTGTTTCATCTGAAATACGTCATAAAAAATAATGATTAACAATTGTTAATATATTATAAGGTGTTACTATCAGTAACGCCTTTTTTTGTATCTAAACGTTGTTTATTTTTGAACAAAATTAATCTCTATTCAACTATAATAAAATGCCAAAACGAAAAGATTTAAAATCCATCCTCATCATCGGTTCAGGACCGATCATTATTGGACAAGCATGTGAATTTGATTATTCAGGATCGCAAGCACTACGCTCTCTACGCGAAGATGGAATTGAAACTGTTCTTATCAACTCGAACCCTGCTACCATCATGACCGACCCTTCTATGGCCGATCATGTGTATTTGTTGCCACTCAATACAAAATCTATTGTCAAAATTTTAAAAGATCACCCTCAAATCGATGCTGTTTTGCCAACTATGGGCGGTCAAACAGCACTCAACTTGTGTATTGAAGCGGATGAAAAAGGCATTTGGGAAGATTTTGGTGTAGAAATCATTGGCGTAGACATAGATGCGATAAACATCACTGAAGACAGAGAGAAATTTCGTGAGCTGATGCTCAAAATAGGCGTTCCAATGGCGCCACAAGCCACAGCCAACTCATACTTAAAAGGTAAAGAAATTGCACAAGAATTTGGTTTTCCGTTAGTTATTCGCGCTTCTTTTACACTGGGAGGTGCTGGTGCTTCAATCGTTTATAAAGAAGAAGATTTTGATGAATTATTAAAACGCGGCTTAGAAATCTCACCAATTCACGAGGTCATGATTGACAAAGCCATGATGGGATGGAAAGAGTACGAATTAGAGCTATTGAGAGACAACAATGATAATGTAGTCATCATTTGTTCTATCGAAAATATGGATCCAATGGGAATCCATACTGGGGATTCGATTACCGTCGCACCCGCAATGACTCTGAGCGATACAACCTATCAGAAAATGCGTGATATGGCCATCCATATGATGCGTAGTATTGGTGATTTTGCAGGAGGTTGTAATGTGCAATTTGCTGTAAGTCCAGATGAAAAAGAAGATATCATTGCCATAGAAATCAACCCAAGAGTTTCACGATCTTCAGCTTTGGCGAGTAAAGCCACGGGATACCCTATTGCAAAAATTGCTGCAAAACTTGCCATCGGATATTCTTTAGATGAGTTGCAAAACCAAATCACAAAATCTACCTCGGCACTTTTTGAACCTACATTGGACTATGTTATCGTAAAAATACCACGTTGGAATTTTGATAAATTTGAAGGCAGTGACCGAGAGTTAGGCCTACAAATGAAAGCTGTAGGTGAGGTCATGGGTATTGGTCGTTCTTTTCAAGAAGCACTACACAAAGCCACACAATCTTTAGAAATTAAGCGCAATGGACTTGGCGCAGATGGTAAAGGATATTCTGATTATGATCAAATCATCAGTAAACTAAAGCATGCCAGTTGGGATCGTGTGTTTGTTATTTATGACGCCATTCAAATTGGAATTCCATTGTCTCGAATACATGAAATCACTAAAATAGACATGTGGTTCTTGAAACAATATGAAGAATTGTATTTCCTTGAAAAGGAAATTTCAACATACAAAATAGACAGCATCACAAAAGAATTATTGCTCGAAGCCAAGCAAAAAGGGTATGGTGATCGCCAAATTGCACACATGTTGGACTGCTTAGAAAGTCAAATATATAACAAGCGCAAAGAGTTTAATATCAATAGAGTATACAAGCTTGTAGACACTTGTGCTGCAGAGTTTGAAGCAAAAACACCCTACTATTATTCTACGTTTGAAAGTCAAATGACCACCAAAGATGGAATTACGAAAACTGATAACGAAAGTGTAGTTTCAAATAAAAAGAAAGTTGTTGTTCTTGGATCTGGACCTAATAGAATCGGTCAAGGTATTGAATTTGATTATTGTTGTGTTCATGGGGTTTTGGCAGCTGCTGAGTGTGGATACGAAACTATCATGATTAACTGTAATCCAGAAACTGTTTCTACTGATTTTGATACGGCCGATAAACTGTATTTTGAACCTGTTTTTTGGGAGCATATTTATGACATTATACAACACGAAAAACCAGAAGGTGTTATTGTTCAATTAGGCGGTCAAACAGCGCTTAAATTAGCCGAAAAATTAGACCGCTACGGTATCAAAGTTCTTGGAACCAGCTTCCAGTCTTTGGATTTGGCGGAAGACCGCGGTTCGTTTTCTACACTTTTAAAAGAAAACAATATTCCTTATCCAGAATTTGATACAGCAGAAACTGCCGATCAAGCATTGCAAGTTGCAGATAAATTAAACTTTCCAATTCTTGTAAGACCTTCTTATGTTCTTGGAGGACAGGGTATGAAAATTGTCATCAATAAGCAAGAGCTTGAAGACCATGTAATCGATTTACTTCGTAAAATTCCAAACAACAAACTGCTTTTGGACCATTATTTAGATGGTGCTATAGAAGCCGAAGCTGATGCCATTTGTGATGGTGAAAACGTCTACATTATTGGAATTATGGAACACATTGAACCATGTGGTATTCACTCTGGTGATAGTAATGCAACACTTCCACCATTTAACCTGGGCGATTTGGTGATGCAACAAATTATTGACCATACAAAGAAAATTGCACTAGCACTCAATACTGTAGGTTTAATCAATATCCAATTTGCAGTCAAAGACGACAAGGTATACATTATTGAAGCCAATCCGCGCGCATCGAGAACAGTACCGTTTATTGCGAAAGCATATGGCGAGCCGTACGTGAATTATGCCACCAAAGTCATGCTAGGCGATAAGAAAGTTACGGATTTTGATTTCAAACCAGAATTGGAGGGTTACGCCATAAAACAACCGGTATTTTCTTTTAACAAATTCCCCAATGTCAATAAGCAGTTAGGGCCAGAAATGAAAAGTACAGGAGAAAGCATTTTATTCATCGATAGTCTCAAAGACGATGAATTCTATGAATTATATGCACGACGTAAAATGTATTTAAGTAAATAAATCTTAAAAAAAGCGACGTTTAGTCGCTTTTTTTGATGAGTAAAAATTCAAACTTGATATTTACTTTATCTCGTACTTTATTGCGCACTATTTTAGGAATTTCAATCCCATAATCAGTGGCATTAACTGTAAACATTCCTGAAAAGTTTAAGTTATTTTCGTTCTTATGAATATTGATTTCAACAAGAACAGGATTGGTTTTGCCATGCAATTCCAACGTGCCAGACAGTGTGTATGATTTTTTTAAATTTTGTGCATCAAAATTTAAAATATTCCCTCTAAAAATAGCTTTAGGAAAGCGCGAACTTTCGATATAACTTTCGTTAAAATGCTCCTCCATAAGTGCATTTTTAAAACGAAATCCTTTAACTAACGCTAAAGACGCAAAACTTCCATCTGTCGAATTCAAAATCGCAGTGACGTTTTCATTGGTTGCTTTTACTTCTTCAAATGCAGGCATTGATGCTTCAAAGGTCAAAGTACCCGAACGTGTCCAATATTTCTCTTGAGCGTAGCTCATACTGGAAAAACCAATCAAAAAAAGAAATATATATTTCATTCTAAATAACCCTCGTTCATCCATTGTTCTACCAAATCTATACTTGCTTGAGGCAAGCGAGTGCCTACCAAGGGCATAAAGCCGCTTTGCCCCGGCTGTCGATTCATTCTGTCCAGAGCATTGGTGTTTTCAAACACATTTTTCACTTGAGTGTAGTCGGTCATTGGCACAGATGCACCATTGATGGTGGGGTTAGCATGGCAAGACACACAATTGGCGTTTATAATAGGGCGGATGTGTATGTTGTAGGAAATATTTTCTGTTGGATCCGTTTGTTCAATAAGGTCACTTTCGCTGCTGTTTTCACAGCTCATAACTAAAATTAAAGCGGATAAAATCAATAAAAAAGGTGTAGTTTTCATCAAAAAAAAGGTTAATTGTTCTCAAATTTAATTTTTTTTTTTTCTAATACGCCTCATTTTTAAACAAATCACACTATATTAACATAGTTTTAATTGTTTATTTTCATGAAGAAAAAAACTGGTTTCATCTTTTTTTTCATTGTTATGATAATTGCTTTTGCGTATGTCTATACTCAGAAGCCACACCGTAATATTAGCACTGAATCAGTGGAATTTATTATATCGTCTGATGCGTTATTAAATGAATTTCTGGCTAATGAAGTTGACGCTTCTTCAAAATTTTTGGACAAAACCATTGTTGTTTATGGAACACTTTCAGAAATTAATAACATTTTTTTAGCGGTAGACGACAAAATTTACTGTAAATTTGATAAAGTACCCCCCGAAATACCCTTGAATTCTTTCCTAAAAATAAAGGGTCGTTGTATCGGCTTTGACGTGTTATTGGAACAAGTAAAGCTGGATCAATGTTCGATTTTAAACCAATAATTATACTTTTATTTTTTTCACAATTGCTCTGTGCGCAAGCTGATATTTTTGAGTTGGCTCGTCGCGGATCTGTTCAAGAAGTTCAGGCAGTTGTAAAAGAAACACCAAATGTGTTGAATGCTAAAGATCAGCGCGGGAGTACGCCACTTGTTTTGGCCTGTTACTACAACAATATTGAAGTGGTCAGCTATTTGATTTCAAAGGTGGAAGATATCAATGGCAGTACCAAAGACGGTTCGCCACTTATGGCTGCTGCCGTAAAAGGATACAATTCTATTGCTCAACTTCTTTTGGATGCAGGTGCAGATCCCACGATTGAGGATATGAATAAAACCACGGCCTTGCACTATGCAGCCATGTTTAAAAACCACGAATTGGCTCAGTTGCTTTTAGACGCTGGAGCCGATCCAAACCATAAAAACAATGTTGGGCAATCGCCCAAGGACTACGTAATTGTTCAAAACGACGAACGTATGCATAAAATTTTTAAAATTAAATAAATAGCTTATGAAAAAAATTACACTATTATTATTTGTTTTTGCCTTTTTTACAACTGTTGCACAAAATACCACAACTGGTCCGATTCAGCTTGGAGGGCCAGATTTTACAGTTCAATTTGATGTCAATGGATCAAATAACACAGTTACCATGACAATGATTGGACCTACAAATAGATGGCTAGGTGTAGCTATAAATCCTTCAGCATCAGGTATGGGTGCTTCTGGTGATGACGTAATCATCTTTTCAGAATCCGGTTTAAATGATTACTATATGACTGGTGGCAATGCTGAACCCAATCCAGATACTAACCAATGGAATGTAGAACCTGAGGATGTTACATCAGGCGTTGTAACAATAGTAGCTACAAGAGTTCTCAATACTGGAGAGTCTACAGATCATGTTTTTACCAACTCTACAGGAACAATACCATTGTTGTGGGCATGGGGTAGTAGTCTCGAGTTAAGTTATCATGGTTTTGGTACAGCCAATAGAGGTGGCGCACAAGCCAATTTTACACTAAGTTCACCTGATTATGTTTTAAAAGAATTTGAAGTTTATCCCAACCCAACAGTTAGTGAATTAAATTTTGATTTCCCAAGTAACGTACAATCTGCCAACGTTCAGGTTTATAATGTTTTAGGAAAGCAAATTATGCAAACCCAATTGAATAGAACATTTCCAAAGATGAATACGAATGCATGGACATCAGGGATTTATGTAGTGCAAATTATTACAGAAGATGCTGTTCAAACCAAGCGCATCATAAAACAATAATTTTTTATGAAATTTAAAATTCTCATCATTTTCTTATGCTTTACTTATTTTGGTTTTGCACAAGACGATTTATTGAGTGAAATAGATGTTGAAAGTGAATCTTCAACAGAAGTAAGTTCTGTTTTTAAAGGATTAAAAATCATAAACTTTGAGTCTACAAAACTTGTGGCAAAGGGCGGGTTCTATTTTGTCGTTTCCCACCGTTTTGGAAGTGTAAAAAATGGATTTCAAAATTTATTCGGATTAGATGAAGCGGTGACGCATCTCAATTTTATCTATGGGCTTACAGAGGGTATTAATGTAAGCGCATCACGAAGCTCAAATCAAAAGATTTATGAATTGGCTTCAAAATTTAGAATCGTTAAACAATGTGAACGCATTCCTTTTTCTGTGGTGGGGTATACTTCTGTTTTGGCCAATACTGCTCTTAGTACAGACAATCTCCCAAAATTGGAATTTAATCACCGCTTATGCTATGTGGTTCAACTTTTGATTTCAAGGAAATTCAATGATAAATTATCCGTACAACTTTCGCCAACATTTTTTCATGACAATTATGTTGTCAATGATGTTCAAGATAACTCACAATACGGTTTAATTTTTGGAGGGCGTTACAAACTTGGAAAACGCTGGTCTTTCAATTTGGAGTATGGTGCTCATCTGAATCGCGCCAAAAATTCGCTTTATAACAATCCTTTATCCATTGGATTTGATCTTGAAACTGGTGGACATGTGTTTCAGTTGCACTTTACAAACTCACAGTTTATGAATGCAAACGGAGTTTTAGGCAACAGTACGGGGGATTGGTCTGATGGAGATTTTTACTTTGGATTTAATATTAGTCGTTCTTTTTAGGCATTATTTGACTTCTTGCAAATACTGTTTTTCTACAAAATTAAACCCAAAAATCAGCACACCAGAATAAAATAAATCACCCATCAACGAATTTCTAAAGAAGGGGAGGGCTAGTGTGTAACACTCTGCCAAACCTATCCATGTTTTGGGATATCCTAATAACCAAACACCAAAGTTTGTAATGATAAAAAAACTTAGACTTCCAAGAAGAATCGTAAAAGCACTTGGCTTTTTTCTTATTGTACCAATGAATGTCACGAACAAAAATGCACTGTAAACAAATAGTGTAATTGAAGAAAATCCAAGAAAAATGTCAGAAATAAACATTATGACAAGTGGTAAAGCAAAGGCCAAAATTCTATTGGAAATGTACAATCCCCCAAAAAGTGCAATGGCAGTAACAGGGGTGAAGTTAGGTAGGTGCGGAACCAATCTAAAAAGTACAGCAACTATCATAAATAGTACTAATACAGCTGTTTTTTTATTGAGATAATTTGTCATAAAATTAATATTGCATCAAAATTAATATTTTTCTTGATTTATGATTCATCATCTACATATTTTTTTAATTTTGGTTTCGATTTTGGTTCAACTTTTTATTTTTTGAAAGTTGATTAAAAGGGAATCTGGTGAAATTCCAGAACTGTTCCCGCAACTGTTATCTTAGTTTTTGCATTGCAAAAATGTTTTAAATCATCTACTTGTCACTAGAGCTTTTTCTGGGAAGACTGTTTTAAAAACGAGAGTCAGGAGACCTGCCAAATTCATAAATACTCAAATTCTTTTGCTCGGGTAAAGCATCAGAAGTTGAACTATACAAATTTAAAAATTAGCACATGAACAACAAAGCTTACGCATGCGTAGAGCACTTTCTATATTTTATCGAAAATAACTTAGAACATAATCGAGCTTCAACACAATATCTTTTTTTAATTTTTATAAACTTTAGTTTCTTTTTTAATGGTTGGTCACAAGAATTTCCGTTGCCACAATCATTAGAAGAAGTTTATGTAACCTCTTCACGTTTTGAATTGTCAAATAAAGAAGTGGGAAAATCTATTATAAAAATTACATCCAAAGAAATTGAGCAAAATCAAGGTTTGACAATTGCTCAGCTTCTGAATACCCAAGTTGGTTTGACGATAAATGGGAATTATGGGCAGGCAGGATCGACTTTATCCACTAACATTAGAGGTGGTCGAAATCGTCAAGTTCTTATTGTTATTGACGGAGTTCCAGTGAATGACGCATCACAAATTGAAAATAATTTTGACCTTAATCTCATAGGATTAGAACAGATTGAATTTATTGAAATTTTAAAAGGAGCTTCAAGCGTCTTGTATGGCAGCAATGCTTCGTCAGCAGTTATAAATATTGTTACAAAAAAATCGTTTAAACAAGACATTGGTGGGACGCTTAGTTCAATAATTGGGACCAATAATATTACAAATCAACATCGGCATGAGGTTCATGAAATGCAAAATGTAGCCAGTATCCACGGTTCTTATAAAAAATTGAGTTTCAATAGTAGTTTTTCTCATCGTTTTAGTGATGGTTTATCTGCTCTTTCACCAGAGAACCCAGCGGATAATTTTGATGAAGATGATTTCAAAAAAACAAACCTATATTTAAAATTAGGTTATACATTTTCTAAACGTTTTTCTCTTTCAACATATTTCAATTCAGATCGATATGACTCTGATTTTGATGAAAGTTTTGGATTTACAGATGCAGATTACAACACCAAAAATAAGCAAGAACGGGTGGGTGTTTCTTCAGTTTATGATTACGAAAGTGGAAGTTTAAATTTAAACGCTGCATTTAATAATAATAACCGCTCGTATGATTCAAGTTATCCAACCAAATATGCTTCAAAAACCAGGAATGTTGATGTTTTTAATAAATATGTATTTGCTTCAAAATTGTTTTCGTTGGTAGGTGTCAGCTATAATAATACAGAAATGGAAAGTTATAATATTCCTTTTGGTTCTACTTTTTTTCAAAGCGATATAAGATCCGATTTGGCCAATACTAATAGTTTTGCTCCTTATGTCAATATAGTGTATGTATCAAAATCTGGTTTAAATGTTGATGGTGGAGTTCGCCTCAATCAGCATTCAACTTATGGCTCACATCTTGTGTATTCTGTAAACCCATTTTATTCATTTCAATTAACGAATCAGAATTTGAAATTATCTGCTTCGTACAGTACCGCTTTTATCACGCCATCTCTTTACCAATTGTTTGCACCAAATATTGGGAATACTCTTCTTGATCCACAAGAAGATAGTACTTTAGAATTCGGATTAGAATTGAGTGATGCGGATGTTTTTAATTTACGTATGACAGTATTTCAGCGGATACAAAATAATTTTATTGATTATGTGGTTTCAAATCCAACAACATTTGAAGGAAACTATCAAAATATTTTAGGCGAAACCACTGTTCAAGGCCTTGAAGCAGAGTTTAAATACATTGGTTTTAAGCATATTAGCATGAATTTTAATTATGCTTTTGTGGAATCAAAAGAGCAACAATTGATTAGAATTCCTAAACATAAGTTCAATTTTAGTACATTTTTTGATTTAACAGACAAAACAAATTTATTGCTAAATTTCCAATACAACAGTAAGCGAATTTCACCTTTTCAAATAGATTCAGCAGCAATAATACTAGAGGCCTACAGTCTTTTGAATATGGGCGTAGCGCATCATCTTTTTAATGATAAATTAAAGATTTTTGCAAACGTTTCAAATGTATTTGATGAATCTTACCAAGAAGCTTATCGCTATTCTACTCTGGGCAGAAATTACAGGTTGGGGGTGAATTTCAGCTTTTAGTCTAATCAGCAATCATAAGGGTGTTTTTTGCATTCAATTCATTGAGAATAATCAAATTATTAGTGTCTCCGGATTCATAACCTGAGGGTCGCCCAGACAATTGGATGGCTTCCAATGCAGCTTTTAATAAGGGCTCATCTGGATCTCCAATGGTGCCATAGTTTGATGCTTTTTCATTGACTTCAAAATCTGGTACTAATCCTGAAGATGGAACAACTGTACCGTTTTTGTTGACGGTAATGGCGATGAGCGGTAACAAGGCATAGGTATGGCTTGGATTTACATTGGTTCTGCTCAAATTTGATGAATCATAAACAATTTGTGAGGCCTGAGATTTTCCTACTGTTATACTGCCAATTTGGACAACATCTATATATGATTTTAAACTGTTGATTATCATTTCACTCGATGAAGCAGAAGCACCAGAGGTTAAAACATAGATTTTGTCTAAATTTAAACTATTAATGCTAGTGTCATCGCTGAGGGCGTCGGTAAACACATAATCATAATTATTGCTTTGTAGTGTTTCGTTGTATTGTAGGGTGGCAAAAACTTGGTCGTTAAAGCTTCCCGTAACCATACTTCCGAGCGCTGTCGCTGTGTTTATACTCCCACCAGGATTATAGCGAAGATCCAATACAAGGTGATCTATATTTTGCGTTTTGAAAGTCCCAAATGCTTGATTGAGTTCTGCATCAAATTCATTCACAAAACCATTGTACATTAAATACCCAACTTTGTCATCATCTAAATCAAAAATCTTGGTGCTGTATACGGGATTTTCTGTATAAACTGTTTTTGTTAGTGTTATGGCTTCAGTCGTATTGCTTATGCTATCGTCGTCTGTTTCCTCAGTGCCATTATCGTTGTATTCAGCCATATTTAGTGTAAAAACATCATCCGATAAAAGGGACCTATAGTTGTCTTTAGTCAAAGATGTCCCATTAACTTTATTGAAAATTTGCCCCCTACTAAGTGATGTTTGACTAGCGCTACTGTTGGGTAAAACTAGACGAACAATGCCAAATACATCAATACTACTTCCAGGAACATAATAAAAGTTGAATTCTGCACCGCTACTTTTCGAAACCCCACTGAGTAATTGTTCTAATGCAAAATAATTATGGGTAATGATGCTAAAGCGATCTACATTTTCACGGTCATAAATCAAATTTTCAAAAAACAGTTCAGGAGAGTCGTAATTTTCGAAAAAAGTTTGGTAATCGGAATTGTTTGTGAATCGATTATTTGCAAGATCTGGAACATCAGCTTTATAAAGGTATACTGCATTCATGGCCTTCCATACAAAGTCTTTTATACTTGTAGAACTCACAATGTTGTCATCATTATCTTCAAAACAACTGAACGAAAATCCAATTAAGAGTATGAGAGCCAAATATTTAATTGTTGTTTTCATGTGTCTATTTTTGTTGATTTTCATTGTAAAAATTGTATTATTAACAATTATTAATAGCAAATTTTGTACCACAAGTTACATCAAAAAATCATAAGAATTAAAAAATTATTTTTGATCTTGTAACAAAAAATATACATGTTCGTCTTAATCATAACACGGCCAAACAAATGACTGAAAGAGAATACATAGCGCTAATTGATCCTTTCAAAAACAAATTGTTTCGATTTGCAAAACGTTTTTTGGTGTCCGTTGAAGAAGCAGAAGATGCAACACAGGACGTTCTTTTAAAATTATGGAAAATTCGTGACCGTTTGAGCACCTATAAAAGCCCAGAAGCTTTTGCGATGACTATCACTAAAAACCATTGTTTGGATCGATTGAAATCCAAACAAGCTCAGAATTTGAAGATTGTGCATCACAATTATGAGGACCACAATCAAAAGTTACAAAACAAAATAGAAGCTAGAGATAGCTTAAACTTAATTGAAAAATTCATGAAAACCCTCCCTGTTCAACAGCAATTAATCGTTCAGTTAAGGGATGTGGAGCAATACGAATTTAATGAAATTGCAGACCTTTTGGAAATGAAAGAAACAGCCATTCGCGTTGCACTTTCAAGAGCCAGAAAAACATTAAGAGAAAAATTAATCCAAGCACATAGTTATGGAATTACAGCACATTGAACAGCTTTTAGAAAAATATGATTTATGCGAAACTTCTCTTGCAGAAGAAGCAACTCTTGCAGCGTTCTTTAATCAAGACGAAGTGCCAGATCACCTTTTGCATTACCAAGCCTTATTTAGATATTTTTCACACGCAAAACACCAAAAATTTACCCCTCAAGTGAATGTCACTAAAAAGGTATTTGGTTTTAGAAACTTATCTATTGCTGCATCAGTGGTGGTCTTGTTAGGACTGCTTTTGAACTATAATTCTGGAGTACATAAAAATCAATTTTCGGAGGATGAGATTTTTGCCTACGACCAAACAAAAATAGCATTGGAAATGCTATCGAATAACTTTAACAAAGGAACTTCTCAACTTAAAACCTTGGAGGTTTTTTCTAACGCATTGCAAAAGGGTGAGCAAAACATAACTTTTCTCAATACATTCAATACAACGACCAATAAAATTTTTAAAATAAACAAGTAAATTTAAACCATGAAAAATCTAGTAATTATCTTAATTTTTGCCATTGCACCAATGGCATTCGCACAAAGTCTTTTTGAAAAATATGAAGACATGGACAACGTCACTTCGGTAGTAGTCAACCAAAAAATGTTTGGTATGCTGGCCGAAATGAAAATTAAAACAAATGATCCAGAAGCCGATGCTTTTTTGGATCAAGTAAAGACCTTGAATAACCTAACAGTTTATTCTACAGACGACATTAAAGTTTCAAAATCTATTATATCTGATGTAAATCGCTATGTGAAAAACTCTTCACTAGAAGAGTTGATGCGCATAAAAGATGGAGATCAAAACATCAAATTCTTTGTGTTATCTGGTCGAGACGAAAATCATGTTTCTGAGCTTCTTATGCTTGTTAGTGGTCTATCAAAAGCAATGGAAGAACAAGACATTAAAGTCGGTGGGAAGCAACGCGTGATCGAAACGGTATTGCTTTCGCTTACTGGAGATATCGACTTGCGCAATGTATCCAAACTCACATCACAACTTAATGTTCCTGGTGGCGATCAATTGAAAAAAGCATCCAAACAATAAAATATGAATCAGCCAAAATCTTTTTTACTTTTTGTTTTTGCATCTATCTGTCTTGTCAGTTGTAATGCGAAACCAACTTTACAAACCTACTTTGTTGATCATCAAGAAACACCTAATTTTATATCAATGGATGTTCCAGTTTCTTTTTTGGGAACTGATGATATCCAAATGACTGAAATTCAGCGTCAAGCCATCAACTCAATTGATAAACTGAATATGCTTGGATATAGCTTAAAATCTGGAAATATTGATGTATTTAATGCTGAAGTTGGTAATGTAAAAGCACTTCTAAAAGACAAGCGCTACAATGAGCTTTTACGGCTTGGAAATCAGAAAGATGGAAGGGTAAAAATCAGTTATATTGGTGATGACGATACCATAGATGAGTTGGTGGTTTTTGGGCGCTCCAATACCTATGGATTTGCCATTATTCGTGTACTTGGCGATAATATGGATATAGCAAAAATAATGGAATTAGGCCCAATCATCAATAAACTAGACACCAAAGACATGAATGTTGAAGGGTTCATGGATTTTATGCTCTAAATCTAAAAATATATTAAGAAAATATACTAAGAAAAAATGCCCTTAATTAAGGGCATTTTTTATACTCCAGTATAATTTGTTGGCGTAATTTTTTTCAACTCTTCTTTAATGGATTCATGCACCTCTAGAGTATCAATAAATTCAGCGATAGAGTTTTGAGTAATTGCGGCATTAGTACGTGTGAGCCCTTTTAGCGCTTCATACGCATTAGGATAGCCCTCACGTCTCAGAATAGTTTGTACTGCTTCGGCAACTACGGCCCAGTTGAGTTCCAAATCTGAAGCAATTTTTTGCTCATTAAGTAATAATTTATTCAATCCTTTAAGTGTAGACTTAAAGGCAATAATAGTATGTGCAAAAGGTACTCCAACATTACGCAACACCGTGCTATCGGTTAGGTCGCGTTGCAATCTGGAAGTTGGTAGTTTTGCAGCAAGATGTTCAAAGAGTGCATTTGCAATACCGAGATTTCCTTCACTGTTTTCAAAATCTATTGGGTTTACTTTGTGTGGCATAGCAGAACTGCCAACCTCTCCTTTCTTGATTTTTTGTTTGAAGTAATCCATCGAGATATAAGTCCAAAAATCACGATTCATATCAATAAGAATTGTGTTGATTCGTTTCATGGCATCGAAAAGTGCCGCTGCATGGTCATAATGCTCAATTTGTGTGGTCGGAAATGAATGATGAAGCCCCAATTCGTTGGTTATAAACGCAGTACCAAAAGCTTTCCAATCAACTTTTGGATAGGCAACATGGTGTGCATTGAAATTTCCAGTTGCTCCGCCAAACTTTGCAGCATTTGGAATCTTTTTTAAGGCGCTCAATTGTTCTTCTAAACGAACTTTGAACACATCAATTTCTTTGCCCAATCGAGTAGGAGAAGCCGGTTGTCCATGGGTTCTGGCCAGTAGAGGTACATCTTTCCACTCGTCAATAAATCCCTTTAATGTATTTATAAGAGTTTCAATTTCAGGAAGATACACACTCGTTATGGCCTCTTTAATACTTAGGGGTACTGCTGTATTGTTGATGTCTTGTGAGGTGAGTCCAAAGTGAATAAATTCTTTGTATTTACTCAAGTTTAAAGTGTCAAATTTTTCCTTGATAAAATATTCCACTGCTTTAACATCGTGGTTGGTAACACGTTCAATATCTTTTATGGCCTTTGCATCAGCAGCAGAGAATTTTTTGTAGATAGCCCGCAATTCAGTGTACAAATGCTCATCAAAATTTGCCAATTGAGGAAGTGGCAAATTGCATAAAGAAATAAAATATTCAATTTCGACTAAAACTCGATATTTTATGAGTGCTTCTTCAGAAAAATAGTCTGCAAGTTCATTAGTTTTTGACCTATAGCGTCCATCTATCGGAGAGATTGCGTTGAGTTGTGTAAGCGACATAAAATATGATTTAAAAATGCAAAGATATTACTTTTCGTTCTAAGATTTTAATTTGTTGGAAAGATGATGAGATTAATTCCTATTTTTGATGCATAATATTAATTCTAAACAACAATTGAAGTCAAAATCCGCTGTAGTTTTTTTTATTGGATTTGTATTTCCTGAGCCAAAATCATCGGCTGCAGGAGCTAGAATCATCCAATTGATCCAATTATTTAAAACTCAGGGATATACTGTTGTTTTTGGATCAGCATCTAAGCGTACCGAGCATTCTTTTGATTTAGAATCAATCGGTGTTCAGGAAGAGAATCTTGCTCTAAATGATGTGCGTTTCGACAATTTTGTAGAACAATTAAATCCTCATATCGTGGTTTTTGATCGTTTTATGACTGAGGAGCAGTTTGGTTGGCGTGTTTCAAAATGTTGTCCACAAGCCATTCGAATTTTGGATACCGAAGATCTTCATTTTTTGCGAAAAGCACGTCAAGAATACAAGGCAAAAACTTCTAACTTTTCTAAAGAATATTTAAAAACTGATGTTGCCAAAAGAGAATTGGCTAGTATTTTGCGTTCCGATCTTTCTCTCATTATTTCTGAAGTTGAAATGGATATTTTAACCACTCAATTACATATTGATTCATCTTTATTGTTGTATTTACCTTTTGTTTTAGATGGTAATGCTATCCCTGATTTAGATAATTTAATACCATTTGAACAGCGTAGAGATTTTGTTTTTGTTGGTAATTTTATCCATCCCCCTAACTCGGATACTGTTTTTTACTTGAAAACAGATATATGGCCAAAATTGCACAAAATCCTGCCAGATGCCGCTTTGCATGTGTATGGTGCATATCCAAAGCCCAAGCATTTAAATCTTCAAAACAAGAAACAGAAATTTTTTGTTCATGGTTATGTAGATGATATTGATGAAGTTCTGTCTTCTGCTAAGATTTTATTAGCTCCTTTACAATTTGGCGCTGGTCTGAAAGGTAAACTTGTCGATGCTATGCGCAATGGGACCCCTTGCGCCATGTCCTCTATTGCTGCCGAGGGTGTTTTTGGGAAGTATCCTCGTAACGGATTTGTTTCTGATGACGAGACTGTTTTTATTGAAAAAGCCATAGAATTATACACAAATAAAGATTTGTGGTTATTTGCACAATCCAATGGTATCGCGGTTCTCCAACAGCGCTTTTTGAAAGATCAATTTGCTTTAACTTTGTTCAACACAATACAGTATTTGAAAAATCATCTTGATGCACATAGGTTGCAAAACTTTACAGGGATTTTATTACAACACCATAGTATGCAAAGTACCAAGTATTTTTCAAAATGGATAGAAGCGAAAAATAAAGGAATTTAACGTGTCAGTTTTGTAGCTAACCAAGCCATTGGGATATATGCTACTCCAAGATCGAGAATCGAAAACCACAAAGGGCTTGGAATTTGTGTTCCCATCGAAATACCACCATATAAAAACACAAGCGCAACAACATAGGCCACTTTTTTCATCTTATCATTGGAAATTTTGATTGCCAATACTGCACCTGATAAAGTTCCTAAGGCGTGTGCCAAAAAAGGGAATAGAAAATGTATGGGTTTGTATAAATGAATATTAGCTTTTATACTTTCTACACTAGTGGCATCTACGCCTTCTGGAAGGGGAACAATGAAATTACTGATGATTATAATACTAAAGTTGATAAGCCCACCAATAATAATTCCAGCCAAAACGGCCAGGCCATTTTTTAAAAAAGGATGCATATGGATTAATTTTTTGGTTTAAAGATAAAAAAAAATGCACACGCCTTGTATTTTCATACAGCTTGTGTGCATTTCTTGGGGCTAAACCAAGGGGGTTTTATTTGGTTTATACCCGTTTTTTGAAAATCAAATTCAGAAGAAATAAAATAATGAGCGCACCAACAGCTCCTGTTAATATTGCGCCAACCCATCCAGAACCTAGACTAACGCCAAGTTTTCCGAGAGACCAACTTCCAACAAAACTTCCAATAATACCAACAATGATATTACCAATAAGCCCTAAACTGCTGCCTTTAAAAATTGTGCTACCAAGCCATCCAGCAATAGCTCCAATAACAATTGTACTAATAATTTCCATATATTTTGATTTGTAGTTATTAAAATCTTAATAATACTGCCCAAAAAATGAATTTAAAATTGAAATCACATAAGTGTGAAGTTTTAGTTTTTGTTCATGATTGGGGGCAAGCATTAACACTCTAAATATACAAAATTTTTATAAACTCCAAATTATTTTAAAAAAAAAGTAGAAATCTCTTAGCGATCGCGACTCAAAATTTTGTACTCTTCATAGCATTCGCTGATTGCATCCAGGATCTGAAGATCATTGGCTGTTCTAATAAAGTCGTCAGAATAATTACATTCGCTAATGAGTAAGTCTAAATCAACTTTATCTACTTGCAACAGAGCAGTTAGCATTTCTCTATCGAAACGGGAGGCAAGAATAGTTCGAATTTCGTCCTGTTTTTTCATTTTGCGTAGTTTTCTCATTTCACGTGGTTTTTTGCCAAATATATTGTAGAGAAAATCTGCAGGATTGAAAATAGCACCTAAAACCTTTGTAACCATTGTAGGCGAACTAGGACTAGATTCGTAGCCCGAGTTCAGCCCAGAAATACTGTAACGGACATTTTTTTGTATTGGAACTTGTTTGATGTCTACTTCTAAGTATCCAGTAAGTTTTAGTTTATTTACGACTACTTCTTCTAATGCTAAAGCAAGTTCTGTAAGTTCAATAGTGGTTTCATTTCCAAAATTTACCCAATCATTGGTGACCCTAACTTTTATAGATTTGAACCCCAGAAAAGACAAATGTAGTGTGTCGTTGGCTTTTGCTTTAATTTCGAACTTACCGTCAGTATTTGTCGTAGTTCCATACACTTGGTTTAGGTTGACAATGTTTACATTTTCCATGGGTTCATCGTCGGCAGCATTAACAATTTTTCCTTTAACGACAGAAAAATCTTGACCAAAGCTGAAAAATGGTAGAGTAAAAACGAAGATAAGAAACAGGTAATTTTTCATAGAAAATTTATCAGTATAAAAGTACTAAACTCTACCTATATAGCAAATATCAGCCCAATTTTTGTTTTAAAATTAACAAATGACTATTTCCTACGGTTTCTTCTTGGTCTAGACGAACTACTTCCTTGTGGTTTGAAGTCGGATGATCTACGCGGCGATCGGCCTCCATTGTCTTTTCTTCGGTCTTTACGATTTCCACGTCCTTCAGATCTAAACCCATCCTTTCTTCTAGAACGTCCCCCTTTTTGACCTCCAAATCGGCGATTTCCTCGACGTTCTTTTTTCTCAGTAATTTCGACATTGATGTAACGCCCGTTTTGTTTGAAATCTGAAAAGAATTCCAAGACTTTTGGCATATGAACCGTTTCGGTATTGAAAAATGAGTAACTGTCTTTTACATCAACTTTAAACACATCATCTTGACCTAACCCCAGAGCATCTCTCAAGAAATCTTTCATGCTCATCCAATCGTATCCGTCTTTTTTACCGATATTAATAAAGAAGCGTGCCGATTGATCGTCTTTTTTTTCATCTGAAAACGAATCGTTACCACTTGGGGAATTTAGATTTTTCGCCTTCTTATAATAATTAAAAAAGCGAGTAAACTCTACTGAAAAAAACTTTTTGATGAGCTCTTCCTTACTACTGTCCTCAAAAAGAAGATTTATTTCGTCCAAATAAGGATCAATTTCGTGATTGATTTCGGTATCATGAATTTTGTGCGCCAATGCTTTTAGCTGAACTTCACAAATTTCCATTCCATCAGGAACATCTTTTTTGACAAAACTTTTTTGAATAATTTTTTCAATTGTTTTGATTTTGCGTTGCTCACTTTTGGTAATGATTACCATCGAAACTCCAGTTTTTCCAGCGCGTCCTGTACGTCCACTTCTGTGGGTATAGGTTTCAATTTCGTCTGGCAATTGGTAATTAATTACATGTGTAATATCATCAACATCTATTCCTCGAGCAGCAACATCTGTAGCGACCAACATTTGAATTTGTTTATTTCTAAACGATTTCATTACCAAATCGCGTTGGTTTTGACTTAAATCTCCGTGTAGTGCTCCTGCGCTATATCCGTCTTCAATCAATTTTTCGGCAACTTTTTGTGTGTCTCTTTTGGTACGACAAAAGATGACAGAAAAGATGTGAGGATGTGCATCGGCAAGACGTTTTAGAGCAGCATAACGATCTCTAGATCCGACCAAATAATATTCGTGTGAAACGTTTTTACTCCCTGTGTTTTTGCTACCAACAGTAATTTCTGTAGGGTTGGCCATAAATTTTTTGGCGATAATGGAAACCTCTTTGGGCATTGTGGCAGAAAACAGCCAAGTTGACTTTTCTTGTGGTGTATGCGAAAGTATTGCTTTAATGTCTTCGAAAAAGCCCATATTCAGCATTTCATCGGCTTCGTCCAATACTGCATAATCAATCTTTGAAATATCGACCAATCGTCTACTGATCATATCTTTCATTCGACCTGGAGTGGCTACAATGATTTGTGCACCACGCTTTACGTTTTTGGCTTGTTCTGTGATGCTTGCTCCACCGTATATAGCGGTTACATTTAAACCTTTACAATATTTGCCATAGAGTTTTAATTCATTAGTAATTTGCAAGCACAATTCTCTTGTAGGGGACAAGATAAGACCTTGTGTAGTCCGGCTATTGACGTCAATTTTTTGCAACATTGGAAAGCCAAATGCTGCTGTTTTACCAGTTCCTGTTTGTGCTAGCGCTACAAGATCATTCTCATCAGAAAGTAGTGTTGGAATTGCTTTTTGTTGTACTTCACTTGGTGTTTCAAAACCAAGATCGTTGATGGCTTGAAGCAAATGTTCTTCAAGTCCTAGTTGTTGGAATGTATTCATTCGTATGTCTTTTCGATATGCGTTTTGGTGTTACCTCAGAAGCGTATCGAACAGTTTTTACCATACCTCTTGTAACACATCCTCACCCTGAGGATTTGCGGCAAAGGTACGTTAAATAATTAAGTTACTGATTTTGTCTAAAAAACTGAATCAATTTTGCTACAGCAATTCCTCTATGACCAATTTTATTTTTTTCTTCTAAGCTCAATTCGGCAAATGTTTGCTCATAATTTAAAGGTCTAAAAATGGGATCATAACCAAAGCCGCCAGCCCCAGTGGGCTTATGCACTATTTCACCTTTACATATTCCTTCAAATTGAATTGATTTTCCCTTGAAATGCAATGCAATTACGGTTTTGAATTGTGCAGCACGATTTGGTTCGTTTTCTAAAGCATTGAGCAGTTTTTTAATATTGTTTATAGCTTTTTTTTCGGGGCCAGCATAGCGTGCAGAATGTACTCCAGGCGCACCATCCAAAGCATCAACTTCCAAACCGGTATCGTCGGCAAAACAATCTCTGTTGTATTTGGTTTTTATATAGTTTGCTTTTTGAAGTGCATTGCCTTCAATGGTATTTTGTGTTTCTGGAATATCTTCGGTACATCCAATATCTTTTAGACTAATAAGTTGAATGCCTTTAGGAAGTTGTACTTGTACTTCTCTAAGTTTGTTGGGATTATTGGTTGCAAAAACTAGTTCAATCATATTTATTGATGATGGTAGGGTCCATTTCGTAGAATTGTAAATCCTCTGTACAGTTGTTCAATCGCAAAAAGGCGTACCATTTGATGTGAGAATGTCATTTTTGAAAGCGAAATTTTTCCATGGGCTTTCTGGTATACTTCATCTGAAAATCCATAAGGGCCACCAATAACAAAAATTAATTGTTTAGGCCCAGAATTCATTTGTTTTTGTAAAAATTTTGAAAATTCTATAGAATCCATAGTTTTTCCGTTTTCATCCAACAGAAAAAGACGATCTGTAGATGAAATTTTAGATAAAATCGATTGTCCTTCTTTCTCTTTTTGAATATGTTCAGAGAAATTTTTGGTATGTTTTAAATCAGGGATAATTTCAAGCGAAAAAGAGATGTAATGCTGGAGTCTTGTTTCATATTTTTGAATCAATTGCACCAATGCCTTGTCATCTGTTTTTCCAATAGCAAGAAGTTTAATTTTCATGTAGCTAAGTTAAACATAAATTAGATGATATTTTTTTATTTTTAATCACTCAAATCCTTAATTTAGCTGTAAACTATAGTACAATGATCAGTCAAGAAGCTTTTCAAAATGAAATACAACTAATTATTGCCAATGCTGTTCGAGAAGATGTTGGTTCTGGAGACCACAGCTCATTGGCATGTATACCCGAAAATGCATTTGGTAAAGCGCAATTATTAGTTAAAGACAAAGGCATTTTGGCAGGAGTAGAGTTTGCCAGACAAGTGTTCAAATACATCGATTCAAGACTGCGAATGACGGTGCATGTTCAGGACGGAACTGCAGTAAAATTTGGCGATATTGCTTTTGTGGTTCAAGGACCACAACAGTCTATATTGAAAGCTGAACGTTTGGTGCTCAATGCTATGCAGCGTATGAGTGCCATCGCTACAAAAACCGATTATTTTGTTCAAGTATTGAAAGGCACAAAGACCAAAATTTTGGATACGCGAAAAACAACACCTGGTATTCGTGCTTTAGAAAAATGGGCCGTGACGATAGGTGGGGGTGTAAATCATCGTTTTGCGCTCTACGACGTCATTATGCTGAAGGACAACCATATTGATTTTGCAGGAGGTGTAGCCAATGCTTTGAATTTGACGACTGAATATATCAAGCTTAATCAATTAAATCTGAAAATTATCGTTGAGGCCCGTGATATGGACGAAATTAAAGACATTTTGGCGCATGGAGTAGCCGATCGAATTTTGATTGACAATTTCAATATTCATGAAACCAAAGAAGCTGTAGCACTTATTGGAAATCAATGCCAAACGGAATCTTCAGGTGGAATCGATGAAGTTACTTTGCGCCATTATGCCGAATGTGGAGTAGATTTTATTTCTTCGGGAGCACTAACACATTCGGTGTATAACATGGACCTCAGTCTAAAAGCTGTAGAATGAGTACACCAATTGAACAAAAATTAGAAAAAATTCCTGTTTTACGTTGGGTAGTTCGGCTTTTGAAGTCGATTAAACTTCCTGGATTGGAGGGCTTAACCCTTTACGACCTTTTAGAAATGTACATTTTAGGCATCATATATGGCGCACTTTCAATTCGTGCAAGTGCTGTTGCTTTTAGTTTTTTTATGGCTATTTTTCCGTTTTTACTGTTCATCATTATTTTGATTCCTTATATCCCATTTGAAGGATTCCAATCCGATTTTTTAAATTTTTTGGATGCCAGTTTACCGCCCAATACTTCCGATTTTTTTAATCAAAATATATTTGAAAACATTAACAAAAATAGAGGGGGTGGACTTATTTCTTCCGTTTTTTTAATTTCCATGTTTTTGATGTCCAACGGAGTAAATGCCGTATTTTCTGGTTTTGAAAACTCCTATCATCAGCAACTCAATAGGAATTTCATTAATCAATATTTATATGCTTTTGGGGTTTCTATCATTTTAGTTTTTATTCTGATTGTAACAATAATTGGAGTTGGATTTTGTGAAATTTATTTGATTCATCCTCTTTATGATTCACTAAATTTGAATGATGCTGCAAGCGAATTGTTTTGGATCGATGCCTCCAAATTTTTGTTTTTCATTTTGATGATCTACCTCACCATTGCTGTTCTTTATTTTTTTGGAACTAAAGAAGGAAAGCAGTCACGATTTTTTTCAGTAGGGGCGTTGTTTACTACATTTTTAGTGCTCATCAACTCTTATTTATTTGGATATTATATTGAAAATTTTTCTAACTACAATCAACTTTATGGTTCTATAGGGGCACTATTGATTTTACTATTTTACCTATGGCTCAACGCCATTATTCTGTTGCTCGGTTTTGAGCTTAACGCATCTTTGCAACGTCTAAAACAAAAATGCAACAACTAGGACATTCATATTTTATTGACGTTATTTTACCTCTGCCTTTAGAGCGTAATTTTTCCTATGCGGTAACTGCTGCGGAATTCAATTTTATTCAACCAGGTGTTCGAGTAGCAGTGCCTTTTGGAAAAAGCAAAGTATACACTGCTTTGGTTTTAAAATGTCATCATAACGCACCAACAGCATATGAAGTCAAATCCATCCATAGCATAATAGATGATACTCCAATTGTATTTCCAATTCAACTGCAACATTGGGCATGGATTTCTAAGTATTACATGTGTGCTCTAGGCGAAGTTTTGAGTGCTGCCTTACCCAGTGCACTTTTATTACAAAGTGAATCCATTATTTCTATGCACCCAGATGCGAAAATCAGCGAAGATTTGCTCTCCGACGATCAGTTTCTTGTGATTGAAGCATTACAACAAGAAGCAAGACTTAAAGTGGAAGATGTTCAGTCGGTTTTGAATAAAAAGAATACTTTAAAAATTCTCAAACCTTTACTAGACGCAAAGATTATTACTACCAGTCAAGAGTTAATCCAAAAATATAAACCAAAACTTTTGCGTACTGTGGTTCTTCATTCTGATTACAAAAAGGAGAATAATTTAGCGGAGTTATTAGATCAACTTCAGCGATCAAAAAAGCAAAAACAGATTGTTTTGGCGTATTTTTCGTTATGTAAAGATTCCGAACGCGTATCGGTTACCGAACTAAAAAAGGCAAGTGGAGGGACGTCTACCCAAATAAAAGCACTAATCGACAAATCAATATTCGAGGAACACTTTATTGAAGTAGATCGATTGAAATTGGAAGTGCTTTCAACAGAAAAAAAGATCAATTTAAGCAACGATCAACTTTCTGCATTGTCTAGTATCAATTCCGTTTTAAAGGATAAAGATATTTGCCTTTTTCATGGTGTAACATCGTCTGGGAAAACAGAAATTTATGTAAAAATGATTGAAGCAGTTCTAGCCAAAGGTCAACAAGCATTGTTTTTAGTACCAGAAATCGCTTTGACTTCACAGTTAGTATTACGTTTGAAGCATTATTTTGGCGATCAAATTGCAGTTTATCATTCACGATTTAGCCCAAACGAACGTGTAGAAATATGGAACAAAGTGTTGCAAAACTCTGAGCGTTCTAAAGTAGTTATTGGTGCACGCTCTTCACTGTTCTTACCATTCTCAAATTTGGGATTAGTAATTGTTGATGAAGAACACGAACCATCCTACAAGCAATTTGACCCTGCACCGCGCTACCATGCACGTGATGCGGCCATTGTACTAGCCAATCTTCACAACGCTAAGACAATTTTGGGCTCTGCAACCCCTAGCATCGAAAGTTATTTCAATGCTGTTAGGGAAGACAAGTACGGGTATGTTTCATTAACAAAACGCTACAATGATGTTATTCTACCAGACATAGAATTGGTAGACCTCAAAGACAAACATAAACGAAAGCGCATGAACGGTCATTTCAGTGACCGTCTAATTTCTGAAATTAAAGAAGCATTAGAAGAGAAGCATCAAATCATTCTCTTTCAAAACAGAAGGGGTTATGCTCCAGTTTTGACATGTAACTCTTGCGGACATAGTCCAGAGTGTTCAAATTGTGACGTGACATTGACCTACCATCAGCATGCCAATCAATTGCGTTGTCACTATTGTAGCTATGCAATTGTCGTACAAAAACAATGTGGGGCATGCGGAGGAGTTGATTTGGATACTAAAGGTTTTGGTACAGAGCAAATTCAAGAAGAAACAATGGCACTTTTCCCAAATGCGAAAGTGGCACGAATGGATTTGGATACGACTCGCGGTAAATACAGTTACGATCGTATAATTCAAAAATTTGAACAAAAAGAAATCGATATTCTGGTAGGCACCCAAATGCTAACAAAAGGATTAGATTTTAGAGATGTCAAGTTAGTGGGGGTGCTCAATGCCGACCAGCTTATTAATTTTCCAGATTTTAGAGCCCACGAACGTTGTTTTCAGCTTTTACAACAAGTTTCAGGAAGAGCAGGGCGCACCAAAATTAGAGGGAAAGTCATTATTCAATCTTACAATCCTCATCACAATATTTTGCAGCAAGTTTCCTCTAATCAATATACTAAAATGTTTGATGAACAGACTTATCAGCGCCGTATATACAAGTACCCTCCCTACTTTAGAATTATAAAACTTACGCTTAAACACAAAGATTATAATAGGGTAAATGAGGGCGCAGCATGGTTGGCCAAGGCGCTTGCTCAAGTATTTGGTCCTCACGTTTTGGGGCCAGAATTTCCGCCCGTTTCCAGAATTAGAAATTTGTACCACAAAAATATATTAATTAAAATACCAAATGATCAATCTCTACAAAAGACAAAAATCATAATAAACCGTATTAAAAATAGTTTCTCAAGTACAAAACTATTCAGACCCATTCGGTTGGTAATTAATGTAGATAATTATTAAAGTTTTTGAGACGAAGCTACATTAAGTGCATCAGTAAGTGTATTTTTTTTATTTCTACTGAGTGGAATCTGAGAATTTTCAATCTCAACAAATTTACTATTGTAACGTTCAACCTTTTTAAGGTTTATAATGTATGATTTATGAATCCTTAAGAATTTTTTGGAGGGGAGTTCATTTTCAAAAGCTTTCATGGTCGATAAGATAACAAAACTGCCATTATTTGTAATAAGTTTCACATAATCTCCCAGGGCTTCAATCCATTTTATATCTTTGATATATACCTTTCTTTTTTTTAGGTTGCTTTTGATGAAAATATGTTGTGTGTCGGTTTCTTTGTTTTGCTCTTTAGAAGAAGAAATTTTAAGCACTTTATCTATAGCATTCTGAAATAAAGATTCATTCAATGGTTTGGCCAAAAAATCGACAACGTCGTATCTGTACGATTTAAACGCATGATTTGTGTTTTTTGTAGTGATGATTACCTTGGGCATTCCGTTCCCAGTAGTTTTGATTAAATCTAGGAATTCAAAGCCATTTAGATTGGGGGTGTCTATTTCAAGAAAAATTAAATCAGTATTATTATCTTCAAGAAATTCAAGCGCATCTGTAGATGTACTAAATTCATTGGTGGAGCGCAATGCATGGTGGCTATTAATTTTTGAAATTGTATTAATGCGTTGGAGTGCATGCGGATCAATAACAATACAGTTAATTTTCATAGCAGTAAAGGTTAAATTGGTTGATAGTAGACTACAAACTTAAAGATAAATTCGATAAAAACCAATATTCACCGTTAAAATGCAAAAAATAAATTCAAAAAAAGCTGTTCATTAAAGTTGTTTAAACCATATAAAATAATTAGTTTTGCATCCATTTTAAAATTATATATATGAATCATTACGAAACTGTTTTCATCTTAAATCCCGTTTTATCTGATGACCAGATAAAGGAAACAGTAAAGAAATACGAAGATTTTCTCGTTTCTAAAGGAGCTAAGATGGTATCAAAAGAAGATTGGGGGCTAAAAAAATTGGCCTATCCAATCCAAAACAAGAAAAGTGGATTTTACCACTTATTTGAATTTACTGCTCCTGGTGAGGCCGTTGGTCCACTAGAAGTTGAGTTTAGACGTGACGAGCGTTTTATGCGTTACCTTACTGTAAAACTCGACAAGCATGCCATTTCATGGGCGCAACGAAGAAGAGATAAACTTAAAGAAAAAGCGTAATTATGTCAATAGAACAACAAGCAAAAGGCAAAAAAGGTGGTGAAATCAGGTATTTGACTCCTTTAAACATTGAAACAAACAAAGCAAAAAAATATTGCCGTTTCAAAAAGTCAGGAATCAAATATATTGATTACAAAGACCCAGATTTTCTATTAAAATTCGTCAATGAGCAAGGAAAACTTTTGCCAAGACGACTTACTGGAACATCATTGAAGTATCAACGAAAAGTTGCAACTGCGGTAAAAAGAGCCAGACACTTGGCCCTTATGCCGTATGTAGCAGATTTATTGAAATAAAATTATCATAATTATGGAACTAATATTAAAACAAGATGTAGAGGGACTAGGGTTCAAGGATGATGTTGTAACGGTTAAAAATGGTTATGGTAGAAACTTTTTAATCCCTGGTGGTAAAGCAATTCTTGCAACATCATCAGCAAAAAAAGTACTAGCAGAAAACTTGAAACAACGTGCTTTCAAAGAGAAGAAAATCATTGAAGACGCACAAAAAGTTGCTGAAGCAATCAAAGCTTTAGAAGTAAAAATTGCTGCTAAAGTTGGATCTGGAGACAAATTATTTGGCTCTGTGAACAACATCAATGTTTCCGATGCATTAGAAAAAGCGGGACATACAATCGATAAGAAATTTATTTCTGTTACCGGTGGTAACGTAAAACGTTTAGGTAAATACGCCGCTAAAGTACGTTTGCATCGCGATGTTCATGTCGAACTACCTTTCGAAATTGTTGCTGAAAAAGCATAAACGAAAATAAAGCTTAAAATTCAAAAGGTCTGTTTCTTCAACAGGCCTTTTTTGTTAAACAATGTATTAAGATGAAATACAGAAGACTCACTAAAGAACAATTTGAGGAATTACATAAAGAATTCATCAATTTTTTGGCCACACAATCCATTACTGCAAAGGAGTGGAAAACGATAAAAGCGAAACAACCCAATGTAGCCGAAGAGGAAATGGACATATTTAGTGATTTGGTTTGGGAAGGTGTTTTGGGGAAAGTAGAATATTTGGAAAATATTGCGCCACAGCATCTTTACTTGTTTCAAGTCAAAGAAAACACCATTGCTCTGATTGGATTGAAAATCGATATTCCTTCTGTAGATTTAACCACAAGAGAAGGATTTTCATGGCTTCGAGAACATTTGATGGATGATGAAGTCGAGCTATTCAATGCTGAAAAAGAAGTCGAAGTCGACAAAAACCTAAATATTTTTGAATTGATCGAAAAAGGTGCTAGCATTACCAAAGGAGAATTGTTTAAGTATTTTGAACAACTCATTGGATAGCGTCTCAAAAAATTAGATATTTGTTTATAAACAAAACCAATGGCAACAAAACCACGCATAGCAAAAGGAACTAGGGACTTTAATGCGCAGCAGATTGCTCAACGCGAATACATCTTTAGCACCATAAAGTCAAACTTCAAACGCTTTGGTTTTGCACCCATAGAAACCCCAAGTTTTGAATTATCTGAAACCCTTTTGGGTAAATATGGGGATGAAGGTGATCGTCTAATTTTTAAGATTTTAAATTCTGGCGATAAGGTTAAAAAAGCCGATTTAAAGGCATTAGAAGATGGCCAATTGGCGCGTTTTTCAAATTCTCTATCTGAAAAAGCATTGCGTTACGATTTGACCGTACCTTTTGCGCGCTATGTTGCACAATATCAAAACGACATCACTTTTCCTTTTAAGCGTTATCAAATTCAACCCGTTTGGCGTGCCGATCGACCACAAAAAGGACGTTTTCAAGAATTTTACCAATGCGATGCAGATGCTGTAGGTTCAGACTCTCTTTGGCAAGAAGTCGAATTCATACAATTATACGATGCCGTCTTTTCTGATTTAAAATTGGAAGGTGTTACCATTAAAATCAATAATAGAAAAATTTTGGCTGCCATTGCAGAACGTATTGGTGCACAAGATAAACTCATTGATTTTACGTTCGCATTGGATAAGTTAGATAAAATTGGCGCAGAAAAGGTTAAAGAAGAAATGCTTCAAAAAGGAATTCCATCAGATGGAATTGAAACCTTGCAACCCTTATTTAACATGACAGGCGATTTCCAAGACCAATTGGCGGCTCTTAAATCATTGTTGGGTTCTTCTGAAATTGGTAGTGCTGGACTATCCGAATTAGAATTTATTTCGACAACCATAAAAAACTTAGGTCTTAAAACAGCCATCCTCAAGTTAGATGTAACTTTGGCTCGTGGACTCAACTACTATACTGGTGCTATTTTTGAAGTTTCTGCACCAGAAGGTGTAGCCATGGGCTCTATTGGCGGCGGTGGTCGTTATGATGACCTTACCAGTATTTTTGGACTCAAAGGCGTCAGTGGAGTAGGGATTAGTTTTGGTCTTGACCGAATTGCACTTGTTTTGGAAGAATTAAATCTGTTTCCTGAAAACAGCACTCAATCCACCACACAAGTCCTATTTGCTAATTTTGGTTCAAATGAGAGTTTGTATAGCTACAAGGCCATACAGTCCTTAAGATCTCGAGGTATAGTTGCTGAATTGTACCCAGACCCATCAAAATTGAAAAAGCAAATTACTTATGCCAACAAACGTGGCATCCCTTATGTCGTTTTGGTTGGCGATGAAGAAATGGCGGCCAATACATTCACGCTTAAAAATATGTCTACTGGTACACAAGAAACGGTAGACCTTAAAACGCTTATTTCTAGTTTTATTTCATAAAAAAAACCCTTGAAAATCAAGGGTTTTAAAGTAGCGTGGGGGAGATTTGAACTCCCGACCTCCGGGTTATGAATCCGACGCTCTAACCAACTGAGCTACCACGCCATAAATGATGGCTGCAAATATAGAAACAAATTAGTGGGCTTTCAAAAAAATGCCTCCCAAAAAAATATTTTTTTTTCTTTTAAAACTAATAAATTAATGTATATATTAGAAAACTAATTACAACAACCATGAGTACCAAAGTAAAATTCGAGCTAGAATTTCCAATACAAGCTTCACCGCAGCTATTATACAACTATATATCCACACCATCAGGACTTTCAGAATGGTTTGCTGATAATGTAAATTCCAGAGGAGAGTTGTTCACTTTTATTTGGGATGATTCTGAAGAACAAGCGAAATTAGTAACAAAGAAAAGTCCAGAACACATCAAGTTTAAATGGCTTGAAAGTGATGACGACAATTGTTATTTTGAGCTCCGAATCCAAGTCGATGGCATCACAAAAGATGTGTCTCTAATTGTTACAGATTTTTCTGACGACGATGAAGAAGAGGAAGCCAAAATGTTGTGGGAAAATCAAATATCTAGCTTAAAACAAGTTCTAGGATCACGCTAAGTCTAAGTATATTTTTGGCGTATATTTGCATCAACTTTTTTGAATGCTTATGATCAATATCAACGGTACAATCTTCGAAGATTCCAAAGCTAAATTATCCATTAATAATAGAGGTTTTGCTTACGGAGATGCTGTTTTTGAAACCATCAAAGTCAACAATAATAAACCTGTTTTTTGGGAAGCACATTATTTTCGCCTCATGGCTTCTATGCGGATTTTACGCATGGAAATTCCTATGAATTTTACTCCAGAATTTTTGGAAACACAGATACAGGATTTGGTGTCATCAATGCCTTCAAAGTCTATTTCAAATAGGGTAAAACTTACCGTTTTCAGAAATACTGGTGGATATTACACTCCCAATTCAAATGATGTTTCGTATATTATTACCGTCTCCGAGCTTGAATCTGATCTGTATCAAATTTCTGACGATCATTATGAAATAGAACTCTTCAAAGACTACTTAGTGTCGCCTAATTTGCTTTCAACTTTAAAAACCAACAATAAGGCAGTGAATGTGGTGGGAAGTATTTTTGCGAAAGAAAATAATTACCACAATTGTTTGTTACTAAATACCAATAAAAGTATCATTGAAGCGCTCAACGGAAATGTGTTTCTTGTACAAGGAAACAGCATCAAAACACCCCCTTTGGCTGATGGGTGTCTGAAGGGAATTATTCGAGAGCAATTGATAGAAATCATCACAAAATCACCTGATTATGATTTAATTGAAGCATCTGTTTCCCCTTTTGAACTTCAAAAAGCAGATGAAATATTCATCACGAATGTGATTCAGGGCATTGTTCCGGTTACAAAATTTAGAAAAAAAGTATACACTTCGGTAACTTCAAAAGCACTGCTGAAAATGCTCAACATTAAGTTGCGGTTGGGCTAGTTGTAGGAGGGGTGCTCAGGTGCATTAGACCATATACTGTATTCTCCACCAAGCGCCAGCATTTTGTTTTTCCAAAAGGCATCATCTACAGCTTTAATGATATTGTTGTGGTGTGTGTTTTCTGAAAGTATCCACGTATTAGAGTTTAATTCAGAACTCAATTGATTGGCATCCCATCCTGAATATCCTAAAAAGAAACGAATGTCATTCTCATTGATTTTGTGTTCAGAAACCAATTTTGAAACTTGTTCAAAGTTGCCACTCCAGTACAAACCCTCAGAAATCTCTATACTGTCGGGAATAAGTTCAGCTACTTTATGAATAAAATATAAATTATCTTGTTGAACAGGACCACCATTGTATATCGGAAAATTAGATTCAATTTCAGGAATAAGATCGCCAAGACTATAATCCAAAGGTTTGTTTAAAATAAAACCAATAGAACCTTCATTGTTGTGATCAGCAAGAAGAATAATAGATCTATTGAAAGAAATATCTCCAATAATTGAAGGTTCTGCAATTAATATTTTGCCCTTTTTTATGGTCACAATTGAATCAAATTACGTGTTTGCTCAATTAAATGTACCGATTTAATTTCAATTTTCAATACATTAACGCCATTTTTTAAACCATTTTGGCATTCAAATCAAATGAAAAACCGTTCAAAAATGATTTAACATCCATCTGTTTTTTTCCAGGAAACTTGAATTGAATTAAACGAATAAACCCATTTTTAATACAAATTTTCATGGATTGTTTGTCAGCGATAATCTTACCAATGGGGAATTGATGATCTGTTTTTTCAAATTCTACTTCATATATTTTGACGTTCAATTGATTTTTGCCATTATCTAACAGCGCCCAAGCACCAGGATACGGATTCAATCCGCGTACGTGATTTCTAATTTGCTCACCGTTTTTTGACCAATCAATTTTACAATTCTCCCTATTGAGTTTGTGCGCTGTTTTAAGATTTGTAACTTTTGGTTGTTGTATAGTGCTGATTTGTCCATTACATATGGCATCAACTGTTTTTAGCGTAAGAATTCGGCCTTCATGCATTAATTTATCGTGAAGTGTTCCCACAGTATCATCTCTAGAGATGTTTATTTTGTTTTGGAAAATAAGTGCACCAGTATCTATTTTTTCATCAATAAAAAAGGTGCTTACTCCTGTTTCTTTTTCTCCGTTCATAATGGCCCAATTGATGGGTGCTGCACCTCGGTATTGCGGCAACAATGAAGCATGTAAATTGAACGTTCCGTATTTTGGTAATTGCCATACGACCTTTGGTAGCATTCTAAAGGCAACAACAACTTGTATGTCTGGCTCAAGAGCTTCAAGTTCTGTGACAAATGCAGAATCTTTTAAATTTTCAGGTTGAAGAACATTCAATTGATGAAGTTCGGTATATGTTTTTATGGCCGATTTTCTTACTTTTTGTCCGCGACCAGCAGGACGATCAGGTGCAGTAACAACACCTACAATATTGTATTGCTGCTGTACCAATCCGTCCAGAACATGAACAGCGAAGTCTGGTGTTCCCATGAAAACTATCCTTAATTGATCTTTTGCTATGGACATTTTATTTGATATTGATTAGTTTGTGTATGTTCAATTTTTTCTTGTTCAAATAGATAAGTCAATACACCAATGACTTGTTCTGATGATAGTGATAGATTTGATGCCAGTTCTCTTGAGCTTAGGGGTTGAGCTTCTAACGAATTGAGCACCAAAACTACATTTTTTTTTTAAAAGTTGTTCTGGGTTGTGTATTATTTTCTAGACAAACGTTGCAATTTCCACACGCTTTGGATTGAGTTTCCCCAAAGTATTTGAGCAGTTGTTGACTTTTGCATATTGAATTATTTTCGATGTAATCAATTACTGCTTGAATCTTCCTGAGCTTAATTTTATTTTGTGTTTTTACTTCTTTAGAAATACGGTTTATGGCTTTATCATCTTCTCTTGGTTGTCCAAATGTAATTTGAGCATCGGTATTTGTGCTTTTGAATTTTACGATTTCCTTGGCATCTAATACATTTAAGTGATTGATAATTACAGACGATTCTATATGCAATATTTTTGCAATTTTTTCAATATCAATAGCAGTTTCTTGGCTATGAATCCCTTCGTATGTCCTTAAAATTGTTGTTACAATCAGCCGCAGTTGATCGTCATGAGCTAAAACTGTAGAAAGTGATTTATGAGAGACCAAAAAGAGAATACTTGCTCTTTTTTTAAAATATTCTTCAAATACAATAAGCCCATGGCGTTCCAATACTTTTAAACCATTATAAGTTTTTCGTTTTGGCAGTGAATACAAATTACAAAAAGAATTGAAATTAAATCCATGTTTTTCTTCGCTTAATTCACCATATGCAATCTGAAAATATATACACAGTTTCTTATAAATTAGTTTTAAATAATCAACATTTGGAATTTGATTGATATGCCAATTTCTTGTACTTTGAATATCATTTGGACCAACTAGGAGTACAGCTTGAGCTGGTTTTTGATTTCGTCCAGCTCTACCAGCTTCTTGAAAATAGTGTTCTAAACTCTCGGGAATATGTGTGTGAATCACTGTAGAAACATCAGCTTTATCGATGCCCATACCAAAAGCGTTGGTGGCTACCATAACTTTAGTATCGTTTGCCATCCATTGTTTGTATTGAGAGTCTTTTTCTTTATTGCTCATGCCGCCGTGGTAATATCCACTAGAACATCCATTTTTATTGAGCATATTGGACATTTGTTGTGTAGCAAGTCTACTTCCTACATACACCAAAGCACTTTCTTTATTGGCTTTTAGAAGGGATTTAATTTTGAAATTTTTATCCTCAAAAAGAAGGGTTTTGTAGGTTAGATTTTTTCTAAAAAAAGAATGTTTGAACAGTTTTGGCTGTTGTAGTTCTAATTGTTGTTCGATGTCTTTTAGCACCTGATTTGTTGCTGTAGCCGTTAGTGCAATGGTAGTTGCATTGGGACACAAAGTGCGTACTATATTTATACTCCTATAAGCAGGTCTAAAATCGTGCCCCCACTGACTTATACAATGGGCCTCATCTACAGCTACCAAGCGTATATTCATCAATTTTAGGCGTTCTTGAACCAATTTGTTTTGAAGCCGTTCAGGTGAGAGGTACAAAAATTTATAATCTCCAAAAGTGCAATTGTCTAATATCCGTTCCAAATCTTTTGAATGATCGAGATTTGTCAATGCTATGGCTTTAATTCCTTTTTCAGTAAGCGATTGAACTTGATCTTGCATCAAAGCGATAAGTGGAGAAATCACAACACAAATACCATCATTTATAAGGGCAGGAATCTGAAAACAAATTGATTTTCCACCACCTGTAGGAAGCAATGCAATACAATCTTGATGATTCAAAACTGCCTCTATGATTTCTTGCTGTTGTGGTCTGAATTTGGTGTGTTTCCAGTAGCGTTCTAATATTTGAAGCGGCAAACTCATGCAGTTTTATATTGAATTGAGAATGAATGCCATACGCTCTTCTACAGAGCCATGTTTTACTTCAATTAAGTCATATCCGAAACGAATATACCATGTTTTAAGAAATTCGTGGATTTCTAGCAATTGCTCAAAAGATTCGTAGCGTTCATTGTCGGTTTGATGAATGTCTTTCCATGGGGGTAGAATAAAAACTTGATCGTATTTATGGGTTTCACATGCCGAAATAAATTCTTGACCATAATCAGATTTGATGTACTCCAAATAGGCAACAATATCGGGAAGTCCACGATCAAAAAACACCACTGATTTATTTAATTTTTCTGCAACCAAAAACTGTTCTTTACGCTTCTCGAGTAGTTGTTTACTGAACCATATTGGATCTTCTAAAAATAGCTGTTTGACTCCATTTTTTTGTGCATCAATGGTCACTTGCCTAGAAACTTCTTCAAAACAATGATGTCCTTGAGCTTTCAGTGCATCAATTAAAGTTGTTTTTCCAGTGGCTGGTCCTCCAATAAGTACAATTTTTTTTGTCTTCAATCTGTAGAGTCTTAATTCTGTAAAATTCGTGATTTAAAAGTTAAATAAAAAATATGAGTTCGTGTATATTTGCATCACAATTTATAAAAATGCAAAGTCAAAATAATTCTGAAGAATTTTACAGCAAGCTAAAAATACAACTTTACGAGACCTCCTCTTGGCCTTCGACTTATCTTTTTAAATTTATTGTAACGTCTGATCAGAAAAAAATTGATAAAATTGAATCTGTTTTCAATAATATGGGGGCTGTAATCCATAGTACAGCGTCAAAAAAAGGCACATATGTGAGTGTTTCTATTAATGTTGTAATGGAAAACCCCGAAAAAGTAATTGAAAAATACCAGCAGATTAGTCGTGAAGTAGAAGGCGTGATTTCTTTGTAATCCTTTTCTTATATCTTTAATTTTTTTTGTTTAATTTTTGTACTTTGCACATCAATAATGTAAACATATCGCATGACAGCTTTAACAGACCAACTCGAATATAATACAGAACGTGAACACTTGATTATTCCAGAATATGGGCGACATATTCAAAAAATGATCAACCATGCAGTAGCTCAAGAATCTAAAGAAGAACGCAACAGACTGGCAAAAGCCATCATTTCTGTTATGGGGAACATGCAACCTCATTTGCGTGATGTCCCAGATTTTCAGCATAAACTTTGGGATCAACTTTTTATTATGTCTGGATTCAAATTAGATGCAGATTCTCCTTTTGAAAAACCTTCTCAAGAAATTTTAAACACCAAACCAGACCCCTTACATTATCCTCAAAACTATCCTAAGTATCGTTTTTATGGAAATAACATTAAAACAATGATCGATGTTGCATCATCTTGGGATGATGGGGAAATGAAAAATGCATTGATTATCACCATTGCCAACCACATGAAAAAATCATTCTTAAGTTGGAACAAAGACACCGTTGAAGATGGTGTAATTTTAAATCATCTTTTTGAATTGTCAAATGGTGCTATCGACATCAGAAAAACAGAAGAAAAGCTAGCCGATTCTTCAGTACTTATCAAAATGCAGCGCAAGACCAATAATTATAAAAAATCGAATAAATCGAAAAAAAATAATCGAAGCCGTAAGCGTTACTAGAAAACATCATAAATTATCCACTAACTAACCAAAATTTCATCAATTGAAGTCATTTAGAATTGAAGGCGGACAACAACTCAAAGGATCAATCCAACCGCAAGGAGCAAAAAACGAAGCACTACAGATTTTATGTGCGGTTTTATTAACCTCAGAGAAAGTTACCATTCATAATATTCCAAACATCATTGATGTAAATAAGCTGATTCGTTTGTTGGAAAAACTCGGAGTACGCGTCGAACAATTATCAGAAAGCACATACACTTTTCAAGCCGATGCCGTAAACTTGGACTACCTTGAATCAGAAGAATTTAAAGTTGATGGAGCAGGGCTTAGAGGTTCCATTATGATTGTAGGTCCATTGCTTACCCGTTTTGGTAAAGGATATATTCCAAAACCAGGAGGTGATAAAATTGGTCGTAGACGTTTGGATACACATTTTGAAGGATTCATCAAGTTAGGCGCACAATTCAGATATAATAAAGAGGATTATTTTTATGGAGTTGAAGCCAATCAACTTCATGGGACATACATGCTCTTGGACGAAGCATCGGTTACCGGTACAGCCAATATTGTCATGGCAGCGGTTATGGCCAAAGGGACCACCACAATTTACAATGCCGCTTGTGAACCCTATTTGCAACAGCTTTGTAAAATGCTCAATAGAATGGGATCGAAAATTAGTGGCATTGGTTCTAATTTGCTCACAATTGAAGGTGTAGAATCATTGAGTGGTACAGAACATACCATGCTACCTGATATGATTGAAATTGGTAGCTGGATCGGTTTAGCCGCTATGACACGTAGTGAGTTGACCATTAAAAATGTAAGTTGGGATGATTTGGGTGTAATCCCAAATGTATTCAGAAAGTTGGGCATTACTATAGAACGCAAAGAAGTTGATATTTTTATTCCTGCGCACAAAGACGGTTACGAAGTTCAGAATTATATTGACGGCTCTATTTTAACTATATCAGATGCGCCTTGGCCTGGCTTTACACCAGACCTTTTAAGTATTATTTTAGTTGTTGCTACCCAAGCTCGAGGTAGTGTGCTTATTCATCAAAAAATGTTTGAAAGTCGATTGTTTTTCGTTGATAAACTAATCGATATGGGTGCCAAAGTTATTTTGTGTGATCCGCACAGAGCATCGGTTATTGGTCACGATTTTAAATCACAGTTGAAAGCCACAACGATGACTTCTCCAGATATTAGAGCAGGTATTTCTCTGTTGATTGCTGCTTTATCTGCTAAAGGAACTTCTGTTATTCATAACATCGAGCAAATCGATAGAGGATATCAAAATATTGATGAACGCTTAAAAGCGATAGGCGCGAAAATTGAACGCATAGAAGCATAAATTAATTTATCTATTTAAAGCTTTCTTATACGTTTCCAAACAACGCTCTCGCGCAAACTTGTGATCTACAATGGGTTTTGGATATGAAAATTCCTGATAATCAGGCACCCATTTTTTGATGTATTCATGATTTTTATCAAATTTTGTGATTTGTGTTGTCGGATTAAAGATTCTAAAATATGGAGCAGCATCAACGCCACAGCCAGCAACCCACTGCCAATTACTTACATTACTGGATAACTCAAAATCGTGTAGTTTTTCGGCAAAATACGCTTCACCCCAACGCCAATCGATAAGAAGGTGTTTGCACAAAAAACTTCCCACAAGCATACGTACTCTGTTGTGCATAAATCCTGTTTGGTTCAATTCGCGCATACCAGCATCAACAAAAGGGTAACCTGTTTCTCCACGGCACCATTTTTCAAATTCTTCTTTGTTGTTTCGCCATTGAATAGCTTCATATTGCGGCTTAAAGCTTTTTGAAATTGTATGCGGAAAATGCCATAAAATCTGCATAAAAAATTCACGCCAAATGAGTTCTTTTAAAAAGGTGATGTTTTCGCTCATTTTTGCTTTAGCAACAATCGCTCTTACACTTACAGTACCAAAGCGTAGATGTGGCCCTAACCTTGAAGTTCCATCAATAGAAGGGGTATTTCTTTTTTCTTCGTAAAAATCAATTAAATCATAATCAACTCTAAAGGGGCTAATTTTAATTTTTGAAGGTGTAAACCCCATTTCGTTTAATGTTATCCAATTTGGATTTTTGATTTTTGCACAATGGTTTAAGCTTTTTTCTGAAGGGTAGGACTGAATGTGTTTTTGTTCAAAGCAACTTAGCCATTTTTTTGAATAAGGGGTAAATACTTTATAGGGTAAACCGTCGTCTTTAGTAACCTCATTTTTTTCAAAAATCACTTGGTCTTTATACGTATTGAATGCTATCTTTTGATCTTGCAGAAACGTACTAATCTCGTTGTCTCTTTTGATAGCGTAGGGCTCATAATCATGATTGGTATATACTGCTTTTATAGGATATTCTTTGGTAAGTATTCCAATTATCTCTTTTGGATTACCATAGTAGGTATTAATGGCAGTTTCATATTTTTTTAAGGTCTTGTTGAGTGTTTTTAATTGGTTGAAAATAAAATCTACTCGCGCATCGTCTTTGGGGAGTTGGTCTAAAATTTCTGGATCAAATATAAAAATAAGAAGCACACTTTCGTGCTGTTTTAAAGCTTCAAACAGTCCATGAACGTCATTCAAACGCAAGTCGCGTCTAAACCAAAAAAGTGCTGTTGGATTCATGATGTGTATGCTCCAAAGAGGTCAATTAATTTTTTTTGTCGGTAATCAAAAATTTCTTTCAATTTTGGTTTTACTAAAATGGGATGTGCCAGTTGGCCTATCCACCCAAAAGGAAGTTTGTAGTCTACAATATCCTCCATTTCTACACCCCCTTCTATGGGTCGTATAAAGTGTTTGTGGTGCCATAGAGCATATGGCCCAAAGCGTTGCTCATCTACAAAATATGACTTGTCTTTAACATGAGTTATTTCGGTTACCCATTTTGTTTTAATGCCCATGACAGGGGTCACAATGTATTGAATTATTTGTCCTGGGAACATTTCACGATCGGCACCAGAGAGGATATGGAATCCCATATAATCTGGTGTAATGGTTTTTAAATTTTCTGGACTAGACAAGAATGTCCAAGCTTCGTCAACAGAAATTGGTAAATTCTGTTTGGTGTGTAATGTGTATAGTTTCATTAGTTATAAAGTACAATGTAAGTGTTGAGTGATGTGGCTACCAAAAGCCATAAACAGTAGGGAAGTACAAAAAATCGGTTGTGGTTTAAGGAAGGTTTGAAATCAATTAGAAAGTAGAATGTAAGAATAGTGAGTAAGATGATATTGATAAGCCCTAATTCAATAAGGTGCTGATTGAAGAAAATATAATTCCAAGACACATTAAGTACAAATTGAATGGTATAAAGTGCCACAACTTTTTTTAGATTTTCATGTTGTACAAGGAACGTCATAAATACCGAAAAAAACACCATCACACAGGTCCATACCGCGCCAAAAACCCAACCCATTGGCGTCCAAGGTGCTTGGTTTAATGAATTATACCACAGAGATTCTGGTCCATTGTTCATGAGTAATGTCCCCAAAGCTAGAGCGCCAAAGTTTAGCGCTAAAAACACAATCAATGTTGCTGTAAATTTCATTTATGGATTCAGTTGATCAAGTTCTTCTAATACTTTTTGAGCCTCCGCATATTTTGCATCACTGGCAGAGCGATCAACAGACGATAAGTCGTGCCATTCTGCCATAAGTTTTTTGTAGCGATCTTGTATTTTCTCTACTTCTGTTTTACGTTTAAACAATCCAAACATAGTTATTGAATTAATTTTGTGATTTTACTACTCATAGGTTTTGTCATCGAAAAAAAGTAATCAATAAATTCACCATCACGTCCGATTATAAATTTTTGAAAATTCCACTTTACGGATGTACTACTTTTTCCATTCAATTTTTTATCCGTTAGCCATTCGTACAATGGATGTTTTTCTTTTCCTTTGACTTTAATTTTTTCGGTCATCAGAAATGTAACGCCATAGTTTTTTTTACAAAACGTTTCAATTTCATTCGATGATCCTGGCTCTTGTTGTCCAAATTGATTGCATGGAACTCCGATGATCATCAAGTCGTTTTGGTATGTATCATAAAGTTTCTGTAGTCCTTCGTACTGATTTGTAAACCCACATTCTGAAGCCACATTCACAAACATGATGTATTTGCCTTTGTAAGCGCTCAAGTCTATGGAAGTACCATCTAATGCATTAATGTCTATATCGTAAATATTCATTGTTTTGTCGTGTTGTGCTGCTGCAGGATTAAAGTTTAAAAAAGCCGCGATTAATACAAATAGTTTTAATTTTTTCATGTTAAACTTTTAACGAAACTATTCCACAGTCTAGCTTAAATACTTGACCAGATATGGATTTAGCAGCATCAGAAATTAAATACTGAGCCATTGCTGCAACTTCGGCAGGATCCAAAAACTTTTTCAATGGGTGTCTTTGGATTGTATTTTCTACCATGCGCTCGTTACGCAACAATTTTGCAGCTAAGTCTGTTTGTGTAATGGTGGGTGCTATGGCATTAACTCTAACTTTGGGTGCTAAGTCTGCTGCTACAGATTTCATAAGTCCCTCAACTGCAGATTTTGCGGTAGAAACACTTGCGTGAAATGGCATTCCCATAGCGGTAGCTACAGTACTGAACAAGACTATAGATCCAGATTCAGATTGCAAAAGTGCAGGGGAGTAGCTTTGTATGGCTTTTATGGCACCAATAACGTTAATTTCGAAGTCTGCTCTAAAATCCTCTAAGCTTAACCTTTTGAATGGTTTGAGATTGATGCTTCCTGGGCAATAAATAAGCCCATCTGCAACGTCTACAGCAGGTAAATCATCCGTGAGTACATCGCAGTCAAAATGTGTCAGGTTTTCGTGTGTGACATCTGGATGTGTTCTGCTTATGTTGATAACCTTGTATGTATGCAATAATGCTTCAACAGTTGCTTTGCCAATTCCTTTACTTCCGCCAACAATAATGATTGTTTTCATGATGTTAATGGCCTTCCTTTTAAACGTTTTTCAATTTTTTGTTTTACTACGGTGAGATCCTTCATCAAGTCCATCAATTTTTGATCTTTACTCTCTTTATAAATCTCGTTGATGCCCAAAATCAAAGATTTCACTTCCCTAGAAGCTTCAATCCTTTCGCTTGTATTTTTGAATTTCAAACTCTTAGTTAAAAACTCTTCTCCTTTTTTTATTGTACTCATGTTATGATTTTATGTAATTATTCAGCTCTGCAATTTTGGCTGAGCTATTGAATGCACCGCTGTAGAAAGCAGTGACTGTAGCAGAGGTCTCATCTTTAATTCCTCTGGATGAAACGCAAAGATGTTTGGCGTCAATAATGACAGCTACATCATTGGTTCCTAGTATTGTCTTTAGTTCTTCTCCAATCTGATTGGTCAATCGTTCTTGTACCTGGGGGCGTTTCGAATAATATTGTACAATCCTATTGAGTTTTGACAAACCTATTACTTTTCCTGATGAAACATAAGCCACATGTGCTTTGCCTATAATTGGTACAAAATGATGCTCACAATTAGAATAAAATGTAATGTTCTTCTCAACCAACATTTGGTTGTATTGATATTTGTTATCAAACAGAGCTATTTGCGGTTTGTTTTTAGGATTTAATCCAGAAAAAATTTCATCAATATACATCTTAGCAACGCGATCGGGTGTGCCCTTCAAAGAATCATCTTCTAAATCTAAACCCATAACATTCATAATTTCTTCGAATAATATGGATATTTTTTTCTTTTTTTCTTCGTCACTCAACAAAAATGCATCTTTTTTTATTGGGGTTTCTAGCCCAGTATAAAGATGATCATCACCAATGTCGTAATGAGAAAAACCATTGAGGCGTTTTGTTTTTGTGGTGTTTGTATTCATAGATATTTATCGTTTTGAAATTTTATTGTTTGAAATTGCTCTTTGTCTGTTGCATTTGAATCGACCAGATTCAAAACTGCGCAATTTCTGGTGTTTTGTTTTTCTTCCTTGGACTCTTGCTCGCCAATGCCTAAAACTTTTTGGTTTCATTTGGTTACGCATGAGCTCAATCACTTGTTGTTCTGTCAATCCAAATTGAAATTTGATGGCATCAAAAGTGGTACGGTCTTCCCATGCCATCTCTATAATTCTATCTATTTCTACTGGTTTGAGTTTCATTATTGTGGTAAAATATATTGCTGATCGAAATCAATTTTTTCTTGCATTAAGTTTTTAAAGAAAGATCTATTTTCTTTAAAGGTTTTAGAATTTTTGAAATGAATAAATTTTCCTTGAGCGTGAATGCTCGTAAAATTTGTTTTGTAAAACACCAACTGATAAAAAGGGATGGCCCAGGTAAAATTCTTTAATCCTTTTGTAATATGAATTAAAATACCTTTTTTTCTAATCTCGATATTTGCATAATTAATATCAGAAACATTATTGGATATATAATTTAAGTTAGGGCTTAATTGGTCTACTATCATACGCTTTGAACCAACGCCCCCACGTTTGAGTGCTTCCCAGAAACTGTAGGAATTACCGACAAACTCATCGATAAGTGTTTTGTGCTCTTTGTTGTAATGTGTTGTATCTAGAACCAATGTGAATGAGTTAGTTTACTCAAACTTACTCAATGTTATAGCATTAGCAGTTACAATTAAACAAATATTAACATTTTTAATCTTTCTTTAACAGATCAAAAGCGTTCTGGGTGAGATGAAATCTCAGCGGCTCGAAGTTTCATTTCGTAATGCTCTTCACTTGAAAACTTGTTTAAAACGGAATACATCATACGCATACGTTGATTATTGAAAAGTTTTGGTTTGTTGTCGTCCAAAAAATTCCAATACAAACTATTGAAAGGACATGCATTTTCGCCAAGACGATCCTTAACATTGTACTGACATGAGCCACAGTAATTACTCATTTTATTGATATAGCTTCCCGATGAAACATATGGTTTGGTAGCAATTTTTCCACCATCCGCATACTGACTCATCCCTCGTGTGTTAGGTAATTGGACCCATTCGATGGCATCGATGTAAATACCTAAATACCAGTCATCTACAGCATCTGGATGGGTTTGCGTCAACAATAAATAATTACCTGTAATCATCAAACGCTGAATGTGATGTGCATAGGCATGATCCAATGAGTTTTTGATGGTTTTCTTTAGACAATTCATTTTTGTTTCACCCGTCCAAAAGAAATCTGGGATATGACCATGATTTTCCAATACATTTAATGATTTGTATGCTGGCATTTCCTTCCAATACATACCTCTCATATATTCTCGCCACCCAATCACCTGACGTATAAATCCCTCAGTCTGTTCGATACTGATACGGTCCATATTTTTACGGTATGCTTCCAAAACAGTTAGGATGATTTCCTTCGGGCTTATAATTTTTAAATTCATTGCGAACGATAGGCGAGAGTGAAATAGATAAACTTCATCTGTGTGCAGTGCATCTTGATAATCGCCAAAATAAGGAAGTAAAGCATCACAAAAATAGGACAGTTGTTGTTGCGCTTGAACCAAATTTATAGGATATTCAAAATGTGATTCTTTGAAGTTTCCAATGGTTTTTATCCCACTATTTGCAATATCTTCTCTAATTTCTTGAACATCGTTTTTGAATACCTTATAAGGAGGGATTTCGGGCTGTCCTTTCCATTTTTTTCTGTTGTTGTGGTCGTAATTCCAAGTGCCTCCTTCTGGCTGTTCACCTTCCATCAAGATGTGATGTTTTTTACGCATGTGTCTGTAAAACCGCTCCATAAGAAGTTGTTTTTTTCCTTCAAAAAAATGCGCTAATTCATCTCTTGTGGTTAAAAAATGCTCTGTGTCGTAACTTGCTGAACTTATTGAAATATTGCCGCAGATGGATTTTAATTGTTCATCCAAGCGAAATTCGTCAGGTGCTTGGTATTCAAAGTGTTCTATGTCATGTTGTTCAACAAGTAGTCTGATATTTTGCTCCAAGTCTTGCTGGTTTTTAGCGTCGTTAATAGTGAAATATTCTACGCTATGGCCTTGGTGTTGAAGATGTACCGAAAATGCACGCATAGCTGCGAAAAAGCCAATCACTTTTTGGATGTGGTGCTGTACATAGTCTGTTTCTTGACGCATCTCAAAAATGCAGTACAATACTTCCTCATCTACTGTTGAATACCAAGAATGATTTTGATTCAATTGATCTCCTAAAATAAGACGTAATGTTTTCATTTAAAATAGTTTAGTTTGTAACCACTGATCTCTATATTTTCTGTTGGAGTCATAACGTTGTGCTTGCAATTGCACATTGAAAACTCGATCTCTTGGATCGTTACCCACACCTGCGACATACATCCAATTTCCGTAATTGCTGTGCACATCGTAATCCAACAATAGACTCTCAAAATAAGCCGCACCTATTCGCCAATCTAGTTTTTGTGTTTTGGCAAAATATGAGGCCACATTTTGTCGCCCACGGTTGCTCATCCATCCTGTATTTTTGAGTTCGATCATGTTGGCATTTACAAATTCATCAGATGTTTCACCATCAATCCATTGTTGTATAAACTTCTGATGATCAGACCATTCATAATGTTTTTTTAAGATACCATCAATTTTAAAAATTGAATTTCCATGTTTTAGAGAAACGTATTTAAAAAAATCACGCCAAATTAATTCGAACACCAACCAATAGGTGGACTGATTTGAAAAAAAATCCGATTCAAAGGTTTTTACTTTCCAATAAATCTGTCGTGCAGATAAACTGCCATTGGCAAGCCATGGCGAAAATTTTGAGCTATAATTCAAACCAAGTAATCCATTTCTTGTTTTTTTGTAGACGCCCAAAGCTTTGCTCTCAAAGAAGTAATGCTCTAAACGCTGGCCAGCAGATTTCTCTCCTCCTTTGAAGGGGAAAACCGTTCGGTTATCTATTTCGAAGTCCTCGAAACCAAGATCCTTTAGTGAAGGAATTTCGGGTACTCTTTCAAGTTTGCTCAGCTCATTTTGCGCCTGTATTTTTAAAATGGGTCTTACTTTTGATTTTTTTTCGAGTTCCTTCCTAAACTGTGTAAATACTTTTGGGGTTTGAGAAAAATCAAAAGGAGTATCACTGGGATGAAATAAAAATTGATCATAAAATTCATGAATTTTCACTTCATTTGGCAGGTCTTTCTTTACCTTTTCTAAATCATGTTGCTCTTCTTGTGTCCACTCTTTTTGTAAAAAAATCGATTGGGCATTGTAGGATTCAATCAAATTTTTCATTTTACTTTCAGCAGATGCGTTAAAAACCAAAAAACTTATATTTAATTTGTGAAGCTCGACTTGCAAGCAGTGCACTGTCTCTAATAAAAATTTAGCTCTGTATCGCTCTATTTTTTTGAAACCATACTTTGTGGTTTCAAATGATTTTGGATCCAAAAAATAGACGCCAATCACTCGATCAGAACATGATAAAGCAGACTTGAGCACTTCGTTGTCTTGAGATCTCAAATTGTTTCTAAACCAAACTATCGATGTGTTCTGTTGCTGCTGCATTTTTTACTACAATATTTTACAAATTCCCAGTCTCTTGCCCATTTTTTACGCCATGAAAACGGGCGTTCACACACCACACAAATTTTTGATGGTAGTTCCGATTTTTTCAATGAATTATTTTTTAATGCTTATCGTGCTTTTTGGACGTTGATATGGAATACGCTCTTTAAGTTCGGGCACTGTATATCCGTCTAATCCATTGATAGCCACAATGTTACCTTTCGATAAATTGATGAACCCATCGTCTTCTAATAAATCTTGACGAACGAACAAATCTTTGATTTCGCCAATCAATAGAATTGTATTATTCGCTTTAATTTCGTATTCTTCGCAGTAGGTAAGCGCCATTTGAATCGGTGCATTTTTGACAAATGGTGCATGCCATTCATTTTTGTATTCCTCTTCCAAATTAGTTATATCAAATTCGGATATTTCTTTGTTGTATTTTGCTGAAGTATGATGCGCATCTTCAATTATAGACGCATCAATATGATTGACGGTGAATTGACCAGTTTCTTTAATATTATCATAGGTATTTCTTGGAACATCAGTCACAGGTCTGAAAATGACTCCAAGTAGCGGTGGATTTGAACCCAAATGGGTGACAGAGCTGAAGACAGCAACGTTTGGAATGCCAGAGTTTGACTTTGTTCCAATAAGATTGGCGGACTTAAATCCAGAACAACTGTTGATTAGATTAATTCTAAAAATATGGTCTAATTCCTCAAAATCTTGGCGTCTTAAGTGTATCATTAGTAATGTTGAAATTGATTAATTTTAACCTGATTTGCTTTTAAATCAAACATTAAATTATAAAGACCAAAAAATGTTCGATTCATGTATATAAAATGTTTTGAACCACGATTGCTATTGAATTTTCGCAACTCAGTATTTTGGCTGTAACGTTCGGCGAGATCGCCAATTTTTCCAAAAAATTCTGGATCTGAAAAGTCAAAAACATCTTTTTGAAAAGGTAGAGTAAACACACTGAGTAGATCATGAAACATAGCTGTAAAAAAAATGATTTCTTCTGCCGAATCATTGGTGTTTAGAATTTCTAATTCATACAGTTTTTTGGAGAATAGATTTTCATCATCGATAACCGATTTATTGGCTAGTTCGAAATAGGGGGTGTAAAATTCATCTGGAATAGATTTCATGCAACCAAAGTCTAGCGCAACAAGCTGAGCGTCATCATTAATGAGAAAATTCCCAGGGTGTGGGTCTGCATGCACCTTCTTCAAATTGTGAATTTGATACATATAAAAATCCCATAGTGCTTGACCTAAGCGGTTAGATTTTTCTTGATCTTCATTGTGTTTTACAAATTCAGAAAGATGTTGCCCGTTCATAAAATCCATAGTGAGGATTCTATTGGACGATAATTCGTTGTAATACGATGGAAAAAGCATGTTTGGAATGTGAGCACAAGCTTTAGCAATTTCTTTGCTTTGTTCAATTTCTAAGCAATAATCTGTTTCTTCAGTTAGTTTATCCTCAACTTCCTTAAAATATTTGTCTGAGTCTTTTGCTTTGATGTTAAACATTTTTAATGCAATAGGTTTCACTAATGCCAAATCGGATTTTATACTATCCGCAACACCAGGATATTGAATTTTTACGGCAAGATCTTTTCCATTTTTTTTAGCTTTATGTACCTGTCCTATACTAGCAGCATTGACAGAATTGGCATCAAACTCATCAAAGATCACATCAGGAGACTGCCCGAAGTATTTTTTAAAAGTTTTAACCACTAAAGGAGAAGATAAGGGAGGAACAGAAAATTGTGCAAGTGAAAACTTTTCTACATAAGCGCGTGGAAGGATGTTTTTTTCCATACTCAGCATTTGCGCTACTTTTAAAGCACTCCCTTTGAGTTGTTTCAAGCCAGAATAAATATCTTCTGCATTATTTTTATTTAAGTTTTCTTTAGCAACTTGCTCAGATTTACTAAGTTTTTCTCCGTAATACTTAATGTAATTTACACCAACCTTTGCTCCGGTAGATACAATTTTTGAAGCTCGCTGAAGCTTTGTTGTTGGGATTCGATCGATAGACTTCATTAATGCGCTCCCATTTTTTCTTTGAACAAAAATTTACCAAAGTCTACCACACTCTTGAGAGGTTTTGTATGCGCCAATTCAAAGCTTGCAGCAATAGATTTTTCGATAAATAGATCTGTTTTTTCAAAATCGGCCGAGTCGTCGTCCAACCAAAATTTAAGCGTTACGAGCATTTGTACCCAATAGGATTCATTCACTACACGGTCTTTGATGTCGTCAATGCGTTTGTTTTTTAGTTCAAGCCCACTCAAATCAAGTTGATCAACAAACTCTAAAATTTTATTACGTAAGGGTTTTAGTTTTTTCAGATGATTCAAACCACCTTTGCTGCTGTGCAGTACTTGGGTGACATAGCTACGGTTGGCAGTTAAATTACCAAAAAATGTAAAATAAAAACTCAACAGTCGATTTTGGTCGTCGTAATTTTTGTAGTCTTTGCTTTTTTCGAGAGTTTTAATGGTGTTGTCGAAAAAAGTTTCAAAAATTGAGGATTCTAGTGCTTCAAATGATCCAAAAAAACTATAGAATTCTGATTCTTCGAAATTGTTCATTTTGGCGAATGTGTATACGCTTTTTGGAGTTTCATTGTGCTCAAGTACGCTGTTCATGTACAACGCAATGAGTTTATCTTTGGTAAGTTTTGTGTTTTTTGCCATAGGAATATTGATTTTTACAAAAATATGACTTGTTCAAGTTTTTATTTTAATAATTAAACAAACATTAACATTTACAGTGAACAACATTGGTTTTGATATTTTTCCTAATTTTAGATTCTCAAATCTATCTTATGCTAAACAAAGTTTATGGCAGCGCAGTTTTTGGCGTAGAGGCCTACACCATTACGGTAGAAGTCAATGTGGACAATGGGATTGGGTACCCCCTGGTAGGGCTTCCTGATAACGCGATTAAAGAAAGTAATTTTCGGATTGCCGCAGCGCTGGAAAACAATGGCTTTCGAATTCCCGGCAAAAAAATCATCATCAATATGTCGCCTGCAGATATGCGCAAAGAGGGCTCGGCGTATGATTTGACACTAGCTGTAGGGATTTTAGCAGCTTCGGGGCAAATAAAAGCCCCTCATTTGGAGCGATACATTAATATGGGGGAATTGTCGCTAGATGGGAGTTTAAACCCCATAAAAGGAGCGTTACCCATTGCAATCAAAGCGCTAGAAGAGGGTTTTGATGGATTTATTCTTCCAAAACAAAACGCCAAAGAGGCAGCAATTGTAAAAGGACTCAAAGTTTATGGTGCCAATCACATTTCAGATGTCATCAACCATTTTGATAAGAATTTAGAACTAGAAGTCACAGCATTTGATATTCAAGAAGAATTTGCCAAAGCATTAGACCAACCCGAATTTGATTTTGCAGATGTAAAAGGGCAAGAAAGCATCAAGCGTTGTATGGAAATCGCAGCTGATGGAGGGCACAACATCATTCTGATTGGTCCGCCAGGGTCAGGAAAAACGATGTTAGCAAAGCGCTTGCCATCCATTTTGCCTCCAATGACTTTACTTGAAGCATTAGAAACCACTAAAATCCATTCCGTTGTAGGACGATTGCGCTCGTCCTCTGGATTCATGACTCAAAGGCCATTTCGCTCTCCACACCATACAATTTCCGATGTATTATTATATGTTGTGTACATTTCTTATATTTGAGGAAACTAAAATACTATGCTTGGGATATATTGTAGAATATCAAGACTAAAGGAAGAAGGTAAAGATAGGAGTATCGATGACCAACAGAAAACTGGTATTGAATTTGCTGAAAAAAATAACCTCGAATATAAGGTTTATATCGATGAAGGGTTGAGCGGAACTAAACCAGTAAACGAAAGACCAGCACTTTCTGATATGCTTGATGGTATAGCCGATGGCTTGATTACTTCAGTTTTTGTTTATGACCAATCACGTTTAGAACGTGAACCACAGTTGAGGTTTGCACTCAAGGAAATTTTTAAAGAAAATAATGTCACATTATACCATAAGGATGGCGAGGTTGGTACTTCTGTTGAAGAGGAATTTACTGGCGATTTAATGAGTTTAATAAACAATCTATATGTTAAGCAAGGTGCTAAAAAAATTAAGAGTGCTTTGAAACGTAATGCTGAAGCTGGTAGAAGCCACGCTATTCCCCCTTATGCATACACTAAAGACGAAAACAATGTAATTATCATTGATGATGAAGAAGCTAAAATCATTAAGAAAGTATTTAAATGGTCTTTGAGTGGTAGAGGTACAAATAAGATAGCTGATAAATTAAACGAACTTGGCGTACCTACAAGATACAACAAGATAGGCGAGGGGGTTA
>JAQWFW010000031.1 GCA_029238515.1 Flavobacteriaceae bacterium | reverse complement strand
CTCTTGTGAATACTAGTGGTTTTGTTTTAAAAGCTGAGGGAATTTAGCTTGAAAACGCTTTAGTCTAGGGATGGATACATTACGTACATAAGGATTGTTGGGGTGTAACCGTTCATAATTTTGGTGGTAGTCTTCTGCTTTCCAAAATTTTTGAAAGGGATACACTTCTGCGGCAACAGTCACTTTTTGAGTTTTTGCGATGGCGGCTATCTTTTTCTTTATTATAGTTTTTTGTTCCTCGTTTTGATAAAAAATAATAGAGCGGTATTGCACTCCTCTATCCGGACCTTGACCGTTGACTTGCGCTACATTTTGAGAACCAAAATACACATCTACCAAAGTTGAAAACGAGACCACAGTCGGATCGTACAGTACTTCCACAGCTTCGGCATGGCCGGTGCGGCCGGTGTTGCTCAGGGCGTAGGTGGGGTTGTCTGTAAACCCACCAGCATAGCCACTAATGGCTTCTTGTACGCCGTGTACACTTTCATAAACGGCCTCGACACACCAAAAACACCCACTAGCAAAATAGGCCTTAGCGATGCCGTTTTCTAGTGGAACTTCAATGGGCTTGGCATCGATGACGGCTTGTTGTTTGGCGTTTTGTGTGTTGTTGTTTTGGCAACTTATGGAGGCGCAAAACAGTAAGGGTAGGAGGACTAAGATGTTTTTCATGGTGCATATTTTGGGTAAAATTAAGCAACCATTTGTGGTATTCTGTGAAATTTTGGTTAAAATGGAATGCTCCTACAATGTTTTTTGTGTTTGTTAAGCAATTCTGAGTGGATCCTAGTCTGTGCTGAGCTTGTCGAAGTATAGTCGAATCCGTCGTAATTGCGGTTATACATTGTTGGCGGTAGTTTTTTATTTATCTTTTGCAATTCTAAATCCGAATCCGTCATTTCTTGTGTTTATTGGAGATTGATATCTTACTTCTGGTATATGAATTCCATATTCTAAAGGTTTTCCGTCAGCTCCTTGTGTGTCATAAAACCAACTTAGACCCTTTGAAATCTTACTGTTACCATCTTCTGGTCCTTGTGGATTGACTTTACTAACTAAACTGTCTTTTTCAGGGTTGTACCAATCAAAAACCCATTCTCCAACATTTCCTGTCATATCATAAATTCCAAGTTCATTAGGTTTGAGAAGTCCTACTCTGTGAAAAGTGCTATCAGAATTTTCTCTAACCCAGCCAATCTCAATTGGATTTTTACTTCCACTATATCTAAATCCTTTACTCTTTTGTCCTCCTTTTGCCGCATATTCCCATTCTGCTTCAGTTGGTAATCTTCCTCCTGCCCATTTAGCAAATTCATTCGCTTCGTTCCAAGTTGCGAGCATAGGGTTTTCACTTTCCCACTTATAGTATACTTTCTTTCCGTGAGCATTTTCTATTGGTGGTTCTGGCATTTTTCTTCCTGTACTCTTGCAAAACTCTTTAAATTGTTCAACTGTGATTTCATATTTGCTAATGTAGAAGTCACCAATTTCTACAAATCGATGAGGGCTTGTAAAACCTCTTATAGTATCTCCTTTAGGACTGATTATAATTTGATTTTCACCTTGTTCAAATGTTCCACCTTTTACAAAAACCCAATCGATTTCTGTCATTTCTTTCTTTTGTTTACAGGAAATAAATACAAGAAATCCAATTAATATTAATTTTTTAATCATTTTTGAGTTCGTATTTAATTTCCGCCAACGGTCTCGTATAACCGTCAGTTGTTAGTTATTATAGTTTGTTTTAGTCACTAAGTTTAGCAATTCCGAGTGGATCCTAGTCTGTGCTGAGCTTGTCGAAGCATAGTCGAATCCGCTGTAATTGCGGTTATACATTGTTAGCAAATGGCGTTTTTTTCAGATGGTAAATTCAATTCCGCTAATATTTTATTCAATTCGGTCAGTGAATTTTCATCAATTAATTCCGTATTGATTTTCAATTCCTTTTTTTCTGTTTTCAAGGTGTAATCTCCCGCAAACTTTTTAATCCAATTTATTTCATTCAGATTTATTTTTTTCCAGTATCCATATAGTCCGTTTTTCCGAATAGTTCCGTTTTCTATTGTCAGATATTGATTTTTTAAATCGTACAAATAATGTCCAACATATAAAATTCCGATGACTAAATATCCGTAATCAGTCCACCGAATTTTATCATCCGTTACGATACTTAAAGTTCCGAGGATAATCCAAACTATTCCGAGAATTAAATTCACGCGTAATCTTTTCTTTTTGAATTTTATTTTCATATGCGTTTCGGCTTTCGCTTTTTGCTAACTTGTATATAAACGCACTGTTGCGTTTATATCTTTTATATATTATTTGTCTTTGTTTGTATTAATGTGTTGTTTTTCAGCATATTGGCTTTCAATAATTCGATCTAAAGGACTTTTGATATTTGCAAGAGATTTTTTTGAATCATCGACATCATTAAGAACAAAGCATGTTTTTACTTTGGTCTGAATTCGATAAATATCTCGTATATGATTTAGGTCATTCATGGTTGTAGAATAGATTTGGGTGCTATTCACTTCAAATTTAAAAAATATTTTAATACAAAAAGAAGTACAGCAAAAAAAAACCCTCACACTTGGTGAGGGTTTTTGGTATGTGTAGGGTTATTTATTACATAGTAGAAAATAACTTTTCCATTTTTACTTTTTGTTCTTCGGCCAGTTCGGCATCTACCAATATACGGCCGCTGTGCTCGTCAGTAATTATTTTTTTGCGCGAAGCAATCTCGACTTGCACTTGTGGTGGGATGGTAAAATATGATCCTCCAGAAGCACCTCTTTCGATAGGTACAACCGCCAAGCCATTTTTTACGTTGGTACGAATTTTGGTGTAGGCCTTGGCCAAACGTTCCTCAATTTTGGTTTTGTATTCCTCCGATTTTTCAAGAAGAACTTTTTCTTCTTTCTCGGTTTCGGCAAGAATAGCATCCAAATCGCCTTTTTTGTGCTTGAGGTGTTCATCGCGTTCTTTCAAACGTTCTTTGGTGCCTTCAATCACTTCCTTTTTTTGTTCAATTTGCGCCTTAAATTCCTTGATGTGTTTTTCGGCCAATTGAATTTCTAATTCTTGAAACTCAACTTCTTTTGCCAAAGAGTTAAATTCTCTATTGTTACGCACATTTTTCTGCTGCTCGTTGTATTTTTTGATGAGTACTTTTGCTTCTTCAATCAAGTTTTTCTTCGCCTTGATTTGATTGTCGATGTCCGTTAGACTGTCTTCTAATTTCTGAAGTCTCAATTTGAAACCTTCAACTTCGTCTTCCAAATCACGTACTTCTAGAGGGAGTTCTCCTCGTACATTACGAATTTCGTCCACTCTAGAATCGATAAGTTGCAAATCGTACAATGCTCTTAATCGTTCTTCAACAGTTAGCTCTTTCTTTTTAGCCATGTTTATGTATACTTTACCGGGTTTGTATTGATCTTTGATAAAAGGACTGCAAAACTAGGAATTTTTTTCTTAAGATAGGTCACTAAAAGGTTTTTTGTGTAGTGTTCACTTTCATAATGGCCAATATCCATCAATAAAATCTGATGTTCGGCACTGAAAAAGTCGTGGTATTTCAGATCAGCAGTCACAAAAGCATCAGCACCAGCAGCTTTTGCTGCACCAATAGCAAAACTTCCAGATCCGCCCAAAACTGCTACTTTTTTGATGGGGTGTCCAAGTAGTTTGGAGTGCCTTATCATCTCGCATTTCATCGTTTGTTTTACGAAAGTCAAAAAGTCGGTTTCGTCCATAGGAACTTCAAGTTCTCCAATCATTCCCATCCCAATATGATGATTTTTATTTTCTAATGTAAATAATTCATGGGCTACTTCTTCGTAGGGGTGGGCTTGAAACAAAGCTTTCAAAATACTAGATTCCAAATGTTTTGCATATACGATATCTATTCTTGTTTCTTCTACACTTTTCAATTCATTTGGTTTTCCAATGGCAGGTTGTGCCTCTGAATTTCCTTCGAAAGTCCCAATACCTTGACTGTTAAAGCTGCAATTTTCATAATTTCCAAGAGCACAACCGCCAGCTTCAAAAAGTGCAGTTCGTACCATCTCGGCATCTGCCTTGGGTACAAATGTTGTAAGCTTTTTGACGGTTCCTGATTGAGGTATCAAAATAGATTTATTTTTCAGGTTCAATCGGTTGCAAATTTCGGCATTTACCCCTTCAAAAGCATTATCCAAAGCAGTATGTATGGCATAGATGGCAATATCGTTTTTGATGGCTTTTTGTACCACACGTTCTACATAAGTTTTTCCAGTGATGGATTTTAATCCCTTAAATATAATGGGATGAAAGCTCACAATAAGATTGCAGTTTGTTGCAATGGCTTCATCCACGACTTCGGGAAGGGTGTCTAGAGTAATTAAAACCCCAGAGACTTCCATATCCTTGTGTCCGACCAAAAGACCAACATTGTCAAATTCTTCGGCATAGGCCAAAGGGGCAAGGTCCTCGAGTTGCTTGATGATGTCTTGAACTATCATAAGATTTTGTTTATCTTCAAAGATAAAATAATTACTTTCGTTGTGATGAAGCTTTTAAGAAAAATATTGTTTCCATTCAATGTGCTCTATTACAGCGTTGTTTATCTTCGTAACAAGGGATACGATTTAGGTGTTTTGAAATCCAAGTCATATCCGTTGCCAGTCATTTGTGTAGGGAACTTGTCTGTGGGGGGCACGGGAAAAACCCCTACCATAGAGTTTCTGATATCACTACTTCAGTCAAATTATAAAGTTGCTGTGCTGAGCCGAGGTTATGGACGTCAATCCAAAGGATTTGTGTTGGCAGATGCTTCATCATCGGCACAAACTATAGGGGACGAGTCCTTTCAAATTGCTCAAAAATTTCCAAAAATCACTGTTGCTGTCGATGCCAATCGCCAGCGTGGAATAGAAACTTTATTAGCGCTCGATAGTCCGCCCGAAGTGGTTTTGCTCGACGATGCTTTTCAGCACCGAAAGGTTACTCCTGGCTTATCCATTTTATTGACCGCTTACAATCATTTGTATTGCGATGATATTGTTTTGCCAGCAGGAAACCTTCGTGAATTGCGTTCAGGGGCTAAGCGAGCACAAATTGTAATAGTTACCAAATGTCCCACTAATTTGGGCCATTTAGAAAAGCAAACCATCAAAAAACGTTTGGCATTACAAAGTGGGCAACAATTGTTTTTTAGTTCTATTGATTATGATGAACATATATACTCTGCAACAGAGAAATTACCTCTTCAAACAATTAAAAATAAAAAATACACTTTGGTCACTGGAATTGCCAATGCAGCCCCTTTGGTGCAGTATTTGGAAAGTTTAGGTCATGAATTTGAACACCTTGAATTTGCCGATCACCACGAATTTTCAAAACAAGAATTGAGACAAATTAGTTCTAAACCCTTGGTGCTTACCACTGAAAAAGATGTTGTTCGTTTACAATCTTTGCAACACAAGGCATTATATTTTTTGCCCATCAAAACAAAAATTGATGAACATGATGTTTTTGAAAACGATATAAAGAATTTTATAAATCAGTCTTAGTGCAATCTTCGAATGAGGTCTATGATGCGTGATGAATACCCCGTTTCGTTGTCGTACCATCCAATAATTTTTACCATTTTCCCCAATACTGAAGTCATTTGTGCATCAAAAACACAAGAATGAGAATTCCCAATCACATCAATTGAAACAATAGGATCGTTGGTGTATTCTAAAATACCTTTAAATTGGTTTTGCGCTGCAGTTTCGAAGGCCTTGTTGATGGCTTCAACTGTAGTTTCTTTTTTGACATTAAAAGTGATGTCGGTCAGAGATCCATTGATGACGGGAACACGAATTCCACAACCTCCAATGGTATGGGCAAGCTCAGGAAAAATTTTAGTAAGCGCCTTGGCTGCACCTGTTGTAGTGGGCACAATCGACTGTCCTGCCGCACGAGCTCTTCGCAAATCTTGGTGAGGTTGGTCGTGTAAACTTTGATCGGTGGTATAAGAGTGTACTGTAGTAATGTAAGCTTGATCTATACCACATAAATCGTTGATGATGGCCAACATGGGTGCTGCATTGTTTGTGGTACAAGAAGCATTGGATAATATGCGGTCTTCTTTGTTAATTGTATGTTCGTTGACGCCAAGTACAATAGTTTTGATATCGCTATCTAAGGGTGGAACGCTTAAAATCACCTTCTTTGCGCCATTTTCTATATGGTGTTGTAGGGTGTTTCTTGTTTTAAATTTTCCTGTAGCTTCAACGACTACGTCTACTTTTTGTGCTCTCCAGTCTATTGACTTTGGATGGTTTTGATTTGAAAGTGCAATAGAGTCGTTGTTGACTTCAATATGGGTTTCATTTTTGGAAATTCGAGCATCAAGCTTTCCATGTATACTGTCATATTTTAGTAAATGCGTCAGCGTTTTGGCGTCTGCCAAATCATTGATCGCAACTACATCTATATCGTCTTGCTCAAGAAGCAATCGAAAGACGCGTCTCCCGATACGTCCAAATCCGTTGATACCAACGCGAATCATTTAATTAATATGTTTTTGTGCTTTATATGAAGAGCGCACCAATGCGCTACTTTCTACATGACGGAATCCTAAATCTAGACCAATTTCTTCGTATTCTTTGAATTGGTCGGGTGTGATGAACTCCTTCACGGGAAGATGCTTTTTACTTGGTTGAAGATATTGGCCAATAGTTACGACATCGACGTTTACGTTTTTCAAATCGTGTAGGGTTTCAATCACTTCTTCACGCGTTTCACCAAGTCCAAGCATAATACCTGTTTTGGTTCGGCGCTGCCCTTGCTTTTTCAGGTAATTCAAAACCTCTAAGCTTTGATCATATTTTGCCTGAATGCGTACTGCTCTTGTGAGTCGTCTTACAGTTTCCATATTGTGGGAAACAACTTCTGGAGCTACTTCAATAATGCGATCAATATGTTTTTCAACGCCTTGAAAATCAGGAATAAGGGTTTCAAGTGTTGTATTTGGGTTCATTCGACGAACAGCTTTTACGGTTTCTGCCCACATGATACTTCCCATATCTTTCAAATCGTCGCGGTCTACGCTAGTAAGTACAGCGTGTTTGATGCCCATAATTTTGATAGAACGTGCTACTTTTTCAGGTTCATCCCAATCAACGGACTCTGGACGTCCAGTTTTTACACCACAAAATCCACAGGATCGAGTACAAATGTTTCCGAGAATCATAAATGTGGCTGTGCCTTCACCCCAACATTCACCCATATTTGGACAACTCCCAGAGGTACAAATTGTGTTGAGTTTGTATTTATCAACAAGTCCTCGAAGTTCTGTATATTTTTTACCTGTCGGTAGTTTTACACGTAACCATTTTGGTTTTGCCTGGCGTTCTTGTGGTTTTATAAGTGTGTCTGTTGACATGAATTTGATTTCAGCAACAAAGATACAAAGTATTCCACAAAAAAATTACAAAATGCTGAGATACCAAATGTTAAATCCAACCAAAAAGAGAATTCCAAGAATACTTAAAACATGCATTATTTTTGACGGTTGCCAAGATTTTGGGGTGTGTGCACTGCACATAAGAAGATAGTTCATCAGGGCATAAAACGGGGCTGTTATAAAGGATAGAATGGTTGCTATTTTGATTAAACTTCCCATTTCAGACAAAAAGAAAAAGAAAATAGCAATAGTCCCTATCATCAACAAAATCAACCATGTTGTGTAGCCATTTTTTAGGGGTTTGTTTAAAATTAATTCGAGGGTTTTGTTCATTGCACGGGGCGAAGCATCAAGTGTGGTTAGTGTGGTACTAAACATGGTTGTCAGTGCTGCAACTCCAATAATGATGTAGGACCAATCACCAAGGTTTGTGGTGTACATTTCAATCAGTTGCAAGGAAAACTCCCCTCCGTTGTTACTGAACGTTTTACCTGTTCCGAACATCACCAGCCCACCGAGCATCAAAAATCCAATCCCCAGAACAATTGTACCCAAATAGCCAATATTAAAATCCAAAAGTGCTGTTTTTGCACTGAATGTTTTTAGTTGTTTTTTCTTCTGAATTGCCCAAAGAGAATGCCAAATAGAAACATCTAATGGTGCAGGCATCCATCCCATGAAAGCAATAAGAAAAATGATTTCTTTATCTGTTGAAGGAAGAATTTGTGTCCAATTTGTTGTTGCTCCAGAGTTGCCAAATGCTGCAACTACAGCAATTAGTGTGGTAATGCTTAAAATCATAATGATGATTTTCATCATTTTATCCAATAGAGCATATTTCCCAACTAGAAGAAGGCCAAAACAAATAGACAAAATAATAACGGTCCAAATTTCCATGCTGATATTATCTCCGAAAAGCGATGAAGCGATACCGGCAGTTACAATGGTTACCGCCGTTTGTATGGTAAACATAGTGGCTAAAGTCAAAAGAGCATATGCTTTGAGGACTCCTTTACCAAGTTTTTTGTACCCTTCAAGCAAGCTTTCTCCAGTTGCAGCAGCATAGCGTGGCCCAAATTGAAAAAAGGGGTATTTGATGAGGTTAATTAGTAGTAGTGCCCACAACAATCCAAACCCAAAATTGGCACCCGCTTTGGTCGATTGTACCAAGTGCGATACACCAATGGCAGCACCAGCAAACAACAGTCCGGGCCCTAATTTTTGTAAGAATTTGATCATTTTTTTGCTAAAATAATACAAGCCAAAAGCTTTTTAGCGCGTAGAAGTTTTACTTTGACATTATTGATAGGAATACCAATTGTACTTGCAATTTCTTGGTAGGTTTGTTCTTGAAAGTACCGCAGTTGAATAATCTCTTGGTGGTGAGGTTTCAGCTTTTTGATATCTTTTAAGAGTTCTGCTAAATTTTGTTCGTTTATAAGTTTATCCTCTGCCGACGGTGCATCATCTCGAATCCAATATACACGCTTTTCATCCTCTTCTGTAGTTTGATTGGTAAGTGTTTTTTTTTGTTTTCTTACACTGTCCAAATGAGTGTTTTTGGCAATTGTAATGAGCCATGTTTTGAATTTGAATTTGGAATCAAAAGAATTGATTTTATCAAAAGCTTTGAAAAATGTTTCGATGGTAATGTCTTCTGCATCATTCTCATTTTGAGTACGCTTGATCATAAACCCAAAAACATCATTCCAAAAGGTTTCCAATAAAAAATTGAAAGCCATTTGGTTATTTTCTTTAGCTTTTATGATTGCCTCGCTCAGTTCCAATACAGTCGTTTTGATTTTAAACTCGATATAAAGATAATAAATTGTGTAGCAAGATGCCAAAGTTCAAACAGTGGTAATGCTATGATGAGCTTTAATGCGTTTAGTTTTTTTGCAACGATACCAAAACTTACATACTGAACTAGAAAGCGTACTGTAATCAAAATTGCGGTTAAAAATTGAATTTTTTGCACACCAAAAATCAATAATATACTGCCCAATGTATAAAATGCTAGTCGGAAAAAAAATAACAGGACATTGGACAATTGCGGAACAATTTTACAGTGTCTTAGGGTCAATTCATTTTTTGTTTGTTCTCGAAACCACGGTTTGAAACTTGGTTTTTGTGCATGTGCTACCTCCGCATCTTGATGCAAACAAAATGTAGTGTTCGATTTTTTTGCAACTTCATTGTTAAATAACTTGGTTTCTCCAAAAGGGATATTCATATGATGAACAAATCCGTTGGTACTAAAAAATAGTGTTTTGGTGTAACTTACATTTGCAGAATCCCCGTTGAAGTGAAGCCCCATCTTCCCTAAAGTATAATTTTTGATGATGTGCATGAAATCAAAAAAGTGATAGAAAAAATTACGTTTCGGTTGATTAAATTTTTTGAAACCAATGACCAAAGGTTTTTCTATTGAAGCTCCAGTCATGTACTGAAGCCATGATGTTGATTGTGGTTCGTAATCAATAGAACTCAACACCAATTGCTCGTGTTTTGCCGCTTTGATTCCTAGTGTAAGGGCATACTTTTTACTAGCCCAAAATGTTTCATTATTTTTAACATCAATTATTTTTAATGTGGGATTTTTCTTTTGAAATTTTTCCATAACCTCCAAAGAATTATCTGTCGAGGCATGATTAATCAAGACAATTTCATAATTTTTATGCTTTTGTTTTAAAAATATAGGTAATTGTTTCTTTAGAAATTCCGCTTTGTTTTTTGTGTACAAAACAAGTGATATGGCTGCATTAGATTTTTTGAAATGATTTGAACTGTTGCTAAAGCTATAAATCACCAAACAGAAGTAGATAATTTCTATTAAAATTACCGCTATAAAGACATAAAATAAAACGGTCAAGTACATGATTAGGGACTATTTTTTTGCACTGTTATCACAGTCACCGAATTGCTCTGGAGTTTTTCCACAAAATCCGCAGGCCTCGCCCTCTTTGTTAATCATAGGATTTTGACTGGCGCAAGTGCCAGCAAATTCACCGTCTTTCTTGGCCCACAATTTGATTGAAATTCCAGCAATTCCGAGTCCTAAAAGTGCAAGTGTGATTAAGAGTAGTTCCATGATGTAATATTTGCTTTGTGCAAAGATACAATTAAAATAAAATTAAAATTTTACTAAAAAAATGTGACTTTTTGGAAAAACGTGTGTCTAATAGGTTAGGGAACTATAAATAATTTATATCATGAAAAAACTTTATGCAGAATTTTTTGGAACATTTTGGCTCGTTTTTGGCGGTTGTGGTAGTGCTGTATTTGCAGCAGCTTACCCAGATTTAGGAATTGGATTTGTTGGCGTTGCGATTGCTTTTGGTCTAACTGTTCTAACAATGGCTTATGCTGTTGGTCACGTTTCGGGCGCACATTTTAATCCAGCAGTTTCGTTTTGACTTTGGGCTGCAGGCCGTTTTGAAGCAAAATTGCTATGGAGGTATATTGTAGCACAATTGCTAGGCGCTACAACAGCGGCTTCAACTCTTTTTTTGATTCTCACTGGAAAATCTGACTTTGAGTCCATTGGAGGATTCGCTTCCAATGGCTATGGTGCTTTGTCACCTGGAGGCTATTCAATGACCTCTGTTCTAATTACAGAATTTGTATTGACTGCATTCTTTATAATCATTATATTAGGGAGTACAGGAAAGAAGGCAACACGAAAGTTTGCACCTATTGCCATTGGTTTTGGATTAACGTTGATTCACTTGATCAGTATTCCAATTTCGAATACATCTGTAAATCCTGCACGTTCTACAAGTCAAGCCATTTTTGCGGGTGGTGATTATCCTGCTCAACTTTGGTTGTTTTGGTTAGCTCCAATCGCTGGTGCTATAGCTGCTGGACTTGTGTGTAAAGCCAGTAAAAAGTGTGACTAAATACTACTATTGTTTTATTGAATTAAAAAAAGAGGTGTTTTATGTGCACCTCTTTTCTTTATAATAATAGTTTTTTAGCAAGGTTATAACACATTTACCTCTGCCTCTAGCGTAATACCAAAAATGGTTTGTATTGTTTTTTGAATTAATTGTGACAGGTCTAAGATTTCTTGACCTGATGCACCCCCATAATTTACCAAAACAAGGGCTTGGTTTTTGTGAACCCCATAGTTTCCAAAGGTTTTACCTTTAAATCCTGCAGTTTCGATAAGCCAACCGGCTGGAATTTTTATTTCATTTTCTGTAACAGGGTAGTGCGGAATGTTGGGAAATTGGCTTAATAAAGTTTGAAAATATTTTTTGGTCACAACGGGATTTTTAAAAAAACTACCACTGTTCCCCAATTTTTTTGGGTCTGGTAGTTTTGACTGACGTATTGCAATTACCGCTTTTGAAACATCTTGAATGGTTGGCTGTACAATTTCCATTTTTTCTAATTCAGATAAAATGGCTCCATAGCTAGTTTTTAACTTATGGCCAGAATGAGAAAGTTCAAATGTTACTGAAGTAATGATATATTGTCCTTTCATTTCAGATTTGAAAACAGAACTTCGGTAGCCAAAATTACAATCTGCTTTTGAAAAAATTTCAAGTTCAAGCGTCTCTAAGTTGAGTGCTTCACAACACACAAAAGTGTCCTTCAATTCTACACCATATGCCCCAATATTTTGGATAGGTGCTGTACCTACATTTCCTGGAATCAGAGATAAGTTTTCTAATCCACCCAAATTTTGATTTAAGCACCACAATACAAAGTTGTGCCAGTTTTCCCCAGCAGCTACTTTGACGGTGGTTGTTTCGTTTCTTTTTTCACAAATTTCAATTCCTTTCAAATCAATATGAAGAACAAGACCTTGAATGTCTTTGGTTAAAAGCATGTTGCTGCCACCACCAAGAACCAATAATTTTGAGGGTTTTGTTTTTAAAATGCTAGTTAAATCTTCCAGGGTTTGTACGGATACAAAGGACTCAGCACTAACATCAATGCCAAATGTGTTGTAAGGTTTTAAGGAAATGTGCTGTTGAATCATCCTAAATTTTTGTAAGCTTCCAGTCCATTTTTGAGGATATTTACTGATGCAATTAAGTCTTCTTTTTTGAGTACATATGCAATACGGACCTGATTTTTTCCTAATCCATTGGTTGCATAGAACCCAGCTGCAGGAGCAATCATAATAGTGGCGTTATCTACACGAAAGTGTTCTAACATCCATTGAGCAAAGTGATCTGCATCTGAAATGGGTAGTTCTGCAATACAATAAAACGCACCTTTGGGTATGGCAACTTTTACGCCTTCAATATTTTGAAGTTCTTCAATTAAAATATTTCTACGTTCTACATATTCATTTACAATTTCTTCAAAGTACGCATCAGGGGTGTCTAGCGCCGCTTCGCTTGCTATTTGCGCATATGTGGGTGGAGACAATCGTGCTTGAGCAAATTTTAGTGCCGTATCGAGCACACTTTTGTTTTTTGTAATCATACATCCAATACGCGCACCGCACATACTATAGCGTTTGGAAACGGAGTCAATCAAGATGGCGTGTTCTTCTAGTCCTTCTATCCTCATAATAGAATGATGTTGAAGGTTATCATAAGTAAATTCTCTGTACACTTCATCAGCAATCAAAAACAAATCGTGTTTTTGTACCAATTGTTTGAGTTGGTTAATTTCTTCTTTGCTGTAGAGATAACCTGTTGGGTTTCCAGGATTACAAACTAGGATAGCTTTTGTTTTTGGGGTGATTAATGCTTCAAAATCTTTAATTGGAGGAAGTGCAAAGTTTGAATCAATATTAGAAACTACTGGAACAACCTTCACTCCTTGGGCAGCACAAAACCCATTGTAATTGGCATAAAATGGTTCTGGAATAATGATCTCATCTTCGGAATCCATAACACTGCCAAACGTAAAAAGTAAGGCCTCGCTTCCGCCAGTAGTTACAATAATGTTGTTTGCATCTACATCGATGTCGTGTTTTTTGTAATATTTCACCAGTTTCTGTCGGTATTGTTCAGACCCTTCAGAGCGGCTGTAAGCCAATATTTTTAAAGTGTTATTTTTTATGGCATCTAATGCGATTTTTGGGGTATTTATATCAGGTTGGCCAATATTTAAATGATAGACATGAACCCCTTCTGATTTTGCTCTTTCAGCAAAAGGCACCAGTTTTCGAATAGGTGAAGATGGCATATATTGCCCTTTGTTTGAAATTTTTGGCATATTTATCTCTATTGAGGTTCAAAGTACAAATTTAATTGTACAATTTTAAAAAAGCGAAAAAAAAAGCATCTTTAAAAAAAGATGCTTTATGTGGTCACAATACTATTTTATTTTTCAACTACGCTCTTTTTTGTTGGTGTCATTAAACTCGTTTTGTTGGGATCTATAACCGTTCCTTTTATCTTTAGCGCTACTGTGGGCGTATCCGCATTAGAAGTTACTGTAATGGTTTTCCGAATGGGATTTACTCTGTTAGTGTCGTATTTGACTTGGATTTCCCCTTCTTCGCCAGGCATGATAGGTTTTTCAGGTTTTTTTGGAACAGTACATCCGCAACTAGACTTTACTTTTGAAACAATTAGAGGTGCATTTCCTGTATTTGTAAATTTAAAGACACGAACACCATCGGCGCCTTTCTCGATAGTTCCATAATCAATCACAGTGGATTCAAATTCAATTTTAGCCACATTTTCTTGCGCAAATACATTAAGCGCAAAAAAACTAAGGAGCAGTAGTGTGCATATTTTTTTCATGGTAGTGATGTTTAAGTTTAGATGTAAATTTAACGACTTTTTCATAAAATCAAAAAATTGTACACATATAATTCTAGTTTATTTAATTTTACAGAACCCAAAATATGAGTACTTTTGTAGACTTTAAGACAAAAATCGTTCCAAAATATGAGTATCCCATCAAAATATGATGCAACTAAGGTAGAACAGAAGTGGTATGACTACTGGATGAAACACCAATATTTTCATTCAAAACCAGATGAAAGAACGCCTTATACCATAGTCATCCCTCCGCCTAATGTGACTGGAGTTTTGCATATGGGTCATATGCTCAACAATACGATTCAAGATGTTTTGATTCGACGTGCTCGCCTTCAAGGAAGAAATGCATGTTGGGTACCCGGAACGGATCATGCTTCCATTGCAACAGAAGCCAAAGTAGTGGCCAAACTTAAAGAAAAAGGAATTGATAAGAACGATTTAACAAGAGAAGAGTTCTTGAACCATGCTTGGGATTGGACCAACGAATATGGCGGCGTTATTTTGAATCAGCTCAAAAAATTGGGTTGTTCTTGTGATTGGGACCGTACAAAGTTTACGTTGGATGATGATATGAGTGCTTCAGTCATTTCAGTATTTATTGATTTGTACAACAAAGGCCTTATTTACAGAGGGTTTCGGATGGTCAATTGGGATCCAAAAGCCCAAACCACGCTTTCAGACGAAGAAGTCATTTATGAAGAACGTCAAGGACATTTATATTACATTGAATATGCCATCGAAAATAGTGATGAGCGTCTAACCATTGCAACAACGAGACCTGAAACTATTTTGGGTGATTCTGCAATTTGTATCAACCCCAATGATGAACGTTTTACACATCTCAAAGGCAAAAAGGCCATAGTACCATTGTGCAACAGAGTGATTCCAATCATTCAAGACGAATATGTGGACGTCGAATTTGGTACAGGATGTCTCAAAGTTACACCTGCCCATGACGAAAATGATAAAATTTTGGGTGATAAACATCAATTGGAAGTTCTTGATATTTTTAATGCCGATGCCACGCTCAATAGCTATGGTTTACATTATGAAGGGAAAGATCGTTTTGTGGTGCGTAAAGAAATTTCTAAAGAATTGGAAGCCAAAGGGTTTTTGGTAAAAACCGAACAACATATGCACAAAGTTGGTACTTCTGAACGTACCAAAGTTGTCATCGAACCGCGCCTTTCCGATCAGTGGTTTCTCAAAATGGAAGACTTGGCAAAACCTGCCCTAGATGCTGTTCTCAAAGACGAGACGGTTAAGCTTTTTCCAAAAAAATTCAACAACACATACCGCCATTGGATGGAAAACATCCGCGATTGGAATATTTCGCGTCAATTGTTTTGGGGACAACAAATTCCTGCATATTACTATGGCGATGGGAAAGAAGATTTTGTGGTCGCGCATTCAAAAGATGAAGCACTCAAATTGGCACAACAAAAAACAGACAATACTTCACTTCAGCTCCAAGATTTAAGGCAAGATTCAGATGTTTTGGATACTTGGTTTTCGTCATGGCTGTGGCCCATTTCAGTTTTTGATGGCATTCAAAATCCTGATAACGAAGAAATTAATTATTATTATCCCACCAATGATTTGGTCACTGGTCCCGATATTTTGTTCTTTTGGGTGGCACGAATGATTGTAGCTGGATTTGAATTTAAAGGCCAAAAACCCTTTGAAAATGTTTACCTAACAGGTTTGGTACGCGACAAGCAACGCCGTAAAATGAGTAAATCTTTAGGAAATTCACCAGATGCTCTGAAGCTTATTGAACAATTTGGCGCAGATGGTGTTCGTGTAGGGCTTCTTTTGAGTTCCGCTGCTGGAAACGACTTGTTGTTCGATGAAGCTTTGTGTCAACAAGGAAAAGGTTTTGGTAATAAAATTTGGAATGCTTTTCGACTGATCGAAGGGTGGGAGATCGCCGAAATCGAACAGCCCGAATATGCTTCAATTGCAATAGATTGGTATACATCAAAATTCCAAAAAGTCCTTGAAGAAATCGAAGATCATTTTGGTAAATACCGACTAAGTGACGCACTTATGGCTATTTACAAATTGGTGTGGGATGATTTTTGCTCATGGTTGCTCGAAATGGTTAAACCGGCATATGGAGCACCAATAGACAAAAAAACACATGCCAGTGTGGTGTATTTGTTGGAACAAAACTTAAAGATTTTACACCCTTTTATGCCCTTTTTAACGGAAGAAATTTGGCACTTTTTGAAACCCCGAAATCCAGAAGAAGCGTTAATCATTTCAAAATGGCCAAAACAAGAGTCGTTTGATGCTGCTCTTTTAGCAGAATTTGATTTTGCGGCAGAAGTTATAACAGCGATAAGAAATGTACGTAAACAAAAGCAAATTCCATTTAAAACTGCTGTTGAGCTTTACGTAATTAATAAGGCGTCCTGCTCTGAAAATTTTGACGGATTGATTTCTAAACTTGGTAATATTTCTAGAATCAATTATACGACATCTGCTGTAGAAAAAGCATTTTCTTTTCGTGTGGGTTCAAATGAGTATTTTATGGTTGCCGACATGGCAATAGATATAGAAGCTGAGGTTGCTAAATTGGAGGAAGAATTGGCATACACCAAAGGGTTTTTAAATTCTGTTCAAAAGAAGTTGTCTAATGAGCGTTTTGTTTCTAATGCTCCCGAACAAGTGGTGGCTAGCGAAAAGAAAAAAGAAGCGGACGCTTTGGCCAAAATTGAAACCCTTGAAACAAGCTTAAAAAACCTAAGCTAAGATTTACTTTCTGTATATTAAATACTCTTTTGCTAGTTCGATATAGCGTCTTTTTGCCTCATCTTGAGAGATGTCTTCAACTTGAAAAAGTGCATTTGTTTTAAAGGCGTTGATGATGGCTTTACTACTACTTGGGCGCGAATAATCATTGGTTGCCTTCTTATAAAAAGCATATAACTTCAAAAGAGTGTCTGCAGGGAAAGGTTCTTTGTGTTTGCTGATACTTTCCACAGCTGCTCGAAATTCTCTATCTAATTTGTCTTTTATCATCTTAAAGTTCTGCGATGATACTTTCACCGCCTTTTACTTTTTGGTTAAGTTTTACTCTAAGTTTGGTGTTCAAAGGTAAAAATAAATCTACTCTCGAACCAAATTTAATAAATCCAGCATCACTTCCTTGAACAACATTCTGGTCTTTTTTGGCATAATTCACAATTCTTCGGGCCAGCGCACCAGCTATTTGGCGGTAAAGAACTTTTCCAAAAGTAGCATTTTCTACAACTACAGTTGTGCGCTCGTTTTCTTCACTCGATTTTGGATGCCACGCAACCAAATATTTACCAGGATGGTATTTACTAAAAAGCACTTTTCCGCCTATTGGATAGCGCGTTACATGTACATTGATTGGAGACATAAAAACACTCACTTGAAGGCGTTTATCTTTAAAATATTCTGGTTCTTCGACCTCTTCAATAACAACTACTTTTCCATCTACAGGAGAAATTACGTGCTCATCATTGTGTTGGGTGTATCTTTTTGGGTTTCTAAAAAATTGTAGAATTAGAATAAAGAAAATCAATAATCCAATTTGAAGTATTTTGACCAACCATGGGATTTCTATCAGATCAATGATTAAAAATAAACTGCCTACAACGAGTAGTGTAATAAAAATAATTTTTTGCCCTTCTTTATGAAACATAATTTAATATTCTTAAAAATAAATAGATAAATGGCGCAACAAATATAGCACTGTCCAGTCGGTCTAATAGACCACCATGTCCTGGTATAAGTGTTCCGCTGTCTTTGACTTCTGCTTGACGTTTGTATTTGGACTCGATAAGGTCACCTATTGTACCAAAAACACTGACTATTACACTCAAAATCAACCATTTGGAAAACAATACATTTTGTGTAATTTCAAAAATGATATACCCTCCTATGGCCGAAAAAAACACCCCACCAAGAAACCCTTCAACAGTCTTTTTCGGGGAGACACTTTCAAATAGTTTTTGTTTTCCAAAGTTTTTTCCAACGAGGTATGCAAAACTGTCATTGATCCAAATCAGCACAAAAATACCTATGATATTTTTTGGGCTGTACGCGCCAAAATTATTAGCAATAAGCAACAAAAACAGAATTCCACTACTGATATAAAATGTAGTATTGATGTACCGGTTTGTAAGAAGTTTTGGTAAACTTTTGCTTGAAAACAAATCGCGAATCAAAAAGAGTAAAACAAAAATACTAACCACATGAAGAATTTGCGTTACTTCGTCTAAACCATTGATGTTGCCTGTGAGCACATCCCAAAAAGCGAATGTTCCGTACAAGATTGAAAAGATAACATACGAAAATATGTTGCGTTGTTCTATGAGTTGGTTGAATTCTTTTAAACAGATAAGCCCAAAAACAAAGAACAGTATTGTAAGTGCATATTGTTGCTGTGCAGAGAGCACTAGAATAGTGACAAATAATGCTCCAAATATTAATCTTGTTGTGAGTTCCTTCAAAATAGCGTTATAAATCTTCTAAAAGTAGTAGGTATAAGTTTTTGGAACTGCTCCCGTAACTCAAAAAATTATCATCATCAACAACTTTAAAGTGTTTGATGGTTGTAATATTCGTGGGAATGTTTTTTTTGTTTTTTACTTTTATGCCGTGAAGCCCTTCACCTATCGTTTGTACAATTTGACTTGTTGTTGCAAATACAATAAAATTTTTGGGTAATTCGTTGAGTTTTTTTTCAGCGATTTGGTTGGAGGAAATGAGTAGTGAACCATCATTAGCAATCAAATATTCACAAGTGGTAAAGAAAAAATGGCCTTTTTTTAGACTGCTTGTAGCTTCCCACTCAAAATCCTTGAATTTTTCCTTGAGTTTCGCATTCAATATCAAAGCCATTTTGTTGCTCCAATTGTTTTCATCCAAAATTTGTTGAAGGAATGCATAGGCCTCATCTATATTTTCGCAATAGAGAAATTTGCCTCCATTTTCGTTGAATTTTATTGTGAAAGATTCATCAACTGGAGTATCTTTTTTGGGTAAAAACTTATTATCGCCCTTATCCTCTGGGTGCACCTTATCAGATTTTGATATAGAACCAAATATTTTTCGAAATACACTCATTTTTAAACAAAGGATGTCGGTTAACAGCATATCAAAGATAAAAAATTAAAGCCGCCTTTAGTTTAAAATAATATGATTTTTTTACTCTTCTTCGTCTTCGTTGTTAGAAACAGAATCTTCTTCTTTTTTAGAATCATAAGGGCGTTTGCCAAAAATTGTCTCCAAATTATCTTTAAAAATGACTTCGTCTTTAAGTAGAACCTCTGCCAGTTCTATGAGTTTGTCTTTGTGTTTTTCGAGTAATGCAATGGCACGTTGGTATTGTGCTTCAACAATATCTGAGATTTCTTTGTCGATGAGTTCTGCGGTTTGTTCGCTGTATGGTTTCGTAAATCCATACTCGTTTTGACCTGAAGAATCGTAATAAGTTAGATTCCCAATTTTGTCACTCAAACCATATACCGTAACCATTGCACGTGCTTGTTTGGTTACTTTTTCTAAGTCACTTAAAGCACCTGTTGATATTTTATCGAAAATTACTTTTTCTGCGGCTCGACCTCCTAGGGCTGCACACATTTCGTCCAACATTTGTTCTGGACGAACAATAAGTCGTTCTTCAGGCAAATACCATGCTGCACCAAGCGAACGACCTCGAGGTACAATGGTTACTTTGACAAGTGGAGCTGCGTGTTCCAGCATCCAACTGACAGTTGCATGACCGGCCTCGTGAAAAGCAACCGCCTTTTTCTCATCAGGGGTTATGATTTTATTTTTCTTTTCTAGTCCACCAATTATTCGGTCTACGGCGTCAAGAAAATCTTGTTTTTCTACTGCCTTTTTGTCGTTTCTCGCCGCAATTAGTGCTGCTTCGTTACACACATTGGCAATATCTGCACCAGAAAAGCCGGGTGTTTGTTTGGAAAGAAAATCGGTGTCTAAATCTTTAGCTTTTTTCAAAGGTTTTAGGTGTACTTCGAAAATTTCTTTACGCTCTCTAATGTCTGGCAAATCAACATAAATTTGACGATCAAAACGTCCAGCCCGCATCAAAGCTTTATCCAAAACATCTGCTCTGTTGGTGGCCGCTAGTACAATCACATTGGTATTTGACCCAAAACCATCCATTTCTGTTAATAATTGATTTAGTGTGTTTTCGCGTTCATCATTAGATCCAGAAAAATTGCTCTTGCCTCGAGCCCGTCCAATGGCATCAATTTCATCAATGAATATGATGGATGGTGATTTTTCTTTGGCTTGTTTAAATAAATCGCGGACTCTCGAGGCACCTACGCCCACAAACATTTCTACAAAATCTGATCCTGATAAAGAGAAAAACGGCGCTTTTGCTTCACCAGCCACGGCTTTGGCCAATAAAGTTTTTCCTGTTCCAGGAGGGCCTACAAGTAGAGCACCCTTTGGGATTTTTCCACCAAGTGCTGTATATTTTTCAGGATTTTTTAGGAAATCTACAATTTCTTGAACCTCTTCTTTGGCACCTTCCAGTCCTGCAACATCTTCAAAAGTAGTTTTGGTTTCAAGTTTTTCGTCAAAAAGTTTTGCTTTGGATTTCCCAATATTGAAAATCTGTCCACCACCACCAGGGCCACCGCCACCAGACATTCTACGCATGATGAATATCCAAACGCCAATGATGATTACAAATGGGATAATGGACAATAAGATATCACCAAAAGCATTAGACTCTGTTCTGAAGTTGAGTTCTGTATCCAAATCACGCTCAACGATGGTGTCCTCTAGTTGTTTTTGAAACAATTGTACATCACCAAATTCAAATCTGTAATTAGGTGTTGTGCCAAGTGGAATGAGTTGTTGCGATTGTGTTTTGTTGTGGATTTGTTTTTTGACTGCTTTATCTGTAAGAAATACGAGTGCTTCACGTTTGTTTACAATTTCAACCTTTTGAACATCTCCATCTTTTAAAAATTTAAAAAATTTGGAAGGTGTAGTGGTAATCCCATTTGATGACCCTATTCCACCGGAAAAAAAGTTAAACATGATAAATAAACCAATAACAATTCCGTACACCCAGTAGGCGTTGAATTTAAATGGTTTAGGATTTTTATCTTTTGACATAAATAATATTTTAGTAGCTTGTTTCTATTTCAGTAATTTTTGCATCTCCCCATAGATTTTCAATGTCATAGTATTCTCTTTTGTGTTTTTGAAACACATGAACCACTATATTGATGTAATCCATTAGGACCCATTCCGCATTTTCTACGCCTTCTATTTGGTAGGGTTTTTCATGAGCGCTTTTACTTACTTTTTTTTGAATCGAATTGACAATTGCATTTACTTGTGTATTGGAATTTCCGTCGCAAATCAGGAAGTAGTCACACACCGAATTTTCTATGGATCTCAAATCTAATATGTTGATGTTTTGGCCTTTAACGTCTTCAATACCGGCAATAATTAGGGTGATGAGTTCGTCTGGGTCAGAAATGTGTTTTGTCATATATTCGTATTACTTTGCAAATTTATTATTTTTTTAGGTCTAATTGCGTTACATTATCTTAAAAATATTATAATTTACATATAAATTCGCTCATGCAAATCATCAAACTCGATGCCATTGATTCTACAAACCGCTATTTACGCGACTTAGTGTCCGAAATACCGTTGGAGGATTTTGCTGTTGTTGCTGCCAAATACCAAACACATGGGCGTGGACAAAGAGCTACTACTTGGCAATCAGAAAAAGGTAAGAATTTGATAATCAGTGTATTAAAAAAAGATATTAGCATTAATATTGAACATCAATTTTTATTGAGCATAGCAGTTTCATTGGCTGTATATAAAACCCTAGAGGCGTTTCAAATTCCAAACCTTTCGATAAAATGGCCAAACGACATTTTGTCACGTCAGAACAAAATTGGTGGAATTCTCATTGAATTGGTGACAAAAAAAAACAAAATTGATCATGCAATCATTGGAATTGGTCTAAATGTGAATCAAATTGAATTTGATCAACTCCCCAAAGCATCGTCTTTGAAGAAAATTACAGGAATTCATTACAATCCGGATGAGTTGTTGTGCAAATTATTAGAAAATTTGAAGCACTTCTTCAACAATGCCAACCCCTCGCAATTGTGGAAGATTTACGAGCAGTTTTTATTTAGAAAAAATAAACCTTCTACTTTTGTTGATGCACAAGATGTTTCTTTTTCGGGCATAATCCAAGGTGTTTCTAAACAAGGAAAACTCAGAGTCAAAACAGAAAATTCTGTAGAAGAATTTGATTTGAAATCGATCCAGTTGCTTTACTAAATAGATTTAGGGATATTTACGGCGAGAGTTTCTATAAACTTTGAGATAGGCCCTTTAATCATCATGGCCATCATGGGGTTAAAATCTCCAGAAAAAGCAAGTTGTACTTCGCTTTGATCCTCTGCTATTGCAGTGATGTTGGCCTGAAGTAAAAAATCTAATTTACCTCCAGCGGCACCAAGTTTGATGCTGTTTGGTGGAGTAACTTCTTTTTTTTGTAAAACAATTTCAGGCATTCCGCTGAGTGCAAAAATAAATTTATCATTTTCTAATAGTTCAAATTTGCTGATGTTTTCGGGCATCAAAGTCTTAAAATTTTTTACATCTGAAAGAAAGTTAAAAACATCTTCCGCCGATTTTGAGATGGTAATTTTTGTTGATTCTAAATTCATATAAAAAAATTATGTCGCCCATTGGGCTGGATTTGCATTCCATTTGGAAAGAATGTCTAATTCTTTTTGATTAATAAAGCCCGTATCAAGCGCTTGTTCCAAAAGACTTTCATAGTTACTTAGGGTGAACAAACGGATTCCTTTTTCCGAAAAATTATCCTTAGAAACTTGAAAGCCATAACTAAATATCGCTACCATACCTTTTACAGTTGCATCAGCATTTTCTAGTGCTTCAACAGCGGCCAAGCTGCTTTTACCTGTACTGATAAGATCTTCGACTACCACAACATTTTGTCCTTTTTCCAAATGTCCTTCAATCTGATTTTTACGCCCATGTTTTTTGGCTTCAGGTCGTACATAAACAAAGGGCAATCCAAGAACTTCTGCGACTAATGCGCCAATTCCAATAGCACCAGTAGCAACACCAGCAATAACATCGGGTTTTCCAAATGCTTGTTCTAGGTTTTTGGCGATCTCATTTTTTATGTAATTTCTCATTATTGGATAAGAGAGTACCATTCTATTGTCGCAGTATATAGGAGATTTCCATCCAGATGCCCAATTAAATGGATCTTTTGGACTTAGTTTTATCGCATTAATCTGAAGTAATACTTCGGCGGTATTTTTGGCGGTATTTTTGTTGAAAATCATGAGCCAAAATTATTAAAAAATACTACATTTACTTCAGTTTAATTTGTTTTTAATTAACAATGCAAAAAATTTTTGTCGGCAATAAGCCCATTATCCTTACCACAACGGTAGAACCTGAGACAGATTTCAAAAATTACTTGATTGATTCTGTCAATATTCAAAAAATACTCCGCAATCTAAAAAAAGAAAAATACAAATCTATTCGGCTTATAGGTGACAACGAAAAGTTTTTACTAAAGAAGTTTTTGAAATTTTTACCCAATGTAGTTGCTGGTGGTGGAAAAGTTTTGAATGCTGAAGGACGAATTTTATTTATTTTTCGTAATGGAAAGTGGGATTTACCCAAAGGAAAAGCTGAGCACAAAGAAACCATTGATGAAACTGCACTTCGAGAGGTAGAAGAAGAAACAGGTGTGACAGGGCTAAGCATCACCAAACCATTGGATATAACTTATCATATTTTTAAAAGAAATAACCGGTATTATATAAAAATAACATACTGGTTCGAAATGTACTCTGAGTTCGATGGTGAACTGCTTCCACAAGAAAAAGAAGGCATTACTAAAGTGAAATGGGTTAGCCCAAAAAAGCTCAAAAAAATCAAAAAGAATGTCTACGCCAACATTGAAGCGCTCATTTAAAAAAGAAATTCTTTAATCGTTCTTCTAATCTTATTTAATGCTTTATTTTTGCGGCTTAATTTTGAAATAAGATGAGAGAATTTATCCGCAAACGTTCTGCAAATGTAAAAAATGATATTTTTAGTGGGCTCACTGTAGCACTGGCTCTAGTGCCCGAAGCAGTTGCATTTGCTTTTGTAGCAGGTGTAGATCCCTTAGTAGGTTTGTATGCGGCATTTATGATTGGTTTGATTACCTCGATTTTTGGTGGTCGTCCAGGGATGATTAGTGGTGCTACCGGTGCCTTGGCCGTAGTTATGGTAAGTTTGGTCGCTCAAGGCAATGCCTTGGGGAATCCTTCGGAAGATTTGGGGTTGTATTACCTATTTCTTACTGTTATTTTGATGGGTTTTATTCAAATTTTAGCCGGTGTATTTAAGTTAGGTAAATTTGTCCGATTGATACCACACCCTGTAATGATGGGATTTGTCAATGGTCTGGCCATCGTGATTTTCCTCTCACAATTAGGAATGTTCAAAACTTCAAGTGAAGATGGACTTGTTTGGATGCAAGGACAAGACCTTTGGACAATGATAGGTCTTGTTGCACTCACCATGGCCATCATGTTTGGTTTGCCAAAACTTACTAAAAAACTTCCTGAAGCACTCATTGCTATTTTGGTGGTTTCTGTACTTGTTATTTTTGGAAATTTTGATGTGGCTACAGTTGGAAGTTTCATTAGAGATGGTGGAGGAGAAGGACTTAAAGGCGGTCTTCCTCAATTCCAATTAGCTATTTTTGACAAAGTTCCTCTGAATCTTGAAACCCTTCGTTTTATTGGTCCTTATGCTGTTATTTTGGCTGCAATTGGTCTTATAGAATCTTTGATGACGCTAAATCTTATAGACGAACTTACAGAAACGCGCGGAAACTCAAATAAAGAGTGTATTGCACAAGGCAGTGCCAACATTATTACTGGATTTTTTGGAGGTATGGGAGGTTGTGCCATGATTGGACAATCGATTATCAATATAAAAGGTGGTGGAAGAGGTCGACTCTCAGGAATTGTTGCTGCACTAGCACTTTTAGCGTTTATTTTATTTGCGTCTAATTTGATAGAGCAAGTACCCATAGCAGCGCTAGTTGGCGTTATGTTTATGGTTGTTATTGGAACATTTGCTTGGTCTAGTTTTAGAATTATCAATAAAATTCCTATTGCTGATGTTTTTGTTTTGGTTTTAGTCTCCACAGTCACCGTATTTTTCGATTTGGCTATCGCTGTAGTATCTGGTGTTATCGTTAGTGCGTTGGTTTTTTCTTGGGAAAATGCAAAACGTATTCGCGCGCGAAAGCGTATCAAAACTGATGGCACCAAAATTTATGAAATATGGGGTCCATTATTTTTTGGAAGTATTTCGGCTTTTAACCAAAAATTTGATGTAAAAAACGATCCTGATGCTATAGAGATTGATTTTGTCGAATCTAGAGTCAGTGATCATTCTGCTATTGAAGCAATTTTTAATCTGGTTGATAAGTATAACAAAGCGGGGAAAACAATCAAATTGAAGCATTTAAGTCAAGATTGCAAAGTACTTTTGTACAAATCCAGCCCTTTGTTTAAAGGCGTTATTATTGAGGCGGTTGATGATCCACGTTACCATTTGGCCGAAAATCCTGAAGCATTTACCAAAGGGCTTTCAGAGTATTCGCTATAATTTATTTTGAGTAAACCGCAACAGGCACCATTCTTTTATAATCGCCCTTGTAGTGAATGATTTCACGTACAATTGAAGAGGATATAAAGGAGGTTTCAACAGAGGTGAGTAGGAATACAGTTTCAATATCACCAATGTTTCTATTGGTATGGGCGATGGCTTTTTCAAATTCAAAATCAGCAGGATTTCGAAGACCTCTTAGAATAAAATCGGCGTTAATTTCTTTACAAAAATCAGTAGTCAAACCAGAGTAGGTCATGACTTTAATTTTTGAATTCCCTTCAAATGTGTTTTCAATAAAGGATTTGCGTTCTTCTAATGAAAACATATAATCTTTTCCAGAATTTTCGCCAATAGCAACAATCACTTCATCAAAAAGCATTACCCCACGATTGATAATATCGCAATGCCCTAGTGTAATCGGGTCAAATGATCCTGGAAAAATTGCACGTTTCATACGGTAAAGTTAAACATTTTTAGCCATTGCTTCTTCAATAGCATTTGTAAACAATTCTGATAAGCTGATTCCGGCACAAGCCGCTTGCTGAGGTAGAATACTTTCTTCAGTCAATCCAGGGACGGTATTCATTTCCAAAAAATAGGGCGTATCGCCTTTAAAAATAAATTCACTTCTAGAAAAGCCATCCATTTTTAGAATTTCATAAATGGATTTGGCCATTGTTCTTACATTGTCTTCTTGTTTTTTGGAAATACGCGCTGGTGTGATTTCTTCTGATTTCCCTAAATATTTGGCTTCGTAATCAAAAAAATCATTTTCTGAAACAATTTCGGTGATGGGCAAAACCATCACTTTACCCTGGTAACGCAGCACACCCACAGAAACTTCCGTTCCGTCCAAAAACGACTCAATAATCAATTCATCGTCATGTTCAAAAGCAATGTCTATCGCCGATTGAAGGGCTTCAATTTTATGCACTTTAGTGACCCCAAAACTACTTCCAGCTCGATTGGCTTTTACAAAACAGGGGAGTCCAACACGATCAATAATTTCTTCAGCATTTACGCCATCACCCTTGTTCAGGGCATAGGAAATCGCTGTAGGAACATCATACGCTTTCAAAACATTGAGGCAATCACGTTTATTGAACGTAAGTGCTGCTTGATACATCCCACAACTGGTGTGTGGAATGTCCAACAATTCAAAATACGCTTGCATAAATCCATCTTCACCCGGCGCCCCATGAATGGCGTTAAACACACAATCGAAATGAACAATTTCGCCATTAATGGCAACAGAAAAATCACTCATATTTATGGGGAATTCTTCGTTGTTAGGAGCCATATACACCCATTTTTCTTTAGAAATATGAATGCAATATGCGGCATATATTTCTTTTGGAAGATGCTGAAAAACAACCTGTCCACTTTTAAGTGAAATGGCAGATTCGCTAGAAAACCCACCCATGATGATGGCAATGTTTTGTTTCATCCTTTTAATTTGTAGTGTAAAAGTATCATTTTTTGTGGATATGAATTTTTATTTTTTTGAAAAATAAACTTTGCATTCTAAAAACGATACTTCATATGCTCTCAAAAAAATGTTTAGCTTTGCTAAAATTAGACCCATGAATTTTTTCAGATTTTTATTCAGTACATCTATAATCAAACAACTTTGTTTGGCTATTGTGGCCTGTATTATTTTTTCATTTTTGGCCCTCAAATGGTTAAAATCCTACACCAACCATGGTACATTTGTAGAAGTCCCAAATTTGGTGGGCTTATCATTGGATGACGCCGAAACAACTCTCCAAAATTTTGACCTTAGAACACAAGTTCAAGATTCTTCAAATTACAATCCAAAATATCCTTCTGGCGCCGTAATAGAGCAAGAGCCTTTGGCTGGAGAAAAAGTCAAAGAAAATAGAAAAATATACCTCATTTTGAATCCTTCTGATTACAGGAATGTGCTTGTCCCCAATGTCATCCGTAGTACATTGCGTCAAACACGTCCCACTTTAGAAGCGCTTGGCTTTAGAATTGGAGAACTGATTTATGTGAACGATTTAGGCAAAGATGAGGTCATAGAACTACGTTTTAGAGGTCAAAAAATTAATCCTGGTAAATTGATTAGAAAAACATCAACCATTGATCTTGTTCTTGGCAACGGAACTCGAAATACGAATTAATGGAATATACACTACCGCATCCTGAAGAACATGAAGAGCTATTCGAGCATCATGCTTTTACCGTCGACAAAGGTCAGCAACCCCTTCGAATAGATAAATATTTGATGAATTTTGTTGAAAATGCTACGCGAAACAAGATTCAAGCTGCGGCAAAATCGGGCCATATTTTTGTGAACGGTAGTGCCGTAAAATCCAATTATAAGGTAAAACCAAACGATCAAATTCGTGTGTTGTTTGAACATCCTCCTCACGAAAATTTATTGATTCCAGAAGATATTCCTTTGGATATTGTTTATGAAGATAATGACCTCTTGGTTGTCAATAAACCTGCGGGTATGGTTGTTCATCCTGGACATGGCAATTATTCAGGAACACTCATCAATGCCTTGCTTTTTCATTTTGAGCATTTACCTAACAATAGCAGTAATCGTCCAGGGTTGGTTCACCGTATTGATAAGGATACTAGTGGACTTCTTGTAGTGGCCAAAACAGAACATGCCATGACTCATCTTTCGGCTCAATTCAAAGCCAAAACAAGTGAACGATCCTATGTGGCATTGGTTTGGGGAAATATCGAAGAAGACAAAGGAACTATCGAAGGTCATATTGGGCGTCATCCCAAAAACAGACTT
>JAQWFW010000024.1 GCA_029238515.1 Flavobacteriaceae bacterium | reverse complement strand
TGCAAAAGGGTCTAAATACCAAAGTCCAATATGGGCTCCAGAATCCAAATCGGTAACTTCCCAAACCTTTACATCTTCTTGAAAAACAGGGACACTTCCTTCGGGTACAGGTTCAAATTTGTAATTGAACAATCGTCCAGCGACATAAAACATGGCTTCACGGAGTTTGTCTAATTGTAGGTATTGTTTGACTTCGTCGCTGTTGAGGTCATATTTAGCTACACGCACTTTTTCGGCATAGTAGCGGTAATCCCATGGCTCTATAGTGATGTTATCGCCATTGGCATCGGCGATGGCTTGCATGTCGGCCACTTCTTCTGCGACTCTAGAAATTGCTGCAGGCCAAACCGCTTCCATTAGTTTCATCGCATTTTCAGGAGTTTTAGCCATGCGGTCTTGCAAACGCCATTCTGCATAATTTTTATGACCTAAAAGTTCGACTCTTTCTCGGCGAAGTTTTAAGATTTCAGCGATGATTTCTTTGTTGTCATATTCATCGTTATTGTCGCCACGAGAATAATAATTGGTCCAAACTTGTTTGCGTAAATCTCTTTCAGTAGAATAAGTCAAAAATGGATCCATTGAGGAACGCGTATTGGTGATGGCATATTTCCCTTCCTGCCCTTTTTCTTTGGCTATGGCTGCTGCCGATTTTATAAATCCATCAGAAAGTCCACCAAGTTGATTGTCGTTGAGGTAGGTCACATAGTTTTCTTCATCGTGCAGTACGTTGTCCGAAAATTTATTGTACAGTACCGAAAGTTCTTTATCAATGGCGGCATAGCGTTCTTTTTTCTCGGCATCAAGAGCTGCACCACGCATGGCAAATCCTTTATAAATAAGTTCTACTACGCGCTGTTGGTCGCTTTCTAGAGGGTTTTCTTGGGCGTTGTCATAAACGGTTTTAATGCGTTTAAAAAGCGCTTCGTTCTGGCTTATTTTTGATGAAAACTCCGATAATTTTGGTGCAAGTACTGCTTGAACTTCTCTAAATTCTGGAGAAGAGATATTGCTGCTCAAAATTCCGTAGTACGAAAAAACACGATCTAAATAGGCCCCGGAACGTTCCATAGCTTCAATCGTATTTTCAAAAGTTGGGGCATCTTTGTTGTTGGCAATAGCATCAATTTCTTTGAGGTTTTCTTCCATGCCATATTCTACAGCCGATTGAATATCAGCAACTTCCATCTTGTCAAAAGCAGGTACGCCACCATAGGGGCCTGTCCATTCTTGGAGTAATATGTTCTCCGAATTTGCGGTCGAATTGTTGCAACTTATGCTAACAATAGTCATGCATAAAAGGCATAACAACACACTGGGTGTCATTTTTTTTGTGTTCATAATGATTTGTTTTAAAGTGAATTAAGTGCTACAATTTATAAAAAAGGAATGAAATCTAATCAATGATTTCAATTTTGTTGATATAGACATTGGTTTGTGGCCAATTGCCTTTATCGGTTGGAACGGCTGCAATTTTGTCTACAACATTCATTCCTTTTATCACTTTTCCAAAAACGGCATAATCGCCATCGAGGTGGTGTGCACCTCCGCGTTGTTGCACAATAAAGAACTCATAAGGTGAGGCCATTTTGTAGGGATTGGCCACTGCACTACTGGGCATACTTACCATTCCTCGATCGTGTTTAAATCCTTTTTTGTGATCATTCGGTAACAGGTAGCGCCCTATTTTTTTACGTTTATTAAGTGTTTTTTGATCGTCGCTATTGCCGCCTTGAATGATATAATTATTGATGACTCTATAAAATTGAGTATTATTAAAATATTTTTTCTTGGTTAAATAAATAAAGTTTGAACGATGAAATTTCGTCGCTTCAAAAAGTTGGATATCGATCTCTCCAAAATCGGTTGAGATTCGGACTTTGTTTTCTTTGTGTTTTTTGTCGTATTCCAAAAAAAATTCCATCACATTTTTGTCTGTCAATAAAAAGTGAGGTTCTGTTTTTTTATTAGATTCAATGGTTTTGGTTTCAATGGCTTTTGTAACGGATTTCGAAACCGTGTTTTTCATTTCAGATTTAGTATCTTGACAGCTCAACAAAAAAGCAAATAAAAATAAGCAATAGCGCATACAATAAATAAGGATTTTTTGAATTCAGAAAGATATGAGATTTGCTGCATTTTCTAAAATTATTAGCACAATAAATTCTTTTGCTCTACCGGGCTTAGAAGCACAAATGCTTATGGCGCCACCCTTCAGAGAAGCATTGTTAAAGCAAAGTGTATCCCTTAGGGCCAACGCCAAATTAGCTGCTGTTATGGCCTTGTTTTATCCCAATAAAGAAGGTGAAACACATTTGGTGTTTATTGTTCGAAAATCTAGTTCTGGGGTACATTCTTCGCAAGTTGGATTTCCTGGTGGAAAGCCAGAGTTAGAGGATGTAGATTTGAAAGCTACTGCAGTTCGGGAAACGTGGGAAGAAATAGGTGTGCCATCTGCTGCTATTCATGTTCTTTGTAGTCTAACGGATTTGTATATTCCTCCAAGTAATTTCAATGTTTTTCCTTTTGTTGGTGTGACGGATTTTCCGCCAATTTTTAAACTTCAGCCCTCCGAAGTGGAATCTATTATAGAAATTCCGTTGAATGATGTGTTGGATGATTCGAAAAGAATTTTTTCATTGGTATCAACATCTTATGGTCCAAAAGTAAAAGTACCTGCATTTAATTTTGAAGGGCATATTGTTTGGGGTGCCACTGCTATGATTCTTATGGAATTAATCCATTTATTGAATTCAATTTTAAAAAAATAGCTTAGGTTTGCATTTCTATTTTGATTTTTTGCATGGGGTTATTCAAAAAAAACATTTTTGGGCAGTATCTTTTTATAAAAAAATGGATTATTCGCATCTTGGGTGTATTCAGTCACCAGCGTTACCAAGGATTCAATGACCTTCAAATTGAAGGTTCAGAAATTTTGCGTCAATTACCAGAAACCAACGTCCTTTTTATTTCCAATCACCAAACGTATTTTGCCGATGTTGTGGCAATGTTTCATGTATTTAATGCTTCATTGAGTGGCCGTGACGATTCCATCAAAAATGTAGGATATCTATGGAATCCTAAGCTAAATCTTTATTATGTAGCGGCTAAAGAAACGATGAAAGCTGGATTGTTGCCCAAAATTTTCGCTTATGCGGGGTCAATTAGTATAGAACGGACATGGCGATCTTCTGGAAAAAATGTCAATCGACAGGTGAAAATGAGTGATATTTCCAACATTAAAAAAGCATTAGATGATGGTTGGGTAATTACGTTTCCCCAAGGCACCACTACGCCTTTCAAGCCCATTCGAAAGGGAACTGCACACATCATAAAACATTACCAACCCATTGTTGTGCCTATTGTAATCGATGGTTTTAGGCGTGCTTTTGACAAAAAAGGAATTCGGATCAAAAAGAAAAATATTCTGCAATCTATGGAAATTAAGGCGCCGTTAGAAATAGATTATGACAATGAATCCATTGAACAAATTGTGGAAAAAATTGAATATGCCATAGAGCAACATCCTTCTTTTCTCAAAGTTATTCCTCAAGAAGAATTATTAGAAAATGAACGCTTAAACAAAAAGCGCGACTGGTAAGCTTATCCCTCTATTTTTTTTAATACTTTGTAGTTCTTTTTTAGACGTTTGAGCAAAATTCCATAAACAAGGTAGTAAAAACCAAGTAAAATTCCAGTAAGGGCAACCATCATCAATAGTGTCAAGAGTGCGACAATTCCATACATCATGAGGTATTCATTTGTTTCCGTAAACTTCGATGTAATAAGCTGAAAATCAGTGTTGTTATTGGTCTCAATGACTACGGCTATGATTAAAGAAACATACAAAAACACGAGATTGAATAACACGTAGTATTTGACTGTTTTTCTTGTGTCTAAGATGTTTTTCATTAATAATTTTACGGAGTCTGTACTCGAAATTTTCTTATAATTTTTATAAAATCTGATGAAAAAATATCCAAGGATCAAATAGCCCACAACGATGAGGGGTATAGTGATGTGATCCATCTCGTAACTATCAAAGCGTTGTTGTGCTTCATTATCTTTTATAAAAAATCCAAGAATGGTCCAAAAGCCAAATTCTATTAAACTTAAGATAAAAACCCACTTTACAATGGATGAAGATTTTTTATGCAAAAGTGCATAAATTTCCTGCTTTGATAACTTGGGAAATTTCTGATTTTCTTGCCAATCCTTTTTTAGTAATTCTAATTCGTCCATAATTAAGGATTTAATTGTGTTTTTAATTTCTTCTTAATTCTGTTCATTTTCACTCGAGCATTAACTTCAGAAATTCCGATTGTTTCACTAATTTCTTTGTAATTTTTATCTTCGAGATAAAGGAAAATGACGGCCTTGCTGATATCATCTAAGTGATTTAGTGCGGCATAAATAGATTTAAGTTGTTGGTCCTGAGTATCGTCGTAAGTTTCAGTTTGAGGGATTTTGTAGGAAACATCATCGAAGCTAAAACTTTGAATCCTACGTTTCGATTTTCTATACAATGAAATAGCTGTATTGATTCCAACTCTATACATCCATGTACTAAATTTGGCATCACCCCTAAACTTTGGGTAGGCCTTCCACAATTGAATGGTAATTTCTTGAAACAAATCTTTATGTTCTGCATCACTATTGGTGTACAAACGACAGATTTTGTGGATCAAATTCTGATGTTCTTGCACGAGTGTTACAAATTCAATTTCTTTGGTTGATTTCAAAAGGGTTCAAATTGGTTTAACAATAAGACGTTTGTTGGGTTAAAAAGTTACTTTTTTTTGAATTATTTTTTAAATGCTAAAAGTTCTCCGGCCTCAATAGGGAAGGGCAGTCTGTTTTGTTTCGGAGGAAAAAGACAAGTCGTATACTCAGAAAAACGACAAGGAGGATTGTATAAATAATTAAAATCCAGTTGTACTTTGCCATTTTTTTTAGGCAAATCAATGTACATATAACGCCCACCACCATAAGTTAAATCTCCAGACGTAACATCTCCAAGCATGATCCAACCATTTTCGCCAACATCCAAAGTGTAGGCCTCGCCTTGAAAATAAAAATGAACTTTACCTATGAATTTTGCAATATCATCAATTCCAAGTTTTGAAGCGACTAATTCGGATTTAGAAGCTTCAAAATATTCAAAATCTGCATCCAAAATAAAGTCTGCATTGGGTTCGAAGATTTCAAATCCTTTAAAAGTTTTTAAAGCAGGATTTTTTTTATCCCAAATCCGCAAGTACAAAGCTCCAGAACGTGTAATGACTCGCCATCTAAAATTGTTATGAAACAATAGTTCGGAGTCTCCTATTGCGTTCAAAACCAATGCTTTACTTTGTATTTCATTATCAGTGGTGTCGGTGACCGTAATTTCATTAAACGCTTCAAAATCAAAGGCAGTTCCATTCCATTGAAATTTCCCAATGTGCTGTTTTATTTCCTCAGATTTGGTAGTGACTTTCTGTTGTGCATTTATCCCAAAAAATGTTCCCATAGTGTCCAACTTAAATAAGCCACACAATTCAAGATATTTTCCTCTTCTTTGGTCACGTTCTTTACGTTCGTTATCCAGAGTTTCGGAGTACGTTTGGTCTATTATTACTGATGTTGTTTTTGATTTACACTTCAACAAAAGAGTGATTAGGAGTCCGTAGATAAATATTTTTTTCATGAGGTTGTAGATTTATTTTTTAGGCATAGGGCCACGCAAGTGAATGATAAGACCATCCAAAAAATTACGTAAAAATTGATCGCCACAAGGCATAAATTTTGGGTGATTTTCATTTCTAAAAAGTGCGTTAATTTCACCTTTTGTCACTTTAAAGTCTTTGAGTACGCAAATTTTGATGATGTCTTCATCACGTAATTTATGAGCAACTCTTAATTTTTTGAAAATATCGTTATTTGTAAGTCCCATGGTTTTTAGTTATGATTGGTCTTCGATTCGATTATCGTCGAATGCGGAAGGTAATAATTTTGGAATAAATTTTATGAACAGCGGTAATAAAACAGCTCCGCCAGGTAACATGAAAATCGCTAAACTAGGTATCGATTTCAAAACATCAAGCAATTGCTCTTGCATTTTGTTGACTTCCTCGTCGGTCAAATCTCGAACTGTGGATTGTGAAAGCAATACCACCAGTTCTTTGCTTTCCTTCAGTTCCTGAAATAGTTTTTTGCTGTTGCGCGAAATAAGTTTTTTAACCAAACTGCTAGAATTGTCATAAAAGCGTTCCGCTAAGTTTTTGGTACTCAAAAGCGCCACATCATTTTTGTGTTGTTTGTAAAAATAATCTACAGACGAAATGGCATCATTGATTTGATGATTGGTGAATTTAAAACGTACTTGAATCTTATCGAAAAACTGCTGCTCACCCTTGTCTATTTTTAAGTCGCTCCAAGTGGCCATACATGCGAGATCTAAAAAATATAAACGTTCCAACATTGAATACATTTCTGCTTTTAATTTTTTGAAGGAAGTGCTTTTTTCTTCCGAAATTCTTAGTGATGATTTCAATAAACGAATTAAACTCTCGTCGTATTTATTTTTTTTGGATTTTGAATTAAGGGCTTCTGAAACAACAGCGCGAATGGTGTTCTCCAGCGTCTCCAAATAGGTTTTAGTTTCTTTTGGATTTTTTAAAAAAACGCCAAATGCCAACACATCCATAAACAATAAAGCATTGGTTACGAAGTAATTGAAATTTTTGGTAAAGATATTGTTGTCTATTTGGATGCGCTTGTGAATAATATTTTCCACATCTTCTCCAAAAATTCCACTGATTATACTCGTTTTGTAAAAACCAATATTTTGGTAAAATAAATTTAAATTTTGTACAAACTTACCATCGTCTTTAGAATTGGTTTTATAAACAGTATGTAAAGCAAGAATAAGGTTGATTTTGCAACGTTCTTCTTGTGTATAATCTTGGTTTTTAAAAATTTTATTAGCCACAGAAACATTGCTTCCATAGATAAATCCAGCCAATTTCAGTTTAGGGTATACATCTTCCAAAACATCGACGCCATTGGGCTGTTTGTCTAATGTTTTTAAAAGTTTTTTTAGCCAACCTTTAGCTGAAGGATTCATATGGGGAGGTTTTTTGTGTAAATATGTTTATTCAATAATTCCTGCACAACTTATTCTACTTCCAGCAGCGCCTGAAGGTTGTGAAACAAAGTCATCTTCTCCTTGATGAATAATCACACTTTTTCCAAGAATGTCTTTGGACGCATCACCACATCCTATACACCACTCATTTGTTGAGAATTGCACTGTTGTATATTGTTCTTCACTTACTACAAAATTCCCTATATCTCCTTTGTGAAAGCCAGTGTCTGCACCCCATTTGCCATGTGGTTGAGCAGTAGGGTTCCAGTGTCCTCCTGCCGATTTTCCATCTGCTGAAGAACAATCACTTTTCTCATGAATATGAATGGCATGAACTCCTTGCGTTAGACCTGAAACTAAAGCAGTCATTTCTACAACTCCATCAGTTTCTACAAAGCGAACTTTTCCACTAACATTGCTTTCATTTTTTGCATTAAGTACAATATTTATCTGCTGGTCGGAAGTTGTATTTGTTTTTTTTACTTCAACAACAGCGTTGTCTGTGTTTTTATCGGATTTTGACTTACAAGCAAATAAGCATAGACTTAGTACGGTAATAATCAATAGAGTTCTCATAATTTTTATTTTTTATAAAGTTAAATAAAATATGTGTCTCGGCAATTTAAAATTCATTGTTGACACACCAAAACATGATTTATGTCATATTTTTTTAATCAAATATGTCTTTAATTAGCTTAGATAACCCTAATAAAACATCTGAATCATGAAAAAAATAATTATCCCCGTTGATTTTTCTGAACACTCAGAATATGCTCTAGAAGCGGCAGCACAACTAGCCAAAAAATTTGACTCTGAACTTTATGTTCTGCACATGTTAGAACTATCCAATATGATGTATTCTTCATCTGTAAATGATCAATTTGAAGAAGTTGCATTTTATTTGAAATTGGCAGAAAAAAAGTTTGATAAATTTTTAGATAAGCCCTATTTGAAAGGTATAAAAATCACACCAATTGTAAAACATTTTAAGGTTTTTGGTGAGGTTAATGAAGTTGCTGCCACACATCAAGCTGACCTTGTAGTGATGGGATCCCATGGCTCTAGTGGATTTAAGGAATTTATGATTGGTTCCAATGCTGAAAAAGTGATTCGTAATGCCGAAATCCCGGTATTGATTGTCAAAGAACAGCTCAATTCTGTAGATTTTTCAAAAATATTATTTCTTACAAATTTTGATAAAGAGATGACCAATGCATTTTTACACGCAAAAAAAATTGCGGCAAAGTTTGATACAAACCTCAAGCTTTTAAACATAAATATTCCTACCAATCAATTTAAATCGACAGTAGAATTGGACGATACAATGTCGAAATTCTTTGATAATGCTGAGTGGCACACCGATAGAAAAAAAGATGTCATTTGTGTTGCCGATTATACTGTAGAACAGGGTGTGCTGAATTATACCAAAACGCACGAAACAGATTTGGTAATTATCCCCACACACGGGCGTAAAGGGATTAGTCATTTCTTATCAGGAAGTATAGCGGAAGATATTGTCAATCATTCCCAAAGTCTAATAATGACTATTAAGATTGATTAGTGGCAATTAATTTCATTGGTCACAAAATCAATTGGAGCAGGTGAGAGGTATGGAATATCCAATCCTAAACCTCGAAGTATAAAAAGCCCTGCTAAAATAATAACCAGTATAGGAAATTGTCGTCTAATTACTTGTTGTGTTTTCAAAGAAAACAGATGAAAAGCATACCACGATTTACCACCATCTAAACTTTTATAAACTCCAAAACCACCATTTAAACTATTGCGTGGATTTCCTTCTCCGGTACCGACCCATATCACATCAGGGTTACTTTGTTGGACAGCTACAGCACCAATAGATGCCGTAACTTCATCATCAAAAATAGGCACCCATTTTATCCCTCCTGAAGTTGATTTCCATAGACCTCCAGAAGCTGTTCCTGCATACATGATATCAGGATTTGAGAGCACTACATCAATAGAGGTTACACGTCCAGACATTCCGCCAGGGCCAATATTTCTTGGAGTCATATTTTTCACTAAATCCATAGAAAATTCTTGTGAATATCCAAAAATTGAGATTAAAACAAAAAGTAATCTTAAAGCAGTTTTCATAGTTTATTTGTTCAAATTTTTTGTTGAAATGTAATAATCTTTATCAATAGTAATTTTTGAAAAATCTACAGTTGTAGTTTGCCAATTTTCAGTAGGATAGAGCCATTGTGTTTCGCTTTTTGATACGATTTCTATGGGCATATCAAATCCATCAACGACATTATTCCAACGATAGAATAGTACATTATTTTCTATAGAATATTCTAAAACAGGGATGCGAACATCTCTTAAATATTGATTGAAAAATGGATTTAATTTTAGTCCTACTTCTTTAGATAAAAATGTCTCAATTTGTTGTGTTGTTACTGTTTGATGATAAAATTTGGAGTTCATTTTACGAAGAATTTGACGCCATTTTTCATCATCTTTTGTCAATTGTCTTAGCATATGAATCATATTTGCACCTTTGTAATACATATCAGCAGATCCACTAGCATTGACGTTGTAATCCCCTATGATTGGGCGGTCATTTTTAATTCTCTTTCGTGTACCAATCACATATGCAGCTGAGGCCTCTTTCCCGTAATGATAGTCTAAAAATAAATTTTCTGAATAAGCAGTAAACCCTTCGTGAATCCACATGTCTGCAATATCCTTATTGGTGATGTTGTTGGCAAACCATTCGTGTCCTCCTTCATGAACAATGATAAAGTCAAATTTTAACCCCCATCCAGTGCCTGATAAATCTTGTCCTAGGTACCCGTTTTTGAATTGATTTCCATAGGTAATTGAACTCTGGTGTTCCATACCCAAGTAGGGGACTTCAACGAGCTTGAAACTATCTTCACAAAAGGGGTATGGCCCAAACCAATACTCAAAAGCTTCTATCATTTTTGGAGCATCCAAAAATTGTTTTTTTGCTTTTTCTAAATGATGTTTTAGTACATAGTAGTCCATATCTAAAATACCTTTTTCACCTTCATAAGTATCAGAAAAATTGACGTAATCCCCAATATTTACATTCACTCCATAATTGTTTATGGGGTTTGTCACTTGCCATGTGAACCTACTTTGTTCTTTAGTTGTAGCAATATTAGTTAGTCGTCCATTTGCCACTGCTGTTAAATGTTTTGGTACAGTCACATGAATTTTCATGCTGTCCACCTCGTCGTACATATGATCTTTGTTGGGCCACCACACACTTGCCCCAAGCCCTTGACAGGAAGTTGCGACAAAATCAGTTCCATTCTCATCTTTATCCCAAGAAAAACCCCCATCCCAAGGTGCACGAACGGCTACTTTTGGTTTGCCTTCAAAGTAGACATCAATGTGTTCAATTGTGTTTTTCAATTGCTCTTTTTTTAGATGGATAAAATGTGCATTACCATCTTGTTCAATATAGAGTTCTTGTCCCTCTTGTATGGCTTTGGTAATTGTCATAGGAGGTTGCAAATCAATTTGAATGCGGTTGTATTTGTCCAAAACTTTATACTGAATGGTATTTTTGCCAAATATGGTTTTAGATTCTGGCTGAACGGTGATGTCCAACTCATAATATGTTAAGTCCCACCAAATACGTTCAGGGGTAATTGTACCTCGTAAGCTATCTTGATGGGTGTATATTGTGTTTGTTTTTGTAGAATTTTGGGCTTCAATCTGTATTTGAAGGTTTACCAAACAAATTAAAAATATTTTGTAAGTAAGTTTCATAAGAGATGGTGAACGCTTAGTTTCAGAAATGTTCTCTCAAATATAACTTTATTTTTTAATATTATAAAAACAGAAAACGCCTTCACAAGTGTGAGGGCGCTTTCATCTAACCAACTAAACTGCGAATTACTTAAAAGCAATACGCATTCTCTTTATTTACCTTTTCCGCAATGCTGTTTCTCAATGCAGCTACGTTAGGGTAATTTGTATATTTTGTAAAGCGTTTTAGTCCCATAAGCATCATGCGTTGTTCATCGCCTTCGGCAAAAGAAATAATCCCGCTTTTGGCACTTTTTGCGATGATATCTATCGCATTATACAAATATAATTGACTCATTTCGATCTGATGTTTTTGAGTATCCAGGCCAAAGCGATTGATGTTTTTTTCTGTTCTCAAAATTGCTGATTCTGCCATATAAATTTCAATTAAAATATCTGCGGCATGCATCATCAGTTGTTGATGTTCTTCGATTTGTGGACCAAATTTTTGAATTCCTGCCCCAGCAACCATAAGAAACACTTTTTTTAAGTTTTTTATAATAGCTTTTTCTTGAGATAGAGGAGCACTGTAGTCTGGTGTATCAAAAGAAGGGATTCCCATAAGTTCTTCTTGAACGCTCATGGCTGGCCCTAGCAAATCAATATGCCCTTTCATTGCTTTTTTGATGAGCATTCCAATACAAATCATTCTGTTGATTTCATTGGTACCTTCATAGATTCTAGAAATTCGGGCATCTCGCCAAGCAGCTTCCATAGGAGTATCTTCTGAGAATCCCATTCCACCAAAAACTTGTATACCTTCGTCGGCACAATTTTGAACATCTTCAGAAACAGCAACTTTGAGTAAAGAACACTCAATGGCATATTCTTCTACACCTTTGAGTTCGGCTTCTTGATGTGTATTCCCTTTTTCTATGCGTAAAGCAATGCGGTCTTCGATATCTTTTGATGCTCTGTAACTCGCTGATTCACCAACATAAGTGTTGGTGGCCATTTCTGCTAATTTATATTTGATGGCACCAAATTCGGCAATGGGTGTCTTAAATTGTCGACGTGCATTGGCATAAACAATAGCTTCAGAAGTAATTCTTCTTTGCGAATCTAAACAGGCAGCAGCCAATTTGATACGGCCTACGTTGAGTGCATTCATGGCAATTTTGAATCCATTTTGTCGTTCAGACAGCATGTTTTCAACAGGAACTTTGGTATCGTTGAAAAATACCTGTCGAGTAGATGATGCTCTGATCCCAAGTTTGTGTTCTTCCTCGCCCAAAGTGATTCCGTTTTCTGCATCATTTTCAACAATAAATCCAGTAATATTTTTGTCATCTTCGATACGTGCAAATACAATAAATAGATTGCAAAAACCTGCATTTGAAATCCACATTTTTTGACCTGTAATGCTGTAATATTTTCCGTCCTCGGATAATGTAGCTGTGGTTTTTCCAGAGTTGGCATCGCTTCCTGCCCCTGGCTCTGTGAGACAATATGCTCCAAACCATTCTCCAGAAGCAAGTTTTGGTACATATTTCAGTTTTTGTTCTTCTGTACCATAAAGAGTGATTGGCATTGTGCCAATTCCTGTGTGTGCGCCAAAAGCAGTACTGAACGATCCAGTTCCGCTTGATATGTATTCGCAAACCAGCATGGTAGATACAAAGCCCATATCTAAACCTCCATAAGCTTCGGGAACGGCTACACCTAAGAATCCCATTTCTCCAGCTTTGCGCATCACCTCTTCAGTAAGTGCGTAGTCTTTGGCTTCAAATCGGTCGCGATGTGCAATGATTTCTCTTTCGTTAAATTCTTTGACAGCTTCTTTCATCATTAGTTGTTCCTCTGAAAAATCTTCAGGGGTAAAAACACTGTTGCAATGAGTTTCTTTGATTAGAAATTGTCCTCCTCTTAATAATTCTTTTTCTTCCATGTTCTTGTAAATATTGAGTGTTTTTTATGATAAAAATTCAAAAATACCGCACGCCCCTTGCCCTGTACCAACGCACATTGTGACTGCTCCATATTTTGATTTCATTTCTCTTTTGCGCATTTCGTCAAATAACTGCACCGATAGTTTTGCGCCTGTACATCCTAAGGGGTGACCAAGAGCAATTGCACCTCCATTTACATTGATGATGTCAGGGTTTAGTTCTAATTCTCTAATTACAGCCAAAGATTGTGATGCAAAAGCTTCATTAAGTTCAATAAGGTCGAGATTGGATTGTTTTAATCCAGCACGCTGTAAAGCTTTTGGAATAGCTTTTACAGGTCCAATGCCCATAATTCTTGGTTCTACACCAGCAACAGCATAACTTACTAGCCGAGCAATAGGTTCCAAATTCAATTCTTTTACTAAATCTTCACTCATGACCATAACAAATGCTGCACCATCACTCATTTGAGAAGAATTTCCAGCAGTTACGCTACCACCTTGCGCAAAGACGGCGCGTAATTTTGCCAATGCTTCAAGGCTGGTGCCTTTTCTTGGTCCTTCATCTTTTGTGACTGTGTAGTTTTTTGTGGCTCGTTTTCCATTTTGATCAATATAATTCTGACTTACTTCAATGGGTACAATTTGATTTTGAAAACGATTTTCGGATTGAGCTTTCAATGCTTTCATATGCGAATTAAAGGCGAATTCATCTTGGTCTTCTCTTGAAATATTGAATTCATTGGCTACCGCTTCTGCTGTATTGCCCATACCCCAGTAATAGTCTTCATGTCCTGCATTGATGGTGTCGTAGTTGAGTTCGGGCTTGAACCCTGTCATGGGTACAGCACTCATGCTTTCTGCTCCTCCAGCAATAATACAATCGGCCATTCCTGACTGAATTTTAGCAGTGGCCATTCCAATAGTTTCAATTCCAGAGGAACAAAAACGATTCACGGTCACTCCAGGGACATCAACACTATTGAGTCCAATTAAGGAAATGAATCGTGCCATATTAAGTCCTTGTGATCCTTCTGGCATGGCATTTCCTACAATTACATCGTCAATTCGAGATACGTCCAGATTTGGAAGTTCTTTCATCATGTATTGTATGGTTTCTGCGCCAAGTTCATCAGCTCTTTTGAATCGAAAAAGTCCTTTTGGTGCTTTCCCAACGGCTGTTCTGTATGCTTTTACTATATATGCTTGTTTCATTTTTATTAATTTCTTAGGGGTTTACCAGTTTTTAACATGTGTTGTATACGTTCCAAAGTTTTTCTTTCAGTACAAAGACTTAAAAACGCTTCGCGTTCGATATCCAAAAGGTATTGTTCACTTACTAGAGTTGGTTCGGACAAATCGCCACCAGCCATTACATATGCAAGTTTGTTTGCTATTTTTTGATCATGTTCACTAATGTACTTACTTGCTTGCATGGAATCTGTTCCAACGAGGAACATTCCTAGTGCTTGTTTTCCGAGAACTTTAACGTCCTTACGTTTTACTGGCATGCTGTATCCTTGATCTGCGAGAAGTTTTGCGTAGGCCTTAGCTGTTGCTATTTGACGGTCTTTGTTTACCACAACAACATCTTTTCCTTTTTGAAGAATCCCCAAATCGAAAGCTTCATAGGCCGATGTAGCCACTTTTGCCATTCCAATGGTTAGAAAATATTCTTGTAAGACATTGAGTTCTACATCATTTTTACGAAAAGAATCTGAAGCTCTCATTGCCATTTCTTTGGATCCACCACCGCCGGGAATGACACCCACGCCAAATTCGACCAAACCAATATAAGTCTCTGCTGCTGCAACAACTTTATCGGCATGCATAGACAATTCACATCCACCGCCCAGGGTCATCCCATGGGGTGCTGCTATCGTTGGAATAGAGGAGTAGCGCATCCTCATCATAGTGTCTTGAAAATATTTGATCGCCATGTTGAGTTCGTCGTATTCTTGTTCTACGGCCATCATAAAGATCATACCAATGTTGGCACCTACAGAGAAATTCGCCCCTTGATTTCCGATGACTAAGCCCTCAAAATTTTGTTCTGCTAGGTCTACAGCTTTGTTTAGTCCTACCAAAACATCTCCTCCTATAGTATTCATTTTGGACTGGAACTCGCAATTAAGAATTCCATCTCCCAAATCTTCAATAACAACTCCAGAGTTTTTGAAGACTTCGTTAGATTTTCGAATATTATCTAAAATAATGAAGGCATCTTGACCAGGAATTTTAGTTTGTTTTTTATCGTTTATTTGATAAGCATAGGTAGCACCGTCTTGGACTGAATAGAAAGTTTTGTTTCCAGCTTCTAGCATATCCAGCACCCATTGTGCAGGTTCAATTCCCTCGGACTTCATCAATTCTATTCCTTCGCTTACGCCAATAGCATCCCAAATTTGAAAGGGTCCGTGTTCCCATCCAAAACCAGCTTTCATGGCATTATCTATTTTGTAAAGTTCATCTGAAATTTCTGGAATTCTATGGGAAACATAGGCAAACATAGCCGCAAAATTTTTGCGGTAAAAATCTCCAGCTTTGTCTTTTCCGCTAACCAATACTTTAAAACGATCGATGACATTATCGATTGTTTTCGTCAATTCTAATGTGGCAAATTTGGCGCGTTTCTTTTCTCTATATTCAAGTGTTTCGAGGTCTAATACGGTAATTGTTTTGCCTTCTTTCTTATAAAATCCTTGACCAGTTTTACTGCCTAACCACTTATTGTCCATCATTTTAGTGATGAAATCAGGGAGTTTAAATAAATGATGTGCTTCATCATTTGTACAGTTTTCATAGATCCCATTGGCTACGTGCACAAGCGTGTCTAGCCCCACTACATCTACAGTTCTAAACGTAGCCGATTTTGGTCTACCGATGACTGGTCCTGTGAGTTTGTCAATTTCTTCTACGGTTAGTCCTAATTCTTTTACCTGGTGGAATAAACTTTGAATGCCAAAAATTCCGATTCGATTCCCGATAAAGGCAGGAGTGTCTTTTGCAACAACAGAAGTCTTTCCTAAAAACTGCTCACCATAGCCGTTTAAAAATTCCAAAACAGAGGCATCTGTTTTTGGTCCTGGGATAATTTCAAAAAGATTGAGGTAGCGTGCAGGATTGAAAAAGTGTGTGCCGCAAAAATGTTTTTGAAAATCATCACTTCGTCCTTCACTCATAAACTTTATAGGGATACCAGAAGTATTAGAAGTAATGAGTGTCCCTGGAGTGCGGTATTTTTCTATGGTTTCAAATACTTGTTTTTTGATGTCTAAACGTTCTACAACGACTTCCATTATCCAATCGACATCTTTTATTCTTGAAATATCATCTTCAATATTTCCTGTGGTAATGCGTTGTGCAAATTTCTGATTATAAATAGGTGAGGGTTTCGATTTTAATGCGGTTTTTAATGCATCATTTACCAATCGGTTTCTGACTACTTTGTCTTCTAAAGTCAATCCTTGTGCCTTTTCTTTGTCATTCAGATTTCTTGGGACAATATCCAGTAAGAGTACTTCAACACCAATATTGGCAAAATGACAAGCAATTCCACTGCCCATGATACCAGATCCTATAATGGCAATTTTGTTAATTCTTCGTTTCTTCATAAAAGTTTTAGGGTATTAAAAAATTTTTTTACTGTGAATGAGTTCTAATATTTTTTCTGAAACATCATAGAATTGATTTAATTTTTCAATTCCAATTTCACTTTTCACTTTATCATTAAATGTAAATACACGTTGGCGTGAATCTTCTCTTTTTTCCGATCCTTTTGGGGTAAGATTGATCAAAACACCACGACCATCTTCAGGATTTGGGCGACGTACAATTAATTCTCGCTTTTCCAAGGTCTTTAAAATTCGAGAGAGGCTTGTAGCTTCTATTCCCATTTTTGGACCTAATGCTGTAGATGGTGTTCCTTTTTGCGGATCGATACTGAGCAAAGTGAAGGCAGTTGTCATCGTTGCTTCAAATTTTGAAGCTTCTTCATTGTACATGCGTTGTACTGCCAACCAAGTTGTGCGCAAAACGTAATCTATGGTTTTATCTTTCATATTCAATCAATTGATCAAATATATAAAAATTTATTATGCACGCATAATAAATAATAAAAAAATTATGCACGCATAGTATTATTTTTTTAAAAATTAAATTTAAAGAAGAAATTTGTATTTATTCGGCGTATATTTTTTGAACAAGTTGATCATAAAATTTAATAATCACACTACGTTTCATTTTCATTGTAGGGGTAAGGTGACCTCCATCGATTGACCAAGCATCAGGGGTGAGTTCAAATTTCTTGATTTGTTCCCATTTACCAAATCGTTGGTTACATTTATCAATTTCTTTTTGGATACGTTCTTTAACTATTGGTGAAGCAATTATTGATGCTGGATCTTTTTTAATTGCATGATTTTTTCGATCGATCCAATCTTCAACAAATTCGAAATTGATTTGAATCAATGCTGCAGGCATTTTCTGATTTTCTCCGATTACCATTACTTGTTCTACGAAATTGGACTCTTTGAGTTCATTTTCTATAAGTGTTGGAATGATGTATTTTCCACCAGAAGTTTTGAACATTTCTTTTTTACGTCCAGTGATTTTCAAGAATCCATCGGGGTCAATCTCACCTTTATCACCTGTATGAAAGTAGTCTCCAGTCATTACTGATGCAGTGCGTTCAGGATCTTTATAATAGCCCTTCATTACATTGGGTCCTTTGATAAGAATTTCTCCATCGTCTGCAATTTTAACTTCAATATTAGAAATTGGTTTTCCAACGGTTCCAATTTTAAAGAGATGATTGGCGTGCATACCTACACTGACTACTGGAGAGGTTTCGGTAAGCCCATATCCTTCCATAATCATCATTCCAGAAGCACAAAATATTCTTGATAGTCGAGGGTGAAGGGCGGCACTCCCTGAAACCATAGTGTGTAATTCTCCACCAAGGGCTGCTTGCCACTTACTAAAAATGAGTTTTCGTGCTATTTTGAGTTGAAATTCGTACCACCATCCATTCGCACCATAAGGTTCGTAGCGCTCTCCTAATTTTATTGCCCAAAAGAATAGAGATTTTTTGATCCCACTGAGTTCTGAGCCTTTTGCATAAATTTTATTGAACACTTTTTCTAGTAAACGTGGTACTACACTCATCAAATTTGGCTTGATATCTTGCGCATTGGCACCAATAGTTTCTATACTTTCTGCAAAATAAACACTAACCCCCGCATGTTGGTAAATGTAAATCAGTACTCTTTCAAAAATATGACAGAGGGGTAAAAAACTCAATACTCGCGTTGTGCCTTCTAGCAGGGGAAGTCTAGGGATGCTGGCCAAAATATTTTGTACTATATTTTTGTGTGTTAGCATTACACCTTTGGGTTTTCCTGTAGTTCCAGATGTGTATATGATGGTTGCTAAATCTTCTTCTTTTACTTCTGCTTTTCGTGTTTCAACTTCGTTTTGAGTAGAAGTATCTTTTCCAAGTTCAAAAAGCGTTGTGTAGTTTTTGCAATCATTTAATTCATCAAAACTATAAACTTCTTTGAGTTTTGTATTGGCTTGAACTTTTTTGACCTTATCCAAAACTTCTTGATCTGAAACAAAGCAGTAAGTGGCCTCACTATGATTAAGAACATACTCGTAATCCTCCGATGAAATGGTAGGGTAGATGGGTATATTTTGTGCCCCTACTTGCAAAACACCAATATCTACAATACACCATTCTGTACGATTGGTAGTTGAGATAACAGCAATTTTATCGTCTTTTTTAACACCTAATTTTAGAAGTGCACGACTCAGGGCATTGGCCTTATCTAAATATTCTTGAGTAGAAGTTTTGATCCATTCTCCATTTTTTTTACTGACAAGAGCAGCTTCAAGATTGTGCTGTTCTAGTTGATAATATGGAAAATCGAAAAGACGGGTTATCGTGGTCATTTTGCTTGTGTTTGATACTCTGCAAAATAAGGATTTTTAAAAAATTAACAAATTAGAAAACTTAAAATTATGACTTACACAAATTAGCCCTTAAAAATTCAGTGTTATGCTTTATTATTCTTAATCCATTTATAAGCGTTTTTGAATGCTTCTAACCATGGTGAGACTTCATCTATTCGATCCTCTGGGTAATGCGCCCAGTTCCAAGGAAATGTGGAACGTTCGATGTGTGGCATGGTGACCAAGTGTCTTCCTGTAGCATCACAAAGCATCGCTGTATTAAAATCCGACCCATTTGGATTGTGTGGGTACTCTCCGTAGGCGTATTTCCCAACAATATTGTAACGTGATTCTTCGTAGGGTAATACAAATTTGCCTTCACCATGTGAAATCCAAACCCCTAGCGTTGCACCCTCCAAAGAAGACAACATTACAGAGTTGTTTTTTTGAATGCTTACCGAAGTAAAGGCACTTTCGTGTTTTTTCGAATCATTATAAGTCATTTTTCCGTGTAGCTCGTGATCTGGATTGATCAGGTCGAGTTCCATCCAAAGTTGGCATCCATTACAAATGCCGACAGAAAGCGTATCTTTTCTATTGAAAAAATCTTGAAGTGATTTTTTTGCTCTTTCATTGTATTTGAAAGCTCCAGCCCATCCTTTAGCTGAGCCCAAAACATCACTATTGCTAAATCCACCTACAGCACCTATAAATTGAATATCCTTTAAAGTTTCTCTTCCAGAAATTAAATCTGTCATGTGTACATCTCTAACTTCAAATCCGGCTAGATGCATGGCATTGGCCATTTCACGTTCAGAATTACTTCCTTTTTCACGAATGATGGCTGCTTTTGGTCGAGATTTATTTTCATCAAATTGGGGTAACTTCCCAGTAAAATCTATCGGAAATGTGTATTTCAGTGCTTGATGTTTATAATTGCTATAACGCGTTTTAGCTAATCCATTGGCGGTTTGTTTTTCATCCAAAAGATAGGACGTTTCATACCAAAAATCTCTGTACGTATCAATGGATAAATCGTATTCA
>JAQWFW010000025.1 GCA_029238515.1 Flavobacteriaceae bacterium | reverse complement strand
TGAACGCCATGAATCAAGGCTTTCAGGAGACATAAAGCTTGCACACCTTGTGTGCCGAGGCTCATCCTACTATAATTCGGATTAAGCAGCTAAAGCGTAGTTATTCTCGCCGTTTAAATGTTGATATGGCCTTTTACGTGTATCAATATCATCACACGACGTGCTTACAATTCCATAGATCCTGCTGTCAATACCAGTCGACCCCTTTATTGTAATTCCTCCGAAGAGAAAGGCAAAGTTACAAAAAAACTTGTGTACACTCTCAAATCCTACTACATTCGTAAAAATGCATATAATTTTTTTATGAAATTTGCCGTCATTAAAGAACGAAAATCACCCCCAGATAGGCGTGTAGTCCTTACACCAAAGTCATGCCAAAATCTTCTGAAACAACACTCAAAAGCTCAAATTCTTGTTGAATCTTCAGATATAAGAGCATTTTCTAACGATGAATATTCAGAACTTGGATTGGAAGTTTCCAATGATGTTTCAGCTACTGATGTTATGATTGGCGTCAAAGAAGTACCTACGGAAGCACTTATCCCTAACAAAAGCTACTTTTTTTTCAGTCATACCATCAAAAAGCAACCCTATAACCGCAAACTTTTACAAGCGGTTTTAGACAAAAATATAACCCTTTATGATCATGAAACTTTAGTCGATAAAAACCACAACCGACTGATTGGTTTTGGGTATTACGCAGGAGTAGTAGGCGCATACAATGGCATCCGTACCATTGGAAAAAAAATGAGTTGTTTCGAACTTCCAAAAGCCACAAATCTAAAAAATCGTAAAGAATTAGATGCCGCTTTGAATTCGGTAGATCTTCCTTATTTAAAGATTATACTGACCGGTACTGGTCGTGTAGGGCAGGGGGCCAAAGAAATACTCGATTTTATGAAGATTCGCCAGGTTAGTATAGACGAATTTTTAACGCAATCGTTCAAAGAAGCTGTTTATGTCCAATTAGACGTACTCGATTATGTAGTTCGGAAGGATGGACGTCATGCGACTAAAGCTGATTTTTTTGCGCAGCCAACAGAATATAAATCCACGTTTTTACGGTTCACAGAAGTTGGAGATGTCTTTATTGCAGGTCATTTTTATGGAAAAGGATCGCCTTATTTTTTCACGCGTGAAGAAGTTAAATCCAGTAATTTTAACCTCAAAGTTGTAGCCGATATCAGTTGTGATATCGATGGTCCTGTGGCTTGTACGATCCGTCCATCAACAATAGAACATCCTATTTATGGTTATGATGCAGGTTCAGAATCTGAGGTAGATTTTAAAAAATCAGAGGCCATTGCTGTGATGGCTGTGGACAATTTACCCTGTGAACTGCCGCGTGATGCTAGTGAAGGTTTTGCTAAAACCTTTATCGAAAAAATTATCCCCGCTTTTTTTAACGATGATAAAGACGGAGTTTTAAGCCGAGCAAAAATGACAGAAAACGGTGTGCTTACTTCAGCATTTTCATACCTTCAAGATTATGTAGACGGATTGGAATAGTCCAAAAAAAAACCTTTCCATATGGAAAGGTTTTGTAAAAAAATAATGTTTTATTAAATATTAGAGTGCTCTAACATTTACTGCATTCATGCCTTTTCTACCTTCTTTTAGTTCAAATTCCACTGCGTCACCTTCATTGATTTCATCAATCAATCCTGTAACGTGAACGAAATGTTCTGTGTCTGAACCTTCTTCTGTAATGAATCCAAATCCTTTGGATGCATTGAAGAATTTTACTGTACCGTTTTTCACTGTATTAATTTTAATTTTAGACAGCAAAGGTAGGGCTATATAAATGAAATAACCTATATATTTTGTTAATATATTTAAAAATAAAAAATTAAAATTCTAGCACAACCTGATTGGCTAGTAAATCATCGATAGTTTCTCGTTTTCGAATTAAATGTGCTTTTTCGTTGTACCACAAAACTTCTGCCGGTCTATAACGCGAATTATAGTTGCTCGACATCATAAAACAATAAGCCCCTGCATTGTGAAATGCCAAGACATCCCCTTCTGTAATTTCATTGATTCTGCGGTTGTTTGCAAAAGTATCCGTCTCGCAAATATATCCTACAACAGAGTAAAAGCGTTCTTTTCCATTTGGATTAGAAATGTTTTCAATATGGTGTTGTGCGCCATAGAGCATGGGGCGTATCAAATGATTAAATCCTGAATCTACCTGTGCAAAAACTGTAGAAGTGGTTTGTTTGATGGCATTTACCTTTGTTAAAAAATAGCCCGATTCACTCACTATGAATTTCCCTGGTTCAAAGGCAAGCGTAATGTCTCTACCATAATTTTTACAAAATGTATTGAATCGATCGGTAAGCTTTTCGCCCAATTCCTCAATATTTGTTTCTATGTCATTGGGCTTGTAAGGAACTTTAAAACCAGACCCAAAATCAATAAACGATAGGTTTTTGAATTTTTTGGCCACCTCAAAAAGAATTTCACTCGCATACAAAAACACATCAATATCCAATATATCGCTTCCCGTATGCATATGTATTCCGTTGATGTTCATTTTTGTGTTTTCTACAATACGCAACAACAATGGAATTTGATGAATGGAAATGCCAAATTTTGAATCGATATGCCCCACAGAAATATTGGTATTTCCGCCAGCCATAATATGTGGATTGATGCGAATACATACTGGAATTTCTGGATGTTTTGTACCAAATTGTTCTAAAACATCCAAATTATCAATATTGATTTGAACCCCCAAAGCCGCCACAGCTTCAATTTCTTTCAAAGACACTCCGTTAGGTGTATAAATGATGTTTTCTGCCGCAAAACCCGCCTTTAATCCCAACTGAACTTCTTGAATCGATACGGTATCTAGAGCAGCACCTAATTTTGAAACAAATTTTAGTACCGACACATTAGTTAGTGCTTTTGCTGCATAATGAATTTTTAAGTTTTTAACCTTGCTAAATGCATTGGTTAATCTTGTGTATTGTTCTTCTATTTTGTGCGCGTCATATACATACACAGGACTTCCGTATGTTTCGGCTATTTCTAATAAGGTGCTTTGTTCCATTTTTTAAATTTGAAGTGCCAAAAGTATTTGTTCTGACATTATCCTCCATGAAAATATAAATATTATTACTATTTTTGCACAAATTGTTAAATAATAAACAAATTGAAAACTATTTCCAGTTGTGTCGAAGAATTGTTGGCGTCTCGTCCATTTTTAGAAGAAGCGCTTTCGCGAGATATTATCAATTTTTCGGCACTTGCCAAAGATTTAAATGCTCCCATTTCTGAACTGTTACGCAAACCCGTAAAAGATGGAGCCATCATGATGGCTCTTAGGCGATACAATCCACCCACGACTCGAAAAAGCGAGATCAAGTTAAAACAGATTTTTAAAAATTTGGGCGATATTACTGTACGTTCCAACCTCACTGATTTTACGTTTCACAACTCTAAAACACTGATCCACAACCATTCAAAAGTTTTGGCAGAAATCGATACCGACCGTCAAGTGTTTTATGCATTTACTCGTGGTATACACGAGAGCAACATCATTATTTCTAGTGCAAAAAAAGACACCATAAAGGCGATTTTCAAAAAAGAAACACAAATCGCAGCTCAAGACAACTTATCGGCCATCAGTATTAATTTACCGAAAGGGAATTCCAAAATTGTAGGTTTGTACTATCAAATATTTAAGCGATTGGCTTGGGAAAATATCACCTTATACGAAGTCGTTTCTACCACCAATGAGTTTACGATTCTTGTTGAAGACCACTTAGTCGATAAAGCATTTTCTGTTATAAAAGGATTGAAAAATTAATATTTTTAATTAAACAGAACCTGTTGAAAAACAGCACTAAAAAATATTGGTAAACCGCATTAGGTTATTTACTTTTGTGGCACAAATTTTTGAAGTATTCACCAAAAGTGAATAAAAAAACAAACTGATTTAAAAGATGAATCTACACGAATATCAAGGTAAAAATATTCTCAACACATTTGGTGTGAAAATCCAACGCGGAATTGTTGCTACAACTCCCGAAGAAGCGGTTGCGGCCGCCAAACAATTAACTGAAGAAACAGGCACAGGTTGGCACGTCATTAAAGCTCAAGTACATGCGGGTGGACGAGGCAAAGGCGGTGGCGTAAAACTCGCCAAAAATTTGGGTGAGGTACAATCTATAGCCGATCAAATTTTGGGAATGCAGTTGATAACACCACAAACTTCTGCGGAGGGTAAAACGGTACATCAAGTCTTGGTTGCCGAAGATGTATACTACCCAGGACCTACAGAAACGGATGAATTTTACATGTCAGTTTTGCTCAATAGAGCCACAGGCCGCAACATGATCATGTACTCTACAGAAGGCGGGATGGACATCGAAACTGTTGCAGAAGAAACCCCACATCTAATTTTCACCGAAGAAGTAGATCCAGCTACAGGACTTTTGCCTTTTCAGGCCCGTCGTGTTGCGTTTAATTTGGGATTATCAGGTGCAGCATTTAAGGACATGACCAAATTTGTTTCTGCATTGTATACCGCTTACATCAAATCGGATGCCTCATTGTTTGAAATCAATCCTGTACTTAAAACCTCAGATGAAAAAATCATGGCGGTTGATGCCAAAGTCACCATCGACGATAACGCCTTGTTTAGACATAAAGATTATCTAGAATTACGTGATACTCGCGAAGAAAACCCCATTGAAGTTGAAGCTGGTGCACTCGGATTGAATTATGTAGATCTTGACGGAAACGTAGGATGCATGGTGAATGGTGCTGGACTAGCGATGGCTACTATGGATTTGATTAAGCAAGCGGGTGGCGATCCTGCCAATTTCTTGGACGTAGGGGGAACTGCAGATGCTGCACGTGTAGAAGCTGCGTTTCAAATCATTTTGAAAGACCCAGAAGTCAAAGCAATTTTAATCAATATTTTTGGTGGAATTGTACGTTGTGACCGTGTCGCTCAAGGGGTTATCGATGCTTATAAAAATATGGGAACGATCAACGTACCAATTATTGTGCGTTTACAAGGCACCAATGCCGATATTGCAAAAGAATTGATTGACAATTCTGGTTTAAACGTCCAAAGTGCTGTAGAATTCCAAGAAGCGGCTGATAAGGTGCAAGCGGTATTGGCCTAACCACCAACATCTTAAAACTATTTAAATCCAGTACATAAGTGCTGGATTTTTTTATGAAGTTTTCAACCCCTCCAACTTTTTTTGATAATCTTTAATTTGGTCTCTAAACTTGGCGGCCATCATAAAGTCTAATTCTTTGGCGGCGGCTTCCATCAGTTTTCGGGTGTCGCGTACTTTTTGTTCCAGTTCGGGTTTAGTTAGGTATGCGCTTTCAGGTTCAGCGGCTTTTAGGGCCTCTTGTTCGTAATAATAGCTACTCACAGAGTTTTTGGTGAGGGCGTTATCCAAACTTTTGTTGAGGGCTTTTGGTGTCACATTATGCGCAGTATTGTAAGCAATTTGTTTTTCACGACGGTAGGAAGTTTGGTCAATGGTCAGTTGCATGCTTTTTGTGATTTTATCGGCATACATGATGGCTTTTCCGTTTAGGTTTCGTGCGGCACGGCCTACCGTTTGCGTTAACGATCGGTTGGAGCGCAAAAATCCTTCTTTATCGGCATCTAAAATCGCCACTAGAGATACTTCAGGTAAATCTAATCCTTCACGTAACAGATTAACACCCACCAAAACATCAAATAATCCTTTGCGTAAATCTTGCATGATTTCTACACGTTCCAAAGTGTCTACATCGCTATGGATATAGCGGCAACGCACTTGGATACGCGTCAAATATTTTGTTAATTCTTCAGCCATACGTTTGGTGAGTGTTGTCACCAAAGTACGTTCGTCTTTTTCTACGCGTTGCTGAATTTCTTCAATCAAATCATCAATTTGATTTAAACTTGGGCGGACTTCAATGATAGGATCTAAAAGTCCTGTAGGTCGAATGACTTGCTCGACATAAACACCATCGGTTTTGGTGAGTTCATAATCGGCAGGTGTTGCACTGACATAAAGCACCTGGTTTTGTAATGATTCAAATTCTTCAAATTTGAGTGGGCGGTTGTCCATCGCTGCAGGGAGTCGGAACCCATATTCCACCAAATTTTCTTTTCGACTCCGATCGCCACCATACATGGCATGGACTTGCGAAATGGTCACGTGACTTTCATCGACTACCATCAAATAGTCCTCAGGGAAATAATCCAACAAACAAAATGGTCGTGTGCCTGGTGCACGTCCATCGAGGTAGCGTGAATAGTTTTCAATTCCCGAACAGTAGCCCAATTCACGAATCATTTCTAAGTCAAATTCTGTTCGTTCCTTGAGGCGTTTAGCTTCAAGATGTTTGCCTATCTCTTTAAAGTAATCGTGTTGTTTTACCAGGTCATCTTGAATATCTTTGATGGCATTTTGTAAGATATCAGGGGAGGTGACAAACATATTCGCTGGATATATATTCACATTTTCATAGACTTCAATGACTGAATTATCATTGACATTAAATGCTTCTATAGCTTCAATTTCATCGCCAAAAAAATGAATACGAAAACCATGATCGGCATAACTAGGAAAGATGTCTACTGTATCGCCTTTGATTCGAAAATTTCCATGATTAAATTCACCTTCTGTTCGCGCATACAAGCTTTGTACCAACTTGTGTAACAATGCCGTTCGTGATATGATTTGATTGGTTTTGAGCGAAATTACATTTTTTTGAAATTCTACAGGATTTCCAATTCCGTATAAGCACGACACAGAGGCAACTACAATGACATCGCGACGCCCAGAAAGGAGGGAAGAAGTTGTGCTTAGTCTTAGCTTTTCAATTTCCTCATTGATGGACAAATCTTTTTCAATATATGTTCCTGTTACAGGAATATAGGCCTCAGGTTGGTAATAATCGTAGTAGGATACAAAATATTCGACAGCATTTTCAGGGAAAAATTGTTTGAATTCGGAATACAATTGTGCTGCCAATGTTTTGTTATGTGCCAAAACTAAAGTAGGACGTTGCACTTCTTGAATAACATTCGCTACGGTGAACGTTTTCCCAGAACCTGTAACTCCCAAAAGCGTTTGGAATTTTTCATTGGATTCTATCCCACTGACCAATTCTTGTATGGCGTGTGGTTGATCTCCAGTGGGGTTAAAGTCTGATGAAAGTTTGAAACGCATAATGCAAAATTAAGGCAATCTGTTGTTTACTGCAACGAGTACGAAGTTTCTTTTTATTTATACTGTAAATCAATAGTTTATGTACACCCAGCCCGTTTTTGAACCATAACCTTTCTCATTCAAATGCAAAACATAATAATAGGTACCAGCAGGTAATTTTTTTGAACTTGGGTTGGGTCCACGGTTGGAAGCCCCGTTCCATTTGAGGTCATTATTTCCTTCAAAAATTAATGTACCAAAGCGGTTGTAAATCAATAATTTATGATTTAAAAACACATCGTACAGCCCCTGAATATTGAACCAGTCATTGAATCCATCTCCATTTGGCGAAAACCCTTGAGGTACCACTACAGGACAGCCATCATTTGATAAATCTAGAGTGAGGTTCGTACTGTTGTTGTCTTCTTTGATTTCAGCAACAACCCCTGTTCCATTTCCAGTGTCATCCACCACAGCTATAATTTCAAATTGATCAGGCACATCAGGACTTATTTCAATTTCAATTGCATTTGTTATGGAAGCACCAATAGCAATAGTTTCATCTGTAGTAGTCTGTCCAACAAGTATGTTTTCGATATAAAAAGCAATAGGCGTTCCTGCTGGGAGCTCATCTGTTGCATTGATGTTTGAAATGGTATATTCCAAAAGCACTGTACGTGAAAAACAATTAGTTTCCGAACTGTTAGTCAATTCTATGGTTGCGTCGGGAAGTTGACTATTCAATACAGTGATGATGCTATTGACCATCACTAAATCTTGACCAGAAGTGAGTTCGATGGTCGCTGATGTATCGCCAACATTGATTGTATTTTGAATTGGATAAACGTCAATATCCATGTTGTACAAATCATTTTCGCCAGTAAAACTATTGGTACCATTAAAGGCATTTGTTGAAGGATTTAAGGGGGGATTGCTCAGTAAAAAACCATTCATTCGTAAAGATTCATTGACCGCCAAGCTGGAATCTCCTTCCCAAGCGATAAAGCCAATTTTGGCGCCATCAACATCCAAAACATTCAGGTTATCTAATTCAATTGTAATAGCTTCTGGCACTGTTTCCAGACCGTCATAAATATTGATTTGATTGAGGGGTAGATTTTCATCTTCATAAATAACTACTATTGACCATCCTGCAAAATTTGTACCTGTTGAACAATAGTTTTCGGAAATATCTATATCCTCCAAATTACTCAGCGTATAGGTGCCGTTTCCTTGATTTTGAACCCATTCAGTAACTTCTGCAAATGCAGCAAAAAACACTCTATTTGCATCCAGGGAATAAGTAAATGTTCGTTCTGGTACAATGGGAATTGTATTTAAATTTATTTCAAAATCTCCAGTTCCAGAACCCGCCCAATATAAATAAGCAGCAATGATATATTGATTGTTGGACAGGGACAAATTTGCTTCAGAACTTGTTAGTATGGAGCAATTCGTAAAGGCTCCATTTTCTGATGTATTGAGGGTGTTTCCTATTGCTGTATAGTCATATCGTCCATTGTGTTGCTCATATAAGGCGATAGATTGCCCTAGCCCTTTTGTTGCTAAAAGGAATAAACAACAAAACATTAATCGTCCTAATGGATTCATATTTTAACGTTTAAGCGTAAAATGCCCTCTAAAGATACGATTATCTCCTAATTTGATATAAAACCAGTAGTCTGAAGTTGGCATTTGGTATCCATTATAAGTTCCGTCCCAACCTACACTGTTGTATGCCAATTGCTTTAGTAATTTTCCATAGCGATCAAAAATGTATATTTCGCTGTTGGATTGACTTGGTGTATTTATGCCATAAACTTGCCATGTGTCGTTGAAACCATCATTATTTGGTGTAAAAAAGTTTGGAAAACCAATGACTGAAATGGCTTTGTTCGCTATTCCACAACCGTTTTTATCTCTGACGTATACTGTATGATACCCTGGACTTACATTATAAAACGTGGTATCGTCTTGATAAGGGCCTAATTCATCATCCAAAGCATATTCATAGTCACCATCTCCAGTAGCAAAAACAGTAACCGTATTGTTGGTACTTACATCATTGATTACAATGTTATCTATGGTCGCTATATTAGAATTAACAACAGTAGTGCTTTTTGTTTGTATACAGTTATTTGCATTAGTTACCGTTACAGTGTATGTTCCTCCTTGATCAATTTCTATTTCTTCCGTTGTTTCACCATTAGACCAGAGATATGTATAATCCAGGGGGTTGCCAATAATCCCGCTATTTAAAAAAACAGGAGCTGAGTTCGAGTCAATACAAAAAAACGTTTGATCACCTTTATCCAACTGCGGTAAAGGGAACACCGTCAGTTCCAATTTATTAATCCCATAGCATTGGTTATTGTTTTCTATTCGTGCATAAATAGTCTGATTGTAAGGATTGGTATTGGTAAAGATAGTTCCTAATTCATTTTGCTCTACGAGCGCATCATCGTATGTTTCATAGTACACTAAATTATAACCTGTGGGTAGTCCTGCAAGAATCGTTGGAGTGGCATCGCTTAAGGTAAATGCTCTAAGACCATCTTCGAGACCATCATCACATAATGGTAATTCTGCATCTTGTCCAGAAGTTAAACTTACATCAAGGGTTAATTTTGAAATATCAAAACATTCTGTGTTGTCATCAATCACTTGTACGTAAATGGTTTGCGTGTTTGCAGTATTAGTAAACGGTGATGCGGCAATTTCTCCTGTGGAATTTTGGGCATCATTTAATGTAAGGTAAAATTTTGTACTGCGGTTGGGGATACTGTTGGTCAACGCATCATTGGCTTCATCTAAATTAAATACAGTCAACCCATCATTTACACCATCTTCATCACATTGAATTAAATCTGCATTTAGCGCTATTGGAATGGGGTTAATGTTTACCGTAAATTCTATAGTATCAAAACAGTCTGTTTTTAAATTATTTTCTATACGTGCAAAAACTTGGTAGGTAAAAGCTGTGGTATTGTAGTAGGGCGAAGACAATGCTCCAGTATTCGCATCTGCTTCAGCTTGAGTAAGGTGGTAGCTTACGCTAAAAAGCGTAGCGTCTTGTGTGTCCAAAACATCTGAGTCGAAAGCAGTCAAATCTATTTCTTTTTGGCCATTAGCGTCATCACCATCATTTAAATCATCACATTCTTCCACAGTGGCTACTGTGTTGGCTGTTGGGGTATCAAAAACAGTGAGGTTGAATGATGTGGTATCAAAACAATTAGTATTGCTGTTATTTTCAATTCTAATAAAAATTTCTTCGGTTGCATTGGTGTTTTGATAGGGAACAGTAAGCGGTGCAGTATTGTTTTCTGCATCGGTTAAAGAGCTGTAATAAGAGACTGTAAAGTTAGCTGGATTTTGCGCACCCAAGACTTGCGTTTGTTCATTTGCAAAATCAAAAGTTACCACACCATCACCATCATCATCGCATTCGTCTATATCAGATACAGGATTTGCAACAGGGTTAATGCTAATTGTAATATTTTCTGAAAACAAACTAACGTCTGTTCCGATAGTTATTTCAGCCGATACCGCATAGGTGCCTGGATTGGTGTACGTGTAAGTTGGGCTATCTTGAGTAGATGTTCCAACACCATCCCCAAAATCCCAAACGATGCTGTCGTAACTTTGAGAGGTGTTGACATTAAATTGCACGTTTTGGTTGGTGCAAGAATTTTCAAATGTTATAGAAGCTAAGAAAAAAGATTGAATGAAAGGGGGTAAGCCGATATTTACCGACGTTCCATTTGATAATTGCATTCCATTTTGCACATAATTACACCCTGCGCCTACTTCATTGGGGTCATTAATTACGTCTAAACTCTGATCATCAGCAGTATTTGCTGCATAAATTTTTCCATCTGGACCAAGTTGAAGTGCTCCAATAAAAGGCACTCTATTTTGCACAGGGTCAAAGGGGTTAGTATGTACATATACAAATGAGCTTGAGGGACTTGATAAATTTAAATCAAATTGTACAACAGAGCCATCATTGGAAACATACAATTTTGATGAATCAGGAGAAAACTCTAAACCATAAGGCCCAGAATTTGGAAATAAATTTATTTGATTTGATAAAATGCCTGTTGCGTTGTCAAAATCATACAAACGAACACTTCCGGTGTTGTTTGAAAATCCACCCTGCTGATTACCATTTTGTCTGTGACAAAGTGCAATTTTAGTGCCGTCTGGCGAAGCTTTCATATAGCCAATAGCATTTCTTCTGTACCCTTGTTCCGTAATGAGCGGGGCAATTTGTGTGGAGATGGGCGTCGTATTCACCCCAGTACCATCTACCCTAAACGCGTAAAATTTATCTATAAAATGAGTTAGAATCCAATATGATGATCCATCGGCGTGTTCAACAGCCGTAATTTTTTCTGAACATTTATAACTGTCTTGTGCTTGATCCGTAGGGTCATAGGTTTGTAATTGAACATTTTTTTCAGTTGAAACAACATCACCATTACCATTATTTAGGGTAAGGTCTATTAAAGAATATGCTAATCCATTATTAAAACCGTCATCATCTCCTGGGACACTACCGTTAGGGTTCCCATTTGCTGTTGTGTAGTTGGGAATAGGATTTCCATCTTCGTCAGCTGGACCTTGATTTGGAAAGGCAAATGCATTTTGATGATGAGGTTCGTCTACGGTAAACACATAGTACTCGTTTGGATTTCCTGGTTTTGGTACAATTAAACCAGAAGATGTACTCGATGGATCACCCATTAGTCCTGTTCCCGCATTGTAATTGGCATTAGGCATAATGTTGTGGTTTTTGTCCCAAACATTTCGTCCATCAGTATAAAACAATAAATTACCATTTAAGTCAGAAATAGAGGAACACCCTTCATTTGTTTGAATGGTCCCTGAAGCATCAGTTGTAGCTGAAACTGTACCTGCATTAACATCAAAAATAAGTCCAGCACCATCTCCAAAATACCAATGCGACGCTTCTGCTTGAGCAAATCCAAGGGTACTTAAAAGAAATAGGGCAATAGATATTGTAAATCTCATCAAAGGAAATTTTTTCACAAATTACTGAATATAGATTGGCCATTAAAACTCTTAACAAAATTTTTTGAAATGTTTAATGATGCCTAAACCAAAAATTATAAATCTCTTTTCTTTAGAAGGGCGTATGAGAAGTAAATGAAAATCGCAGTCCATGCAAGAACAATAAGCGTGGTGTCAAGATGCACTGCATAATCGTAATCCAAACTATTTTTGTCAGGAAATTTTGACATTGCTACGCGTTGGAACGGTTGTTTAATAAGGTTTGACATCGAAGTTAAAGGCAAAAAGTTTTGAATTTTTGTTGCTAACGCCATGTCAAACTTCCAAGAGATAAGCCCAAAAATAATCCATTCAAAAATAAAATCGACAAACAAAAAAGCCAGTGCAAAGGCCGATCTTTTGGCCAATACACCTAGAAACAAACAGAACGAAAAGAATCCAACTAATTTCACGAAATATGCAGGTAAGAATTCTATTTCTCGTATGATAATATTGATTTCATTGTAGCTCGAATAGATAAGTCCAAGAAGCAATGAAATACAAAAGATGATAAGGGTTGAGATCAAAGAGAAAAATACAATGGCGTAAAATTTAGACAGTATAAATTCTTTTTTACTTAGCCCATCAATTAGGTTTTGTTTCAATGTCTTATTGCTGTATTCGTTACCAATCATTGATACTACGACAATTGCAAAGAAGAATTTAAATAAGGCCGAGAAATAGGTTGTGATGTGCCAAACAATTGGAAAGTTAAATATCCCCAGTTCACCTAATTCAAGGGTAAAAAAACCAAAAAAGTTAATTTTTATTGCAGATAATACAATCACACACAAAGGGAGTATAAAGGATATGAAAATCAGTATTTTACTCGTTCGGTTGAGCAGTAGTTTTTGAAGTTCTAATTGTAAAAGGCGTATCATGCTTCGTCTGTGAGTTGTAAGAATTGTTCTTCCAAACTTTCCTTTCGTTTTACAAAATGTGTTAAAATAATTTTTTTGCTATATAAGTTTTCCATAAAAGTTTCCACTTCAATGGGTTCAGAAAGAAAAGCAGTAATTAGCGCACCATCTTGTTTGTGTTTAGCTATTTTCGGGTGGTTGGCTACAAACTCCAAAAGTACTTCTTGTTGATTGCTTTTCATCTCAAAAAACCCATAACTTGAGATCATTTCATCGACACGACCAGAGTAAAGTTTGTGTCCTTTTCTCAAAACCACAACGTGCGTACATACTTTTTCGACTTCGTCTAAGAGATGCGATGCCAAAAGAATTGTAGTACCTTTTTGCGCAATGCCTTTTATGATTTCTCTGATTTGATGAATCCCTTGAGGATCTAAACCATTTGTAGGTTCATCCAAAATTAAAACTTCAGGATCATTGAGCAGTGCCGAAGCGATGGCCAAACGTTGTTTCATTCCCAAAGAAAACGTACGAAATGGACTGTCTTTTCGATCCAAAAGACCGACGGTTTCCAAAACAACTTCAATAGCTGTAGTTGGAACATCTTTGATTTTACAGACTAACTTAAGGTTTTGATATGCAGACATATAGGGATAAAAATTTGGGCGTTCTATGATAGCTCCTACCTTTTTTAGGGCCTGATGCGTATCTATAGTTCCATCAAACCAAGCATAATCTCCTGAGGTTTTGTTTACCACATTCAAAATCATTCCTAGTGTAGTAGATTTCCCACTTCCATTTGGGCCTAAAATACCATAGATGTTACCTTTTTCGATAGTAAACGATAAGTCGTTGACAGCCGTGAGGTAGCCAAATTTTTTTGTAATGTTTGAAATCGTAAGAATATTTTCCAAAGGACTCTTGTGCGTTATAGATTGTGTTTGTAAGACGAGATGTTTTGAATAATGTTACAATTTAAAAATAAAACCTTTAATTTTATTTTCTATATTGAGAAAATTAAGACTATTCATGTGTTTAGTTGTTAGTAAAACCAAAGTGTGATGAAAGAGGATTTAAAAATATCATTAAAAAAACCGTCCTATCCTGTTTGTTCGAAGTTAAAATCGTATTTAAACGAATATAATCGAAACATTCGATTGCCCATTTTTTATGAAGATTTATTGCGTTTTCAGGGTTCAGTAGTAGTTTACGATAAAGATGATAAGGATACGCTGTGGACACGAGTATTTTATAATGAGTCTGACCGAACAGATATTGATTTGAGTTTAAAAAAAATATATACCATTTTACATTCAGACGGAAATGAAAAAACAATTCCCTTTCTCAATGTCGATGCTGTAGATTTTTGTACGTTCGGAAATTCAAAACCGTTTCGCATAAAAATACGTAATATTCTAAATGATAATTATGCTTATTTCTATGTCAAAAGAGCTGATGCCTCTCGAATTTATGGCCTTGAGTTGGAGCATATGCTGTCTCCATTTAATCTTAATTTCTTAGTTTACAATACGACTTTAATAGAAGAGCATATTACAGGAATTCCGGGCGATATATTTATAGAATCATTATTGCCTTCTTGTTCATTTTCAGAAAAATCTCAAATCGCAAAGGAGTTCGTCAAATTTAATGAGCGATGTATGATTCGCCTATTGGGCGATATGCGTTCCTACAATTATGTAATTATTCCGACCCACGATTTTGATAATATTGTGTATAAAATTCGTGCAATTGATTTTGATCAACAATCATACGAAGGAAAATTCAATATATATAGGCCTCAGTTTTTTAAAGAAAATTTCACCATTGTCAATTTTGTTTCAAATCAGTTTCAAAAAGAATCCATCAATCAGTACAAGTTAGAAGAACGGTCTATGATTGCCAAACGATTGATTAGTTTTGATAAAAGGATTGAAAAACTCATTGATTGTATGCTCAATGATACTTTGTCGACTCAAGATAACGTCGTGATGTTAAAAACAAAGATTTTCGAATACACCAATGATTCGAAGTTTGTCAAAAGCAAAAATATGGGTGAAATTTTAAAACATGCTTTTGAATTTATTAAACTCAATTACAAGACCGAAAACACAGATGTTATTTTTTAATTCCAGTGTTCATCAAAATTCAACTCGTCATAATCATCTAAGCGATAGCCATCATGGTCTTCGTCTGATTGATCAGCTTCAAACTGTTTTTCGGGTGCTTCTGAGGGTACTTGCCCACAAACAAACATCAAGTTAGGGTAATCTGTACCTTCGGCTTCTTCAACAATTTCGCCTAATTCAACCAAAAACGTCCACATATTCAAAAAATCATAAATATAGATGAGCTTGGTGTGGTCTTCGTCTACAACATCTTCAATAATGGTTTCGTTCATCATTCGTATATCGTCATTTTGACCCATATCAAATAAAGCAATTTCTTGCCCTTGATCCCATTCGTCATTGCTGACATAAAATGATGCCATTTCGCTTCCGTCAAACCCAAAAGATTGTGTAAGAACGTTGTGTAAATCTTCAAAAGTGTCTGTTTTTCGTATCTCAATATCTCGAAAAATATCTTCTTTAGTATCGTGGTCCAGTATGGCTCTAAATCGGTAAATCATTTTTTTTATTTAAGCAATTATAGGGTTATTTATTTTTTGATGCAATACTTCAAGCAAAATATACATTTGTATTCCAAATAAAATGGAGGCAATCACAAGGTGTAGGGGTTGACTCAAAAACGGAAAATCAAAATAATACATCATTATTCCCGTAAAAATTTCGAGCAGAATGCATCCTACCACAAGGTTTATTTTTTTGTACCCTAAATTCATTTTTCTGTTACAAAACCACAAATAGCCATTGATCAAAAGTACCAAAATTGATAAAGATCTATGAATGTAAAAATTCAGCTGTGGTTGAGCTAACCAAAGCGATTTTTCATAACCAATTGTTTTGGTTTGTTCATCAACAAATTGCCGCACTTGAGTACCCAACACAATTTGAATTAATGTTAAAATAAGTCCAACAACCAAAACCTTGTAAAACAAATCATGATAGTGTTGTGTTTTATAGTACGTTTTACTGGCAAAAATCAGATACAAAATAAACGCGACGATAAGGAGCGCCATCACCATATGTATGGTAATTTTGTAGGGCGCAAGATTTGAGTCCACTACTGTTTTTCCAAGCCATGCTTGAAAGCCCATCCCAAAAAGTGTGAGTAGTGCAACAATTGTAATACGCTTATTTTTTTTAAAAAACCATAAAGACCATATACCCAATATTAAAATGGGGATTCCTGAAAAAGCACCAATGAGCCGGTTGATGTATTCGATCCATGTATGAACGGGATTGTATGCCACATAATCGTGAGTACTGTACACTTCCCAATTTTTTGGATTGAATGTTTCAGAGGTTGAAAAATCATCTCTAGCTACCATAAATTGTTCGCTATCGACCAAAATCATCATACCTTTTTTGTAGTCATGATTGGGTTGAAATAGCAATTGTTTTCCTTGTGTAGGAGGGATGTAGTACCCAAAACACTTTGGCCAATCTGGACAACCCATTCCAGAACCCGTCATGCGGACAACAGCTCCAGCTATAATAACAAAATAGATGAGCACTAAAGCTGTTTTGGAGAGTGTTCTAAATTTTTGTTTCATCATGTTGTTTTAGTCCTAGTTCTGTACCTTTTTTAAGCATTAATGCATACGCAGCTACACGCTCGTTAGGAATTTGACCTTCCAAGATTGCTTCTTTGATGTATTCTTTAATCATACCAATTTCGCGACATGGTTTCAGATGAAAAGCATTCATGATTTCTTCACCTGTTACAGGAGGTTGGAAATTACGTATTCTGTCTCGTTCTTCAACTTCTACCATTTTTTGGCGTACAATTTTAAAATTGTTGTGGTATTTTTTGAATTTCCGAGGATTTTTGGTGGTGATGTCTGCTTCGCAAAGCGTCATCAAATCATCGATATATTCGCCAGCATCAAAGACCAAACGACGTACAGCTGCATCGGTGATGTGTTTACTTGCCAAAGCAATTGGTCGCGAACTCATGAATACTAATTTTTGCACATATTTCATTTTATCATTTAAAGGCATTTTTAGGCGTTTGAACATGTGATAAACCATTTTGGATCCTTTAAGTTCATGCCCATGAAAGGTCCATCCAACTTTTTTGCTGAAACGTTTTGTTGGTGCTTTTCCAATATCATGCAACAATGCGGTCCAACGAAGCCATACATTATTGGTATGCAACGCAATATTGTCTACAACCTCTAGGGTGTGGTAAAAATTATCTTTGTGTCTTTGTCCTTCTACTTCGTCAATTCCCTTAAGGGCAGTGAGTTCGGGAAGAATAAGTTCTAAAAGACCTGTTTTTTCGAGCAACAAAAATCCAATAGAGGGCTTAGGACTTTCCAATATTTTGTGTAATTCTACTACTATACGTTCATTAGTAATGATGTCGATTCGTTGGTAATTTTCTTTTATTGCTTCAAAAGAATGGCTGTCAATTTCAAAATCTAACTGCGTTGCAAATCGAATGGCACGCAGCATACGCAAAGGATCATCACTGAAAGTTACATTTGGATCTAATGGGGTAACTATACGTTTATTTTTCAAATCTAAAACTCCATTGAAAGGATCCAAAAGTGTTCCAAAATTTGAAGTGTTCAAACCAATTGCCAAGGCATTTATGGTAAAATCTCTTCGCTTTTGATCGTCTTCTAGTGTTCCATTTTTAACTTCTGGGTTTCGACTTTCTTTAGAATACGATTCTTTACGTGCACCGACAAATTCAATTTCGATATCCTTGTGGCGAAGCATGGCTGTACCATAAGTTTTGAAGACACTTACCTTTGGTCGGTGGGTTAATTTTTTGGCCACAAGTTTGGCAAGTTCAATACCGCTTCCAATAGCAACAATGTCTATATCTTGCCCTGTATGACGCTTCAAAATGTAATCTCGAACAAATCCGCCTACGACATAGCACGCTATGTCCAACTCATCTGCCGTGGTCGAGATGATTTTGAAAATAGGATCTTTCAAAGCATGTTCAAGATTCATAGATTTTTTGTACTAGTAATAATCAGCGAATGATTTTGACTTCTCCATTCGTACTCAACTTGATGATTGAAGAAGGTTTCGCTGGTTTTTTATCGCGCTCCAAAGTTACGACATAGTCTACACCTTTTAAAATATCATTTTCAATTTCTTGAAATACTTTTGGTGTAGGATTTCCTGAAATATTTGCTGAGGTGGATACAATGGGCTTTTTGAAGCGTTTGAGCAATTCTTCACAAAACCCAGTATTTACCATTCGGATGGCTAGGGTGTTGTCTTTTGCAATCAAATTTTCTGATACACGCAGTGGGCGGTCATAAATGATGGTGGTAGGTGTGGTGGCGTATTTGAGAATGGGATAGGCAGATTCTGGAATCTCTTCAATGTAATGATTTAGCATTTGAATAGAATTAACTAAACAAATCATTGATTTTGAGTCTTCTCTTTTCTTTAAGGCAAATATTTTTTGAACTGCTTCATAGTTGGTGGCATCACAACCAATACCCCAAACGGTATCGGTTGGGTATAGAATAATGTCACCCTTTTTTAGCGCATCTAAACAAGTTTTTATTTCATTGCTAGAACTCATTGTTCTGTAAAAATACAAACATCTTTTTTAAGTTGTTCAGCCAGTGGGATATGAAGTTTTTTATTTGCTTTAGAAAACTGTAAAAACTTTTTTTGAAGTTCTTCTTTAGGAGTATTCAAAATATCTTCGATGGTAAATGCATGGAAGAGATCAATTATTCCATCAAAGCGTTCAATATCTCTGTTGGGTCTAATGAAAATCACAGGTGTTCCAAATGCCAAGCAAGGAAGTGCTACATGTATTCTTGATGTAACAACAAGCTTGGCGGAGGCATAAATTGACAGTAATCTCTCACCTTCATCAAATTTTTCTTTGTGAGTTTTTAATTTAAAATTTTGATTTGATATCTTTTTTGATTTACGGATGATTTCTTTGGGAATTAATTTTGAAATTATATGTTTAGTTTTTTGTTTTTTGTAAAAATTCTCTCTCTTTTTTCTAAATAGATTAATAACTATCTTATGAGGATTTCGAATTCTTTTTAAAACACTTTTTTTAGTGAAATCATCATTTTTATGAAATAAAATATCTGAAAAAATGATACCACTCGAAATACCATCTATTACATAATCTTCTTTTTTTAATGTCAATGTTAGGCATCCTGAAAAATAGCTCTTTATGCCATATTTGTTCAATATATTTTTGGTAAAATGATCTCTGCATCCAATAGGTTCAAACCTCCTAAAATGAGCAATAGCTTCTTTAGTTAGCATTGTATCCTTTGCATGATTTGTAATATGAAAAGAAACATATTTTGGAAACACATTTTTACTTGGAGGCCAATTTTTTGGTTCATGCATAAACCAACCATTCATAACTAGTTTAACGGGTTCTTTAATTCTGTTCAATTCTTCTCTACAAACTTCAATATCTACAGATTCAAAGAATTGCTTAGCTGCAAGACTTTGGATATAATCTCCAATATTAGTCTCGCCCTTTCTGTATACTAGCAAGGCGTTTTTCAATATTTGTTAAATTGGTTTAGTTGTAAAAGTAAGAATTCTTAATTTATTTTGTTTAATTTGCCCGTGAATTAATTTATTTAATTATTTAAGTTTTAAATTAAATGTCAAATAAACTACCCATTATTCAATCTTTATGGATTGGTCCAACTTTAACACTAAATGAACAGCTTTGTATTTCATCATTTTTACATCATGGGCATGAATTTCATCTATATTGCTATGACCATATTCAAGGTGTACCAGAGGGCACAATTGTAAAAGATGCAAATACAATTCTTAGCTCAGATAGTATTTTTCAATATCACAGTGGCAGTTACGCTGGTTTTGCAGATTGGTTTCGTTGGGAATTACTTTCAAAATACGGAAATTTTTGGGTAGATACAGATGTTATTTGTGTTAAGCCATTTGAGTTTTCTTCAGAAATTATATTTGGCTTAGAACAAAATGATTTAGTTTGTCCCGCTGTCATTGGATTTCCAAAAGGTCATCAGCTTTGCTCTTTTTTAGCAAATGTTTGTAAAAACCCATTTAATCCTTTGCCATATGATACTAAAAAAAAGAAAAGAAAAAAATTAAAATATAGACTTTTAGGAAGGGGTAGAGAAAAAATCGGTTGGGGAGAAGCAGGTGGTCCTGTTGGCTTTACAAAAGCACTAAAATATTTTAATTTGTATAGCCAAGCTAAAAGTCATTTAGCATTTTTCCCAATTTCACCTCTACATTGGGACACCATTTATGATAGAACTTTTGAAAATGAATCTATAGATTTATTTACAAATACTTACGCTATACATCTTTGGAACGAAATGAGTAGAAGAAAACAAGGGTTCGACAAAAACGACAGATATTACTCTTCATCTTTGATAGAAAAATTAAGAGCAAAATATTTGGGAATATAATTAACTAACTCAAGTTTTTAATTTTTGCATAATTTAAAATAAAGTAGTTTTTAACTTTTCTTATCAAACGATTTGATTGACTATATCTAAGAGATTTAAGTTGAAGTTTTGGATGTATTTTGTTTACAATTTTAAAATTTTTATGAATCGCCTCTATTTTTGAATTTAAAATATTCTCATTTCTTTTATTTTTAATTTTTAAAAATAAATTTAAAATTACATTATTAACTTCTCTTTTTTCACGTGGGGAAATTTGTTTGTAGCAGTAACCAATAATCTTAATTTTCATATTGTCTAAATAAATTGAAATAATTTCTTTATGTGATTTAAATTCTGGATTTAAGTAATATTTATCATAGATAGTTTCAACGATATCACAATATGCTAGTAGATTTTTTTTCTTGAAATTCTTAGTTATAGATAGATCGTTACCAATGTTATAGAAATAAGTTACTTTTTGATTTAGAGTAATATATTCTGCGTAAAATAATGTTTCAAAAAACCATAACTCATCTTCGTGAAGCAACCTTTTTTTAAATTTCAAGCTGTTTTTCTTTATGAATGATGTTTTGTACAAATTGTTATGAGCTGTGCAAATCATAGGTTTTTCAATTACATGAATCAACAATTCCTTATTTTGATTTGGTATAGCAATTCCAGTAGAGAGACCATGATCTAGATACCCAGTAATTTTGAAATTATGACCGTTTGTTGTGGCTGTTTTACCAAAAACGATATCTGTAGTTTTATATTTTTTTGCATATGAAACAAGATCTTCTATTGCCTCAGAGGCAATAAGATCGTCAGCATCTAAAAAATATATAAAATCTCCTTTTGCAATTTTTATGCCACTATTTCTTGCACTTGATAGTCCTTGATTCTCTTGTTTAACAATTAAAATTTTAGTATCTCTTTCCTTCCATTTGTTTAAAACTTCTGCAGTATAATCAGTGCTTCCATCGTTTACTACAATAGCCTCCCAATTTTTATAGGTTTGGGAACAAACACTTTCGAGTGTTTTTGAAATAAATTTTGCACCATTATAGCAAGGAATTATGATTGAAACAAGCGGATTTTTCATTAAAATATATTTTTACTAATTTAATAAAATGTATGACAATGCAATTGTAATAAATTTAAATGCTATATTTTTGGTATTAGAATAAATTTCTATCAAGCAATTTTATATGAAAATACTTTTTTTTTACCCTTCAAATCCTTTAAAAAAAAGTCAAGGTAATAATGCTAGAGCTTTTCAACTTTTGCAATATTTTAAAAACAGAAAAATACTTGTAGATTTCGTTACTCTAGAGAGTGACTTGTTTTCATCTAGAGATTTAGAATTATTAAAGCACAAAAATATTGTCAATAAGGTTCTTTTGTTACCAAACTCTAAAAAATCGGGATTTAATTATTTTTTTAAAGTATCGTTAGTAAGATTTTTTTCGGGATTACCAAAACCCTTTGATAGAAGAAGATTAAAGCATCAAGATGTTTTCAATGAAATTTTACAAGATAATAACTACGACTATATCTTAATAAGTTATGCTTGTTGGGTGCCATTAATTTTAAATAATAACTATCTAAAAGGAGCTAAAACAATAGTAGATACTCACGATTTTTTAACATCACAATTTAAGAGTAGAAAAGACTTTAATTTAGGTAAGTTTTTTAAGGCAGAAATGACCTTATTGGATAGTGTTGATTTGGTTTGGTCTATTTCTCTTGAAGAAAAATATCTATTTGAGCAATTTATTTCAAAACCAGTATATTTAGTATCTCATATAACACAAACACAGTTAATTACATCAAAAAAAACTATTGATATTTTATACGTTGCTAGCAATAACATGCACAATATAATAGCTATTAATTGGTTTTTTGAAAATGTATATGATATGCTCAAAAAGGATATAAACATAACTATAGTTGGAAAAGTTAATAACCATATTGATAGTTATCCAAATGTGCAAAAAATTAGTTATGCAGAAGATTTAACACAATTATACGGGCAGTCTAAGATTGTTATTTCTCCAATGCTAACTGGTACAGGGTTAAAAATTAAAGTTGCTGAAGCATTGTCATTTGGTATTCCTGTGGTTTGTAATACACGTGGTGTTGATGGTTTAATTAATAAAACAGAAAATGGGTGTTTGGTAACAGATAGTCCACAACATTTTGCTGAAAATATTCATAGACTACTAGAAGATGAAAAGTTTTATAATGACATTTCACAAAAGGCAAAATCCTATCACACAAATTACCTAAGTGAAAATGCAATTTATGCTAAATTAGATTCTATACTAAATTAAACCTTTAATAATGAATAATGAAGCACTAAAATTTTGGTATAAAATAACAAATAACACTCCCAAATATTTAGAGGTTAAATATGCGCAGCGTGAAGAAAAAAAACGCAAATCTTACGACAATTCTATAGCAGATACTTTATCGAAGTTTAAAAAAAACATAGCTGAAAAAGATGAAATCAACCTTTGTCACTCAGGTCATTTAGGCGATTTAATTTACGCACTACCAACTATTAAAGAATTATCAAAAACCAAAAAATGTAATTTATATATTAATATTAATAAGCCATACAATGGGCAATACTTTAAGCACCCTTCTGGCAATATTATGATATCTGAAAGATCCTACAATATGCTTTTGCCTTTACTCATAGAACAGGATTATTTAAACAAAATAGATATCTTTAGTAACCAAAAGATTGACCTAGACCTGGATTTTTTTAGAAACTTACCAATTTCTAATCAATTTCATTCGTTTAGATGGTATTTTCACTTGGTAGGTAAACAAGCAGATATGACTGCTCCATATTTGGATGTAAAACCCCATTCAACTATAAGAGATAAAGTTGTTATTGTGAGAACTTTTAGAGCTAGGAATATTTTTATTAATTATCAATTTTTAAGAAATTATGATAATTTATTGTTTTTAGGAACAGAAAACGAATACTTAGATTTAAAAAATGATGTCCCAAATTTAGAGTTTTATAACGTAAAAGATTTTTTAGAGCTGGCACAAATAATAAAGTCGTGTAAGTTTTACTTGAGTAATCAAACCTTTGCTTATGCTGTTGCCGAAGGTTTAAAAGTACCTAGACTCTTAGAAGCTTATCCAGATTTCCCAGTGATGTTTCCAACATCAAATAACGGATTTGATTTCTATTTTCAGCAGCATTTTGAAGATTATTTTCAGCAACTTTACAATACCTAATGACATCTAAAATGAAGACTATAAACGTTTCAATTATTACAGTTAATTACAATAATGCAAAACTAACACTAGATTTCGTTAAGTCTTTGATAATGTATTTCCCTTCTGCGTTTAGTTATGAAGTCATTGTTATTGATAACGCTTCAACCGAAACATTAAGTTTAAATTTAAAAGAAGAATTAAACTCTTTAGATCATCCCATAGTTTTTTATAAAAGTAACCAAAACTTAGGATTTGGTGGCGGAAATATGTTAGGTAATCAATTGGCTGTAGGTCAATATTTAGCTTTCATCAATAATGATGTTATTATCACTGAAGACTGTTTTACTCCTCTTATTCAATTTTTAGAGGCAAACACAGATGTTGGTGTATGTTCACCACAACAATTAAATATTGAAAATAAGCCAGTCATCGGTTTTGATTATTTTCAAGGATTTAGAAAAGAATTATTTGGAAGAAGTTTCATAGAAAAATTTGTAAAAAATCATCCCAAACGAAAAGAACTTCCTTACACAAAACCTTTTGAAGTCCCGGCAATACAAGGGTGCTTTATGTTTTTCAATGCAGAAAAATTTGCTGAAATAGGTGGGTTTGACACTAATTTATTTCTGTATTTTGAAGAATTTGATTTGTGCTACCGCTTAAAACATAAAGGGTATAAGAGTGTATTGGTGCCAACATCATGTTTTAAGCATTTAGTAAGTGCTACCATTAGACCAAATCCTTTGATAAAACAAGAGTTAATGATTTCTAGACTTTATACTTACAAAAAACATTATCCTTATATAAAGTATAAACTTTTGCAATGTATTATTTTAATAAAACTCTCTATTGAGACTTTATTTAATAAAAGGAAAGCAAAACTATTTTGGATAGTGTTTCAAGGAGCGCCTTTAAAATATTCTTTAAAACAATTGCAAAAATTAAATTTAAAATAAACTAACATAAACACTTGCATAACGTAACGCAGCCTCATCCCAATCAAAACTCTTTGCATGAGCAATGTACTGTTTAGAAAACCATTCTTTTTTTGCACGATAATTTTTCATTCCTTCTGTAAAAACTTCAGCCATGTATTTGGATTCATAATGATCCCAATAAAAGGCATGTTTTCCTCCAATTTCTGGGAGTGAAGTATTGTTGGATAAAAATACCGGTTTACCAAAGCGCATCGCTTCAATAGGTGGAATTCCAAAGCCCTCTCGCAAACTAGGAAACATAAAAGCCGAACAATTTTTTAAATAATAATGCTTTTCAATATCACTAATTTTATCTGTCAAAATCACTCGTTTTTCTAAGTGATTTGACTTTATACGCTCTGCTAATTCCTGCCTTGCATAATCCGTATTTTTATTACCAGAAATCACAAGATCATAATCTGGAAGTTCTTTGAGCATATCCACAAGTGTATGAAAATTTTTTCGTGGCGTACACTCTCCGATCGTAAACAAAAACGGGCGAGTTGTGGTTTGTCTTGGAACAAAATTGGCGTTTATGTCTGTTGATTGAATTGGATTACCGTTGTGAATCACGTATTCTGGCACATTTGGCACATTAAAGTGTTGATGCGTTGAGGTCTTGGCATATTCAGAAATATATGTGATGGCTGAACTTCTGTTGAGTTTTTCTTGAAATCGTATATTTCTATCATGTTCTGGATTATTGGACACCTCGTCAATAAAATTCACATCATGGACTGTTAGAATATAAGGGCAGTAGGATTGAGGTTCAATTTTTATATTTTGATTCAAACTGTGCCAAATTTCATATTTTTTTCGAATTCTAAACAAAGGATAACGCCTGAAGCTGTAGTATTTTTTGTATTCAAAATAATCTCCAAATTCAGCTTTAAGTTTAGCAATATCTTTTACATGAAGTACTATTTTAAAATCGCTTATATTGGCATTGTAAAGCCCCTTTATGAGGTGGTAATTAAATTGTCCAAATCCAAAATATGGGTTTTTTATATTATGTGCTTCAAGGAATACTCTTTTTGTCATCTTTTCATGTTCTTTTGTTGCCACAACTCACGAAGTTTAATATATTTCAAAAAGGTCACATTATACGTCTGAATACAAATCACCCAACCATTGAATCCGTCCAAAAACCCACGTCTTAGGATATAGGCCTTAAAAAAAGCCCAACTTGGTCGCCATAAGATTTTTAGTAAAGATGACTTAATGCCCAACTCGAAATAAGCTTGTGCAGCAATACTTGAGAACCGTTCAATTTTTTGGTTGTGCTCTTCATAGTCTTTATAGATCCAATGCAATAAATCGCCTTTGATATATCCACTTTTTTTGCCATCTTTTAATGTGAAGCAATCATGCGGATTGATACCTTTCCACGTTCCACTGTCTTTTTTAAATAGCCGTAATTTTCGGTCTGGGTACCAGTCAGAATGTTTGATCCATTGTCCACAATAATTGTTTAAACGGTTGCAATAGTATCCATCTTTAATCCAATTATCCTTAACATCTAAAATCGATTTTTTTAATGGTTCTGATAGCGCTTCATCACCATCTAAAGACAGTATATAATCATATTTTGTCTGTGCTAAAGCAAAGTTTTTTTGTTCTTTATACCCCAGAAACGACTGTTCCATAAAACGAACACCGAAGCGTTCACATATCTGTTTTGTATTGTCGGTAGAGTAGGAGTCCACCACTACAATTTCATCGGCAACATCTTGCAGTGATACAAGACACTTTTCCAAATGTTCCTCCTCATTGAAGGTAATGATAACGGCCGAAAGTTTTATGGACACAAAATTAGTTTTTCACAGATTCAAAAATAATCAAATTACAAAGACTGATGAAATTCAGTACTACAATAACGTAGTTATTTCAGTTTTATGCAGTAAAGTCTTGCTTTTGTTTAGTATTTTTGAGCAAAATTAAATTTTTAATGAAGTTTAGTCTCAACCAAGCATATACAAATCAAAAAGAAGATATTTTTTCGCTCGTTACCAATTTTGATTCGCTTGATGATCCTAATGCATTTGGCTCTCGAAATAAAATCAAAGCTATTAATTTAAACGATAAACCTCTTTGCATTAAATCCTTCAAGAGACCAAACGTTATCAATCGTATTGCCTATACTTTTTTCAGAAAAAGTAAAGCTGAACGGTCTTATACCTTTGCGCACCGTCTTTTGTCTTTGGGAATTGGAACACCTGAACCTATTGCGTTTTTTGAATTCAAGAAATACGGCTTAATCAACAAAAGTTTTTATATCTCAGAACAATTAGACAGTGACTTGACATACAGGGATTTGACTAAAAATTTTGATTATCCAGACTACGAAAACATTTTGAGGGCCTTTACTCGTTTTACCAACGAACTCCACAATAAAGGGGTCTTGTTTTTAGATCACTCTCCTGGAAATACCCTTATTAAAAAAGTTGGTAATCAGTATCATTTCTTCTTGGTTGATTTGAACCGAATGCGGTTCAAGCAATTATCCTTTGAGGAGTGTATCAACAACTACAGAAAACTCACTATCCATTCTTCAATGGTTGAAATCATGAGTGATGAATTATCTAAAATTACGAATTATGATTTTGATAAAATTAATGCCTTAATGTGGGCATCTACAGAACAATTTCAGAAATCTTACCACAGAAGACGAAAACTAAAAAAGCAGCTTAAATTCTGGAGGAAATAGCAAAACTTTCTGCTCTTAAGCTAGATTTTGTTGTTTAGGATTTTATAATAGGTTTTTAACTTCCTAAAGTTGGAGATTTTTCGTTTTGTTGGAATTTTATTTGTTTTTAAGTAGTTCACAACTGCTTCAACCATGCGTCGAGCAGACTTTCCATCTTCGTACGGATGGTAATCTTTGATGATGTTTTTCCGAAATTTGGCATAATGATCTTTAGATAGAGTTTCAGTTACTTCTTTATCCAAATTTTTGTAGGTTTTTAGGTTTTTCCAAGAAATTTGAGTTGAAATACTGTTGAACGTGATTACGGGTTTATTTAACAATAAAAACTCGTATACAACAGAAGAGGTGTCACTAACAATGAGGTCCGAAATGATCAAAAACTTGGTTATATCCTTATCCTTTAGGAAAATAATATTTTCAGTGGTATTAGCCAGTTGTTCATATTCAAAAATCCATTTTTTGTCCATGAGGGGATGAAACTTTAAAAGAACGAGATATTCTTTATTCTTGGCCAAATCTTTAATTTCTTCAATTAAAAATGGAGCCGAGGTCAGTTTGGGCGAAAACGTTGGTGCATAAAGAATTATTTTTTTGCTCTTGTGTGTATCAATTAAATGTTGCTTTTCGGCATTGAAGCTTTCGTGCTTTTTGTAGTAAATATCTAATTTTGGCCACCCGGTTTCAATAACATCAAAATCCTTGTGTATTTTTTTTAATTCATTAAATCGATTCGTGAAATATGGTCCTTGAGTCAAATACAAATCGAAATATTCTCGTATTCTAAAATGGCCTTTTTTTTCTCCGGCAAAACCATGAAAAATTTGTGTTTTGAGACCTCTCAAAAAAAATGGAACTTCATTTCCAGGAGCAAAAATTACATCACTTTTATATGCTCTCAAGCTTTGAATAGACGATGTGTGTGGCTCTGATTTGTATGGAAAATCTTCCTTGACTTTTGGTCCTACGTACCATAAAAAGTCATGATTTTCTTCAATTAAAACTTCTTTGATTGGATTTAATATCGCAAACGCATAATTATTCAAGCAGAATAAAATAAATTTCATTACAACGACTTATTAACTTCATTTAAATCTTCAACAAAATCGATTTCCATACAGTTAAATTTTGAAATATCTACTGCATTAATTTTCAAATTATCTTTTTCAATAGCTATTTCTAAGCCACGTTCAAAATAGTCGTCATTTGTACATTCTTCCAAACGATTGATAAAAGTTTCAACATCATTGGAAGAAATGAAATTTATACCTACAGCTTCGCCCAAACCATGTTTTACAGTTTTTGAAAGCTCTTTAATGTAGCCATTTTCTAAGGTGTATTTTACTTCCTCTTCCCCAACTTTACTTGGGTTGACAGCTACAAAAGACTCATTTTTTTCAATGTATTCATTTAAAATATCCAACAACTTTGCATCAAATACAACATCACCATTAAACCAAAGCACAGATTTATCTTTATTTTTCTTTAAAGCTCTCAACAAACTTTTAGACGTGTTTGTTCGGTCAAAAAATGGATTATAAATATAAGTCAGCTCAGGGAAACGCTCCATGATCAGATTCTTTTTGAAACCAACAACTACATTTATATCATCAATGTCATAATGAGTCGCAATGTTTTCAATTTGCATGCCCATAATACTTTTGCCGTTTTTTAAAACTGTTAGTGGTTTTGGAAAAGGATTACCAAGTCGTGAACCCATTCCAGCAGCGAGTATTATGATTTTCATGTTTTTACATTCTGAATTAAGGATCAAAGATATGGTAAATAATTAATTAACAAAACAGGAGGAATAATAAACATCATCTAAAGATTTGATAATTAAATACTTAACATTAATTTTGTTTCACCATTTAATTTTGTTTTGTGATTTATTTAGAAAAGAATCATTTTATCGGTGAGGGCGAAATCCGATTTTGTTACGAACACCCCCTTAATGATCAATTTTGTGTAAAAATTCCTAGGGTAGAAACTACACGGGATTACACTGAAAAAGAGCTGAAATATTTTAAAAAATTATCAAAACGATCAAAAGTAAATTTTCAATTTCCTTTTTATGCTGATTTTCGTCAAGAAATTGACACTAATTTGGGTTTGGGTCAAGTCTTTGATTTGGTTCGCGATGAAACTACAAATGAAATTTCTAAAACTTTAGAATACTATCTTACCAAAGACAATTCTATCGATGACAATAAACTTGAAGATGCTTTAAAGATTCTAAAAAAACAGATGATTAAGCATAAAGTATTCACAAGAGATTTACGTGCCAGAAATATTTGTTGTCGAATAAAAAATGATGGAACAGTAGAGCTTGTCATTGTAGATGGCATAGGCCATAGAGACTTTTTTCCTTTTGCCGATTGGTTTTATTATTTTTCCAAAAAAAAGGTCAATCGAACCTTCAAAAAGTGGCATTTTGATAGCATAGAAGATCAGAGGAAGTATTTGAAAATTTAATTAGTTCAAAAATTTCTCAATGAATGCCTTGAGTTTATGTACAATCTGTTCGGGTTGCATTTTTGCATAAAGTTCTTCGGAGTTCAAGTTTTCACGGTCTTTAGTGTCCAAAATGTCCTCAACTCCAATTGCAAAGTGCCTGTTGAGTTCTTGTTTTCCCAACCAATTTTTTTTGTTGATTTTTGGAGAAAACACTGCAAATGTAGGAATATCCAAAGCTTTAGCCATGTTTATAGCTCCCCCTTCATTCCCAACAACGACATTACAGTGGTGTGTGACAGCAATAAAATCTCTTAAACTTTTTGCATAAACATCGATGAGTATTTTATTCCTAGTTTCTGGATTACAATTTTTGTAAACCTCTTCAACTTCATTTTTTTGTGCTGGGATATAATTAAATAAAATTTGAATATTTTCAACTTTTGCGAGCTCTTGAATCAGTTTTACCATATAGTGTTTGGGGTAAGTTTTGGAAGCACTACTCCCCAAAACACTAATCATCGCCATGGGATGATCTAAACGAATTCCATTTTTTTGCAGAAATGACTTAGCGTTTTCTTTTTCTGTTTTCGTAAGGTGAATTTTAGGAGATAACTCCATAAAATCTATATCTAAAGCGGTAAGTAATTTTAATCTATTTTCCAGTGCTAAGCTCAATCCATTTTCAGCAGTTTTAAGTCTCTTAATAGGGTGGGTATAAATAAAAGATGTGTAGGGTTTGTAGTATGATATTTTTGTTTTTGCACCAGAAAACATGGAAATTAAATTGCTGCTTAGCTTTCCATAAATATCTATAACAACGTCGTATTTTTGTTTTTTGATGCGCCACAAAAATTTTAGTAATTCCCAGTAGTTTTGTTCCTCTTTTGGCGAAAAGAAAATTATATTATCTATGTGTGGGTGGTTTTCCACCACAGGGAAAGTATGGGTGTTTAAAAGGAAATGCAGCTCAGCATCAGGATATTTTTTTTTAATAACATCAAACAGAATAGTTGATGTTAAAACATCACCGATCATTTTCTGTTGTATGATGAGAATTTTCATTAAACCGCTACATTGTGCGTCCTTAGCGCATCATTCAAAGAGGTTTTTTTATTTGTACTCTCTTTTCGTTTTCCGATAATGAGCGCACAAGGCACATTAAAATCTCCAGATGGAAATTTTTTGGTGTAACTTCCAGGAATTACTACAGAGCGCGAAGGAACAACCCCTTTAAGCTCAATGGGTTCTGGACCTGTAACATCTATAATTTTTGTTGAACCTGTGAGGACTACATTTGCACCCAAAACTGCTTCTTTTTCTACACGAACACCCTCAACAACAATACATCGCGAACCAATAAAAGCATCATCTTCAATAATGACTGGTGCGGCTTGAAGGGGTTCTAAAACACCACCAATACCAACACCTCCAGAAAGATGAACGTTTTTTCCAATTTGTGCACAGCTACCTACAGTGGCCCATGTATCAACCATAGTACCCTTATCTACATAAGCACCAATATTGACATAACTTGGCATTAAAATTGTGCCCGAAGATATATATGCTCCGTGGCGTGCCACAGCATGAGGAACAACACGAATACCTTTGGCTTTGTAGTCTTTTTTCAGCGGAATTTTATCGTGAAATTCAAATGGGCCAACTTCAATAGTTTCCATAGTTTGTATTGGAAAATACATCACTACGGCTTTTTTTACCCATTCATTCACTTGCCATCCTGTTGCTACTGGTTCAGCAACACGGAGTGTGCCTTCGTCCAACATAGAGACGATTTCTCTGATGGCTGATTGTGTATTTTCTTCTTTAAGTAATGCTCGATTTTCCCAAGCAGCTTCAATGGTTTGCTGTAAAGCAGTCATATGGTCATGTTTTGAGCAACAAATATAGAGCATATTCAAAAAAAGGCATAAAAGTTTGGCTTAGTTTTTATAAAATATATTTTTTATGTTCATCTTAATTGTTTGAAGTTGTATTTTTGTTCTGATGGGTATAATCTTAGCATTAGATTTTGGAAAAAAGCGCACAGGTATCGCAATTACTGATCCGCTTAAATTGATTGCTTCTGCACTAACAACAGTTGAAACAAAATCCCTTATTTCTTTCTTAAAAGACTATTGTTCTAAAGTAACTGTTGAAACTTTTGTTGTTGGTTTACCTAAGCAAATGAATAATAAACCTTCCGAGAGTGAACAACTCATACAACCGTTTCTTAAAACTTTGAGAAATACATTCCCTGACATTGCGATCGAAAGAGAGGATGAGCGTTTTACTTCAAAAATGGCTTTTCAAACGATGATAGACAGTGGGATGAAAAAAAAGAAACGCCAAAACAAAGCTGTAGTCGATGAAATTAGTGCAACCCTCATCCTTCAGTCCTATTTGAACCGCAAATAATTTAGCTTCCATTGTTTTATAAAATTTGAGAGTTGTATTTTTGGCATCAAAATAATTTATAGAATGATATTGCCTATTGTAGCGTATGGAGATCCTGTTCTTAAAAAAAGAGCCAAAGAAGTCACAGCAGATTATCCAGATCTAAAATCCTTGATAACGAACATGTACGAAACCATGTATGGCGCATATGGCGTAGGATTGGCTGCTCCACAAATTGGATTATCTGTTCGAATATTCTTAGTTGATACAGCACCTTTTGCTGAAGATGAGTCGTATTCCGAAGCTGAAAGAAAAGCACTCAAATCCTTCAAAAAAACGTTTATAAACCCTGAAATTTTAGAAGAAACTGGCGAAGAATGGGCATTCAATGAAGGGTGTTTGAGTATCCCCAATGTGCGTGAGGATGTGTTGAGAAAGCCACATATAAAAATACGTTACCAAGATGAAAATTTTGAAACACATACAGAAGAGTTTGGTGGTCTTATTGCTCGTGTCATTCAACACGAATATGATCATATAGAAGGAGTTTTATTTACCGATAAAGTTTCTTCATTAAAAAAACGGCTACTCAAGAGCAAGTTGACATCCATTTCCAAAGGAAAAATCAGTGTCGACTACCGTATGCGTTTTCCTAAAGTTTCCAAAAAAAGATTTTAAACTAAAGTTTCATGGCATTAGACAATATTTTAGCAATTTCAAAAAAACCTGGACTCTACAAACTCATTAATCCTAGTCGCGGTGGTTACATTGTAGAGTCATTTTTAGATCAAAAAAGAACCTTCGTAAAAGCTGATAAAAACCTAAGTTTACTCAGTGATATTTCGATTTATACTTTAGATGGTGAGATTTCTTTATCAGAGGTTTTTGATAAGATTTATGAAAAAGAAAACGGAACGGAAACCTCTACTTCGCCTAATGCATCAAAAGATGATTTGGAAGAATACTTATTCTCGGTGCTTCCAAATTTTGATGAAGATCGCGTTTATCCAAGCGATATAAAGAAATTGTTGCGTTGGTACAATTTATTGGTATCACTCGATATTTTTGGCACCTCAGATCAGGAGATTTCAACTGAAAAGGAAGAATAATTTCTGAAACAAATTATAAAATTCATGTTTTCTGCTTACACTAAGGAATTTAGATACAATTGGCGTTTGGCAGCTCCCGTTATCATGGGGATGTTGGGCCATACTTTTGTAGGGTTGGTAGATAATATTATGGTGGGACAATTGGGTGCAGCAGAACTTGCGGCAGTGTCTTTGGGCAATAGTTTTTTCTTTGTTGCTATGTCTTTAGGGATTGGTTTTTCTACAGCTATAACTCCTCTGGTTGCCGAGGCAGATTCTGAACAAAATTTTGCTCGTGGCAAATCAGCGCTCAAGCACGGAATAGTTTTGTGTACGTTGTTGGCATTGGTGCTTTTTGCTGTAATGCTGTTTGCCAAACCACTAATGTATATGATGGATCAGCCCCAAGAAGTAGTAGTCCTTGCTCTGCCTTATTTGGATATGGTCGCCATATCGCTTATTCCACTCATTATTTTCCAAGCTCTCAAGCAGTACAGCGATGGGATGTCGCTTACCAAATACCCCATGTATGCAACTATTATCGCCAACATTATCAATATTTTCTTCAATTATGTATTAATTTTTGGTTTTTGGGGTTTTCCCAAAATGGGTGTTGTTGGTGCTGGTCTTGGGACTCTTATTTCACGTTTTGTGATGCTCTTTCTTATGTGGTATTTCTTGAAACGCTTAGAAAAAACAAAAGCATATCTCAGTGGACTAAAATTATTTATTTTAGAGCATTCCATGATAAAAAAAATCATCAGTTTGGGGTTGCCAAGTGCCTTACAAATGTTTTTTGAAGTCGGTATTTTTACAGCGGCTATATGGTTAAGTGGAACTTTAGGCAAAAATGCTCAAGCCGCCAATCAGATTGCACTGAATTTGTCCTCTATGACCTTTATGATTGCTACTGGACTTAGTGTGACTGCTATGATTCGTGTGGGTAACCAAAAAGGACTAAAACGTCCAATCGAGCTTCGAAGAATTGCAAAATCTATATTTATTATGGGGCTTATTTTGGCTATACTTTTTGCGGCAATCTTTCTTGTCTTCCATCAAACATTACCCACTTTTTATTTAGATTTAAATGATATGGAACATTTCATGGATAATCAAAACGTGGTTCAAATCGCTGCCAATTTACTCATCATAGCAGCTCTATTTCAAATTAGTGACAGCACACAAGTTGTGTTTTTGGGTGCGCTTAGAGGACTGCAGGATGTAAAAATCCCTACACTGATTACCTTTGTTGCATATTGGATTGTGGGCTTTCCTATCAGCTATTTTCTCGGGGCGAGTACACGCTATGGAAGTATAGGTATTTGGATAGGTTTGTTGGCAGGGTTAACAGCTTCTTCAATATTCTTGTACATTCGGTTCGATTATCTTTCAAAACAACTCATTCTTAAACAATCAAAAGCATGACACTACCAAAGTTTATTCTTGGCGATAATTCAGAATTTCCGAACGCCATATTTGTTATCCATACAGAATTCCCCAGATTTGTAATCAACCTTGAAAATGACGAATTGGAATGGCTTGAAGATTTTGATCAACAAGATGAAAAAGAATTACAATCTGAAGTTGAAAACGCCATTCAACAAGCAACTGCTTTTTACGATACAGAAGTGGCAAAATATGAACACGAGTGATGGAAATGATTGATCAACTATTGGAATTAGACAGCGCTCTGTTGTTGTACTTGAATAATTTAGGTCATCCCAGTTGGGATGCTTTTTGGTTTGCTGTAACCCACAAACTCACTTTCGTTCCATTATATGTGTTTTTGCTTTATTTGATGAGTAAAAATTTGAACAAAAAAGCTATTGTTTTGTTGGTATTTTCCTTAGCGGCAATGATTACATTTACGGACCAAGTAACCAATCTATTCAAATCAACTTTTCAGCGTTTAAGACCTTGTGCTCAAGATGGTATTGTTGAACTTTTGCGCTTAGGGGATTGCTCGGGGTTTGGTTTCTTTTCAGGTCATTCTTCCAATTCAATGGCCGCCGCAGTTTTTACCATTCTTATGTTGCGTTCAAAATACAGAAACTTCATTTTTTTAATGATTCCTTGGAGTATGATGGTAGGTTACAGCCGAATTTATGTTGGCAAGCATTATCCATTAGATGTTTTGTGTGGTTGGACTTTTGGGGTGTTTTCTGGATTCCTGTTTTATACTCTATTTAAATACTTAGAGCGAAGATTTGTGCTGTGCTAAAACTGCTTGAGCTGCAGTAAAAGGAGAAACCTTATTTTCTTTGACTAGTTGAATTTGTTGTTCAATAAATTTTTTTGTCTTTTGGTGCTGAAATAAATCTGTACGAAGTTGATTTTCAATGGATTGAATCATCCAAAATACATTTTGTTCTTCTCTTTTATGTAGAAAGTATCCGTTGGTTAAAGTGTTTTTTACGTAATGTTCAATCATAGTCCATGCTTCACCAACACCGCTATTTTCTAATGCACTACACAATTTGACTTTAGGATTCCATCCAGAAGTTTTATCAGCATAAAGATGAAGTGCACTCTTGAAGGCACTCATAGCCAATTTTGCCGCTTGTATGTTTGCTCCATCTGCTTTATTGATTAATATTCCATCGGCCATTTCAATAATACCACGTTTTATTCCTTGAAGTTCATCACCGGCACCTGCTAATTTTAGTAATAGAAAAAAGTCTACCATTTCATAAACCGCTGTTTCACCTTGGCCAACACCAACGGTTTCAACAAGAATTTTATCGAACCCTGCGGCTTCACATAAAATTATCGCTTCTCTGGTATATTGCCCCACACCGCCCAAAGTAGCTCCAGAGGCCGTTGGTCGAATAAAGACATTTGGCTCGCGTACAAGCTCTGTCATCCTTGTTTTGTCGCCCAAAATACTTCCTTTGCTTTTACTGCTGCTTGGATCTATGGCAAGTACGGCTATTTTGCAATTTTGCTTTACTAAATACTGCCCTAACGCTTCGATAAAAGTACTTTTTCCAACACCAGGAACTCCAGTAATGCCCACGCGAACAGATTGTGGTGTCGGATGATTTAAACACCTGTCAATCAAAGTGTTTGCTAAAACTCTATCCTCATGTTTTGTGCTTTCAATAAGCGTGATTCCTTGACTCAAAGCGGTTGTATCCCCATCTACGATTCCTTTGAATAGTTCGTCTACAGTGCGTTTGATTTGCCGCTTTTTCTTGAGTTTTTCAACAGCATTTTTATTGGTAGTTTCTTGATTAGAGACTCCTTTTAGTTCTTTTGTTCCCTTAAAATGTTCAGTCTTTTTTTTCAATGGGTTTTTTTAATACGCTTTTAGTAAGGGTTCAAGTCAAAGTTAAGCATAATTTTTATGTTGTTGTGCTTAATATTTTTAGAGGACATATATTATATTTACTAAATGGATTTTAATAAATTCTTGGCAGAGAATAGTTCTCACCCTACAAAAATAATTGCACCACAAATTCATTTTGATGCATATGTTTCTGTTGATTTATCTGCTACTCATCTGCTTTTGAATGAGGTTAATGTGGAATCTTCAACTTCATTAGCTCTATATATCAATCATTATCTTATATTTCATTCAAAGCAAGTTGCCTATGGGGGTTATCTTGAGCAACGTTCTCTTTATAATAGAAGTCATCATTTCCATCAAAATAAAGAATTTCAGCGCAACATACATCTTGGTATAGACCTTTGGTGTGTGGCAAATAAACCTGTTTTAGCTGCTTTTGATGGAACAATTCATAGTTTTAAAAACAATTCTAATTTTGGCGATTATGGACCAACGATTATTTTAGAACATTGTATTGATGGAGTGGAATTTTTCACTTTGTATGGCCATCTTTCACAAAATTCTATTGAAAATTTAAAAGTAGGAGCAGAGGTAAAAGCTGGCAAAATTATTGGTTATTTAGGCGCAGCTGAAGTTAATGGAGATTATCCACCTCATTTACATTTTCAAATCATAAAAGATCTTCAAGGAAATTTTGGTGACTACCCTGGGGTGTGTAATGTAAACGAAATTGATTTTTATAAAGAAAATTGCCCAGATCCTAACTTAATCTTAAAGCTTGAAGAGTAAAAAGGATTAAACTTTTACCAAAATCCATTCTCCTTTTTTAATAAGGGGTTCTGCTTGTTTGTATTTCACAGTTTTACTTTCGCCACTCATCACATTTTTGATAGTTACTCTGTCATTTCGACCAATTTTTGGTTGTTCTCTCACAATGGTTTCCACTACTTGAGACTTACGTTGCGTGTTTCCAGCAGCTCTAGATTGTGCTGCTCGTTCGTCCATATTTGGAATTACATCTTTGGAGGTTTGTACTTTTTCACGACGTCTTGTTTTGGCTTCCTGAATGGTGTTTGCTGTTTCTTGTGGAATTTCTCCTTTAAATAAAAACGAAATAACATCTTTATTTACCTGATCAATCATGGCCTTGAACAACTCGAATGATTCAAATTTATAAATTAAAAGAGGATCTTTTTGTTCGTGAACAGCCAACTGTACAGATTGTTTTAACTCGTCCATTTTTCGAAGATGTGTTTTCCACGATTCATCGATAATGGCCAAGGAAATATTTTTTTCAAAATCAGTAACCAATTGTTTGCCATTAGTTTCATAAGATTTTTCTAAATCAGTAATGACTTGAAGTGTTTTTGTTCCATCAGTGAAAGGAACAACGATTCGTTTGAACTTATCACGTTGTGTTTCATACACATTTTTGATCACTGGAAACGCCAAGTCTGCGTTGCGTTCCATTTTGTCTTCGTAGTGTTCAAAAGCGACTTTGTAGACTTCCTTGGTAATCTCTTGTGCTGTTGCTTGTTCAAATTCACTCTGACTTAATGGCGCACTCATTGAAAAGTAACGAATCAGTTCAAATTCAAAGTTTTTAAAATCGTTTGCTTCTTTATTTGTCAGTGTAATTATTTCTGCGGTATCGTAGACCATATTGGCCAAATCTACACGCAAGCGTTCACCGTTTAATGCGTTGAATCTTCTTCTATAGACGACTTCACGTTGTGCATTCATCACATCATCGTATTCGAGTAATCGCTTTCGAATACCAAACTGATTTTCTTCCACTTTTTTCTGTGCTCGTTCAATAGATTTAGAAATCATGGAATGTTGAATCACTTCGCCTTCTTCTAATCCCATTCTGTCCATCATTTTCGCTATACGTTCACTTCCAAATAGACGCATCAGGTTGTCTTCAAGCGAAACGTAGAATTGTGAACTTCCGGGATCTCCTTGTCGCCCTGCACGACCTCTCAACTGTCGGTCTACACGACGAGAATCGTGACGCTCGGTTCCTACAATAGCCAATCCTCCAGCATTTTTAACCTCATCGGATAGTTTGATGTCTGTACCACGTCCGGCCATATTGGTCGCAATGGTAACTTGTCCAGGTTTTCCTGCTTCGGCAACGATGTCTGCTTCTTTTTTATGCAGTTTTGCATTAAGTACGTTATGAGGAATTTTTCGGATACTGAGCATTTTTCCAAGTAACTCACTGATTTCAACACTGGTAGTTCCAATCAACACTGGCCTTCCTGATTTTGAAAGATTGGTGACTTCTTCGATTACAGCATTGTATTTTTCACGTTTTGTTTTGTAGACTAAATCTTCTCTGTCGTCTCTTGCTATTGGTCTATTGGTAGGAATTTCGACTACATCGAGTTTGTAAATCTCCCAAAATTCTCCAGCTTCGGTTACCGCTGTTCCTGTCATTCCTGAAAGTTTACGGTACATACGGAAGTAGTTTTGAAGCGTGATGGTTGCAAAAGTTTGCGTTGCCGCTTCAATTTTCACATTTTCCTTGGCTTCTATGGCTTGATGAAGTCCATCACTGTAGCGTCGCCCATCCATAATTCGCCCTGTTTGCTCATCTACAATCATGACTTTGTTTTCCATCACCACATACTGGATGTCTTTTTCAAATAGGGCATAGGCCTTCAGCAATTGATTCATGGTATGAATTCGTTCAGATTTCACCCCAAATTCTCTGAATAGTTCTTCTTTAAGCTCTGCTTCTTTTTCTGGTGCTAAGTTCTGATTTTCAATTTTTGAAATTTCCATTCCCATTTCGGGCATAACAAAAAAGTTTGGATCATCTTTTCCTGAAAGATAATCAACACCTTTGTCTGAGAGTTCTATTTGATTATTTTTTTCATCAATAACATAATAGAGTTCTGCATCAACTTTTGGCATTTCTCTATTGTTGTCTTGCATATAGAAGTTTTCGGTTTTTTGCAAAAGCTGTTTGATGCCTTCTTCACTCAAAAACTTAATTAGTGCTTTGTTTTTTGGCATACCTCTGTAGACACGCAACAATTGGAATCCACCTTCTTTGCTGTCGCCATTAGCAATGCTTTTTTTGGCTTCAGCAAGAACTCCTGTAAGGTATTTCCTTTGAACGCTTACGATGTCTTGAATTTTTGGTTTGAGTTCCATAAATTCGTGTCGATCACCTTGTGGTACTGGTCCTGAAATAATTAATGGTGTTCTTGCATCATCAATGAGTACTGAATCGATTTCATCAACGATGGCATAGTGGTGTGGTTTTTGGACTAAATCTGCTGTAGTATGCGCCATGTTATCACGCAAATAATCAAACCCAAATTCGTTGTTTGTACCATAGGTAATGTCTGCATTGTATGCTTTTTTGCGTTCTGCAGAGTTAGGTTTGTGCAAATCAATACAATCTACACTCATGCCATGGAATTGAAAAATAGGTGCCATCCATGCGCTGTCTCTTTTTGCTAAATAATCGTTGACGGTAACCAAATGCACTCCTTTTTCAGTTAGTGCATTCAAATACACAGGGAGGGTGGCTACTAATGTTTTTCCTTCACCTGTTTGCATTTCTGCAATTTTACCTTGATGCATGGCTACACCTCCAATAAGTTGCACATCGTAATGAATCATGTCCCATGTGATGGGCTTACCTGCTGCATCCCAAGAATTTGCCCAAAGTGCATGATCTCCATCTAAGGTAACATAGGGTTGAGTTCCGCTAATTTCACGATCAAAGGCATTGGCCGTAACTTTTATTGTGGTGTTTTGGACAAAACGTTTTGCAGTTTCTTTTACTACGGCAAAGGCCTCTGGCAAAATAGCATTGAGTACGTCTTGTGTTGTACTATAAATCGCATCATTGAGTTGATCTATTTCTTCGTAGAGTTCTTCTTTTTGATCAATATCAGAGATCGTATTTATGTCTTCTCGTAATTGTTTTATTTTTTCTTCATGTTGCGCACAGGCCGATTGTATTTTTGATTTGAATTCGTCTGTTTTTGCTCTAAGTTCGTCGTTTGATAGGGTAGCAATTTTGGGTTCAAAAAGCTTAATTTCTTTAACGATAGGCATAATGGCCTTAACGTCTTGTTTGGATTTATCACCAACAAATACTTTTAATACAGAATTGAGTATACTCATTATGGTGTTGTTCTAATTTTTTGTCTTTAAATCTTAGTATGTAGGACTGTCAAATATACGGCTTGTTCTCAATTTTAGAGAATAATTAACCCAAAAAAAAAGTCTCTTTTGAGACTTTTTTTGTTTAATATTCATCTTCATTCCAAAGATAATCTTCGTCTGAAGGATAATCAGGCCATATTTCTTGAATTGAATCATAAGTTTCACCCTCGTCCTCTATAGCTTGTAAATTTTCTACAACTTCAAGCGGAGAACCAGTTCTTATGGAGTAATCAATCAACTCATCTTTTGTTGCAGGCCACGGTGCGTCACTTAAGTACGATGCTAATTCGAGTGTCCAGTACATAATCTATGTGTTTAATTTTCTGCAAAAATAAATTTTTAGCTGAAAAAGTCAAGAAAAATCACATTTATTTAGTTTGTAGTTATTAACCATTTTTTTAAACGGTTTGTTTTTTACTGTAATAAATCAATTTTTGGTGCTTTTGGATTAACTCTTTTTAGATGGAATCCATTTAATTTCTTCAACCTTGAAACGCTTGGATTGTACTCGAGCACATACAAATAAATAATCTGAAAGACGATTTAAATAGATGAGAATATTCGCATTAATCTTTTCATACTCAGATACTTGACTTACTCTGCGTTCTGCTCTTCTACAGACACATCGCGCGATGTGACAATAGGACACAACAGGATGACCTCCAGGTAAAATAAAGTGTGTCATAGGAGGCAATGCTGTATTCATTTCGTCAATTTCTGACTCTAAAAATGTTACTGCACTCTTTTTTATTTTAGGAAGTTTTGATTGATTTTTTTGGCTGTTTTCTGGACCACAAGCCAAATGTGCGCCTATTTCAAAGAGGGTGTTTTGTATGGAAATAAGGGTTTTATTTTGTTTAAAATCATCAATATGATCACGTAGTAGTCCGATATGTGCATTGAGCTCATCTATTGTTCCGTATGCTTCAACAAAGAGGTTGTGTTTTTGTACTCTTGTTCCGCCAAAAAGAGCAGTAGTTCCTCCGTCTCCAGTTTTTGTGTAAATTTTCATGGAATCAAATTAGATTCTAAAGTTAATAAATTTATAATCGAATTGTGAAATGTTCTTTGTTTTGTTCTTTTCGGAGACATAGAATTCCAAAAGAATAGGTGTCTATACTTACCCGTACAATAGGGTTAGATTTAAGTTGTTTCCAATACTCAAATTGTGTAGAGGATCGCCGTATATCTTCAATTATAATGATAGAATCGTTATTGCATTGTTTCAAAAGATTGTCTAATTCATTGTGAGCATCCATCGGAAAACTTTTGAAGTAAATCAGTAGATTTTTATCAAAATTTGTGATTTTTGGAATTTTATCAGTATAGATTTTTGGAGTTGAATCAGGATTTGAAGACAGCGCAATGTTAAAATTTTCAGATATAAATTCAGGATGATAAATGGTATTAAACTTGAAGTAATCTATAAACCGATAAAGAAACTTTGCTTTCTTGAGATCTTTTGATTTGGTATCGAATTTGTTGTAGTTGTTATATTTTTTTTTAGAATAAAAACATTTGGTAACCAACGCAAAAACAAATGGTGAGTGAACACCGTGTTGGTTTGTAGAACGCCACAAAAACAGAAAGTAAAGCCACAATTTTCTCATTCAAATTTTTCAATTAATTCCATCCACCGCATTTCTTTTTTTTCAATTGTCTCTATCAATTTTTGTAATTCTTCAGAAAGTTTTTGAATGGTTTCCATTTCTAAATCAACATCTTCAAATTTAGATTCAAGTTGCTTTTTGTCGTATTCTAAACTTTTTAATTTGCTCTCTAAATTTTCCAGTTCTTTTTGCTCATTAAAACTTAGTTTTGAAGCTGTAGCTGTATGTGATTTTTGTTTATTTTGATTTTTTGATTTTTCTTGTGACAAAGGAGGTTTACTGTCCTCGTAAACACGAAAATCAGTATAATTTCCAGGAAAATTATCGATAACTCCGTCACCCCGAAATACAAACAAATGATCAACAATTTTATCCATAAAATAGCGATCGTGCGAAACAACAATCAGGCATCCAGGAAAGTCCAAAAGGAAATTTTCTAGTACATTGAGTGTCACAATTTCCAAATCATTTGAAGGTTCATCCAAAATTAAAAAGTTTGGGTTTTGAATCAAAACGGTGCATAGATAGAGACGTTTGCGCTCGCCACCACTTAGTTTTTCCACAAAATCATACTGTTTTTTTCTACTAAATAGAAACCGTTCCAATAGTTGTTGGGCGCTTATTTGGCGTCCTTTTTTCAACGGAATATAATCTCCAAATTCACGAATAACTTCTATTACTTTTTGTTGTGGTTTGGCTTGAATACCTTGTTGTGTATAGTAGCCAAATTTTAGTGTTTCACCATATACTATTTTTCCGCTATCGGGCTTTTCACCTCCAGTAATCATATTTAGAAATGTGGATTTTCCAGTTCCATTTTTTCCTATAATACCAATACGTTCGCCTTTTTGAATCATGTAACTAAAGCCATCTAAAATGACTTTATCTCCATAACGTTTTGAAATTTTGTGAACTTCCAAAATCTTTGCACCTAGACGCTCCATATTGATTTCCAACTGAACCTCATGATCATTTCTGCGTTGATGAGCTCGTTGTTTGATGTCTTGAAAGTCATCTACTCTAGATTTTGATTTTGTTGTCCTTGCTTTGGGTTGTCGTCGGATCCACTTCAATTCTTTTTTGTAAAGTTGCTTGGCTTTGTTTACTTCAATAGATTCTCTTTGAATACGTTCTTCTTTTTTCTCCAAAAAGTAAGAATAATTCCCTTTGTAAGTATAAATTTTACCTTCATCTAGCTCAATTATGGTTGAACACACGCGTTCCAAAAAATAACGGTCGTGCGTTACCATAAAAAGCGTTATACTTTCTTTTTCAAAAAAATCTTCAAGCCACTCAATCATTTCTAAATCTAGGTGATTTGTCGGTTCGTCCAAAATGAGTAAATCGGGTTTACTAAGAAGTGTTATAGCCAAGGCAAGACGTTTTTTTTGGCCTCCAGAAAGTGAATCTACTTTTTGACTTAAATCGTTGAGCTTCAATTTGAAGAGCACTTGTGTGTATTTGTTCTCGAAATCCCATGCCTGAAAACGATCCATTTCATCGAAAGCTTTTTGATAGCTTTTGGCATCGTCTGGGTCTTGCAATGCTTTGTGGTAATTGTCTATAACTTTCAAGATGGGATTGTCAGAATCAAATATTGATTCATTTACAGTCAATTCAGGATTGAGGTTGGTTTCTTGTGAAAGAAATGCCATTCGTACATCTTTTCTAAAGACAACAACTCCAGAATCTGGAGTGTCTTTTCCAGTCAAAATATTTAAAATTGTCGTTTTTCCAGTTCCATTTTTTGCAATAAATGCAATTTTTTGATCCTTGTGTATACTGAACGATAGGTGTTCAAAAAGACATAATTCTCCGAAAGATTTTGATATGCCTTCTACGTTTAAATAATTCAATAGTTTGGAATTAAGGAGTGTCTATGTGGCTCAAATGGTTGTTACACCATATACAAAGATATGCATAACGAATCATCAATCCGAGCCAAATAGGTATTAGTGCAATATTAAACGATTGTACTCCAGTACTCCAATGTAAAAGCACGAGTAATAATAGTAATATCAAAAATTTAAGGTACCCTATAAATCGTTTTTTGACACTTTTTTTTAGTGTTGTAGGAATCATTAATAAATTGAAAGCAAAAGCCCATAAGAAATTGTAATTGTAAGCTGTTGCCGAATGGTTTGTCGCAAACCACAACAGAAGGATGACAACACCAATACCCCCAGTAATCGTAAAAATACTGAAGTCTAGCCATCTTGCTCTGGAATTTCTTTTAAAATCTCTGTATGTTTGGACTATGAGTAGCAAACTCAAAAGACCAAAAATAAACAGTGGACTCATCCAAAAAATTGAGGGTAAGGTTGTTTGAGTCGCACTCAAAACTTCTTGTTTTTTCACTAAAGGTTCTTGTGAATTTTGAAATTTTGCTTCTTGAAAAAAATTATGAATATTTTTTGGCAAAAACATATGTTCTTCGGCACTAGCGACTTGATCAATCACAGAACCTAGGGCGAGATCAATTCCAAACCCACCCCAAGAATTTTGAGCAACCTTCGATCTAATTAATGCTCTAAAGGTCAAGGGTTCAAACGTTGTTGGTTCGTTGTACACTATAGTTTCGTCGCAAACGGTTTCAAAAGCATCTTTTATTTTGGTCGCACAATTGTTGTAGAAAAAGTCGTAGGAATAACTTTTGTTTTGGGGTTGTATGTTTCTTTGTAACATCTGAAAAAGCAATTGTTTTTCAGTACTATTTAAATTGATTGTTTGTGATTTTACTTCTCGTTCAACACTTTTATAGTGCTCAATGAAAGCAGCATAATTTGCCCACCCAATTTCATAAGTCAATTTTCCTTTGGCAAAATTTAGATAAAATCCTTCGGCTTCAAAATCATATCGGCCATAATCAAACACTGCATCAAGTTTGTACATTGGGTCTTTGATGCGTATTGCACTGTGCCCAAAAGCATCATTTAGTGCTGTGCCAGGACCTATGGTTAGGACACTGACTTCTGCAAAATTGGACAGTTGAATTTGTGCATTTGCCAGATTAATAGTGAAAAATAATATTAAATATGAATACAATCTTCTCATGGTTTACCTTCTAAATAGTCCTAAATCAATTTTAAGCGAAAACACATTGGAATACAAAGCAACACTTTGATCGCCAATATCGGTAAGAGCATAATCGATGGCAATACCATTGTATTTAAATCCTACCCCTAAATTTGGTTGAAAACTAAGTTTTTTACTGTTGTCGAATTGTAATTCATTTTGAAAATTTCCTACACCTCCACGAAGGTATACCATATCTATATATCCAAATTCAAAACCTATAGCAGGAGTGATACTGGCAAATGAGGTTGAAATGATGTCATTGTTTGCTTCAAAACGCATAATTAGGTCAATTTCCGCTTTTAAGCTATAATCATAATCGAAAATAAAACGTTTTGCCACACCAAACTGTAACTTTGGTAGTGTAATTTCACTGGCTTCAGGTTCTTCTTGATTTTGTCCAGGAATTGCATTTTGTATATCTTTCAAGCGGTCTTCCTCAAAAGCCCAAGAGTTGAATGTTGTTGTAATGTCTCTAGCCATCAATCCAAATTGCCAGTTATTTTTTTCAAATTGAATCCCAAAATCTAATCCAAACCCCCAAGAAGATGCAAAATCACCTATAATTCTACGAATTATTTTTGCATTTACACCATAGTTTAAACCTGGTATAGGGAGTTTTCGAGCATACGAAAAAGTAACCCCATAATCAACAGCTGAAAATAAATTGACGCGATCGTAATTGATATTCCCTTGTTGGTCGATGAGTTTTGTAGTATCCAAAATATCATCAACACCAAAGCGAATAATAGAAATCCCAACAGCACTTCTGTCATCTAAAGGCATCGCAAAAGCGATGTAGTTGTAGTTGGCAATATTTGCAAAATAGCTCGAATGCATCAACGCCAAAGCATTGTCTTCCAAATGAACTAATCCTGCTGGATTCCAATACCCAGAGTTTATATCATTTGATGTTGCAGTAACCGCTCCGCTCATGGCTAGGGCCGCAGCATCTACTCCAATATTCATAAATTCGTTTGAGTAACTGCGCGTGGTTTGGCTCAAACCAGAAGTTAAAGTCGAAATAAAAAGAAATAAAAAAAACTGCTTAATGTTCAATGTCTTGGCGTATGCTTACTACAAAAACTAATATTTATAGCGGATATTGTCTTTAACTTATGAGAAACAAAAATAGTTTATTATTTTTACTAAATAAATTTTATTCGATTTGAAAACATTTGTTCCAAATTTTGTAACGCTACTGAACTTATTATCTGGTGGGATTGCAGTGATTTTTGCCGTTGAAGGTGACTTATCCACAGCTGCACTTTTTGTGTTTTTGGGTATTTTATTTGATTTTTTTGATGGATTTATAGCACGAAAACTGAATGTTGTTTCTGATTTGGGACTTCAACTGGATTCTCTTGCCGATGTTGTCACCAGTGGTTTGGTTCCTGCTTTAGTTTTATTTCATCTTTTTGAATTGTCCATTGCACCTTCTTGGGATACGCACCACATCTTGCCTTATTTTGGACTTTTGGTACTGCTGGCCTCAGCTTACAGGTTAGCTAAATTTAATATTTCTACAGAACAATCAAACTATTTTATTGGGCTTCCTACTCCAGCCAATGCATTGCTTATTTTGAGTTTACCTTTAATTTTATCTTATCAAAACAATGACAGTTACAATGTCATTATTCTTAATCCTTGGTTTTTAATTGGCGCTACTGTTTTGAGCTCATTTTTGTTGAATGCTCCCATAAAATTGATTGCTTTAAAATTTAAAACTTGGAATTTTGCCGATAATGCTTCAAGATACATACTCATTGTGTTTTCTCTTGTGGCTCTAATTGTTTTTAAGTTTGCAGGTATTCCTTTACTCATTCTATTTTATATTATTTTATCATTGATAAATCCACCTCAAAATGTTTGATCACATCATAACCTTACTGATGCTTGTCATGTTGCAAGCCGTTTTAGGTTTCGACAACCTGTTGTATATCTCTTTAGAAAGTAAAAAAGCTCCATTAGAACGCCAGTCTTATGTGCGTAAAATGGGTATTGGTTTGGCTGTAGTTTTTCGTATCATTTTGCTTTTTGTGTTGTTTAATTTGATTAGTTATTTCCAGAATCCAATACTCCATATCCCTTTTTCAGATGTTGTAGAAGGGCACTTCAACTTGCACAGTATTATTGTTTTGATTGGAGGTGTTTTCATCATTTTTACTGCAATGAAAGAAATTTGGCACATGGTCAGTTTTAAAAATTTCTCCATAAATACTGCTGCTTCTAAAAGTTCTGTTTCTAAAACCATTTCCATGATTGTGGTCATGAATGTTGTTTTTTCATTCGACTCCATCCTTAGTGCAATGGCACTTACCGATGTGCTATGGATCATGACTACTGCCATTATTATTGGAGGCGTTTTGATGATTTGGTTGTCTGATAAAGTGACAGATTTTTTGACCAAAAATAGAATGTATGAAGTTTTGGGGCTTTTTATTCTGTTTATCGTTGGAATTATGTTATTAACCGAGGGTGGTCACTTGGCACATTTAAAGCTTTTCGGTGAAGAAATAACGCCCATGAGCAAAACAACATTTTATTTTGTTATTGTTATTTTGGTGATGATTGATATTGTACAAGGACGATATCAGAAAAAAATTATAAAAGCACAGGATTTAGAAAACTCCAAAGACTAAAATTCAAGCTTCTTTTTTCTTAATTCAAAGTTTTGGCCTAAATATACTTTACGCACCATCTCATCATTTGCCAGTGTTTCGGGGTCTCCTGCTTTTAGAATACTTCCTTCAAACATCAAATAAGTACGGTCTGTAATGGCTAATGTTTCTTGTACATTGTGGTCTGTGATGAGGATGCCAATATTCTTTTTTGTTAGTCGCGCAACTATCCGTTGAATATCCTCTACAGCAACAGGATCTACTCCAGCAAAGGGTTCGTCCAATAGAATAAAACTAGGATCTGTAGCTAAAGCACGTGCTATTTCTGTACGTCGGCGTTCTCCACCAGAGAGTAAATCCCCTCTATTTTTACGAATATGAGATAGCCCAAATTCTTCTATGAGCGATTCCATTTTTTCGTGTTGTTCTTTTTTGGAGAGTTTAGTCATTTGCAACACACTCAAAATATTATCTTCTATACTCAATTTACGAAAAACGGAAGCTTCTTGCGCGAGATATCCAATACCACTTTGGGCTCTTTTGTACATGGGGTAGTTTGTAATTTCCTGATCATCCAAAAAAATACAGCCCCCATTAGGTTTGATTAACCCTACAGTCATGTAGAATGAGGTAGTTTTTCCAGCACCATTTGGCCCCAATAGACCAACAATTTCGCCTTGTTTTACTTCAAATGAAACATCCTTTACGACCTTGCGTCCGTTGTAGGATTTCATCAGATTTTGAACACTTAATTTCATTGTTGCTTTATATGCTTGTAAATATAATTAAAACTGTGCTTTTATGCTTCTAAAGCTTCAAGAAATTCATAGGCCCGTCTTAGATGTGGAATCATGATGGTACCGCCAATAAGGGTAGCAATGCTTAAAGCTTCCACAATTTGTGCTCTAGACAATCCTTCTTTGTGGCATTTTTCTAGGTGGTATTTGATGCAGTCGTCGCAACGCAAAACAGCAGAAGCGACTAAGCCCAAGAGTTCTTTCGTGGGAACATCTAGTGCACCCTGATGGAATGCTTTTGTATCCAGATTAAAAATACGCTTGATTACGGTGTTATTATCTGCTAAAATCTCAGCATTCATTTTTTCACGATAGGCGTTAAATTCTTCTACAGGATTGCTCATGTTTTACGTTTTTGTTTTTTAATAACAATTTTTGAAATCAGAATACTTACTTGATATAAAATAATAACAGGAATCGCTACAATAATCTGACTAGCTACATCAGGTGGTGTGATTATGGCAGCTATGATGAGTACAATTACTAAAGCGTATTTTCTGTTGTTTTTTAAAAATTGGGGGGTAACTAGCCCAATTTTCGTTAAGTAATATATGATAATAGGCAATTCAAAAATAAAACCAGAGGCCAATACAGAGGCACGAACAAGCCCTATGTAAGAATTCAAATCAAAATCGTTGTGTACTTGATCGGCTACGCTGTAAGTACCTAAAAAATTGATGGACAATGGACATATAACATAATATCCGAACAAAACGCCAATAAAAAAAAGGAGCGAAGAAAAGAATATAAACCCTTTAGAGTTTTTACGTTCTTTCGTGTAGAGTCCTGGACTTACAAACTTCCAAAACTCATAGAGCACATAGGGGAATGCGATAACAAACCCAAAGGTAATGGATGTCCAAATGTGAGCGGAAAATTGTCCTGCCATAGTCCTGCTTTGAACTTCAAAATCAAAAGCAGTATTACAAAAACTATCATAACCAATAATAGATGACGCTCGACAAAGAAAATCATAAGTGAAAAAGTCAGTTTTTGTTGGTCCAAAAATAAGCTCACCGAACAAAAAGCTCTTTCCAAGAAATGCAAGTGTAGCCGCTGCTATTATGGCAATAGTCGAGCGAATAATATGCCACCTCAATTCTTCTAGATGGTCTAAAAAAGACATTTCTTTTTCTTGTGCCATATCTACAGTATTCCTTCTTTCATTAAGTCATGAAGATGAATGACTCCAGCATATAATCCATCTTGGGTAACAAGCAGTTGAGAGATTTCATGTTGTTCCATCAATTGCATGGCATCAACAGCCATTGCATTGATATCGATAGATTTTGGATTTTTGGTCATAATATCCGCTGCACATAGATTTGAAAAATCATCTGTTTTTGTCAGCATTCGTCTCAAGTCACCATCAGTGATGATTCCTTGAATTTTGTTTTGTTTGGTAACGGCACTTACGCCAAGTCGTTTTTTAGAAATCTCAATAATAACCTCTTTAATATTGGATTTTAACCCTACGTTTGGCTTTTCGTTTTGCAGAGAGATATCTTTGACGGTTAAAAACAATTTTTTTCCTAAAGTGCCACCAGGGTGGTATTTTGCAAAGTCATCACTAGAAAAATCGCGCATTTCCAACAAACAAACGGCCAAAGCATCACCAATAACAAGTTGGGCAGTGGTACTGGTCGTAGGCGCCAAATTGTTTGGGCAGACTTCTTTTTCTACATAAGAATTAAACACAAAATTTGCTTGTTCTGCTAGATATGAATTTTTATTACCTGTAATAGCAATCAGTGGATTGCCAGCACGTTTGAGCAAAGGAATTAAAACTTTAATTTCAGGAGTATTTCCACTTTTTGAAATACATATTACAATATCCTTTTTTTGGACCAAACCAAGATCACCATGAATGGCATCTGCGGCATGCATAAAAACAGCTGGTGTTCCTGTTGAATTTAGTGTTGCAACAATTTTATTGGCAATAATGGCGCTTTTGCCAATACCAGTAATGATTACTCTTCCGTTAGTTTTCAATATGAGTTCTACAGCTTCGGCAAAAGAATCATCAAGAAGTTTAGCTATGTTTTTTATGGCATCGCTTTGTTCATTTATTGAATGTTTTGCGGCTTCGAGAATTGTACTTTTAGATATTAAAGTTTTCATAATTTATTGTGTACTGTAGTAAATATAGCTATCTTAGGATTGCAATGCAAAAAAACGAAAAATTAGCGTAAAAATCATTATTTTTAATCCAAGTTAACGTTTTATTATAATGATCACTTTTTACAGATTTAAATCTTTTAATGAATACAACTTCTGAACATCTCCATGAGGCACTCAAAAGCTATTTTGGCTTTAATCAATTTAAAGGACTTCAAGAACAGGTCGTAAAAAGCATCATGTCTGGGCAACACACTTTTGCCATCATGCCAACAGGCGGTGGAAAATCCTTATGCTACCAGTTACCAGCTTTAATGCATCCAGGAACAGCAATTGTTGTTTCTCCACTTATTGCACTCATGAAAAATCAAGTTGATGCAATTCGAGGTATTTCCGAAAAAGAAGGCATCGCTCATGTTCTTAACTCTTCTTTAAACAAAACAGAAATTAAACAAGTAAAAGCCGATATAGAAGCCGGAATAACAAAACTCCTTTATGTTGCTCCAGAATCGCTTGCAAAAGAAGAAAATACAGATTTTTTGAGTAGTCAAACAATTTCTTTTATGGCTGTTGATGAAGCGCATTGCATTAGTGAATGGGGTCATGATTTTAGACCAGAATACCGCAATTTAAGGCATATCATCCAGCAAATTGGTGACAATATTCCCATCATAGGACTTACAGCAACTGCAACTCCGAAAGTGCAAGAAGATATACTGAAAAATCTTGCCATAACAGATGCCAATACATTTAAAGCATCATTCAATCGCCCAAATCTATATTATGAAATTGTTCCAAAAACGAGTCAAGTAGACAATGACATCATACGTTTCATCAAACAAAATCAAGGTAAGTCTGGTATTGTCTATTGTTTGAGTAGAAAACGTGTAGAGGAATTGGCTCAAATTCTTCAGGTCAACGAAATAAAAGCTTTGCCCTATCATGCCGGTTTAGATGCCAAAACTCGATCGCGACACCAAGATATGTTTTTGATGGAAGATGTCGATGTAATTGTAGCTACTATTGCCTTTGGGATGGGTATAGATAAACCCGATGTTCGTTTTGTGATTCATCATGATATTCCAAAAAGTATAGAGAGTTATTATCAAGAAACTGGTCGTGCAGGGCGTGATGGAGGAGAAGGGCA
>JAQWFW010000021.1 GCA_029238515.1 Flavobacteriaceae bacterium | reverse complement strand
GGTTTTTTGGAAAAGAATATGGCTTTTTCGTTTACACCTATTTTAATTGCATACTATTTAGGGCAATATTCTCAGATTAAGTTCAAGAAATAATTGAAAAATACTCCTTAATAAGTTCGAATTTTCGAAAGTTTGGGTCACAGATTATTCCCAAAAATAATTTTTTATTTCTGGGATTTTTTTTTTGAGTATATATCACTAATTACACTCAAAAAGTCTGAACTACTGTATGTTTGGGTCACGAGTTTTTTTGTTTGTACTATGTTCAAAACGAGCAAATATTAGTGTAGGTGCTTAAAAGTTTTATTGCTTAATTTTCTCAAAACTTATTCCAAGTAGTGTGAGAATATCATAAAACACACGATCTGTAGTTGAATTTATTTTTGTGGCTTCTTTTATATTGGTAACAACTTTTGGGTATTTTTTTGTGTAAGACTCAGAAAACCAAATTAGATAAGCTGGATTTTTTGCGGCCTCACCACTTTGAGCATGTAGCCATTTACCCTCTTCCCCTAATTGTTCTCCATGATCCGATATATACACTAGTACAGTTGGTGTCTCTTGGTTTTCTAAAACACCAATGAGTTTGCTTATAAATTTGTCGAGATATAACAGTGTATTATCGTACGAATTAATCAATTGTTCAGATGTTAAGGATGGGATATATTTACTGTCTATAACAGGGTTAAATTTCTTTTCTTTGTTAGAGTATCGGTCTTCATACCACCAATGACTACCGATCATATGCAAACTGATTACTGAGCGACGGTCCTCCTTAAGAATATTTGAAGCTACTGGAATAAGAGACTCGTCCCTTAGCTTATCGAAACTAAAAACAGATTTGAAAGCATCTATTAAATGGATTGAATCGTTGGTTTTGACTATTGGTGCATACGATTTTTCTAGAGTTTGATTCCCCACCCAATAGGTTTTGTAGTTTGCTTCATCAAGAATATCATAAATGGAGTAGTACTCTGAATCAATCTTAACCTGTCCTTGATTAGTTAGAATTTGCGGCAAACTTACCGCAGTATACGTATGTTCAGTATAAACATTGGGAAAACTAATTAGTCCGCTCTGTTGTTTTAGTTTTGGAGTGGTAGGTCTATTGTAGCCATTAATGCTTAAATGATCTGCTCGGACGCTTTCGCCTAAAACAAGTATCATTTTGAGTTCATCTGAGTGATAAGACACATCTGGAATTTGCTTGTTTAGTTTCAATGTTGGTTTTTCCATATAAGATTTTACTGCGTAGTAAATATTGTATGGCAACCTGTTTTTTAAACTTCCTGGGCGCTTTTGCTCAAGAACCCAAAAAACACTGATACAACACAGTGATGCAATCATATAGAAAGGCCAATTCAAGCGATTATTGATAGAAGACTGCCACCTAAATAGAACTAAAAGAATGATTATGGAAATACTTATAAAAATTAAGTAAGGGAAACTAATCAAATCGACAGCAATGTCGGGTTTTGTTTCCAAAAGGGCTTGTATCAAGTGTGGCGTTACGGAAATATCTTGGCTATAACCCCAAAAAGAATAGCGAAAGAATAAAAAATAATGGACCAAAAACCAATCTAAAAGCCCATTTTGATAGAGTCAAAAGATAAATAAAGCCAGCGATAGAGGTTTGAAGAGCGATTAAATGCAGCCCATAGACTGCAGTATCTTTTATGCCATTAAGTGGAGTGTGATAATATGAAGCACGAGTAATAAAAACAACTACTAATACATTAGTAGCTAAATTAAATAATATGATAGATTTATTGTTACTTATGTTTTCCATCTACAATTGGAAGGTATTTATGTACTCCCCAAATTATAGGGATAATCAAAGTGAGTTGTAAAAAAGTCAGTCCTAGTTTTTCCCATTCTGTGAATGCAAAAACACTAGTGCCTAAGATTAAATATAGTCCAAATTTTATTAGGGTAAGCGCACGAAGATGTGTTGCCAAAATCACAATGCTGTGTTGTCCAAAGTACGATAGTACTTTGAAGTAGGGTAATATTTTAAAAAACAAGACGTATGCAATAGATCCCGCAGCTCCACTAATGATAAACAGCAATGGGTTTCCATAAATAGAGCGATACATATCAATTTTGGAGGGATTAAAATAGAATGCAAATAAATGAAGCCCCATTAAAACCAAAAACACAATGAGTGATTTACGAATATTTAAACTTGAAAAATAAGCTTTGAGAAGGTGTCCAAGTTGATAAAAAATTAACCCTACTAATGCTACGTCAAGACTCCATGGAAGGTGGATTTCAGTTTTAGACCAAATTAAACCGCATAATGAAAAGAAAGTTAGGGCGTAAATAAGTAGATTTTTTTTAACGTATTTTTGAATAAGTCCATAGATCACATAAACTAAAAATAAACAGGGTAAAAACCATAATGGAATTCCCCAATCCATAAATTCTTGTCCGCCTTGTGCATAAAAAATTCCAATAAAATTATCCCAAATAGAAAGATCGAGTAAGCTGCTCTTTCCAAATTTCCTACCTACTACAAACCAAAACAAATACAGCAATGTAGCCCAAAAAAAGTAAGGGATAAGAAGTGTTTTGACTCGATTTTTTATTGAATTTAAAGTAAATTCCTCTTTATGAAACATCCCGGAGATGAAAAAAAATAAAGGAACATGAAAGCTGTATATATAAGGTTCAAGTACTGGGAAATTATGACCGTATACTACTAAAAATATAGACCATCCTCTTGCTTGGTCTACCCAGTTTAGTCTCTTTGCACTAGGACTCATATTTAGTTATTAAGTAACTCAATTTAATTAAATAATCAAAATCCTCCAAACAATTAATTCTCAATTATTTTTTTGTTATTCTTTGCGGCTCATCAAAAATTTGAAGTAAATATAATCTTGAATGTTTATTATTCAATACCCTGACTTCTTCAAATCTAGGATAACTTTTTTAATTTTGGTGTATTTATTTGATTTTATAATACTTATTCGATTTAGAAATTCAGAACTTCCATAAGTTTGGTTTTTGTCTCAGCACTCGAAAGCAATGCTCTTCTTATTTGTAGATTATAATTTTGTGGAGTCTTATCAATAATATATCTTGCACAAGGTTATGATGCTTCACTCATTTGAACATTAAATTGTCGATAAGAAGAATGAAAATAAAATCAATTTGCTGCATTGGTGCGGGTTATGTAGGAGGACCAACAATGTCTGTGATTGCTCACGAAAATCCAAATATCAAGGTTACTGTTGTTGATGTTAACACCGACAGAATTACTGCATGGAATTGTGAGGATTTATCTCAGCTACCAATTTTTGAACCAGGTTTAGATAAAGTAGTTGATCAAGCACGTGGCCGTAATTTGTTTTTTTCTACTGAAGTTGATAAAGCCATTCATGAAGCAGAAATGATTTTCATCTCTGTCAACACCCCCACGAAAACCTATGGTGCAGGTAAAGGAATGGCAGCAGACCTACAATACGTAGAGTTGTGCGCGCGTCAAATCGCAAAAGTATCTACTTCTAATAAAATTGTTGTCGAAAAATCTACTTTGCCTGTAAAAACAGCAGAAGCAATCAAAGATATATTGGACAATACTGGCGATGGTATTCATTTCGAAATCTTATCTAATCCTGAATTTTTGGCCGAAGGAACCGCAATTCAAGACCTAAAAGCACCCGATCGCGTATTAATCGGCGGAGAACCAACAAAATCAGGACAAGAAGCCATTGATGCTTTAGCAAAAATATATGCGTCATGGGTACCAGAAGATAAAATTATTAAAACCAATTTATGGTCTTCCGAACTCTCAAAACTTACTGCAAATGCTTTTTTGGCACAACGAGTCTCGTCTATAAATGCCCTGACGGAGTTGTGTGAACAAACAGGTGCCAACATCAAAGAAGTAGCCAACGCTATTGGAACCGATTCTAGAATTGGTCTTAAATTTTTAAATGCATCTGTAGGGTTTGGAGGTTCTTGTTTTCAGAAAGATATTCTAAATCTGGTTTATATATGTAAATCTTTGGGACTGAATCATGCAGCAGATTATTGGGAACAGGTCATTATTATCAATAACCACCAAAAAGCTCGCTTCGCCAACCAGATTGTAAAGGCACTCTATGGCACTGTTGCAGATAAAAAAATTACATTTTTTGGATGGGCCTTCAAAAAGAACACAAACGATACCCGTGAATCCGCTGCAATATATATTGCAGATAAACTCATAGATGAACATGCTCATGTTCAAGTTTATGACCCCAAAGTTTCGGCACTTCAAATGCAATCAGATTTGAATCATTTGAACTCAAGATCTGAAACTGAAAATGCAAAATATTTAACAACACATAGCGACCCCTATGACGCTGTTGTTGGTGCGCATGCTCTAGCAGTCATAACAGAATGGGACGAATTTAGAACTTATGATTGGCAAAAAATTTATGATAATATGAGTAAACCCGCTTTTGTTTTTGATGGCCGTAATCTTTTGGATCGATCTGCGTTAGAAACCATAGGGTTTTCTTATAAAGGTGTAGGGCAATAATTTTCGCACGTAATGAAAACTAAAACAATTCTAATTACTGGTGCTGCAGGGTTTATAGGGTTTTACCTATGTAAACGCCTCATAGAACAAGGGCATTCGGTTGTTGGAATAGATAACATCAATGATTTTTATGATGTTAATTTAAAATACGATCGTCTTAAAGTTTTAGGGATTGATGCTTCAGATGCAAGCCAATGGAACACCTCTTCGAAAAGTGTTTCAAAACATATGGACTTTACATTTATCCGTACAAAAATAGAAAATTCTGAAGCCCTAAATAAAATATTTCAAACCTATACATTTGATGTCATTTGTCATCTTGCGGCACAAGTCAGTGTTCGTTCATCCGACAAGCGATCTGATGACTATATCGAAACCAATATAAAAGGTTTTTCAAATATTTTAGAATGCTGCCGAGAGTACAACATCACTAGACTGGTTTATGCAAGTAGCTCTAGTGTTTATGGCAATGCTGAAGATACTCCTACTCAAGAAATTGCATCCACAGATTATCCCATAAGTTTTTATGCGGCTACAAAAAAATCCAATGAGCTTATGGCTCATGTCTACAGCCATTTGTATAAAATTGAAACTATAGGGTTACGTTTTTTTACAGTATATGGCCCTTGGGGGCGTCCCGATATGGCTCTATTTCGATTTACTGATGCAGTCCTAAAAGGAAAATCAATAGATGTCTTCAATTATGGAAATCACGTCCGGGATTTTACTTATATTGATGATATTATCGACGGAGTAGAGCGTACTTTGTTGCATACATCAAAAAATAAAGCGCTTTACAAATTGTATAATATTGGCAGTAGTCAACCTGTAGAATTGTTAGATTTTATTGAAAACATTGAAGCAATAACAGGGATTCAAACCCAACGAAATATGCAGCCATTACAAGAAGGAGATGTACATCAAACTTGGGCTAATGTGGAAAAATTGAAAACAGATTATGGATATCAACCCAGAACTTCCCTAAAAATTGGTGTTGATGCTTTTGTGAAATGGTATAAATCTTATTACATATGAAAAAAATATTAATCACCGGTGGTGCAGGATTTATTGGAGCGCACGTAGTTCGATTATTTGTGAATCAATACCCCAATTATCATATTTTTAATATGGATGCATTGACTTATGCGGGAAACCTAGAAAATTTAACCGATCTTGAATCCAAACCTAATTATACTTTTATAAAAGGAGATATAACAGACGAAAATTTTATTCATCAGTCTTTTGAATATCACAAGTTTACTGATGTCATTCATCTGGCTGCAGAATCTCATGTCGATCGCTCTATACACGATCCCTTGGCATTTGCAAAAACAAATATTTTGGGAACCATGATTTTGCTTAATGCTTTTAAATCTTTGTGGGCGTCTGCTTGGAAGTCTCACCGTTTCTATCATGTAAGCACAGATGAAGTGTATGGGACTTTAGGACAAGAAGGGTTTTTTCTTGAAACTACTGCTTACGATCCAAACTCTCCTTACTCAGCTTCAAAAGCAAGCTCGGACCACTTTGTCCGTGCCTATGCAGAAACCTATGGGTTGCCGTATGTGATTTCTAACTGTTCTAACAACTATGGTCCTAATCAATTCCCTGAAAAACTGATTCCCCTTTTTATTAATAATATTTTAGAACACAAACCATTGCCTGTTTATGGTGACGGTAATTATACTCGTGATTGGTTGTATGTCATCGATCATGCACGTGCTATTGATATGGTTTTTCATCAAGGAGAAAATCATGAAACCTACAATATTGGTGGTTTCAATGAATGGAAAAACATTGATTTGGTTAAAGAATTATGCCAACAAGTAGATCAAAAATTAGGGCGTAATCAAGGCACAAGTCAGGCCCTAATCACATTTGTAAAAGATCGACCTGGCCATGATTTGCGTTATGCGATAGATGCTTCCAAAATTCAAAATAATTTAGGATGGACACCCTCCGTAACCTTTGAGGAAGGATTGTCCAAAACTATAGATTGGTACCTCAATAATGAAGCTTGGTTGGACCATGTGCGCTCTGGAGAATATCAAAAATATTATAACAATAAATAAATAAATAAATGAAAGGGATTATTTTAGCAGGAGGTTCGGGTACACGACTTCATCCACTTACTTTGAGTGTGAGTAAACAACTTTTGCCCATCTACGACAAACCTATGATTTATTATCCATTGTCAGTTTTAATGCGAGCTGGAATCAAAGATATTTTAGTCATTTCTACCCCACATGATTTACCAAATTTCAAACATCTTTTGGGAGATGGCTCTAATTTTGGCATCCAACTTTCTTATGCAGAGCAGCCATCGCCAGACGGACTTGCTCAAGCATTTATCATTGGAGAATCGTTTATTGGTTCTGACGATGTGTGCTTAATTTTAGGCGATAATATTTTTTATGGCGCAGGTTTAGATTCCCTTTTAAATTCTGCTGTAGAAACGGTAAAAAAAGAACAAAAAGCTGTAGTTTTTGGAAGCTATGTCAAAGATCCACAACGTTATGGTGTGGCTGTATTTGATGAACAAAATAATGTTATTAACATCGAAGAAAAACCAAAAGAGCCAAAATCTAATTATGCTGTAGTTGGCTTGTATTTTTACCCAAATTCTGTAGTTGATATTGCAAAAACAATCGAACCATCCGATCGTGGAGAGTTAGAAATAACATCTGTCAATGAAGCTTATTTGCTTCAAAAAAGTTTAAAACTAGAAGTACTAAAACGCGGATTTGCATGGCTAGATACTGGAACTCACGAGGCACTTGGTGAAGCAACAGAATTTATTAAGGCAATAGAAAACAGAACAGGTCAGAAAGTGTCTTGTCTGGAAGAAATCGCCTTAAATAATGGTTGGATTTCATCTGAAAAATTAGGTCAACGTATCGCCAATCTTAAAGGTAATTATTACGATTATCTTAAAGGGATTTTGGACTAGATATTAGGCCGTAAGCCCTTTTAATTCTTTAATTGTATCTGAAGGGTTTTTGCTTTTAAAAACAAAACTTCCAGCAACCAATACATCTGCACCTGCGTCTTTTAATTTTTGAGCATTTGCTGAGGTTACTCCACCATCTATTTCAATTTTTGTTGATGCGCCTTTTTCATCAATCATTGCTTTTAGCTGTTTTACCTTGTTGTATGTATTCTCTATAAAACTTTGTCCGCCGAATCCTGGATTTACACTCATCAAACACACCAAGTCGATATCTTGAATAGTATCCTGTAGGACGTTGATGTTAGTGTGTGGATTTAGTGCAACACCAGCTTTCATTCCTTCAGATTTTATGGCTTGAAGTGTTCGGTGCAAATGTGTACAAGCTTCATAATGTACCGTGAGGATATCACTTCCCAGTGCAGCAAATGTTTTGATGTAGCGGTCTGGATCTACAATCATCAAATGGACATCAACTGTTTTTTTTGCATGTTTGGTAATGGCTTTTAGAACTGGCATTCCAAAAGAAATATTGGGTACAAAAACACCATCCATGATGTCTATATGAAACCAATCGGCTTCACTGCTATTTACCATTTCGATATCGCGCTGGAGGTTGGCAAAATCGGCAGCTAAAATAGAGGGAGCAATTATAGATGAACTCATAATTTTAATTTAATAGAACAAAAATAGAACAAAAAATAAACCCCTGCCAATGGGAAGGGGTTTTGTTATTAACCAAGATAGGTTTTCAGTATTTTACTTCTTGAAGTGTGTTTCAAACGTCGAATAGCTTTTTCTTTGATTTGACGAACACGTTCTCTTGTAAGGTCAAAAGTTTCTCCAATTTCTTCTAATGTCATAGGGTGTTGATTGCCAAGACCAAAATACAATCGAATCACATCGGCTTCTCGTGGTGTTAAGGTTTCCAATGCACGTTCAATTTCTGTTCTTAAAGATTCATGTAACAACTCTTTATCAGGGTTTGGCGACTCTCCAGAACGTAATACATCATACAAGTTGGAGTCTTCACCTTCAACTAGAGGCGCATCCATAGAGACATGACGACCGGAATTTTTCATGGATTCCTTAACGTCATTTATGGTCATGTCCAATTCTTTCGCAATTTCTTCTGCACTAGGTGGGCGTTCATGTGATTGCTCTAAAAAGGCATATGTTTTATTGATTTTGTTGATTGAGCCAATTTTATTCAATGGCAAACGAACAATTCTTGACTGTTCTGCAAGTGCTTGCAAAATAGATTGACGAATCCACCATACAGCATATGAGATAAACTTGAATCCACGTGTTTCATCGAAACGTTGTGCGGCTTTGATAAGACCAAGATTCCCTTCATTGATCAAATCTGGAAGTGTAAGTCCTTGATTTTGGTATTGTTTAGCAACAGAAACTACAAAACGAAGGTTGGCTTTTGTTAATTTTTCTAATGCAATTTGGTCACCAGCTTTGATGCGTTGTGCCAACTCTACTTCCTCATCGGCAGTAATTAAGTCAACTTTTCCAATCTCTTGAAGGTATTTGTCCAACGAGGCAGTTTCCCTGTTGGTTACTTGTTTTGTAATCTTGAGTTGTCTCATGTTTGCTTATTTTTTTAAAAATTATTTTGGTCTCATTATGTTATACGTTGAAAATGAAATAAATGTTACAAAAAAAGCCGTTTTATTTCAAAACGGCTTTTTTTATGCTAAAGAGTTAGTTTTTTTGACTAATCTCTTTTTGGTCTTCTGTCATTACGACGGTTGTCGCGACCTCTATTGTTAGGTTTTCTGTCTCTTGGTGGACGTTCCACAAAACCTTCTGGTTTTGGAAGAAGCGCTTTACGCGAAACTTTTTCTTTACGTGTTCTCGAATCAATACCAAAATATTTTACATCAAAAACATCACCCATATTGACAACATCCGATACGTTTTCTGTACGTTCCCATGCCAATTCGCTTACGTGGAGTAACACTTCGTTTCCTGGTGCTTCAAGATATTCTACCACAGCACCAAAATCGAGCATTTTTATGACTTTTACTTCATAAACACTGCCAACTTCTGGCTTAAACATGAGTGAATCTATTTTTGCTAAAACGGCATCAATCCCATCTTGATCTGTACCTAAAATCTCAACAATTCCTTCTTCAGTTACAGGATCTTCATTGATTACTATTGTTGTACCTGTTTCTTTTTGAAGTTCTTGAATCACTTTACCACCTGGGCCAATAAGCGCTCCAATAAATTCATTTGGAATGATGCGGGTAACCATTTTAGGTGCATGGGCCTTAACGTCTGCTGCAGGTGCTTCGATTGTATCCGTAAGCTTTCCTAAAATATGAAGGCGTCCGTCACGAGCTTGTTTTAGTGCATTGACTAAAATCTCGTACGATAATCCTTTCACTTTGATGTCCATTTGACATGCTGTAATACCATCTGCAGTACCTGTTACTTTAAAGTCCATATCACCTAGATGATCTTCATCGCCTAAAATATCAGAGAGTACCGCATATTTTCCAGAATCGGCATCGGAAATAAGTCCCATTGCAATTCCAGAAACTGGCTTTTTCAATTGTACACCAGCATCCATAAGTGCCATTGTTCCAGAGCAAACAGTAGCCATAGAAGACGATCCGTTACTTTCCAAAACTTCACTTACTACTCGTACAGTATAGGGACAATCCTCAGGAACCATACCTTTAAGGGCCCGTTGTGCCAAGTTTCCATGTCCTACTTCACGACGAGACGTTCCACGAATAGGACGAGCTTCACCAGTTGAAAAAGGAGGGAAGTTGTAATGCAAATAAAAACGTTCTTCACCTTCATGAGATGGCATATCTATTTGATTGGCGTCTCTAGAAGTTCCAAGAGTTACTGTAGCCAGTGCTTGAGTTTCTCCTCTTGTAAAAATTGACGAACCGTGTGTAGATGGTAAATAGTCTACTTCACACCAAATGGGTCTGATTTCATCTGTTTTTCGACCATCAAGACGAAGTCCTTCGTTGAGTGTCAAATCACGTACAGCAGCTTTTTCTGCTTTGTAATAATATTTTGAAATTAACCCATCGAATTCTTCTTGCTCTTCTTCAGAAAAGGAAGCTTTAATTTCTTCTTTTATTTCAGAGAAAGCAGCGCTTCTTTCATGTTTTGAAGAACCTGCTTTGGCCACAGCATAGACCTTATCATAGGCCATGTCGTGTATTTTTTGTGCTAAGTCTTCATCGGCACGTTCTGGTTCGTATTCACGAACTTCTTTTTTACCAAATGCTTGAGCCAATCTTTCTTGTGCAGCACATTGGGCTTTAATGGCTTCATGCGCAAATTTTATGGCTTCTGTCATTTCTTCTTCAGAAATTTCATACATTTCTCCTTCAACCATCATTACAGAGTCTGCAGAAGCACCAATCATCATGTCGATGTCTGATTCTGCGAGTTGTGCTCTTGTAGGGTTTATGATGAATTCACCGTTGATACGTCCGACTCTAGCTTCAGAAATAGCACATTCAAATGGGAAATCAGAAAGTTGGATGGCTGCTGATGCAGCTAAACCAGCCATAGCATCTGGCATAACATCTTCATCATGTGACATTAATTGAATCATCACTTGAGTTTCTGAATGGTAATCTTTTGGAAACAATGGGCGTAGTACTCGGTCTACAAGTCGCATTGTAAGGACTTCACCATCACTTGGACGAGCTTCTCTTTTAAAGAATCCACCTGGATAGCGTCCTGCTGCTGCAAATTTTTCCCGGTAATCTACTGTAAGTGGTAAAAAATCCACATCTGATTGTTTGTAATTTGAAACTACTGTACACAGCAACATACATTTGCCTGATTGTACCACCACAGAGCCATGGGCTTGTTTGGCGAGTTTCCCTGTTTCGATGGAGATTTCTCTTCCATCACCGAGGTCGATGACCTCCTTAAATACTTTTGGAATCATATTTTTTAATTCTAATTAAACATTGGTGTTGTGTTGTTGTTGTGTGGTGTGACCAATGAAAAACTTTAATTAGCTTCTTCTATGTGTGAGCACTTGTAATAAAAAAGTGCTGGGTAATCAAAAAAGAGGCCATATGGCCTCTTTTTTAGTGTTATTTTCTTAATCCTAATTCTTTAACAATTGCACGGTATCTCAAGATATCTTTTTTCATTAAATAATCTAGAAGAGATCGGCGTTTTCCCACAAGCTTTACAAGCGAACGCTCAGTATTAAAATCTTTTCGATTATGCTTTAGGTGTTCTGTTAGGTGATTGATTCGGTGTGTGAATAATGCTATTTGACCTTCGGCAGTACCAGTGTCTTTTGCATCTTTTCCGTGTTTTTTAAAGATTTTCTCTTTAGTTTCTTTTGTTAAGTACATTCCAATATTTATTTAAATCATTTTTATGCATAGATTCTGACGCTCAGAATCGAGGGGCAAATATAAGAAATTCGAGTGATATAAGAGTTATTTTGTAAAAATTATGCTCTTAAGGGTTGATTCAAGATCAAATCGATGTATTGGTTCACCTTATCTTTAAGATGTTCGCGGTGGGTAATAAAATCTAAAAAGCCATGTTCTTGAACAAATTCGGCGGTTTGAAATCCTTCAGGAAGTTCTTTTCCTGTAGTGTCACGTACAACGCGTGGTCCAGCAAAACCAATCAATGCGCCTGGCTCACTGATGTTGATGTCGCCTAACATCGCAAATGAAGCTGTTGTTCCTCCAGTTGTGGGGTCTGTACAGAGAGATATATAAGGAATCCCTGCCTCGGACAATTGTGCTAGTTTTGCAGAAGTTTTTGCTAGTTGCATCAGTGATAATCCTGCCTCCATCATTCGTGCGCCACCAGATTTGGATATGATCATGATGGGTATTTTTTTCTTCAGCGCATAATCTGCAGCACGAGCAATTTTCTCACCAACAACGCTTCCAACAGATCCACCAATAAAACTAAAATCCATACACGCAACAACAAGTTCTTTTCCTTTGGATTTGCCTATTGCTGTACGAACAGCGTCTTTAAGATTTGTTTTTTTGTAGGCGGTTTCTAAACGATCGGTGTATTTTTTCTTGTCTGAAAACTTCAAAGGATCTTTTGAAGTAATTTTTGGGTTTAATTCCTTGAACTTATTGTCATCAAACAAAATATTGAAGTATTCTGCACTTCCAATACGGACATGGTATCCATCTTCGGGACTTACAAAGTAGTTTTTTTCTAATTCTTCGGTCTCAATGATTTTTCCTGTAGGCGATTTATACCACAATCCCTTAGGTGTGTCACGTTTCGCTTCGGTAGGAGTTTGAATGCCTTTATCTGTTCTTTTAAACCACGCCATTTTTTTCTAATTGAGTTAGAATGAAAAACAAATTTAAGGATATTTTTTTACAATGTATTTACATTGTTCAAATCCTCAAATGCCTTTTTTAAGCGTTCGCTAAACGTTTGTTCACCTTGTCTTAACCAACGTCTTGGGTCGTAGTATTTTTTGTTTGGAAGATCTTCACCGTCTGGATTTCCGATTTGTGAAGCCAAATAATCTTGATTTTTATTAAAATCATCACGAACACCTGTCATGAATGCATATTGCAAATCGGTATCGATGTTCATTTTAATGACTCCATATCCAATAGCTTCTCTGATTTCTTCTACAGTTGATCCAGATCCTCCGTGGAATACAAAATCGATATGATTTTCTGAAACACCGTATTTTTTGGTGATGTATTCTTGAGAATTCTTAAGAATTTTTGGAGTTAATTTTACATTTCCGGGCTTGTATACTCCGTGTACATTACCAAAAGCTGCTGCTATGGTAAATTGGTCACTCACTTTGCTGAGTTCTTCATATGCGTAAGCGACTTCTTCAGGTTGTGTGTATAATTTCGAAACGTCTACATCACTATTATCTACACCATCTTCTTCACCTCCTGTAATACCTAATTCAATTTCGAGTGTCATGCCCATTTTGGACATTCTTTTTAAATATTCTTTACAAATTTCAATATTTTCTTCGATGGGTTCTTCAGAGAGGTCTATCATGTGTGAGCTGTACAGAGATTTTCCAGTTTGCTCGAAATGTTTTTCAGAAGCATCCAATAAACCATCAATCCAAGGCAATAATTTTTTTGCACAGTGATCGGTATGAAGGATTACAGGTATACCATAGGCCTCTGCCATTTCATGAACGTGCTTTGCACCTGCTATAGATCCTGCTATAGCTGCTTTTTGGTTTTCGTTAGAAAGCCCTTTTCCTGCATTAAATTGTCCACCACCATTTGAAAACTGAATAATAACTGGTGCGTTAAGTGCCTTAGCCGTTTCAAGTACGCTATTGATGGTATTTGATCCGATTACATTCACTGCAGGTAGTGCAAATCCTTTTTCTTTAGCGAGTTTGAAGATTTTTTGAACTTCTTGGCCAGTGGCAACGCCAGGTTTTATTGAGTGACTCATTATTTAATGGTTTTTTAATTTTCGCCAAAAATACTAAAATAAATCACCATATGTTAAAATTTTAACATGACTTATCATCAAATTTATACGAAAACGTTTGAGAAGAGTCTGTATTTAAAAAGGATAGTTGATCCCAAAATTGTACACAGCATTACTAAAGTTGAAATCGCGAAACCAGCGTTTACTTTTTTCGTAGGTAGGGTTGTGTGCTTTGAATCCAGTATCAAGTCTGAGAATAAAAAAACCGAAATCGTAGCGCAATCCAAATCCAGCACCTAGAGCAATGTCTTTCAAAGAAGAAAAACTTTCAAATGTTGCTTTTGGATCTTCAACATCGTCAAGTACATTCCAAATATTTCCCCCATCAACAAAAAATGCACCGTTAAGCTTACCAAACAAATTGTAACGGTGTTCCAAACTAAATGCAATTTTTAGGTTTGCTTCATTAAATTCATTGTTGTTGTCCGAGCGACCTGGTCCTAAGTTATAGGCCGTCCATGCACGGTTGTCATTGGATCCACCAGCAAAAAAACTCTTCGAAAAAGGAATGCTTTTGGAATTTCCTAAGGGAAAGGCTACACCCATAAAACCTCTAAATGCAAGTACATTGCTGCGCCCTAAATCCCAAAGTTTAATGTAATCTATTTCTGTTTTTGTGTACTGCGAAAAGGCAACATCATTGACTTCAAATTCACCATTTTCATTTTTCTTTAAATCCAATACATCTGCAGCTCCATTGAGAAGGTTTCCTGCAAGCTCAAGTTTCAGACGAAAAATTGAAAAATCAGTGTCAAAATTATTTTCCCGAGTGTCTTTAATTAAATTGAAATTACTAGCAAGAATAAGGTTGTTTTGAATTAATCGATTTTTACGTTCACGAATATTTCTGACGGTTTGATAATCATTAGGGTTCGTGTTTAAAAAATCTGTATCGGAGCTTACTGTTCCAATAAAATCGTCGACTCTAGTAATATCAAGCGTATTTGATCCATCAGGATTTGAGATTAAAAATTCAGCAGGAGTCGGATAGCTGTTAAGCGCAATGCTTTCCAGACGATCGAAAGAATTTTGATATACACTAAAATAGTTTCCAGGGTTTAGATTTCTAACGTATTGAAGATTGAGCAGGTCTAAAGTATTGGTGGTATTTTTTGACGGAAGCCAGTTGTAGCTCAAACGTCCATTAAGTGTTCGTTTGTCTAGACCAATTTTTTTTTGACTTGTAAAACCAGTACTCAATTGTGTTGTAGGGGACATAAATTTAGGGATAATTTTTTCAGTATTGAAAGGAAAAAATAATCTTGGAATATTGAGTTTTATATCGGCACCAAGCTCATTAATATCGAAAAATTGATCATCAGATTTGGCACCATCTTTTGAGGCACCAATTGCTCCTAAAGCAGAAATTTCTAAGGTTTCAGCTCCCCTAAAAATATTTCGAATCAAAACTCCAGTACTGAACGATAATCCGATTTTTTGGATATTACTTTGCGACACATTGAAATCAAAACCTAAACCGTATTTTTTTCTTGGGTTGAGATAAATATTTGCTGTGAGCGTGGTGTCATTTTTATTTTCTACGTACTCAATGTTTGGATATTTAAAAGAGTTAAGTTGACTCAAATAAGCATAAGTTCGTGTTCTGTCCAAGTCGCTGTACAAGTCCCCTTTGTTTATTAATACTGCATTTGTTATGGCTTTTGGTCTATATTTTAATTCACCATAATTGTAAAAGTTGAAATTATCGTAAGTTGCAGTTTTGGTTGGAGTAGCTGCATTTCTGTTTTGAAATGATGCATCGGTGAAAATATTTACTTCCTTTATTCGATACACATTAAAGGGTTCTCGAATTGTACTGTCCTGATTTCTTATTATTCTGTTGGGGATATTAATTTTCACATCTACATTATGGTCGGTACCAATAGTGTCATTTTTGAAGCTTACATAATCCTGTGAAAAGTGATAGACTCCAGAATTTCTGAATTTTGTGGTAAGTCTGTTTCGCTCATTTTTAAAATTCGCAATGTCAAACTGTTCTCCTTTTATTAATAATGATTTTGCTTTTTCTACTTCGTAAAGGGTATCCAAAACAGGGCTTTCAATTTCAGTTTCAATTCCTCGAATTTTATACGCTGTACCAGTATTGATGTTGTAAGACAAAGTTGCTCGTTTGTTGCCTAAAGTATCAACTACAAAATCAATTTCTCTATCAAACCATCCTTTTGAGAAGTAATAACGTTCAAGATTAAGTTTTGTTTTTTTAATTTTTAAGCTATCTAAAATACTTGGTGCTTCGCCTGTTTTTTTCAACCAATTATTAAGTCCAAGGGATGTTTTTTTTATTCGATAAAATTGTTTTTTTGAGAACTTCTTGATGAGTCGCTCTTTTCGCTTTGGACGTTTATTTAGCCACGATTCAAAAATTGAATCTTTGTTTGGACGTGCAAAATTATAAATATGAAGACGAACAGGGATGCCAAGAATTGTACTGTTGGTTTTTTGAAATGAAAGTTTAGATAATGCTTCAGATTTTGAAGTTTTTCCGTTAACAACAAAAGAATTTTCGACCAACAAATGCTCTTTGCTTCCAACTCTTTTCACAGCGTTGCAAGCGGTACTGATGTAGGCAATAGAACAAATAAAAAATATTTTTTTTAGTGAATCCTTCAACAAGACGTAAATAAAATTTAGATTTATACTCTAAAATGAATTTAAGTCAAATGTACATTTTTTAGATGTTAACTAAAAACCAATCCAAGCGAATCCTCAGATTAAACAAAAAAAAGTTCCGTACCCAAGAGCAAATGTTTGTAACAGAAGGTATTAAGGTTACTCAAGAATTTCTAGATGCAGGTTATGAATTGGTTGAAGTTTTTTCTACCGATTTAGGTTATGCGCAATATTCACATGCTTTTGTTCATATTTCCGAAAATGAGCTATCATCAATCAGTACTCTAAAAACCCCCAACAAAGTTTTGTCTATTTTTCGAATACCACTACCTAAGCCATTGGACGATTCCAATTTGATCTTAGCTCTAGATGATTTAAATAACCCTGGAAATTTAGGTACAATTATCCGGCTTTGCGACTGGTTTGGAATTCGAGATTTGGTTTGTAGCCCTGCTACAGTGGATTGTTATAATCCTAAAGTTGTACAATCAGCAATGGGTTCACACACCCGTGTAAACATCACTTACTCTGCGTTAGAACCACTTCTTTCTTCAAGTTCAAATGCTATGGGAACTTTCATGCAAGGTGATTCTATTTATGCAACTAGTCTTCCAAATTCTGGAGTGTTGGTATTGGGCAATGAAGCTAATGGAATTTCAGAAAATCTAAACTCTTTTCTAGATACAAAACTGACTATACCGAAATTTGGTCCATTTAAAAAAACAGAAAGTTTGAATGTGGCTAATGCTGCTTCAATTATTTTGAGCGAATGGAGACGACAGTCTATTGAAAAGTAAAATTCAAGAAAAATCCGCGCGTTTGTATCTGATCAATGTTTTTTGTCCACGGACTATTAGGGTCAAAATCTGGAACATGCTCATCTTTCAATGAAAAGACACCTCGAAGAGAAGGCGTAAATTTGAACCAAGTAAAATAGATGTCAATTCCTAGACCAAGCTCATAAAACAAGTTGTTTTTGGTCATTCTAAAATTACCTTTCCTATTGTCATCGGGATTATCCTCGTTGCTAGACAAATTGATGGCAGTCGAAACACCCCCAACAATAAAAGGTTTGATGTTGTTGATGCGTTTCGTAGAAATTTTTAAAAGTAATGGAATGTGTATGTAGGTAGAACGCAATTCGCGTTTAAGGTCTTTTTCTTCAAAAACCAATCCATCAAAATAAGTATCACTAAAACTTAAAGTTCTGTTGGATATTACTAGCCCTGGTTCCAAACGTATATCAAAATAATCGTTGATTCTTACATTACCAATTAAACCTACATTGAACCCAACTGATTTCAAAACTTGAATATCCTTTACCTTGGTTTTGTAGTCTATATTGAAGTCGTAATTGTTAAAACCCAAGAAATATCCATAAGACAAGGGAGCTTTATCGAAATTTTCATTATTCAGCAAACGCTCTTTCGTAAACAGTTGTGCTTCGGAATGAAATATGAAGCTACACAAAAAAAGAAATGAGATCAGGTGTTTTATTTTCATTGTTTAGATGCGGTGTAAATTGTTGCGACTCCGAATGTTTGAGGCAACGATCTTGTAGATATAAACCCAGTTTTTTTCAAAATATTGTTGAACGCTTTTCCGTAAGGGAATTTTGCGGCCGACGAACTCAAATAACTGTAGGCATCCTTATCCTTAGAGAATAATTTTCCTATGATTGGGAGTAATATTTTAGTGTACAAAAAGTATCCTTGTCGGAAAGGGAATTTCGTTGGCACAGAAGTTTCTAAGACCACAAAAACACCATTTGGTTTTAATACTCTTAGAATTTCAGCCAGACCAATTTCGAGGTGTTCAAAATTCCGAACACCAAAAGCAACCGTTATAGCATCAAAACTATTGTCGTCAAAAGGCAAGTTTTCAGAATCGCCTACAACCATTTCAATGGTGTTATTTAGCTTTTTGGCTGTGATTTTTTTGCGCCCTACATCTAACATCCTTTCACTGATGTCTAATCCAATGATTTTTTTCGCATTGGTTTGTGTCAAATTGATGGCCAAATCACCAGTTCCAGTGGCAATATCCAAAATAGACTCCGGATTTTTATCAGCAACAATTTGAACCACTTTTTTGCGCCATTTGATATCTATACCAAATGAAATCACACGATTCAATCCATCGTATTCATTAGAAATGGTATCGAACATTTTGGCAATTTGTTCCTTTTTGGAAAGTGAACTGTTTTTATAAGGGGTTATCTTTTTGGACATGTAATCAAATTGAAATTTATAATTTTCGCCTTGCAAAGAAATACAATTCATAGACAAATCCCTAAAAATAACGTATATTTGCATCGTTTTTTAACTGATAATTGATGAAAATTATTATTGCCGGCGCTGGAGAAGTCGGATTTCACTTGGCAAAGCTTTTGTCCTATGAATCTCAGGAAATTACGCTAATTGATTTAGACAAAGAACGCCTAGTTTATGCAGAAACGCATTTAGATATTAAGGTCGTCAAAGGCGATATTACTTCTGTTTCAGTTTTGAAAGAATCAAATATTTCTAATGCTGATTTATTTGTTTCTGTAACCTCCTCTCAAACATCAAATATTACATCTTGTGTTTTGGCCAAACAATTGGGTGCCGAACGGACAATTGCACGGATTTCCAATACTGAATTTATTGCTTATAAAGATGAAATTGGATTTGAAGCATTGGGGATTGATGAACTAATTTCTCCTGAATCTTTGGCCGCTTCCGAAATAGAATTGCTGCTGAATCAGTCTGTTTTTAATGACACCTATGCTTTTGAAGATGGTGCACTTACTATGTTGGGTTTGACACTCTCTGCAGATGCTAAAATCATTGACAAAACAGTTAAAGTTGCAGCTCAACTTTTGGCAGATATTCATTTTATACCCATTGCGATTCAACGCTTTGGTTCACACCTCACTATAGTGCCACGAGGAGATACTGTTTTTAAAGAAGGGGATCGAGTAGTCTTTATGACCTCTGAGGGTGGTGATGAAGAATTATGTAAACTCACAGGAAGACAAAAAACACAAATCAAAGATATTATGATTTTGGGTGGGGGTCAAATAGGTGCAATTACGGCCAATGAATTGGCCAAAAGCGACTTCAATATCAAAATTGTTGAGCAATCAAAAGAACGTGCAATCGATCTAGCCGATCAGCTTCCTGATGCCTTGGTCATAAGCGGAGATGGTAGGAATGTTGAACTTTTGGATGAAGAAAATTTTAGTGATATGGATGCTTTTATATCTGTAACTGGAAATTCAGAAACCAACATCATGTCTTGCCTAGTTGCAAAATCTAAAGGCGTTAAAAAGACTATTGCTTTGGTAGAAAATATGGATTATTTCGCATTGTCGCATTCTATTGGTGTTGATACTCTGATCAATAAAAAATTACTTGCTGCAAATAGTATTTTTAGATATGTTCGTAAAGGAGAAGTGGTAGCCATGACAAAGCTTACCAACATGGAAGCAGAATTATTGGAATTTGTTGTGAAACCAACCTCAAAAATCTGTGATCAATACATCAAAGAAATTGGTTTTCCTAGAGCCGCAATTATTGGCGGAGTCATCAGAAATGCATCAGGAATTATCGCATTGGGTGACTTCAAAATTGAGCCAGGTGATAGAGTAGTGGTGTGTTGTTTGCCACAAGCCATCAAAAAAGTAGAGAGTCTTTTCTTCTAACCAATATATATGAAACAAAAACATAAAATCATCATCCACTTTTTTGGGCTTTTGCTTCTTTTCAATGGTGGATTTATGTTGCTTGCCTCTTTGTTGAGTTTTATCTACAAAGATGGTGTTACAGACCAGTTGTTTCTTTCAGGAGTATCGGTTTTAATGGTTGGGCTTTTAGTGATGCTTTTTACAAAAAATCACTCAAAAGAAATGACCAAGCGTCAGGGATATATAGTAGTTACATTTGGTTGGATTGTTATGGCGCTTTCAGGGACAATTCCTTATATTTTGACGGGATCAATTACGAATTTTACCAATGCCTTTTTTGAAACGATTTCGGGTTATACAACAACAGGTGCAACCATTTTGAATGACATTGAAGTACTTCCAGAAGGCATTTTATTTTGGCGGAGTTTGACGCATTGGATTGGAGGTATGGGAATTATTGTTTTGGCTATAGCTATTTTGCCTTTACTGGGTATTGGTGGTATGCAGCTTTTTGCTGCTGAAGCACCAGGGCCAGGCACCGATAAACTTCATCCTAGAATTACGGATACCGCAAAAAGATTATGGCTTATTTATGTGGGATATACTGCAGCAGAAACACTTTTTTTATCCCTCGCTGGAATGTCCTTTTTTGATGCCTTGAACCATTCCATGAGTACACTTTCTACTGGTGGTTTTTCAACTAAAAATGCAAGTTTGGCCCATTGGAACGATTCGCCAATGATTCAATATATCGTAGTTTTATTTATGTTTTTGGCCGGAACAAATTTTGTTTTAAGCTACTTTGGATTTAAAGGGAATTTTTTAAAAATATTTAAAGACGAAGAGTTTAAGCTTTATGCTAAGTTCATTTTTATTTTTACGACTGTCTCTGCAATTATAATCTATTTTAATTCGGCTTATTTAGCTTCTTCTTCAATTGATCATCCATTTGTTTTTGGAGAGGTAGAGGCCAGTATCCGTCATGCTTTATTTCAAGTGGTTGCTATTGTTACCACAACAGGTTTTGTGAGTGCCGATTTTGCCATTTGGCCGCATTTTTTGGTGGTTTTTTTCTTTGGATTAATGTTTCTTGGAGGATCTTCAGGGAGCACATCTGGAGGAGTAAAAGTGGTGCGTCACTTAGTTCTTATTCGCAATGGCTTTTTAGAATTTAAAAGATCGCTTCACCCCAATGCTGTACTGCCCGTTCGTTACAATTCTAAAACAATTTCAGGTGAGATTGTGTTTAATGTTTTGGGCTTTTTTATGCTTTATATGCTGTCATTTATTATTGGTGCGCTTGGTTTTGCTTTTATTGGTTTAGATTTTGAATCCGCCATAGGGGTTTCCGCTTCAAGTTTAGGAAATGTTGGTCCAGCGCTAGGAGATTTTGGTCCAGCAGAAAACTTTAGCAAAATGCCACAAATAGGCAAATGGTGGGGAGCTTTCCTCATGCTTATTGGACGTTTAGAGCTCTTTACGGTCCTTATTTTACTGACTCCTTTCTTCTGGAAAAAATTGTAAAAGAGAATTTAGCTATTCAATGCATTTTTTATCCGCTGAACTGCTTCAATGATTTGCTCCTGAGATGCTGCGTAGGATATTCTGATACAGTTTGGATTTCCAAAAGCTTCGCCTGTAACCGTTGCTACTAGTGCTTCTTCCAAGAGAAAAAGCGACAATTCTGTTGCATTATTTATTTGTTTGCCTTTAAATGTTTTTCCAAACAATGCAGAAACATCTGGGAATACATAAAAAGCACCTTCTGGAGTATTGCAAGAAAAGCCATCAATGTCTTTGAGTAAGTTTAAAATAAGATCACGACGCACTTTAAATTCGTCGATCATGTATTGTACTTTTGACGGTGATGCTTCTAAAGCTGTAATCACGGCGCGTTGAGCGATACAGTTTGCTCCACTAGTGATTTGACCTTGCATTTTGTTACAAGCACGAGCTATCTTTTCTGGACCGCCCAAGAAACCTATACGCCACCCCGTCATTGCAAATGCCTTGGATACTCCATTTACAGTAATGGTTCGGTCGTACATATCCTCAAACTCGGCCATACTAGCATGTCCACTTCCAAAATTGATATGTTCATAAATTTCATCTGAAATGACATAAATTTGCGGATGCTTTTGAAGTACGTCTGCAAGTGCTCTTAATTCTTCTTTACTGTAAAGAGATCCACTTGGATTACAAGGAGAACTAAACCAAATCATTTTAGTTTTTGGTGTTATTGCGGCTTCGAGCTGCTCAGCTGTCATCTTGAAATCAGTTTCAATAGAAGTTTTTACTTCCACAGGGGTTCCTTCAGATAATTTTACAATATCGGCATAACTCACCCAATATGGGCAGGGGAGGATAACTTCGTCACCTTTGTTAAGCAGTACTAAAGCAATGTTTGCAAGACATTGTTTTGCTCCCGTAGATACAACAATTTGGTTAGGAGTGTAGGTTAGATTATTGTCGCGTTTAAATTTGGTGATGATGGCTTGCTTCAATTCTGCATATCCATCAACAGGAGTATACGAATTGAAGTTATCATCAATGGCTTGTTTTGCTGCAGATTTTATAAAGTCAGGTGTATTGAAGTCTGGTTCTCCCAAACTAAGTCCTATGATGTCTTTTCCCTCGCCTTTTAGTTCGCGTGCTTTGGCAGCCATAGCAAGAGTTGCCGAAGTGGCCATATTTAAGATTCTTTCTGAAAGTAACTGGTTCATTTAAAGTGTTTTATGCTGGTAATTTTGGATTCATGCCCATCAATCTTAAGTAACTGAAGTGAGCAATAATTGCTTTTCTTGTGGTTTTATATTCGTTATATGGTAAATTAAATTCTTTGGCAGTTTTCTTGACGATTTCCGCTATTTTACCATAATGTATGTGCGAAATATTTGGAAATATATGGTGTTCGACCTGATGGTTCAATCCCCCTGTAAACCAATTTATAAGTCTGTTTTTTGGAGAAAAATTCACAGTGGTTTTTAATTGGTGAATAGCCCAAGTATTTTTCAAACTTCCATCTTTTTCTGGAACTGGCATTTCTGCTTCTTCCATAACATGTGCCAATTGAAAAACTACACTAAGAATAAGCCCTGCAGTATAATGCATCACAAAAAAGCCAATAAGTATCTTCCACCAAGATAAATCCAAAAGAAGCATCGGTAGGACAATCCACATGGTCAAATAAATTAATTTTGAGATGACTAAAGTCCCCCAATTGACAAATGGATTTGGCAATTTTCCATAAGCCAATTTGCGTTTCATGTAGCGTTTCATTTGCATAAAATCGGTTGTGATTGCCCAATTGATTGTCAATAGCCCATACAACAGAACAGAGTAGTATTGTTGGAACTTGTGGTACCATTTCCATTCGGCATGTTTTGTAAATCTAAGAATACGCCCAGCATCCAAGTCTTCGTCATGACCATGAACATTTGTGTAGGTGTGATGAAGGACATTGTGTTGTACTTTCCAGTTATAAACGTTTCCAGCAAGAATATAAATACTACTTCCCATAAGATTATTAATCCATGATTTGTTTGAAAAAGACCCGTGGTTTCCGTCATGCATTACATTCATTCCAACTCCTGCCATTCCAACACCCATAACCAATGTAAAGAGGATTTGCAGCCACCCTGGCAATTGTAATGTGAGTATAAGAAAATAAGGCACCAAAAATATACTGAACATCACAATTGTTTTTAGCCACAATTGCCAGTTTCCTGTACGTTTGATATTGTTTTCCTTAAAATATAAATTAACTCTTGAGTTGAGGGTTCTGAAGAAATTTTTGGGATCTTTTCTTGAGAATTTTAATACTGGACTTTTCATTTAGGTAGATTTTAAAATAAGTTCAAATATAGTTAATAATTCAATTTGAAAACATGACTTTTGAACATTTAAGAGATTTATAACTATTTTTGCTCAAATTTATTTTTTTATGGATTTAATTCTAAAATATTTTCCAGAATTATCGGATGTTCAAAAACAACAATTTGAAGCATTACAAGGGGTGTATGAAGATTGGAATTCAAAAATAAATGTCATTTCTCGAAAAGATATACAGTCGCTGTATTTGAAGCATGTTTTACATGCTTTGGCGATTGCTAAAGTTCAAAAATTTAAACCCAATGCACAAATTTTAGATGTGGGTACAGGCGGCGGATTCCCAGGTATACCTTTGGCAATTTTATTTCCTCAGACTAAGTTTCATTTGGTCGACAGCATTCAAAAAAAGGTAAAAGTAGTATCCGCAGTTGCACAAGCTTTGAAGCTAAAAAATGTGACTGCTAGCCACCTGCGTGCAGAGGATGTAGAAGGACGTTTTGATTTTGTTGTGAGTCGTGCTGTAACTACAATGCCCAGTTTTGTGAAATGGGTAAAAAATAAAATCAAAAAAGAACAAAATCACTTACTTTCAAATGGAATCTTGTATCTCAAAGGTGGAGATCTTTCAGAAGAATTATCACCGTACAAGACGACAATGGTTTATGATATTGATGCTTTTTTTGAGGAAGATTTTTTTGAAACAAAAAAAGTTGTTCATCTTCCACTTAAGTACAGACGCTAGTCTTAATTAGAAAGCCATTGTTACAGTTGCTGTCAATCCAGTGGCTTCTGGAACAAAGCGACATACACCTCCAACACAAACCAGTCCTGCGCGTTGTCTACCATAGTTTAAGCCAACTCGTGTGGCTCCTTTGGTGTAGCTTCCACCTGCATTATAATAATGAGTTTTTGCAGTCGATGAGTCATCTCCATTGTTGTAAATATCATTGATATAAAATGAAATTTTGGAACTCAAATTAAATTCAAATGTACCTCCAATCCAATCGTGTTTTTCTGAGTCTGACCACAGTTTTTGGGCTTCTATTCTAATTGATTTTCCATTGCCAAGTTTGTGAGTGGATTCAATAACTCCAATGTTTGTGACAATGGGCTTAGCACCAAAATTCCCTTCAATTTCTTTTTTGTTGTAATATTGATTTACGTAGTAAAATATTGAACGCCATTTTGGGTTCCATTTTTTTCTGATTTCTAAGCTCACATCTGAAAAATACTTACTACCAAAGCCAAACATTTCTGTTTCATAATCTTGGTTAGCATAATCAAAAGCACCTTTCAATCCCGCCCAGTAAGCCGCATTAAAAGCCATCTTTGTACCGTATTTCCCACCTAATAGTGTTTCTTTTTTTATGTTATAAAAAAAGTCTAATTGTCCCCCAATTTCTCCAGCTTTCAGCAACGCTGGGTCCAAAAAGGATACAGCAGACTGTGCTTGATAAACAAAAATATTCGTCAACAAGTAGTCATGTTGTTTGGTGAGTCCAGGTGTATAATTGATGATGTTTTCAAAAAATATATTTCCTGATTTTTTTCTGTTCGAATAAAAGCTCATGTTTTCCAAACGTCTGAAGGTAGCATCTAAACCAAATCCTCTTTTTGAATAACCTGTGTTGAACAATATACCATTTCCAGGTTTTATAAAATCATTTGAAACTTGATTGACCTGAACAATGGCGTCTTCACTTTTGGTCACATATTCCACGCTGGAATAGAAATTTCTGTAGTTAAAGTCAACTCTTCCAGAAAAGGCATTAGTTGTAGGCTTATAATTCGGATTTTCTAAGTCAATTTTGTCTTCACGACCGACGTAGCTGAATCCAATATTAAGCGCTATTTCGTCCCATTTGAAAACAGAATCTAATTCAAATTCGGAGTTGAATCCAAAAATAGTTCCATCTGAGGTTTCAAAACCTACCCGATGATTACCATAAACAGCAGTCAAATCCACAACATCCAATAGACGATAAGATACTTTACCACCAAACAATGCATTGTTTATTCCGAGTTGGCGGTCTTCCCAATTTCGTAATATCAAACCACTTCCAAATTGTTCGTAAAAATGTCCTATGGTTGCATCTATATTGGAGGTTTTATAACTTAGTGAATAGGTACCTAAATTTGTTCCTTCAAAATTTGTTGAATAGTTGAGTAAAGCAAAGGGCTCGTAAGATTCGATTTGAACTGAGGCCGTAAGCTTTGAAAGAAAATTATAATCTATTTTAAGATAGTTGTTAGCCCTAAAGTGCTCATCTTGATCTTTGTTTGCTTCGTCTGCAAAGTCTCCAGTTTTTTTATCATCATTGTACCATGTAGAATTGCTTTCAAACCCTACACTAAGTCCATCAATGGTTTGTCCATGAATTGAAAACGAAAAATGAATTAAAACAATGAATAACGTTATTTTTCTCACGAAATATGTATTTAGATTAGTTTGAGTTTTCTTTTATGATTTCGTAGAGTTCGTCCTCTACTCCAGGGTTATAACCTGTTCTGCGTTGAATAATTTTTTGGTTTTTCAATACCAGAGTATGTGGAAGTGTTGTAATATTAAGTGCGCGCTTTAAATCTTGATTATCGTCATACAATACAAGATATTCCCAGCCCTTTCCATTTACCATGGGGCGAACTCTTTTTTTGGTTCTTGTGTCGTCTGTAGCGATTGCAATGAGTTTTACTTTAGTTTCGTCTTGCCAATCTTCATAAACTTCGCTTATGGCATCCAACTCATTGATGCAAGGAACACACCATGTGGCCCAAAAGCTAAACACAAATATATTTTCACTCTCAACAAGTGTGTTTAGGTTAATATCATTTCCATCAAGGTCTTTAAGAACTAATGATGGAAGCTCCTGGGCAAAAGAAAAAGAGCTGATAATTAACAGTCCATAAGTAATTATTTTGTTCATGATATAATTAAAATAGTTAAACTAATTAAATTTCTGTAAAATAATAACTAATTTCGACAAGTCAATAAACAAAATAAACTAAATATGAATTTTTTTCTAAAATTACCACTTGCACTGTTAGTTATTTTTACTTGTTTTATTTCTTGTGGAAGCGATGACTCCGCTGGAACGTCAAACGAATCTGCTTCTAACTCTGTAACAATTAGTTCAGATGCGTCCTCAGTAGTCCTAGGGGATACAGTGACATTTACCGCAACTTCAAATTTGGGTGAGGATATTACTGCGCAAGCTACTTTTTCTGTAAACTCTAACTCTATTTCTGGAAATACATATACTTTTCAAGAACTTGGCTCCTTTGTCGTAAGAGCAGTTTATGATAATACGACGAGTAATTCAATTACAATTATTGTAAATGAGCCGCTTACAGCAATCACTTTGAGTTCCAATTCAGAGTCTTATTTTTTAGGGCAAAATGTTGTTTTTAATGTAACAGGAAACAATGGTGTAAACCTGACAAATCAAGCAACAATTAGTATGGTTGGAGGTGATAACTTGGCAAGTAATGTATACACTACAACTTACGAGGGAGCAATCGAGTTTACCGCCACTTTTGAAGGATTTACCTCTCCAGTTCATGAAATTACTGTTTTGCCTGCGCCAACAAAATTTGAACAAAATGTTTTAATTGAGGATTACACAGGAACTTGGTGTGGGTGGTGTCCACGGATTTCTCATGCCATTGAACTTGTAGAGGAGCAAACAACAGATGCGTATGTGGTTGCAATTCATAGAGGAAGTACAGATCCTGGAAATGGTTATTATGATCCCTTTAATTTTTCGGCTGGTGCTTTAGAGGATATAATTGGTCTGCAAGTATACCCAACAGGTATGCTGAACCGTACAACAGAGTGGAATTATCCAGAGCCTAATAATATTTCACAAGTTGTGAATTTGACTTCTGGTCAGTCGGATGTTGGTTTAGCACTTAATCCTAGTTTGAATGGTAACTCAATGAATATTGATGTGCGTGTCAAATTTGGAGGAGGGTTTTCTGCTTTCAGCGCAAAGCTTGTAGTTTATGTGTTGGAAGACAATCAGTACTTTAACCAAACCAATTATACAAGCTATTTTGGAGGTTCATCTGTTCTGACCAATTTTGAACATAACCATGTTTTAAGAGCATCTTTGACCAATCTGTTAGGCAATCAAATTCCGTCCTCGGAGTTTACTGCAGATAATGTTTATACAGTGAATTTTGATATGGCAGTTCCTTCAAACGTGACAAATACTGAAAAAATGTCTGTTGTTGCTGTTGTGATTAACGGTAGTAACAATTCAGCAATCAATGTCAGAGGAGCCGACTTTGGAGATACCCAAACATTTGAAGAACTATAGAAATATTGATTAATATTTATAACCAAAACCACTCTTTTCGGAGTGGTTTTTTTTGCAGTAATCTTTTTTAGTCCAAAAAAGGATATTTATAATCTGATGGGGATACAAACGTTTCCTTAATCATACGAGGAGATACCCAGCGCAAAAGGTTTAGAGCAGAGCCCGCTTTATCATTCGTTCCAGAAGCTCGAGCTCCACCAAAAGGTTGCTGGCCTACTACCGCTCCTGTAGGTTTATCATTAATATAAAAATTACCAGCAGCATTCACCAAAGCTTTGGTGGCTTGGTCAGCAGCATAACGATCTGTTGAAAAAATAGCACCAGTGAGTGCATATGCACTTGTTTCATCTACCAGTTTTAATGTTTCGGCGTAATCTTCATCTTTGTAAACATAAATGGTAATGACAGGACCAAAAAGTTCTGTACTCATGGTTTCGTAGTGAGGATTGGTCGTTAAAATAACAGTGGGTTCTATAAAATACCCTTTGCTTTTATCGTAACCACCACCTGCAATAATTTTGGCATCAGGGTTGTTTTTTGCAGCATTAATATATTTTGCGATTTTATCAAAAGACCCTTCGTGAATTACGGCAGTCATAAAATTTGATAAATCTTCTGGAGCCCCCATTTTGATAGAATCTATATCCTTTAACACAAACGATTTTACATCCGCCCAAAGACTTTCTGGGATATAGGCCCGTGATGCAGCACTACATTTTTGTCCTTGAAACTCAAAAGCTCCTCTAACAATGCCTGTAGCAACTTGTTTCGGATTGGCTGATTTGTGTGCTACAATAAAATCTTTTCCTCCTGTTTCGCCAACAATTCTAGGATAGGTTTTGTACTTGTGGATGTTGTTTCCAATTTGTTTCCATAATTCTTTGAATACAAAAGTAGACCCTGTAAAGTGTAAACCGGCAAAATCCGGACTAGACAGTACGGTATTTGTAATCATTACAGGATCACCAAAAACTACATTGATGACTCCTGGCGGTACTCCAGCTTCATTAAAAACGTCCATAATCACTTTTGCAGAGTAGACTTGGCTGTCGCTTGGTTTCCAAACCACAACATTGCCCATTAGTGCCATACAAGCTGGAAGATTTCCAGCAATGGCCGTAAAATTGAATGGTGTTACTGCATAAGTAAATCCCTCTAAAGGACGATATTCTATACGGTTCCATGCATCACTTGTGCTTTGCGGTTGGTCGCTATATATTTCTGTCATGAACTGCACATTGAACCTTAAAAAATCTATAAACTCACAAGCGGCATCAATTTCGGCTTGGTGTACTGTTTTGGATTGTGCCATCATTGTTGCAGCATTGATTTTTGCACGGTATGGCCCAGCGATCAATTCGGCAGCACGAAGAAAAATTCCTGCACGTTGTTCCCACGGAAGTTCAGCCCAAGTTTTTCGAGCTTCCAGTGCTGTAGAAATTGACTGTTCTACATGGTTTTGATTCGCGGTGTGGTATGTTCCTACGATATGTTGATGGTCGTGTGGAGGACTCATTGTTTGTGTCACTCCAGACTTGATGTATTCTCCGTTAATATAAAGAGGTACTTCAACTTTTGAATCATACATAGATTTGTAAGCACTTAAAACATTTTCACGTTCTTTAGTGCCAGGTGCATATGATAAAATAGGTTCGTTTTTTGCAACGGGAACCTTAAAAAACCCTTTTCCCATAAGTATAGTTTTGTGATGAATTTATACAGTAAAATTACAATTTATGACTGAATTTTGTGTATTATTTCAGATTAATTTTGCGCAAATTCTGTACATAGTTTAAAGGTTGGTATTTTTGCTTTAAACATATTATTGTCCAAGAGGTCAACCATAGAATACAGTCCTTTCATTGATCCAAAGGGCGATTTAAGCGTACAGCCCGAACTGTATATGTAAGTTTCATTTGGATGAATTATGGGCTGTTCCCCAATCACTCCATCGCCTTCTACACTTTCTTTAGAATTCAGCGCATCGCTGATGTGCCAAACACGTGACAACAATTGTACTGGGTTTTGACGTTCATTACTGATGCTTACTTCGTAGCTAAAAGCAAAATGAATGATCTCTTCTTTGTAAAAAGTACCTTCAAAGTGTGTTTGAACCGAAATTTTTATACCATTGGTGATTTGTTGTACCATATCTTGGGGTTGTTTTTAATTTGTGATTTGAACAGAGTTGGCTTCGCCAAGACCTATAATTTTGTCGTAGCGTGCACCTAAATCTCTGTAATAAACGATCACTTTATAATTGTTTTCTGTTTCATCAAAATTGCCACTAATGCTCCCCTCGCTAAGCGTGTCGTTTTGGTCTACAATAACATATTTGTAATTGTAAAATCCTTGTTTCATGAGCATTTGAAGTTCATAAATACCTTTTTCAGGATTAAAGTTCATTTTATTTTCATCATTTATGCTGAAGTTGTTGTAGCCACCATAGACATGAACAGATGCGTCCAAAAACTCATTTGTTATGAGTGAAAAATGCACATAGGTGTAATCGGCTTCAATGCTTGGATCGTCACGATCCAAAACAGTAATTTTGAAACCTCCGTTGATGTCTGGATTAAAAGTATATTTTCGTGTGCTTCTGTCAATATCTGTGTAAAGATAACTGTGATAAAGGTCTTGTAAATCAATAAATTGTACACCTAAATTTGCACTTCGTACTTCTTTGTTCTCAAAAAACAAGTATTCATTACCACCCCAAAACAATGAGGCCTCATTGTACCTGTACACCAATTCGTTGCCCAAAATATATTGTGGTTTTAAATCGTAAATAGCAGTTTTAAGATTGTTGTTTTGCACTACAACCGTTTTTACAGTTTGAGCAGGATTGTTTAAGTTGAGACTGTTCGATTTTATACTGAAATCTACAGATTGTGTTTCGTTAATTAATGTAACATTTCTGGATCTTTTGATTTGAACGCCCACACCCACTTGTTGTTCCATGATCATAAATTTTCTACTGAAAACCAAATCGTCATTTTCATCAAAAATCTTGATGAGGTAGTTACCGGAAACTTTCAGTCGTGTTTGTGGGTTGGGGATTTGCAGTCTGTAATGTGAATAAATTTGATAGGTGTTAAATGAATTTTCATAATTGAATATTCTAAGGTTGTCCATACCGTCAAGGTACTCAGATTTCATCAAACGGGAAGGCGTCCAATCATAATCGAAGTGTTCGATAACGTAATAAAAGTCTTCTTCCAAATTATTTAGGACATCAAATTCCAAATAGATGCGTTCATTCAAATTAATGATGGGAAGAATGTTGCTTGCTTTTTGACCTCCAAACGTTATTGTTTTTATGTCATTTGGTGGATCAACTTCTTCTATTTGTCCAAATGATATGCCTGCCATAAAGAGAAAAACAGCTCTAAGAAAAATGGAACAATATGATTTGAGCATACCAAAAATTTAAAAGGTAAATATAAGTAAAAACCAGCGCTTTTTTAAAATACTAATTTTAACAAAAAAAATCCATTTAAATGTTGTGACGAATGCACTTTTAATTTGTAAATTTGCTCGATTTTTAGATACAAATTTCAATAAAAAAACATATGTCAAACGACATTCGAATAAAAAAAGGTCTGGACATCAAATTAGTAGGAGGAGCTGCGCTGAATAAAACCACCGCCATTAAAAGCAATTTTTACACGATTCGACCTGAAGACTTCCACGGTGTAACACCAAAATTATTAGTAAAAGTAGGTCAAAAAATAAAAGCTGGAGAAGCTGTATTTTTTGATAAATCTAATCAGGATATCAAGTTTGTTTCTCCTGTTTCTGGAGAAATAATTGAGATCTCTCGCGGCGAAAAACGTCGTATTTTGGAGATCAAAATCAAAGCAGATAAAGATTTAAGCTTTAGCGAACACAAAAAATTTGAGCTTGGAAGTGCAAAATCAGATGAGATTAAAACATTATTTCTTGCTTCTGGATGTTGGCCGTTTATCAAGCAGCGCCCTTATGCAATAATTGCAGATCCCAGCCGTACGCCAAAATCTATTTTTGTTTCGGCACATGCAACAGCACCACTTGCAGCGGACTACAACTACACACTGAAAGGAAAGGAAGCAGAATTGCAAGCAGCAGTTACAGCTTTGTCTAAACTTACTGAAGGTGAGGTACATGTTGGTGTGTCAAAAGATGCACACTCTCCCTTCACCAATTTGGAAGACATCAAAACACACAGAGTTTCTGGACCACACCCTTCTGGAAATGTGGGAACTTTGATCAATAAAATTGACCCTATCAACAAAGGCGAAGTTGTTTGGACAGTAACTCCTCAAGACTTGGTGATTATTGGAGAATTGTTGTTAACGGGTAAATTCAATGCCGAGCGAGTCGTGGCTATGGTTGGTTCTCAAATAGAGCAACCACGCTATTTGGTGACGCGTATTGGAAGTGAAGTTGCGACAATGATTTACGATAGAGGCATCCAAAAAGATGCTCATGCACGAATTATTTCAGGGAATGTACTTTCTGGAAAAGAAATAAAACCTGATGGACATTTGGATTATTACAGCGATGTCATTTCGGTTATTCCTGAGGGCGACGATTACGAATTTTTTGGGTGGAACAAACCAGTATTCAATAAGGTATCTACCTCACGAGCATTGACATTCTCATGGTTAACACCAAACAAAAAATTTGATTTGAATACAAATACAAACGGAGAACACAGGGCTTTTGTAATTACAGGGTCTTATGAAGAAGTTTTTCCTTTGGATATTTATCCAATGCAAATCCTAAAAGCATGCATGTATAAAGATCTTGATGAAATGGAGGCTTTAGGAATGTACGAAGTAGCTCCAGAAGATTTTGCGCTTACCGAGTTTGTATGTGTTTCTAAGCAGCCACATCAAAAAATAATAAGAGAAGGATTAGATTTAATGATTAAAGAAATTGGATAATAATCCACTTTCAAAGTAAAATGAAAAACACTAATTAAATGGGTTTAAAATCAAACTTACACAATCTTAAAGAAAAATATAAAGGAACTAAAATGGCTCCAGCTTTCAATGCCATTCATACTTTTTTGTATTTACCAAACGAAACCACACACAATGGTACCCACATCAAAGCAGCAGATGATTTGAAGCGTACCATGAATACAGTCATCATGGCTATGGTGCCTTGTCTCATTTTTGGTATGTTCAATGCAGGTTATCAACATCATCTTGCTTTGGGAACTATTGAAGCAGCAGAAGGGTTTTTAGGTTCAACTTTTTGGACTTGGGACAATTTAGTCGTTGGGATATGGAAAGTTTTGCCACTGGTTGTAGTTTCTTATGGAGTAGGCTTAATCATCGAATTTATTTTTGCGGTCATCAAAGGACATGAAGTTGAAGAGGGATATTTGGTTACAGGGATGCTTGTACCACTTATTGTTCCAGTAGACCTTCCTTTATGGATGTTAGCGGTAGCGGTCGCTTTTGGAGTGGTCATTGGAAAAGAAGTTTTTGGTGGAACTGGTATGAATATTTTGAATCCAGCACTTACCATTCGAGCATTCTTATTTTTTGCTTATCCTACATGGATGAGTGGCGATAAAGTTTGGGTACATGGTGCCGTAGAACGTGCAGGAACTGCAGATGCTATTTCTGGTGAAACCATTTTGGGAAGTTATGCTCAAAGTCAAGATGTAGTATACAATTATGCCGATATGTTTTATGGATTAATTCCAGGATCAATAGGAGAGACTTCAAAATTATTAATCATTTTTGGTGCCCTGTTCCTTATTTTTACCAAAGTAGGAAGCTGGCGAATTATGCTCAGTACCATTTTAGGGGCACTTGCAATGGGGCTTATTTTTAATGGTGTAATCGATGCAGGCATCATAACAACTTCAAGTAAATTTTACGGATTGATGAGTGTTCCTTTTTGGCAACACCTTATTATAGGAAGTATATTGTTTGGAGCGGTATACATGGCCACAGACCCTGTAACTGCTGCACAAACCAACAAGGGTAAATGGATTTATGGATTCCTTATTGGTTTTATTTCTATAATGATTCGCGTATTCAACCCAGCATACCCAGAAGGTGTTTTCTTGGCTATATTACTGATGAATGTTTTTGCACCAACAATTGATCACTACGTGGTTCAAGGAAATGTAAAGAAAAGAATGAAACGTCTAAAAGTTAAAACGGCATAATATTATGAGTACCAACACAGAATCAAATAAATACACCATATTATTTGCAATCGGCATGGTTGTTATCGTAGGATCGCTTTTGGCTTTTACTGCCTCTAGCTTGGCACCTAATATTGATGAGAATAAGCGTTTGGAAAAACAGCAAAATATCCTTTACGCTATGGGTGTAAACGAAAATGAAGGCAGTAGCGCTAACTTTGTTTCCACAGAAAAAGCACCAGAATTATTCAAGCAATATATTACCGAACAAATTGTAATACAAGGTGGAAATATAACAACTTCAAACGACGCTTATCTCATAGACGTTAAGAAACAACAATCTAATGCAAAAGCGGGATTAGACAGAAAATTGCCACTTTTTATTGGCGAGAAAGAAGGACAAAAATATTACATCGCTCCAATTCTTGGTAAAGGACTTTGGGATGCCATTTGGGCTTATGTTGCAATGGATGAAAATATGGTGATTCAAGGCGCATATTTTGATCATAAAGGAGAAACACCAGGATTAGGAGCAAATATTAAAGAACGCTTTTTTATGGATGATTTTATTGGCGAACATCTTTTAGACAATGGAACATTCAAAGGTATTACAGTTTCAAAAAGTAATGCTGATCCAAAAAATATTGACAAAACAGATTATGAAGTTGATGCCATTGCTGGAGCAACTATCACAGGAGACGGTGTAGCTGCCATGATCAAATCGGAGCTTAAACTTTATCTGCCTTATTTTAAATCTTTAAATAACTAATACGAAATGGGACTTCTATCAAAAAAAGACACCAAACTAATTTTAGACCCACTTGCAGACAATAATCCCATTACTATTCAAGTTTTGGGAATTTGCTCGGCATTAGCCATCACAGCACAGCTTAAAGCATCCATTGTGATGTCAATTTCTGTACTTTTTGTATTGGGGGTTGGAAATGTTGTAATTTCACTCATTAGAAATATTATTCCTTCTAAAATTAGAATTATAGTTCAACTTACTGTTGTGGCCGCACTGGTTATTATTGTCGATTTGGTACTCAAAGCATTTGCTTACGAACTCAGTAAAGAACTTTCTGTATTTGTTGGGCTAATCATTACCAACTGCATCATCATGGGGCGTTTTGAAGCATTTGCTTTAGGAAATGGACCATGGCGCTCTTTTCTAGACGGAATAGGTAATGCTGCAGGATATGGTGTTATCCTTATAATAGTAGGATTTTTTAGAGAACTACTAGGATCAGGAACACTAATGGGGGTGAAAGTTCTTGGTGATCCCATCGAAAAAACAGGACTATATGGTTTCGGATACGAAAACAATGGTTTTATGTTGCTCTCCCCAATGGCATTGATTGTAGTTGGCCTCATTATTTGGGTGCAACGCAGCAGAAATAAAGCATTAATCGAAGACTAAAACATTATGGAATATTTAGAATTATTTTTTAAATCGATTTTTATAGATAATATGGTATTTGCCACATTCCTTGGGATGTGCTCTTACCTTGCTGTTTCCAAAAAAGTGTCTACTGCTGTAGGACTTGGCGCAGCCGTTATATTTGTCCTATTGGTGACTGTTCCACTCAACTGGCTGTTGGATCAATACATCCTTAGACCAGGAGCACTGGCATGGCTAGGTGAAGATTTTGCTGCTTATGATTTAAGCTTCTTATCTTTCATCATGTTTATTGCTACCATCGCAACGATGGTTCAATTGGTCGAAATTATTGTAGAAAAATTTTCTCCATCACTATACAATTCTTTAGGTATTTTCTTACCCTTGATTGCTGTAAACTGTGCCATTTTAGGTGGATCGCTATTCATGCAGTCAAGAGAAATAGCAACATTAGGTTTGGCGACTGTATATGGGTTAGGTTCAGGAATTGGATGGTTTTTGGCCATTCTTGCTATTGCAGCCATTAGAGAAAAAATTAGATACTCAAATGTACCAGCACCACTTAGAGGTTTGGGCATTACATTCATCATTACAGGGCTTATGGCCATTGGTTTCATGAGTTTTGGAGGGATGCTTACTGGTGGTGATGAAGAAGTGAAAGAAACAGCAAAAGAAGTTGCTTTACAACTTCCACAGACAGAAAAAATAGAGAATAATGAAACTAAAACATTGAACTAAATATGTTAATTTTAGCTGCAGGAACATCAGGAACTATTATAGCTACAGTTGTAGCATTTTTAACAATAGCATTAATCCTTATTAGTGTTTTGTTGTTTGTAAAACAAAAATTATCACCCTCAGGACCAGTCAAAATCTTGATTAATGGTGAACGTGAAATTGAAGTCTCTTCAGGTGGAACATTATTATCTACTTTAGGAAATCAAAAAATATTTTTGCCCTCTGCGTGTGGAGGAGGAGGAACATGTATTCAGTGTGAATGCCATGTAATGTCTGGTGGTGGAGAAGCATTACCAACAGAAACCCCTCATTTTTCTAGAAAAGAACTGCAAAGTGGTGCACGTTTGTCTTGCCAAGTTAAAGTAAAACAAGACATGGAAATTTCTATCCCAGAAGAAGTTTTCGGAATAAAAAAATGGGAAGCTACAGTCGTAAGAAACTACAATGTGGCCTCATTTATCAAAGAATTTGTAGTCGAAATTCCAGAAGATATGGGCTACAAAGCAGGGGGATACATTCAAATTGAAATACCAGCATGTGAAATCAACTACAAAGACATCGATATCACAGCGCATCCAGAAGAACACGACGATCCAAAAAAATTCCAAGCAGAATGGGATAAATTTGGGTTATGGCCTTTAACGATGAAAAATACAGAAACCGTAGAACGTGCTTATTCTATGGCTTCATACCCAGCCGAGGGGCGCGAGATCATGCTTAATGTACGTATCGCAACACCGCCATGGGACCGCTCAAAAAACGGGTGGATGGATGTCAATCCAGGAGTGGCCTCATCCTATATTTTTGCACAAAAACCAGGTGATAAAGTAACCATTTCTGGTCCTTACGGCGAATTTTTTATCAATGAAAGTGAGTCAGAAATGCTTTACGTTGGTGGTGGTGCTGGAATGGCACCCATGCGTTCGCACCTTTACCACTTATTCAAAACCTTACGAACTGGCCGTAAAGTCACTTATTGGTATGGAGGTCGATCAAAAAGAGAATTATTCTATTTAGATCATTTCAAGCAACTAGAAAATGAATTTCCTAACTTCAAATTCTATCTTGCCCTTTCTGAACCATTAGAAGAAGACAATTGGAAAGTCAAAGAAAATATAGATGCACCAGGAGATGGTTTTGTTGGATTTATACATAACTGTGTCATCGATAATTATCTGAATCATCACGAATCTCCAGAAGATATTGAACTCTATTTCTGTGGACCACCACTGATGAATAAAGCAGTTCAAAAAATGGGTGAAGATTTTGGAATTCCAGACGAACACATCCGATTTGATGATTTTGGAGGATAAAAAATTATCTTTCTATTAACTAAAAAAGCCCAACATGTCTGTTGGGCTTTTTGTATTTTTACATCATGTCAAAACCACTTTCAAAGCAAGAACTGCACAACTTAGGCATGAACCATGTTGGTAAGGATTTGGAGTCTAGAGGATTCGAATTTGTGGCCATCAATAGCAAATTGAAAAAACACCCACAATTTGTGTGTATTGATAAAAACAATCAATATTTTTTTGTGATTGTGCGCGTAGTGAAACTACCAGAAAACCCAAACAATTATGATGTAGTTTGGATGGAAACATTCAAGAAACACGCTTTTGAAAAAGAAGCAAAAGTACTTTATGCTGGTGTAGCTGTTGGTAATCCAAAAGGCGAAGATTTGCCTATATACCTCAATGAAGAATACTTAATTGAATATAATGGAATTCAGGTTATCGAATCTCATATGAACTAATCAAACTACAATGAAAAATCTAGCTTTTTTTGTTTTATTACTCTTTCTTTCTTGTCAAAACACTACTACACAACAGCGAAATTCTGGTGCTGTTTTTGGAACAACATACACCATAATTTACGACAGTTCAGGAAATTTTAAAGATGAATTTGATGACATTTTTCACGACATCAATCGCTCAATGTCTACGTATATACCAAATTCTATTATATCCAAAGTAAATAAAAACAGAACGACAAAAATTGATTCTCAGTTCAAAACTGTTTTTGAAGCATCAAAGGTCGTTTTTAAGCAAACAAATGGTCGTTTTGATCCTACCATAGGCGCCGTTGTTAACGCATGGGATTTTGGCCCTGAAGGTAAAATTGAACAATTGGATAGTTTAAAAATTAAGACCTTAATGCAATCTGTTGGACTCGATCAGGTTTCAATTAATGGGTTAGATATTACAAAGCCAAAAGCTACAAAAATAGATTTTAATGCCATCGCAAAAGGATATGCTGTGGACAGGATTGGTCAATTTTTAAAGCGTAAAAAAGTTGAAAATTTTCTAGTCGAAATTGGAGGAGAAATAGTTTGTTATGGTATAAATTCTATTAAAAATGCCCCATGGAATATTGGTGTTCAAAACCCTAACGTCCAAAGTGATATTCCTTATCTCGATACTGTTGTTCTAATCAACGAAGCCATGGCAACTTCAGGTACTTATAGAAAATATAAAATAGATCAAAATGGACGACAGTATACTCATATTATTGACACTCAATCGGGTTATCCTAGCAAAACAAATATTTTAAGTGTGTCAGTAATTGCCAAAAACTGTATGATTGCAGATGCATATGCTACTGCACTTCAAACCATGAATGTAAATGAAATGTCAAGGTTTTTAGAAAACCACCCCGAACTTAAAGTTCATATTATTTTTGAAAATGAAAATAAAGAACTCGAGTTTAAATCGTTTAATGGGTTTTAAACTCTAATGACTAATAGCAATTTTTTTATTGAGTAGTATGATCTCATGGATGTGGCTCCAAAGTTCCAAACGATGATGCAGTGCTTGTTTTGCAATTTCAAGAGTTTCATTCCATTTTTGCGCATCATCTCCACAAAGTGTTTCAACCATTTTTAGTGAGATTGGACCATGTTCATCGCCATCGATTTCTATGTGACGGTTCAAGTAATAAAGCAATTTGCTGTAACGGTTATCGTCTTCACTAGTTTTTGATTGCTGAATAATTTCCAAAAACATATCTGGAATCACATCTTCTCTACCAAATGTAAAGGCCGAAGCAATACAGTGTTCTTTTCCACCTTTTATAACGTCAAATGTAAAATTGATAAACGCACATATTTTATCATCCAATTGATGTTTGCTTAGTGTAACTTCAATGGATTGTCCTTGTTTTATTGAGCTGATAAATTCATTTATTGTTGAAGTATCTGCTTGAATTTGATTCATCGCATCAATGTACATTTCGAAGTGGCTTTTCGCTTCGCCAAGTTCATTGATATCACTCTCTTCACCCATCACAATTTCATTAATAAATCGTGCCGCTTCCCCATATCCTTTTGGTGTCCAAGGAACACTGTTGTTGGTCAATAAGTTCTGAAGTGCTTTAAGCAAAGACATAAAATCCCACACCGCAAAAACATGAATTTCCATAAACTTTTTTACGTCATCTATGGTTTCAAGAGTTTTGTAAAGTGGATGCTCATTGATTTGTATTCTCAAATCCGTGAGCTCTTGTTCTATGTTTTCAATGGATTTCATAGGGTATTATTTTCGAATTCTAAATTCTACTTCTTCATCAGTTTCTATACCAAGTACTTCATTGATGTATGCAAATGTTGATAATAGTTCTGGTTTTCCGTCGACAAGTGCAATGTTGTGCTCAAAATGTGCGCTGGGTAGATTATCTTTTGTTGTGATGGTCCAACCGTCGCTGTGTTGTTTGATGCGGTGCGTACCCATATTGATCATGGGTTCGATGGCAACTACCATGCCATCTACAAATTTTTTGCCACGTCCTCTTCTTCCATAATTTGGCATTTCAGGTTCCTCGTGCATCACACGCCCTAGGCCATGACCAACAAGTTCTCTTACCACACCATATCCAAAAGATTCACAATAATTTTGAATAGCAAATCCTACATCACCAACGCGATTATTTTTTTTGAATGCTCTAATACCTTCATAAAGCGATGCTTTAGTTACTTCCAAAAGTTTTTGTGTTTTTGATGAAATTTCACCCACTGCAAAAGTGTATGCATGATCGCCATAAAATCCATTTTTTAGGGCTCCACAGTCAATAGAAATGATATCTCCTTCTTTTAGTGGCGTGTCGTTTGGAATACCATGAACAACTTGTTCATTTGGGCTCATGCAAAGTGTGTTTGGAAAATCATAAAGTCCCAAAAAACCAGGTTCGGCCCCATGATCTCTTATGAACGTTTCTGCCAATGCATCGAGGTGTAAAGTTGTTACCCCAGGTTGAACCTCTGTGGTGAGCATTCCAAGTGTTTTGGACACAATGAGGGCGCTCTCACGAATGAGTTCAATTTCTTCGGCAGTTTTTAAATTAAGCATCTTCATTTGAAAGCACAAAGATACTTAAAAACTTTAGTTTGATTCTAAAATTTATGCAGTTTTAAACCAGTGATTTTTGATTCATTTCTAACGGTGGATCTATGCCTATGAGCTTTAAAATAGTAGGTGCCATATCGCCCAAAACCCCATTTTCTATATGCTTTAAATCTTTGTCAATAAGAATAATCGGAACAGGATTTGTGGTATGCGCTGTATGCGGAGAACCATCTGGATTGATCATGGTTTCACAGTTTCCATGATCGGCAATCAATAAGGTAGTGTAGTCGTGATTTAAGGCACAATTTACGACGTCTTTTACACATTCATCAACCGCTTCACAGGCCTGTATAGCTGCTTCCATTACTCCAGTATGCCCAACCATATCTCCATTGGCAAAATTCAAACAAACAAAATCTGTTTTTTCTTCTTTCAATACTGGGATCAAAGCATCACGTAATTCGTATGCACTCATTTCTGGTTTAAGATCGTATGTAGGTACTTTGGGTGAGTTTTTTAGTATGCGTGTTTCTCCATTGAAAGCAGTTTCTCTGCCCCCAGAAAAGAAAAATGTAACATGTGGATATTTTTCTGTTTCTGCAATGCGTAACTGTGTTTTTCCATCCGCTTCAAGCACTTCTCCCAAAGTATTTTCTAGGTTTTCTTTGTTGAAAATCACATCAATATTTTTGAAATTATCATCATAATTTGTCATGGTGACATACTTCAAATCCAGTGCATGCATGTTGTATTCATGAAAATCTTTTTGACTCAATGCTTCGGTCAATTGCCGACCACGATCCGTTCTAAAATTAAAAAACAATACCACATCACCATCTTTAATTTGAGCAACGGGTTCATTATTTTTATCGACAGCAATGATGGGTTTTAAAAATTCATCCGTAACATCTTCATCATAACTTTTATTGATGCTTGAAGTTAAATGTTCTGAATATTCTCCTTGACCATGCACTAGGGCGTCGTAGGCCAGTTTTGTTCGTTCCCAGCGCTTGTCTCTATCCATTGCGTAGTAACGTCCTGTGACTGTTGCAAGTTGTGCTGGTGAGTCTTCCAGTCTTGATTCGAGTTCTGTTACAAAACCAAATCCCGATTTTGGATCAACATCTCTACCGTCTGTAAATGCATGGACAAATGCTTTTTCAATCTTATTTTCTTCTAAAGTATCTAAAAGTCCGAAGAGATGATTGATGTGCGAATGTACACCTCCATCACTCAATAGACCGAGTAAATGAATGGGTTTGTTGTTTGTTTTTGCATAAGCTATAGCTTCTTTTAAAACAGCTTCTGAACCTAGAGTTTTATTGGTTACTGCCAAATTGATTTTTGCTAAATCTTGATAAACAATTCGTCCTGCACCAAGATTCATATGGCCTACTTCGCTGTTGCCCATTTGCCCTTCTGGCAAGCCCACGTGTAATCCGTCGGTTCTTAAGCTTGCGTGCGCATAAGAATTATATAAATTATCAATAAATGGTGTGTTGGCATGATCAATCGCAGATACTTTTGGATCTGGTGATGTTCCCCAGCCGTCCAAAATCATTAAAATTACTTTCTTATTCATTTGTGTTGGTCTTGGCCCAAAGATAAGAAGTTTTTAAGTTTTAAATGGAGTGATTGATGTAACTTTAGTGTTTAGCTATTGATATTTCTTTATGGCTTGTTTTATTTTTTCAACTCGATTTTCTGGATCAGGGTGTGTGCTTTGAAATTCAGGAGTTCGGTTGGGTCCAGCAGCGGATTTTAAAATTTTCATAACACCAATTAATGCATGAGGATCATAACCTGCTTGAATCATAAACTGTACACCAAGTTCATCGCTTTGAAGTTCATCGTCTCGACCATATTTCATATTAATAAGTTGTGCAACTGCCGCCGCACTTTGTGCATCAGATGGGTCTACGCCAACGGCTAATCCGCTCAATATGCCTTGGGTTAGTCCGTCTTTTGCAATTCGTTCGGCAGAGTGTCGTCCTAAAACATGCCCAATTTCGTGTCCAAGAACACCTGCCAATTGATCGATATTTTCAAGTTTTGAAAATAGAGCATAGGTAATAAAAATTTGTCCACCTGGGAGAGCAAAAGCGTTTATTGTTCGTTCATCGGCCAACAAATGAAACTCAAATTTATAGTTACTCTCTTTTGCTATACTACTGTTTACAAGTTTGTGACCAACACGGTCAACAGCTGCTTGATACTGTTTGTCTGGGGATAGTCCGCCATGTTGTTGTGCCATCTGTGGTGCTGCATTCAACCCCATGATAATTTCTTCAGACTCGCTGAGCCCAATATGTTGTTTTTCATTGGTATATGGATTGATTTCTGCGCTAGCACAATATTTGACGACCGCAAAAAGCACAAGTCCTGCGCCAATCATTAACCTTATTTTTCTTCCTCCACGTAACATATTGTAAAAATTATAAATTAATCTCTATAGTATAAGACACAACTTTTTAAAAAAAGTCACAAAAAATTATGTTGTATTTTTGAATTTAAATAAATATACGATGGAATTTAAAATTATTCCAAGCCATCAAATCGGTTCAATATTGTCATTAGTCAAAAAAATGGCAAAAGATTCTGTTTCAGATACAGTCCTTTTGCAGCGCCTACAGGAAATGACTACTCAAAATTATGAGTGTGTTGGGGTATATAACCATCATCAGCTTATAGGAGTTGCTGGTCTATGGTTTTGTACGCGACATTACTCTGGTCGAAGTGTTGAGGTCGATCATGTTTGTATCGAAGAAGCATTCAGAAATCAAGGCCTTGGTAGTCAGTTGATGGCTTGGATTGAAAATTATGTTAGAGAAAAGGGTTATGAAACCATAGAACTCAACACCTATGTCGAAAATATTTTATCCCATAAGTTTTACCAAAAAGAAGGCTATAAGAAATTAGGATTTCACTTTTTAAAATCCCTTTAGCGCTCAATGTAAATCACTCAAATCTGTTCCAGAACTTATTTCGTACGGTGCTTTGTGGTGTTCAAAAACTCGTGCATTTAGCGGTCCTTTCAATACAATTTGTTCTCCAATAACTTCTAAAAAACTCCCTTCGCGTAAGCCCACAACAGCTTGAGTATTGAAAAAATGAAATTCTTTGATGCGTGTTGCTCTTGTTTCGCCCATGTGTTTGCTTTCGAGAAGAGGGTCCAAATAATGTGGGTTGATATTAAACGGGATTACACCAAGCGTTTCGAAGCTAGGTGGATGCACAATAGGCATATCGTTTGAGGTACCCATTGAAATTCCACAAATATTACTACCGGCACTTGTCCCCAAGTAGGGTGTACCAGAATTGACAACAGACCGTAGTGTATTCATGATATTTTTTCGATGTAACTGATCGACCAAAACAAAGCTATTGCCTCCTCCTACAAAAATTCCTTCAGCATCTTTGAGTGCTTGGATTGGGTCATCAAATTCGTGAAGACCAACAATCTTTTTATTAATTTTTTGAAATGCAGTTTCAGCAATTTTTGTGTATGCATCATGACTTAAACCACTAGGACGTGCATAAGGAATAAAAACAATGGTTTCTGTTGATTGAAAAAAAACAGTTAATTCATCCAATAGATAAGCGAGGTATGCACTTCCATGTAATGTTGAGGTGCTGGCAATGAGAAGTTTTTTCATTTAAGTGATTTTATTGGCACAACGTTTTTTCTTTTGTAAATTTATACAAAATAAAACGAACCATTTTGATTTTTTATTTCTCCAGAATTTCCATATTGCTGCTGTTTTTTTCAACAATAATCCACGCACAGACGCGTGAATTTTCAGGAATTATCAAAGCTGATGGCAATGTGGAGGGTGTTCACGTTATCAACAAGACGGCATATCGCTATGCCACTACAAATCAAAAAGGGGAGTTTACCATAAAAGGAAAATTGTCCGACTCTTTATATTTTTCATCCATTCAGTATATGCCCAAGTTTGTGGTCATTACTGCAAAAATGATTGAAAACAATTTTATTGAAGTAAACTTGGAGGACTCTGTCACAGAACTTGATGAGGTAACCATAGGAAAAATCCTGACGGGTGATTTAAATTCAGACATTACAAACTCTGATGCAGAGCGTCCTTTGGACTTTTATGATGTAGGAATTCCTGGTTACACAGGGGTACGAAAAACACAAGCAGAAAGCCGAGTTTATGAAGCTGATTATGGAAAAATGGTGTATTTGGGCTTTCCCTATGCCATGATTAATTTCAATAAATTTTTGAATAAAATTACTGGACGTACCAAAAAACTCAAACGTGTCGTAAAGTTCGAAAAGGATAAAAATATTTTGACCCACATCAAAGAGGTTGTGGGCCCCGAACTTTTTAAACAAGAAGATCTCGTAGAGGAGCTACACGCAGAATTTTATTTCTTTTGTTCTGATGATGATAACTTTCAAATGCGCTGCACCAACAGAAGTGATGTAGAAATTCTTCAGTATTTGCAAGAAAAGTTAATCGAATTTAAGGCCAATAATTTAGCTGATAATTAGAGGAATACTTTCTATATTTGCAGTATGATTCATCATTTTCCTCTTTTTATCAGCAGTACCGAAATTGTATTCATTCTTTTTATTGTGATTATGGTATTTGGAGCAGATAAAATCCCTGATATTGCAAAAGGGATGGGCAAGGGAATGCGTACCCTAAAAAATGCTACCAACGACATTAAAGGGGAAATTCAGCGCAGTGCCGAAAAACAAGGGATAGATACCAATCTTACCAAAGATGTTTCAGAAGAGATCGACAAAGTGAAAAGCGATATTGAAGATTTGACTGGTTCGGTCCGTCGAAAGTTATAGTCTTATTTTTTGATGCTCACGGTTAGGCCATCGCGTATAGGCAGAAGAACAGTTTCCAACCGCTCATCTTCTTTTAAAAGACGGTTATAATCCAATACAATTTTTGTTGAAATATCATTTTTGTCTAAGGGTTCAATGACTTTTCCACTCCATAACACATTATCAGAAAGAATGACTCCGCCAGGGTTCAATTTATCTATAATTTTATAAAAATAATTGATGTAATTCAGTTTGTCGGCATCCATAAATACTAAATCAAAAGTGAGGTTCAATTTTGGAATAATTTCAAGAGCAGGTCCAAGGTGTTGATGAATTTGGGCTCCATACTCAGATTGATCAAAATACCGTCTTTGAAATGCGACCAATTCATCATTGATGTCTATCGTATGAAGTTCACCATCCTTTTGCAGACCCTCTGCCAAACACAATGCCGAATACCCAGTGAACGTTCCCAACTCCAAAATTGTTTTCGGGCGAATTAGTTTTGAAATAATACTCAACACACGTCCTTGATAATGCCCGCTGAGCATTCTGGGTTGCAATACTTTTTGGTACGTTTCTCGCGTCAATGCTTGAAGAAGCTCTGGCTCATCTTCGGAGTGCTGAACAGTATACTGATCTAACGCTTCTGGAATGAAGTGCATTATTCTAAAATTTTTTGGGTTAAAGACTCAATTTTCTTTGTATCATTTCCAAACAACCAGCGCAACACATTATCTTCCCAAATATCGTCATATTGGTTTTGATCAATAATAGACCGTTCTTTAGCCAAATCCAACAATTTACCTGGATACGACGATTGTGCTTCGCTTTCCATTTCTCCAAGCGGATAAGGGTCGTCTAGACCCATAATGATTTGATTACTGCCTTGACGTTTTAGCATCAAATCAAAAGAATCGGTGTCATGAACAAGAGTGTCAAAATAAATATTTGGGTGTCCTACCGCTTTTCGAGGGTGTGTTTTTCCGTCAAATAAATCGGGACGACCATCAAATCCTTGTATGCGTCGACCAAGATTCATTTGTGCCATTTGACCACCGTGTGCAAAGCATGTTCTGATGTTTGGAAAACGTTCTTGCATACCGTTGAGTGTATAAAAATGATAGGCATCACCACATTGAGCCAACATCCAAATCAAATGAAAGCGCCATGACGTATTTTCGAGTTTAATCATTTTATCGCCATCGTAAGGATGAATTTCTATAGCTAAATTATAGTGATTTGCTAATTCAAAAATCGCATCATTTTCTTTGTCAAAAACACTCCGCCACTGTCCAATACTGTCCATGAAGTGCGTTGGAAGACATAAAACATTTAGCCCTAATTCTTCTACACAGCGTTCGATTTCCCAAAGCGCACCTTGAATAAATCCAGGATGAATCACAAATCCACAAGTGAATTTGGAGGCGTGGTTTTGTTGAATTTTTGCATTAAAATCATTTTGAAAACGCAAGGCCTTTTTCATCATTTCCAAACGTAATCCATTGCCGTACAATTGTGAAAGATTGAGTACAACGGCATGATCAATTTTATTTTCATCCATCCACTCCAGTTTTTCATCAAGAAAAAAACTAGAATGAGTAACAGGACGGCTCCATCCTTTTTGAAGCATGTATTTTCGCTCATCATCAACCCAAAATATTTCTTTGTCTTTCATGAATTGAGGGATTTCTTCTGGGTAGGGAAGAAGGTGAGAATGGCCGTTGATGCGCAGTTTTAGTTTCATGTTTGTGGATTATAAATTATTGGGAGCTTCCATTTTTGCGCCGCACTTTTCACAAGTACATTTTTCATCATCTGAATAATATCGATCAAAAATAGCAGGCATGTCGGTTTCTATATTTTTTAGTGTAAAGGGTTCTCTGTACAATTGATGATTGCAAGACTCGCAGTACCATTCCAAAGCGTCTTCCATGTCTTCGGCTCTGGGGTATTCAATCAAAAGTCCAACAGTATTGGCTCCACGTTGTGGAGAATGTGGAACTTTTGCAGGCAACAAATAAATATCACCCTCTTTAATATGTACATCTTTGGCTATACCTTTGTCTATGATTTTTAAAATTATGTCACCTTCAACTTGATAGAAAAACTCTGGTGTTTCGTTGTAATGATAATCTTTTCTATTGTTTGGGCCTCCGACAACCATCACGATAAATTCGCCATCTTGCCAAACACATTTATTGCCGACAGGGGGCTTGAGTAGGGCTCGGTTTTCTTCTATCCAAGCTTTAAAATTGAGTGGAGATACGATTTTGCTCATGTTTATATATTTATATTATGCGTATAAAGTTACAAAGATTTTGTTCGTCCACCGTCAACAGGAATATTGACCCCATTGATATAGCTCGCCGCTTCACTGGCCAAAAACACTATGGCATTGGCCGTTTCTTCTGGTTTTGCAAAGCGTTTTGCTGGAGTATAAGTTTTCATAAGCTCTTCCATTTCTTCAAATGAAACTTTTGCTTTTTTGGCTTTGATATCGATGATTTCGTTCAAACGTTCTGTTTCCGTAAATCCAGGTAAAACATTATTCACAGTTATACCAAATCCACCCAATTCAAAAGATAGGGTTTTACTCCAATTCCCAACCGCATTGCGTATGGTATTACTTACGCCAAGTCCTTCAATGGGTTCTTTTACAGAAGTAGAAATCACGTTAATGATACGGCCGTATTGTTCCGATTTCATAAAAGGTGTAAGCAGTTGTGTGAGTACATGATTACACTTTAGATGCTGAGTAAAAGCAGATTCAAATTCCTCTAAAGTAGCTTCTATGATGGCTCCACTTCGTGGACCTCCTGTATTATTTACAAGAATATGGAACCCTGTATTGGACGACAAGTAGTTTGCAACCTGAGATTTTAGTTGCTGTGGATCAGAAAAATCGGCTACAATATAGTCATGTGCTGCATTTTTCGGCAACTTAGAAAGAACCTGTTTGAGTTTTTGTTCGTTTCGCGCAATGAGTGTAATTCTTGCACCTTCATCGGCCAAAGCTATTGCTGTTGCACGCCCTATGCCTTGCGTACTTCCGCAAACTAGTGCAGATTTATTTTTTAAATTTAATTCCATAAAACCTTATTCATAATTAATACATATATTTTTGGCTTCAGTAAAAAAGCACAACACCTCAAAACCGCCTTCGCGACCTACACCAGAATTTTTTTGACCACCAAAAGGAGTGCGCAAATCGCGTTGCATCCATGTATTGACCCACACAATACCAGTTTCTAAATGCTGAGAAAAGTGTAAGCTTCGCTTCAAATTATTGGTCCATACTGTAGCCGATAGCCCGTAAGAAGAAGTGTTGGCTAGTGCCAATGCTTCTTCATCATTTTCAAAGGGCATTAGTGTAACTATTGGGCCAAAAATTTCTTCTTGATTCAAGACACAATCGTTGGAAGACACCTCAATTATGGTGGGTTGCATATAATAACCGTTTTCGCCATGTTCTATAGAAATCTTTTGCCCACCACACAAAATATTCATGTTTTCTTGTTTTGCTTTTTCAACGTAATTCAATACTTTTTCTAGGTGAGCTTTTGAAACTAAAGCGCCTAAATCGCTACTTTTTTTGGAAGGTAGTCCAACTTTTAATTGTTTTACTTTTTCAACGAAATCGGTTTTGAATTGCTTGTATATGGTTGCTTCTACAAAAATTCGACTTCCACAAAGACAGATTTGACCTTGGTTGGCAAAAGCTGATTTTATTGTTGTCGTCAGCATTTTTTCATAGTCGCAATCGGCGAAAATGATATTGGGGTTTTTGCCACCGAGTTCTAGCGATAATTTCTTGAATAATGGTGCGGCTGTTCGCGCAATGTGTGCGCCAGTTTTGGTGCCCCCTGTAAAAGAAATAGCTTTGATGTTGGGATGTTCCACAATGGCTTGTCCGGTACTTGATCCTAATCCGTGTACTATGTTTAGTACACCTTTTGGGAGTCCAGCTTTGCTGCATAGTTCTGCTAATAAAAATGCTGTATAGGGAGTGACTTCACTAGGTTTAGCCACTACACAATTTCCAGCTGCCAAGGCAGGTGCTATTTTCCAAGTGAATAAATAGAGAGGTAAATTCCACGGGGATATACAACCCACAACCCCAATGGGTTGCCTAAGCGTGAAATTGATTGATTTTGCCGCAATTTGTTCATGGCTTTCACTATAAAACTGAGTAATTGCTTGACTAAAAAATCTAAAATTACTGGCTGCTCTAGGAATATCTACAGTTTTAGCCAATGTGATTGGCTTACCATTATCCATGCTTTCTGCTTTGGCTAAAACCTCTAAATTGTCTTCAATTAAATCTGCAATTTTGGCTAAAATCGTACTTCGTTTTTCTACACTTGTTTTGGACCACTCTGGAAATGCTTTTTCTGCGGCTTCATATGCTTGTTGTACATCTTCACGGTTAGAGTTTGGAAGTTGTCCATAAATTTCACCTATACTGGGGTCAATTACATCTAGCCAATTTTGGCTTGACGGCATGCAATAAGCTCCATTGATGTAATTTTTTATGGTCATTAGCTCTGTTTTTTGTACGCTACTACTTTTATCTCTACCACCAAATCGGGGTGGGGGAGTTGGTGTACCGCTACTGTGGTACGTGTAGGGCCATTTTCAGGACTAAAAAATTCTGCATAGGCCTTGTTATAATCTGCAAAATCGTTCATGTTGACCAAAAATGAGGTGACATCAACCACATCGGCCAATGAAGCGCCTTCTTTTGCTAAATTTTTATCTATGTTTTGAAGCATTTCTCGCGTTTGTACTGCAGCGTCCAATTTTTTTGTTCCCATGGCGTCTATGATTTCCACTCCTGCAATTGAGTTGTCTGGTCGTCTAGAACTTGTTCCCGAAACAAAAATAAAATCACCTACACGTTTTGTGTGTGGGTAGGCGCCTCTTGGTGTGACTGTTTTACTCATAATCAACGTTGTGTTTAATGATGTAAAGTTTTTGCAACTTTATCATCTTCCAAAATGGAATTGGTTTCTTTTTTTATCTTTTCATGAAGTTCATCAATGGGCATTTGTTGATCAATTTCATTGTCATCAATCATATTCAAAATGGCTTTGTCTTGTGCACGACCGCGAGTCATAGCTTCATGATAACCAATGTGTTCGCAAAATGTTACTAACGAATATTTTGAAAAATAATCATTTGGTAATTCTGTTTCTAAAGTCATCTCCAATGCTCGTTTTTTCTGAAAAAGAGGATTGGCCACATGGTCTTTCATTTCATGAAAATTATCAATAGCCAAATCGGCTATACCATCGGTGTCTGTTTTTCTTTTTTGTTGAAATGCATTGAACGTTTTTTCCCAATCTCCAGTGTGTAAGTCCAAAAATGTATCAAATTCTACGACATCTTCAAAAGAAGCATTCATCCCTTGTCCATAAAAGGGGACAATGGCGTGTGCGGCATCACCTAACAGCATGTTTTTTCCTTTGTACTGCCATGGGTAACATTTGATTGTGCCTAGTGGTGCTGTTGGATTTTCGAAAAATTCTGTTGCCAAATTGGGCATTAGTTTCACAGCATCAGGAAATTCTTTACTAAAAAATTCAATAACTTTTTCTTTGGTCGTTAAACTGTTGAAATTGTAAGTTCCCCCATCGTAAGCCAAAAATAAAGTAACTGTAAAACTCCCATCCAAATTTGGAAGTGCAATGATCATGTATTCGCCTCTTGGCCAAATATGAAGTGCATTTTTAAACGTTTTGAATCCACCATCTTTTGTGGGTGGAATGGTCAATTCTTTGTAGCCATGCGTAAGAAAGTTTTGTGAAAAACTAAATAAAAATTTACGTTCTGAAAAATAACTTTTTCGAAGTGCTGAACCTGCACCATCGGTTCCAAATATGAGGTCTGCGCTACACTCAAAGGTCCTCTTGCTGATTGTATTTGTGAAATTAGCCACATTTTGCTCAAAATCAACTTCATTGCATTTGACATCAAATTCAATGCTGACATTGTCCAATGCTTCAGCTTCATCAATGAGTAAAGCGGTGAGTAATTCTCTAGAAATTGAGTTGATATATTCATCTTCTCGTCCGCTGTATTTTGAGAGTTTTGTAACACCTTTTTTATCGTGTAGCATACGTCCATGCATGGGGATACAGAGTTTGTTCACTTTATCTTCTAACCCCACCATTTTCATGGCTTTTAGTCCACGATTTGAAAAGGCCAAATTTATAGAACGTCCAGCGCTGAGGTCTACTTTTCGAAGGTCTGGTCGCAATTCCATCACTCGAACATTGTAGCCCCGTTGTCCCAGTCGTAAGGCCAAAAGCGAACCGCAAAGACCAGCTCCTATGATGAGTATATTTTCTTTGTTGTTCATGGCAAAAGAGTTTTTAAAATTTCTACCATCCGATACACATCTTCAAAAGAGTTATAAAATGGGACTGGTGCACAGCGGATCACATCAGGTTCTCTCCAATCGGTAATGACGTGCTGTTCAGTTAGTTTTTTGTGTAAATCTTTATTAGCATTTTTCACTTGAATCGACAATTGACACCCACGTTGGTGGGGATCACTTGGCGTTATGATTTCTATTTGTGCATGATTCAATGCTGTGATAAGGTATTCCAAATAACTGGTGAGTTTGATTGATTTTTCCCTCAATTTGTTCATCCCCACTTCATTGAATAAATCCAAGGCAGCTTTGATGGCGGCCATCGATAAAATGGGTGGATTGCTAAGTTGCCATCCTTCTGCACCAGGTGTAACGTCGAGTGGCTGACGCATATTGAAGCGCGTGGCTTTATTTTGACTCCACCATCCTGCAAAACGTTTTAAAGTCTTGTCGTGGGCATAGCGTTCATGAACAAATACACCACCAAGACTACCGGGACCAGCATTTAAATATTTGTAGGTGCACCAAGCCGCAAAATCGACACCAGAATCATGCAATTCGGGTTGGATATTACCTGCACCATGCGCCAAATCAACACCTACTTTACATCCTTTGGCATGACCGAGAGCTGCAATTTTTTTTAAATCCAAATATTGCCCTGTGTAATAATTTACTCCGCCAATAAGCAAGAGTGCAATTTCTTCGCCTTGCGTTTCAAGAATTTGTTCGAGGTCTTCTGTGCGTAATAATTTTTCATCTGTGCGAGGTGTCCACTCTATTAGGCATTCATTGGCATCATATCCATGAAATTCCAATTGTGTTTGTACCGCGTAGCGATCCGATGGGAAAGCATCACTTTCTATAAGAATTTTATGTCTTTTTTTTGTGGGGTTGTAAAAGGAAACCATCAAAAGATGGAGGTTTGTAGTGAGGGTATTCATGACCACAATTTCAATGGGTTTTGCGCCCACAATTTTGGCCATACTATCGGTGAGAAATTCGTGGTAGGGCATCCATGGATTTTTGGCTTCAAAATGGCCTTCGACACCCAAATTGGCCCAATCATTCAGTTCTTGCTCAATGGCCGATTTGGTGGTTTTGGGTTGAAGTCCCAGAGAATTCCCTGTAAAATACAACCAGTCGTTGCTTTGTTCATCTTTTGGGATGTGGAATGCAGTTCTGTACTTAGCGAGTGGATCGTTCCGGTCTAAGTTTAACGCAAATTCAAGATGTGGTTCAAATGCAATCAAGTGTATCTTTTTGGATGTACTCAAATGTAGCTATTTTTCGCC